>CAVKJJ010000006.1:0-74381 GCA_963656685.1 bacterium | reverse complement strand
ATCATGGACCTTCAAGTGCAACGCAGCGAATTCTTTGTTCAAAAGGCCACGTCGGTATGCGGGTAGACTTGAGTCAAGTACCACATAACGGGGAGAATATGCAGTCATCATCTGATGGGCAGACAAAGAACATCCTCGACTTACTATCAACACATCAAGTGGAACTTTCCTGCCTGAGCGCCGCACCACCTTATTAGAATTGAGCCATAAGCATCGGTTTTTGCCGAACTGTACGAGCCCACCAAGACGCATTATTTCCTTGTTGGCGAAGCGTTCATCAATAATCTGCGGAGCGATCATATGCGTACGTTTCCAATAATTCTCCGACACGTATGAAAGACGTTCCAAAGTAGAATCGGCAGACAAAGAACTCACTATATAAGAAGACCGTGCAGAAGAAACAAAATGGACGGCAGCGGCGCGTGGTTCGTTATACACCCAAACACACGAAGGAACACGTATAGGTCGCCAGTCAAAGGCTTCGCAAGCAAGAGACAGAAAAAGTGCAATCCGTAACGTGAATGACGCAAGCCTACGATGGGGATACCATTCGTAGCGCAGATAGCAAACAACAATTACTACTACACAGAAAAGCGTAAACGCATTGGCATACCACTCTATTGATGCCCCTGGCAATGAGGATAGGAAGTTCAACACATAAAAGAGCGCATCAAGCGAACACTGAAGACATGTGGCAATAACCGACTGCGCGAACGGAACGAGAAAGAACAAAAGAGCTAAGCCCAATATCAAATAAGACATGGGGATGACCACATAATTGGCCAAAAGTGCATAAGGCGAAATCAGATGGAAATAATAGACGACCAAGGGCAACGTACCAATCTGCGCCGCCAAAGAAATGCAAGTGAAATTACAAAAAGCACGGCGATACACGACAAACTTCTTGTAGTAACGCTTGCAGAACCAAATGCGGAATTTGTACAATCGGTTCGGGTAACCATAGTCTGAATAAGGATACTTTTTGTCATCTCTCGTTAGAGCCGGAAACCAAACGGGCTTAACGTACTCCACATAAAGAGCAATACTCAACACAGCGGCAAAAGACAACTGAAAACTCACGTCAAAAAGCATAAGAGGATCATAAGCCAGCATTACAATTGCTGCCAAAGCCAAACTGTTTATGCAGTGAGAATCGCGACGAAAGCACGACGTCAACTGTACCACACTCATCATAAACGTTGCGCGGACCAATGACGGCGACATACCGCACATCACAGCAAAAGCCCAAAGGCAAGCCACAAAGAATACCGATGCATACATGACTTGAATCTTCCGCCGACACAAACGAACGATTATCAAACTGAAAAGGGAATACAAGATACCTATGTGCAAACCGGAAAGGGCAAGAATATGGCTACTGCCGGTTTCTGCAAACAACTGACGAGTTGATTTATCCAAAAATGTTTTATTACCCAACGTCATTGCCGCCAGCACGGCCATGCTTTCTCCGTCAAAATGGAAAGAAAATTTTTTCAAAAGCCTTTCCCTAAAAGCCAAAAGCGACGTTTTGAGCGACCAGTTCGCGCTACAGTCAAATCTTTTCCATGAACCTTTACGACAATAAGCTGTACCACTTATTCCGTGGTTCGTCAAGTAAGACACATAGTCAAATTCTAAAGGATTTCCGGCATTCTGCGGTTCCTTCACTTGTGTACGAACCACAATTCTATTACCTGGATACACTTTCTGCCCTGACAAGCCTTGCAAATAGACACGAATGCGTTTCCCCACATTTTCCCCTTTGAGCACGGAAGCATCAACTTGCAAAGCATCGTCGTATGTCTTATTCACATTGTCCACCTCCAACAAATACGCACTCGACTGCGGCGTCCAATGCACTACAATGCGTTTCAACTCTGCCTGTGTAAGTGCTGCACCAAGGAATAGTGGTGCAAACACAATAAAACAAAGACGAAGTTTCAGCCTTTTGATATTATAACCTATAGAGTCACGTAGTTGAAAATCCTTCTTCCAATCAAGTTCTAGGTAATCAACGACTAGTGTCCCAAAGCCAAAAATGAAAGCAATGACAAACAGCCACACTGGATTTATGCTGGTCAAGCAATAGCGCGACAAGGCGATGCCACACCCCATGCTGAATGGGACTAACAGCAAAGGGGCATGTTCAATTACGTTTTTGTGGTAATATGCGGGCATCGGAATTCAGCTTTCAAGGCTTATGGTTAGTAGGAATGTCTGCTGCAGGAAAAAGCAGAACGACTATATCCAAGGTTAATGGCAACAAATCTTACAAAATCTTAGTTATCTGATGCTAAATTGGCATTTTCAACCGAGACGGCCAAAGGCTAAAGCCCAAAATGGCCAGATTCAACATTACAAAAAGGAAATTACACTGTTTCTACTCCTCATCCAAATGATTTTCCCAAAGATAATGGCGCGTTTCCTTTACCACCACGCCCGAAAGCAGTAGCAAAGATATGATATTAGGGATGGCCATCAACGCATTAAAGAAATCGCCTAAATTCCACACCAAGTCAATCGCCGTCACCGACCCAATGAATGTAGCAGATATCCATAAAACCCGATAGACATAGCGCGCATTTTTGCCGAAAAGGTATTCAAGCGCCTTTTCGCCCAAATAGCTCCAACCGAGAATCGTGCTAAAAGCAAAGGTCACAATTCCAAATGTGAGCAAAGCAGGCCCTATTGTAGGAATCTGGGCAAAAGCCACCTTTGTAAGCGTGGCGCCAGCTGTAGAATCTATGCTTGAATCTGCCATCACAGAACTTACAAGCACAATACCCGTAATAGCGCATATCACTACGGTATCCCAAAAAGGAGATGTGGAAGACACCAATGCCTGCCGCACAGGATTGCGCGTTTGCGCTGCTGCTGCAACTATCGGTGCGGAACCCAAACCCGATTCGTTGGAAAAGAGTCCGCGTGCTATACCATAACGTGCTGCAAGCATAACTGAAGCACCAACAAAGCCGCCGCCTGCGGCTCGGGCCGTGAAAGCGTCATGAAGAATCAACTTGACTGCGGGCCATACGAAGGCACCATTGTGAACCAGCAACCAAATGCAACCACCCACGTAGAAGACTGCCATGAACGGCACCAAGCCCTCACACACACGCGCTATACCTTTCACTCCGAAGATGATAACTGCACACGTGAGCAATGCAATAGTTACACCCGTTGCAAAAGGTGATACGTCGTAGCCCTCTGAAAGCACCATGGAAATAGAGTTGCACTGAATCATATTACCTATAAAAAACGAGGCCATCACTGTACATAGCGCAAAGACCACGCCCAACCATTTGCAATGGAGTCCGCGTTCTAAAGCATACATAGGTCCGCCAAGCATCTTGCCGTCCTTTGTCTTCGTACGGTATTTTATTGCCAACAAACCTTCGGCATATTTCGTAGATATGCCAAGGAAGCCCGTCATCCAGCACCAAAACACAGCGCCTGGGCCGCCCATTGTTACGGCTGTAGCCACACCTATGATGTTTCCTGTACCTATTGTACCTGCCAAACTTGTCGCTAAGGCGGAGAATTGACTTACATCGCCTGTAGAACCTTTGTCGCGTGAAAGACTGAGGCGAATGGCCTTGAATATGTGACGCTGTGGGAAACGCAAACGAATGGTGAGGAATACGTGAGTACCAATCAATACCACAATCATTGGCACACCCCATAGAATGGCATTGCATGACGAAAGAAAATCGTTTAGTGCTGCTGTCATAGTCGTAAGTTTTTGATAGGATATTTTGCAAATATATAACATTGCAAGCATTCCAACGCACCAATTCACTTCATTTTGTCAATATAGTGAGAAAAACGAATACAAAAAGTCCGGTTTGGAAGTTCCACTGTGCAAATTTGCAGTACAATTGCCCATCGTGGAATTCCAAACCGGACTTTCTATAGAAAGAATATTCCCTTTCTTATATTAGGCGCTAAGCCTCCAATTTACGATATCGTATACGTTTCGGCTCGTCAATGCCCAAACGCTTGGCTTTGTTTACTTCGTAGTCAGAATAAGAGCCTTCGAAGAAAAACACTTGTCCGTCGCCTTCAAAAGCAAGGATATGTGTGCAGATACGATCAAGGAACCAGCGGTCGTGGCTGATAACGACGGCACAACCCGCAAACTGTTCCAAACCTTCTTCAAGTGCCCGCAATGTGTTGACGTCAATGTCGTTGGTCGGTTCGTCGAGCAAAAGCACGTTGCCTTCCTGCTTCAAGGCCAAAGCAAGTTGCAAACGGTTGCGCTCACCACCGGAAAGCACGCCGCACTTTTTCTCCTGATCAGCACCGGCAAAGTTGAAACGACTGAGGTAGGCACGTGCATTCACATCGCGGCCGCCCATACGCATGAGTTCATTTCCACCAGAAATAACTTCGTATACGCTCTTCTCCGGATCAATATCCGTATGTTGCTGGTCGACGTAAGAAAGTTTTACAGTCTCGCCACATTCAAAGGTACCGCTATCAGGAGTATCGAGGCCCATTATCAAGCGAAAGAGCGTGGTCTTACCCACACCGTTTGGACCGATAACACCTATGATGCCGGCAGGAGGCAGCGTGAAGTCGAGGTCAGAATAAAGCACCTTGTCGCCGAAAGCCTTAGCCACGTGGTGAGCCTCGATGACCTTGTTGCCCAAACGTGGGCCGTTGGGGATGAAAATCTCCAAGTTCTGCTCACGCTCCTTTTGATCTTCATTGAGAAGTTTGTCGTAAGAGTTAAGACGAGCCTTACCTTTAGCTTGGCGAGCTTTGGGAGCCATACGAACCCATTCCAATTCGCGTTCAAGCGTTTTGCGACGCTTGCTCGCCACTTTCTCCTCTTGAGCCATTCGTTTGCTCTTCTGATCAAGCCAAGACGAATAGTTGCCTTTCCAAGGAATGCCTTCACCACGGTCAAGTTCAAGTATCCATCCTGCCACGTCGTCAAGGAAATAACGGTCGTGAGTGACAGCAATCACCGTTCCCTCGTACTGATTAAGGTGCTGTTCGAGCCAGTCTATGCTCTCGGCGTCAAGGTGGTTGGTAGGTTCGTCAAGCAAAAGCACGTCGGGCTTCTGCAAAAGCAGACGACAAAGAGCCACACGGCGACGTTCACCGCCCGAAAGGAATTCGGCCTTTTGGTCTGCGGGCGGAAGGCGAAGAGCTGCCATGGCACGATCCAAGCGCGAGTCGAGATTCCAAGCGTCTGTAGCGTCGAGCACGTCCTGAAGCTCGCCCTGACGCGCAAAAAGCTCATTCATTTTATCCTCGTTCTCGTAATATTCAGGAAGACCAAACTTTTGGTTGATTTCCTCATATTCTGCGAGTGCGTCCACTACGTTCTGCACGCCTTCTTGTACAATTTCCTTTACGGTCTTGTCGTTGTCGAGATGAGGGTCCTGTGGCAAGTATCCCACTGTATATCCAGGTGAGAACACTACTTCGCCTTGATAATCGTTGTCAAGTCCGGCAATGATTTTCATCAAGGTTGACTTACCGGCGCCGTTGAGACCGATGATGCCAATCTTTGCTCCGTAGAAAAAGCTTAGGTAAATGTTTTTAAGAACCTGCTTGTTGTTTTGTCGGATGGTCTTTGAAAGTCCGACCATCGAAAAGATGATTTTCTTGTCGTCTACTGTTGCCATATAATCTGTGGTATTATCGTTTCTTTAGTATTAATGTGGGTTTTCCGTTAGCTTCCATCAACCGAAGAGTATCGTTGCTGATGCTTGCCTTCGCTGCGCGTTGCATCGCCTCAAGCATAGCCGACTCATAAATATTGTCGTGACAAAGCATACGTGTACTTCCCATTTGGGAAAAGTCTACAATGCCTTCAGCCCAGTCCTTTTTGTTCATTTTCCCGGTCAAGCGATTACATCCAGTGAATCCATACATTTCACCATTGGCCGCATTGAAACCGAGAAACGGCGTAACGTCTTTTTCGGGCGTAATGTGCATCGTATCAATCTGTATAACGTCCCATTCTCCGCCCAAGTTTAGCGTTTGCCTTGAACCAGCGCAAGCCGACAAGGCAACAAGGGCCATCAGACCTATTTTTGCTGAAACTTTCATGTGACAGAGAGAAAAAGATTCGGCTGCGTCGCAGGGCGACTTGCTCTGTGGCGCAGCCGAAACGTGTGGTTCGGTGGTTTCAAAGCGGACTACTTATGTGTAGCCCACACAAAATTAGCGAATTAGAACTTATATCCCAAAGTCAACATGAAGTTATTGCGGTTCAAATCGACCTTTTGTCCTTGAAGACGGTTTATCTCGGAATTTTGTTCGGGTATATGGAATGCATAAACATCGCCTTGCTGACGCTGATACTGGTAGGCAAAATCGGCATAGAAATGCTTGCCATGATATCCCACGCCTGCAGTCACGCGATTGATGGCACCGAGATTCACATAGTCCGTATTTGTGCTACAATTGTAGGAGGGACTTGCCGTAAAGAGGTTCAGATAAGCATCTTTCTTGAAAGGAGCGCTTACGTAGTTGTATCCAATGCGACCAAACACTTTGGGCGCAAGACGTACTTCAGCACCAACACGGAAAGTACTTACTGGTTTCATGAAGTAGTCAATTTCTTGATTAAGTGCTTTGTCTTTTGTAGAAGAAGTAGAACCCCATTCATCCCATGCGTCGTAATTGGGATAACGCACCTGAGCTCCGCTGTAGCGACTGAGTTCGTATTCGGCATCGAGTGCGAGATAGTTTCCTACCGTTGTACCCATGCTGATGTTCAAGCGCCAAGGCGTATAGATGCGGTAGTTGTAGTCTTGTACAGGATAACTTCCGGTGGATTGCTCATGAACTTCTCCCGTCTGGCTATCGGTCCAAACGTAGGGAGTTTGCATATATAGATAGGAACTCTGCGTAAGGTCGTAGAAGGTCGGGGTAGAGAACGAGAAACCAATACGGAAAGGCGACTCTTCCAAGGGGCGGAAGATGAAGCCGAACTTAAGATCGAATCCTGTACCGGTGAGACTTTCGCTGTTGACCATAGAATAGTCGTGAAGCGTTACTTTGTCGTCCGACAGACTCTTTTCTATTATGCTTTCCCCATAGAGAAGATTTGAATGTATATCTACATTGTAGACACCAAGCGTAATTCCTCCATAGAAGCGGTCCTTCACGTTGAAGGATACGTTGAAGTCATATTGCTGAATGCCGCCCCACTGTGCACGATGGTAATTATAGCTCTGAGAATTGACGGGATCGTAACCTGTTATCTTACCATTGGTGTCCTTTATCGGGTAGAGCAGTTGAGTGTCGTAACCCACGCAGGTAAGAGGAGTAGTCAATTGGCGACCAGCCTCGGTGGAAAGGTCAAGCCAAGCATTGTTGACGTAAGAGAGGTCAAGCATTTGCCACGACTGCGACATACCGTCAGAAAGCGCTACGTTGTCCAAACCAATGTAGTTCTTCAAATTGCGACGTTTCTGATAGTTGAAGCCGAAGTTGAGGTACTTCAACGATTGTCCGCCTACTTTGCAGGCATAAACGAAGCCGGCTTGGTCGAATGAAGCGCGTGCAGGATTCAATTCAGAGAATTCTTGTGCGTTGGGCTGCTGTGTTACGCTTCCGGTAAGTGCCACATCGCTACGACGGTAGAGTCCTATGCCGGCAGGGTTCTGTCCCATTACGGAGAGGTCGGCACCAAGAGCGCTCATGGCGCCGCCCATACCTACGAAGCGTGCTGTTCCGTTCAAGTCGGAGCCAGAGAACGTTTCGGCTTTATATATGTCTTGTGCACTAGCCGTTGCGCTGAGCGTAAGGGCTGCAAGTGCTACGATGTATTTGCGTTTCATATTGGATAATGTTTGAGGACCCGCTTTTTCGCAAGTTCCTACAGTTTGCAAGCTTTATTGTTGTTGCGTTAATCCTTGTTGAAAATGTCTTACACTTTAGCGTCGTCCGCCGAAGCTGCGACCGCCTCCGCCACCGCCGCCGAAGCTGCGGCCACCGCCGCCCATATTTCCGCCTCCGCTGAAGCTTCCGTTACGTGAGGGAGTTCCGAAGGAACGCGAGGGAGCAGACTGTGAAGGCTGGCTGAATGTTCGTGAGGGAGTGGTTCGTTGTACAGAACGGTTCGTTTGGTTCGTGTTGAACTGGCGCGAAGGAGTTTGTGAGTTTCCGAACTGTCGGGAAGGACGTGTGCCGTTTTGGAATGTGGAGCGTGATATGCCGCTGTTTCGCGTGTCTACCCCACCGAAGTTTCTTGAGGGATGAGAAACCGAACCGTAGTTGGGTCGAACCGTGCTGAAGCTTCGCGAAATGCCGTTGCGGTTTACGTTACCCGCAAAATAGCCACCGTTGAAGCCGCGTGGGTTGGGCTGTGGGTGCCAACCGTCGAAATGCGGATGATGCCAACCCCAAGAGCCGCCCCACCAAGGGTCGTACCAACCGCCCCAAGCGTACCAGTTGCTGTAATAGGGGCGCCAACCGTACCAGCTACCCCAACCGTACCAACCGCTCCAGCCCCAGCTCCAAGGTGAGCCGTAGCCGTAATAGAACGGGTCGTAGCAGTAGTCATAGTAATCCCAATAATAAGGACTGCTCACATAGACGCCAATGCGGGGTGACCAGAAGCGAACGAGTCGGGACGTAAAGTAACCGTCATCGTAGCCGTCGTCGTAACCTTCGTCGTACGACTGGCGTGAAGAAGTTGCTGCTGTTTGTGCGGTGGTGTCAGTGTAGCACTCCCCTTTGTATTTTGGGCCACGACGATTGTAGGCGTCAACATCCCATTTGCCGTTGCCGCGATGGTCTGCCCAGTTGCTTGACTCGTAGGCGGAGTTGTCGCTTTCAATAGGTTCATATGAAGAATGTCCTGACGTATAGATGTCGTTAGATTCCACTTTGTTTTTTGCTGAGGGAACGAAATAGACATCATCGTCCTGTGCATAAGTCCCTATGCTGCAGAGACCCAATGCCAATAACAAGAGTGACTTTTTCATTGTAGTTCTTTTTTGTTTGGCTACTTATTGCTGAGATGTAACCTTCTGATGCAAAGATAATGACTTTAGGAACGGAACCTTGCACGCATGAACATAAAAAGATGGTGCGAAGGTGTCATTTTTTACTGATGTTAAGTGGTCACAACAAAATATTTGGCGTGCGGACTGCTTAAAAGAAGCCCACATATAGAGCTTTGGGGATACATTGCGCCCGACTCGGTCAGTTTTAAGTTCATTTGTTCAAACTTGAGCAAGGAAGCGACGGGGAAGATGAGTTTTTGCACGGGCAAAGAGGGGTAGCCTACCGCTGGACGTATGCCTTGGTAGGCAGCCCGTGCCAAATCGGAAAGCGGGAGTGCTTCTCCTGGAGAATATCCCCAAAGGTTGCGGCGCACTTCGCGGTGGAGCCATTCTGCAGTGGCTTCTGCCAATCGGTCGCCGACGGACTGCATGAGCAGCGAGCGCACGTCGTCGCCTTCGGCCTTTACCTTTTCAAGTTCTTCTATGAAAGAAGGCGACACGGTAAGAGCAAAAGCACCCACATAGTCTTTGAATGGTTCGGGAGCCACAAAGTCGCAAAGCGAGAGACATGGGGCACCGTTTTCAGCAGGATGTGATTGTCGCGGTGTGGGAAGTTCAAGGTCGGCGCCTTGTCCGTCGGCATTGTGAAATATGATGCTTTGGTCCGTGCCGTTAGCTTCGTAGAAAGCCACCTGTCCTTGCATGTGGTGGCGCTGCTGAAGTTCGTCGAGCAAACGTTCCGCTTCGTGGCGAACCTCTTCGGCTTCGGGCGTTCCTTTACGTACGCGCCAAAGATTGTAGAAATAAATCCAGTTGATAAGGGGGCGTACTTGTGCGATGGGAATGTCGGGGATGTAGCGGCAACCAAGATAGGAAGGTTGAGGGAGGTTTTCCTTTTCCCAATCTATTTTGAGTCGATGAAAAGCAGTGCCGTTAGGATGGGCTGCTCCGCAACAGGGACATTGCAGCAATTGTTTGGCCGTTTTGCGGTATTCGTGTTGACGCACGAGTTCCTGCTGGCGCATGCGGTTGTCACGGATGAGTTTTTCGGCTTCTGCGCTTTGCAACTGCAAGGCGAGCACGGGATTTTGCGAAGCGTCCTTTACGTGAAACACCGGTCCTTTATAAAGCGGTGCAATCTTGAGAGCCGTATGCAGTTCACTCGTGGTTGCGCCTCCTATAAAAAGAGGAACTGTTATGCCGGCCTTGGCCATTGCCTCTGCCGTGTGGCACATTTCGTCGAGCGATGGAGTGATAAGTCCGCTGAGTGCCACGAAGTCGACCTTCTCTTGCAGAACGGTTTCTACTATTTTCTCGGCGGGAACCATTACGCCAAGGTCAATGACGTGAAAGTTGTTGCAACCTAGTACGACGGCCACGATGTTCTTACCGATGTCGTGTACATCGCCCTTTACTGTGGCCACGAGATAGCGTCCATTGCTTTTTGCCGAGGCCTGTTTGGCTTGTTCAAGATAAGGTTGAAGAATGCTTACGGCCTTCTTCATGGTACGTGCCGACTTGACCACTTGGGGAAGGAACATCTTTCCCTCGCCAAAGAGGTCGCCCACACGTTGCATGCCGCTCATGAGCGGACCTTCAATGATGGCACCTGGCGCCATACCCGAGGCGAGCGCTTCATGGAGATCGGCGTCGAGAAATTCGTCGTCGCCCGTACGGAGAGCGGACATGAGGCGCTCTTCAAGGGAGATGGTGGTGCGGTCCACCTTGGGTGTTTCCTGCTTAGGTGCGTTACTTTTTTCTTCAAGGAGTTTTTGGGCACGTTCTATGAGTCGATCAGCTGCGTCGTCGCGTCGACAGAGCACCACGTCTTCTATAAGTTCCAGCAAATCAGCGGGAATGTCTTGAAACATTACTTTTGACGCTGGGTTCACTATGCCCATGTCCATACCTTGCTTCGTACCGTGGAAGAGGAACACGGCATGCATAGCTTCGCGTAGGTAATTATTTCCGCGGAAGGCAAACGAGAGATTGCTGACGCCTCCGCTCACGTGTGCTTCTGGCAGATTTTGGTGTATCCACCCCGTGGCTCGTATGAAGTCAAGGCCGTAACGGTCGTGCTCCTTCATACCAGTTGCTACGGTAAGCACATTGGGATCGAATATGATGTCGCGCGCGGCTATGCCGGCTTGCTCTGTGAGCAGCTTATAGGCACGCGCACACACTTCTATTTTTCGCTCGTAGGTGGTGGCCTGTCCTTCTTCGTCGAAAGCCATTACAACCATAGCCGCCCCATATTTGGCTATGGTGCGCGCATGGTTGAGGAACTTTTCCTCTCCTTCTTTGAGTGAGATGGAGTTGACCACACATTTTCCCTGTACGCACTTGAGTGCAGCCTCAACCACTTCAAAGCGCGAAGAGTCTATCATCCACGGGATGCGTGCCACTTCGGGATCGGAAGCCATGAGATTGAGGAAATGACACATTTCCTCGCGTGCATCGAGCATGCCGTCGTCCATATTGACGTCGAGGAGAGTAGCTCCATCGCGCACCTGTTTACGGGCTATGCCGAGCGCTTCGTCATATTGCTTTTCGCTGATGAGGCGTAGGAACTTGCGGCTACCTGCCACGTTGCAACGCTCACCCACGTTCATGAAAGTTCCCGCCATGGGCGTGAAACCCTCCAAGCCTGCCAGCCAATCGGGGCGGACATTGGCGTTGGAGCGTCGTGGTGCGCGTCCTTGTGCCATTTGGGCTATGGCGCGGATGTGGTCGGGCGTCGAACCGCAGCAGCCACCAAGGATGTTCACGCTTCCATCGTCGACAAAGGTTGAGAGTGCGCGCGCCATCATTTCGGGAGTCTCGGTATAGCAACCTTCTTCGTCGGGCAAGCCCGCATTGGGGTGGGAACTTACAAAGAGTGGCGACTTCTCTGCCAACAACCGTACGTACGGGCGCATGTCTTCGGCACCGAACGAACAGTTCAAGCCCACGGAGAGAATGTGCGGGTCGTGCGCCACGGAAGCGAGGAATGCTTCGAGCGTCTGACCTGAGAGCATGCGGCCGCTCGCATCAGCAATTGTCACACTGAGCATTATCGGCACTACACGTCCTTGACGTTCGCTGACGTCGGCGGCGGCACGTAGCGCGGCTTTCACATTGAGTGTGTCGAAGATCGTTTCGAGAAGGAACAAATCGGCACCTTCGCGCGAGAGTACTTCCATCTGTTCGGCGTAGGCCTCGTACATTTCGTCGAAGGTGACAGCGCGGTATGCGGGATTCTCCACGTCGGGCGACATGGAAAGCGTTTTGTTTGTCGGACCTATGGAAGCGGCTACGAAACGTGGTTTGTCGGGGGTGATGGCCGTCATGCGGTCGGCCTCTTCACGGGCTATGCGCATGGCCGCTGCGTTCATCTGCTCCACGTAAGCTTCGGTGTGGTAGTCGGCTTGAGATATACGCTGGGCATTGAAGGTGTTGCTTTCAATGATGTCTGCTCCTGCTTCGAGATAAGCGCGGTGTATGTCATGGAGCACGTCGGGGCGCGTCAGGGCGATGAGGTCGTTGTTTCCGAGAAGCTTTACGGGACTGTCCTTGAAGATTTCTCCACGGAAGTCGTCCTCGCCGAGATGGTAACGCTGAATCATGGTACCCATGGCACCGTCGAGGATGAGTATACGCTGCGAGAGTAGATTTCGGAAATATGCTAAGTCGTGTTGCGGCATTGCGGATGGTGTGTGCAAATTGCGGACTGTTGTTTTGTGTAGAGTAGCCAGGCGTAACGAATCACCGGCTATTTTTCCAAAGATGGAGTAAGTAGGCGTCAATAGACGGCCTTTGCTATCTTTTCTATGCTTTCGGCGGCATTCATAGAGTAGAAATGAATGCTGGGTACGTGAGCTTCTTTCAGTTCGCGCGCCTGGTGTATGCCCCACTCCACGCCGAGCGCCTTGACGTCGTCGTTGTTGCGACATTTGACGAATTCCGTGGCCAGTTCCTGCGGGAAGTCCACATGGAAGGTCTTGGGAAGCATGGTGCAGTGGTTCAACGTGGTAAGGGGTTTGATGCCGGGTACAACGGGCACGTTGATGCCGGCTTTACGAATGCGCTCAACGAATTCGAAATACTTCGCGTTGTCGAAGAACATCTGCGTGACGACGTACTTTGCCCCAGCGTCAACTTTTTCCTTGAGGTGAAGGATATCCGTTTCGAGGTTCATGGCCTCGTCGTGCTTTTCGGGGTAACCTGCCACGCCGTAAGTAAATGGCACTTCGGGTTTGTCGCGATGTGTTCCGTCAATGAGTAGCCCTTCGTTGAAGTCGTTGACTTGCAGACAGAGTTCTGCGGCATGTGAATAGCCACCGGGTGTAGGAACAAAGCGGTTCTCGTCGCGTGCACGGTCGCCGCGGAGCACGAGCAAGTCGTTGATGCCAAGGAAAGAGAGGTCAAAGAGTTCGTTTTCTATTTCCGTTCGGTTAAAACCGCTACAAATGATGTGGGGCACAGCGGGAATGCCGTAGCGTCCCTTCAAGGCGGCGGCAATGGCCACTGTGCCAGGACGGCTGCGCACACTCATGCGCTCGTAGCGCCCGTCGGGGAGTTCGCAGTAGACGTTCTCGTTGCGATGTGTGGTGATATTGATATAAGCGGGGTTGAACGGCATGAGCCGGTCTATGGTGCGATACACGCTCTCTATGCTTTTTCCTCGGAGCGGGGGAAGCACTTCGAAGGAGAACGCTGTGGGCTGGTTAGAGTCGAAAGTCATATTGTGTGGTTACGTTTTCGTGATGTTTGGAAAGGAGTGATCAACGGATTCTCACGCTGTCGCCTACGCTGAAGTGGAACGTAGGAGTGACGGGATTCATTTTGCAGAGCGAAGAAAGGCGCACGCCGAAACGTTGGGAGATGGTGTAGAGCGACTCTCCGGCTTCTATGGTGTGGTACTTGGTGCGCAATCCCTTGTCGGCCTTTTTGGCTTTTTTGCCGAGGTATACGATGTCGCCTTCCTTTAGTTTGTAGGAGTGGTCTACGTCGTTGTATTTGCGCAACTTGCCCTCGCGGCTCTTGAGTGCCTTCGCTATGGAGGCGTAGGTGTCGCCCTTTCGGGCTATGACGTAGAACTGGCCGTTGCATCGGTGTATGGGGTAAGCGTAATCGGAACGCTGTTCAATCTTCTGCTTGCGCTCTTCCTCGTGACGTTCATGGTGTGAGAGTCGTTTGTCGCTGTCGAAACGCCAAAGTTCGTTGCGCTCAATGCAGTCTATAATCATCTGCGCGTAACGGGGATTGGTGGCATAGCCAGCTTTCTTCAAGCCATGTGCCCAATTCTTGTAGTCGGTGAGTTTATAGGAGAAGAGGAAAGCATAGCGCTGACCGTTTCGCAAGAAGCGCGAATGGTCTTCATAGCTCTCCTGCACGGATTTGTACACACGGAACTTGTCGTTCGGGGCGTCGTCGTCGCGCAGAATGTAAGGGCCGTTCCACCGTCCGCCGCACTTGATGCCGAAATGGTTGTTGGCTTTACGGGCCAAGGTGCTTGTGCCCGCCGCGCTTTCGAGCAATCCTTGGGCGAGGGTGATGCTGGCGGGTATGCCGTAGCGGTGCATCTGTTCCACGGCCATGGATGAATAGCGGTCTATGTAGTTCTTATATGCAGCACTTTGCGCTGCCGCTTGAAGTGGCAGCAACGAAAGGACGAGGACTATGAGTGCTTTGAGGAGTTGTGGCATGGCACATGAAGATTTACTTGGAGTAACTGTGGATTGCCGGCGGCCATAGCGTTAGTGCACGGCCTGACGCTCTTGCGCAAAGAGCGTTTTATATGCAAAAATAGCGAATAATGCAGAATGCCATGCGCTGAAAGGGACAAAAAGAGCTGTTATAAGGCCAAACGAAAGCGGAACCAAGAATTTGCCTTTGTGTTTTGGGTGACAAATCCTTGGTTCCGCTTTGCTTTAAGTATACTTTGCCGACACTATCGGAATGAGTCGGTCAGGAGTTTGATTTCTATAGTGGGCGAAATGCGTTCGTATAGAATGTTGTAGACGGCATCGAGAATGGGCATGTTCACGTGGTAGTGACGGTTTATGCTCTTCATGCACTTTGTTCCGTAGTAGCCTTCAGCAATCATCTCCATTTCTATCTGGGCAGACTTCACGCTGTAGCCTTTTCCTATCATGGTGCCGAACACACGGTTTCGGGAGAAATTGGAATAGCCCGTAACGAGGAGGTCACCAAGATAGACGGAGTCGTATATCTGTCGGTCAATGGGATATACGGCGCGAAGAAAACGGTTCATCTCCTGCACGGCGTTCGACATGAGCACGCTCTGAAAGTTATCGCCATACTTGAGTCCGTTACATATGCCGGCGGCTATGGCATAGACGTTCTTGAGCACGGAAGCGTATTCGATGCCAATGACGTCGTACGACGTTTTGGTCTTGACGTAGCTCGACGCGATGGTCTCCGCCAATGCGCGGGCCTTGACCTGGTCGGAGCATCCTACGGTGAGGTAGGTCAAACGGCCGAGAGCCACTTCTTCGGCATGGCTCGGTCCACCGAGCACGGCGAGGTTTTCGTCGGGCACATTATATACTTGACGGAAAAACTCGGAGCATACAAGATTCTCGTCGGGTACGATGCCCTTTATGGCGGTCACGATGATTTTGTCGCTGAGCCGGCATTTGAGTTTCTTGAGATGGTTTTTCAAATAGGGCGACGGCGTGACAAAGACGAGCGTGCGGCACTGACGTACCACTTCGTTAATGTCGGCAGTGAATGTGATGCGCTGCGGGTCGAAATGAACGCTGGTCAAGTACGACGGATTGTGCTCCATGCGTATGAAGTCGTCTATCGTTTCCTGCTTACGCATATACCAATGCAGATGCGGTACTTTTTCAAGTAGCATCTTGGCAATGGCTGTGGCCCAACTGCCACTGCCCAGCACGGCTATTTGTCCCAAGGTTTCGGCGTTTGCCTTGTCGCTTGGGAAGAGGTTATTGAGCTCGATGGTGCCGGCTTGTAATGAGTCCATAACGAATGACGTTTGGTTAGGGGCGCACTTGGCGAACTCCTTAAATGTTCATTGTCTCAAAGAAAAGCATCGGCTGAAAAACGCTTTCCGCTGCGAAAACACCGGAAACACATCCAAGGCATTTCCGCAGCGGTTGCTTTTCGTTGACGAAGGGAGAAACGCATTACACGTTCCAACCTTCTATGTCGGCCACGCTGGGTTTTTCCACTTCCAGCTTGAACTTTTTGATTACTTCGCCAATCTGCTGTTGTATCTTCTGGGCTTTTACGTCCTTGAGGTCGCTCACGAGGTAGTAACCAACTTTCTGCAGAATGGGCACGAGTTCTTCGGCAATGCCGGCTTCCACATATTTTGCTGCAGCGTCGCGTGGTGCTTTCTTTTCGGGGCGCATCTGGGGGAAGAAGAGTACTTCCTGAATTTGCGTCTGTCCGGTCATGAGCATCACAAGGCGGTCTATGCCGATGCCGATGCCGGAGGTGGGAGGCATGCCGTACTGGAGTGCACGGAGGAAGTCCTGGTCGATGAACATGGCTTCGTCGTCGCCCTTCTCAGAGAGACGGAGCTGATCCTGGAAGCGTTCTTCCTGATCGATGGGGTCGTTGAGCTCGGAGTAGGCGTTGGCAAGTTCCTTTCCGTTGACCATAAGCTCAAAGCGTTCGGTAAGGGCGGGATTGGAACGGTGCTTCTTGGTGAGGGGAGACATTTCTACGGGATAGTCCGTAATGAAGGTAGGCTGGATGTAGGTGCCTTCGCAGAACTCGCCGAAGATTTCATCGATGAGCTTGCCCTTACCCATGGTGTCGTCAATCTCCATGTTGAGGGCCTTGCAGATGGCGCGTATTTCGTCCTCGCTTTTGCCGTTGAGGTCGTAGCCGGTCTTTTCCTTAATGGCTTCAAGGATGGGCAAACGGCGGAAAGGTGCCTTGAAACTGATGGTTTTTCCGTCTACCACGCTGTCTGTTGAACCGTTCACGGCCACGCAGATGCGCTCGAGCAGGCGTTCGGTGAACGACATCATCCAGTTGTAATCCTTGTACTGCACGTAAAGTTCCATGCAGGTGAACTCGGGGTTGTGGTTGCGGTCCATACCCTCGTTGCGGAAGTTCTTGCCTATTTCGTATACGCCTTCAAAACCGCCCACAATGAGACGCTTAAGATAGAGTTCGGTGGCGATGCGGAGATAGAGGTCCACGTCGAGCGAGTTGTGGTGGGTGATGAACGGACGTGCGCTGGCACCGCCGGGAATGGGCTGAAGAATTGGGGTTTCTACTTCCGTGTAACCTGCTTCGTCGAAATACTCGCGCATGGTCTTGATGACCTTTGTACGCTTGAGGAAGATGTCCTTCACACCGGGGTTAACGAGGAGGTCGACATAACGCTGACGGTAGCGAAGTTCGGGATCGTTAAAGGCATCGTAGGTGACGCCGTCCTTTTCCTTCACCACGGGGAGCGGCTTAAGGCTCTTGGAGAGAAGCACGAGTTCGCGCGCATGAACGGATATCTCACCGGTCTGCGTGCGGAACACGAAACCTTTTACGCCTACGAAGTCGCCGAGATCAAGAAGTTTCTTGAAGAATGTGTTGTAGAGGGTCTTGTCGTCTTCAGGACAGATGTCGTCGCGAGTCACATAGACCTGAATGCGACCTTTGGAGTCCATGATTTCGGCAAAACTGGCCTTACCCATCACACGGCGTCCCATGAGACGACCGGCAATGCAGACTTCACGCTGAGGAGCTTCTTCTGTGAATGACTCCTTAATTTCTTCGCTGTATGCGTCGACGGGATATTCTGCGGCAGGATAGGGTTCAATGCCCATATTGCGCAATTCCTGAAGGGAGTTGCGGCGCTGTATTTCTTGTTCGCTAAGGTCTAAAACGTTCATGTTTGTTTGTTTCGGTTTGTTTGATGTCTGCAAATTTAGCAATTTTATATGAATGCGTGATAAGCTTCTCAGAAAAAGGCCCTGACGAAGATGTGGCCATAGGTGTTGGACACGGTTTTGTCGAAAGCGTTTTCCAACAGCGTCACATTGAGGAAGAAGAGGAATGATGAGGCCGTTTGATTTTATTCACTATCATTAAAAACAGAACATTCTTCGGTGCGCCGAAACGGCTCGAAATAGAAACGAAAAACGCTTTTTTTGCGATTTACAAGCACTCTGGTTTCACTCCAAGGCAGCAAATTTAAATTCCAAGGCAGCAAATTTGAATTTGCTGCCTTGGAATTTTTACTCGAAGCCTTGTCTTTTTCATCAGGAAAGAGCCCATTTTTCGGACGACGGACACTTTTATTCACTCGTATGCGCAATTTTATGCACAACACTGCATAAACAAGGAATAAAACATCACGTTTATGCACTTCATGGTGGGCGTATTTCCGAGCAAACGTCCGCCGAAAAATTCTACGCGATTCTCAGTGTTAAAATCGGCGCTGATTCGCGTTTTTCTCCATTCAAAACACCGCGTTATAACACTCACGAACGACTCCACGCGTCGTCAACCTCCAAAAATTGCGCAAAACGCCTTTCTTGCTACACGGAAAAACGCAACGAGTACAATGTGTTCCCACAATTATTACGTAACTTTGCATTCACAACAATTCACCCAAAACATGAAACGCACCAACCCATTCCAAGGTTTAGGCATAGCTCTCGTCACCCCCTTCCACAAAGACGGGAGCATAGATTTTGAAGCGCTCGAGCGCCTCGTTGAAGAACAAATAGCAAAAGGCATTGACTTTTTATGCGTACTCGGTACGACAGCCGAGACACCCTGCCTCAACGAAAGCGAACGCACAGCCGTCATTGAGACCGTCGTACGCAAAAACAACGGACGCGTACCCCTCTTGCTGGGTGCCGGCGGCAACAACACGCAGGCTGTCATTGACGGACTTAAGGACGTTGACCCAAAGGTGTTCAGCGGCGTGCTCATCGTTTGTCCCTATTACAACAAGCCCTCCCAAGAAGGACTCTTCCAGCATTTCAAGGCCGTGGCTGAAGGTAGTCCGGTGCCCGTAGTGCTCTACAATGTGCCCGGCCGCACGGGCGTGAACCTCGAAGCCGCCACCACGCTGCGCATTGCCCAAGCATGCCCCAACGTCGTAGCCATCAAGGAAGCCTCCGGCCGCATCACGCAGATTGAAGAAATCATCGAAGGCGCACCCGAAGGTTTCGAAGTGCTCAGCGGCGACGACGCCATCACCTTCGAACTCCTCACCATTGGCGCCACAGGGGTTATCTCCGTAGTGGGCAACGCCTATCCGAAAGAGTTTGGCGATATGGTTCACGCTGCGCTCCACCACGACTACAATACGTCGCTGCGCATGCACCGCAAGTTCAGCCAACTCTACAAACTGCTCTCTGCCGACGGAAATCCCGCAGGCATAAAAGCCTTACTTGGCATCACGGGAAAAGCAGAAGACGTGCTTCGCCTTCCTCTCGTACCAGCCACGGAAGCCACACACAAAGCCTTGCAGGACTGCGTAGCCCACACGTTTTAAGCATAGCCGCCCGAAGCGACAACGTTTCGGGCGGTTTTCTTTTTGCACCATACACATACTTACTTTCCACACGACTAAACAGACCACCCAATGAAAATACCCAACCAAGCCAAAGGCCACGCCGCCATGCTCACCGCCAACGCGTCGTGGGGACTCATGTCGCCGTTGGCTAAAATCGT
Organism: bacterium; assembly: GCA_963656685.1. Taxonomy (GTDB): domain Bacteria; phylum Bacteroidota; class Bacteroidia; order Bacteroidales; family Bacteroidaceae; genus Alloprevotella. The sequence continues at coordinate 54,738 of CAVKJJ010000006.1, read as the reverse complement.
GATGGGCACAGGACTCATCACTCCCATCGTTCTTACCGACTTGCGCCTCTTCGGCGCTATGGTTCTCTTTTGGCTCGTTTCCTTTCTCCAAAAACCCGAACACGTGCCACACCGCGACCTCGCCCGACTTTTCGTAGCATCGCTCCTCGCCATCGTGCTCAACCAAGGCAGCTTCATCTTCGGCGTGTCGCTCTCCTCGCCCGCCGACGCCTCCATCATCACCACGAGCATGCCGCTTTGGGCCATGGTGCTCGCCGCTTTTTATCTGAAAGAGCCCATCACGGGGAAGAAAGTGCTCGGCATTGCGTCCGGTGCGCTCGGCGCACTACTCCTCATCATGGCAGGAGCAAACTTTAGCGGAGGCAGCTCGGCAGGACCGTCGGCACGCTCCATCTGCGGCGACTTGCTCGTGCTCTTCGCCCAACTGAGTTACGCCAGCTACCTCGTGTTCTTCAAGCACTTTGCCGAACGCTATTCGCTCGTGACCATCATGAAGTGGATGTTCACCTACGCCTTCGTCTGCACGCTCCCCTTCTCCTATCACGGACTCGCCACCACACAGTGGGAGGCCCTCAGCGCCGAGACCTGGGCGAGCATCGCCTTCATCGTATGCATTGCCACGTTCGTCAGCTACATGTTCATCGTAGTGGGTCAGAAGAACCTCCGCCCCACCGTGGCTGGTATGTACAACTATGTGCAGCCTGTCGTGGCGTGCATCGTCACCATCTGCTTAGGCATGGACCACATCACGCCACTCAAGTGCGTGGCTGTGCTCCTCATCTTCGGCGGCGTATATCTCGTCAGCATCAGCCGAAACCGCCAGCAGGTGGAAGCCTACGAGAAGAGCAAAGAGCAACCCACGGAAGAAGCATAGCAAAGCGAGGGGTCAAGCACATAGCTCGGCAAACAAAAAATACCGCAAGGCGGACATTGCCCACAAAGCTTTGTCCGCCTTCATTCTTTTGAAACATCCCTACCCTATCTTTGCTTTCCCAAACCGACACGCCACAGTGGTCGGCCTGCAATAGACATCCGCAATCCAACACTTAACGAACGAAACATATGAAAATCCGTTTGAAACTTTTCATCCTCTGCACACTCGCCCTTTCAACCTATGCGAAAGTGACATTTGCCCAAGTGGCACGACCTCGCCTCGTTGTGGGACTCGTCGTGGACCAAATGCGGTGGGACTACCTCTACCGCTACCTGCCACGCTACGGCGAAGGCGGCTTCAAGCGTCTGCTCACCGAAGGCTACAGCTTTGAGAACACACGCATTCCCTACGTCCCCTCCGTCACTGCCATCGGCCATACGTGCATCTACACGGGGAGCGTGCCGAGCATACACGGCATAGCCGGAAACAACTTTGTCAAAAACGGCAAGAAAGTCTACTGTACCGACGATGCCACGGTCAGCCCCGTCGGCACGTCGAGCAAAGCCGGACTCATGTCACCCCGAAATCTCTGGGTCACCACGCTTGGCGACGAACTGCGCATGGCCACAAACGATAGAGCCAAGGTGGTCGGCGTAGCGCTTAAGGACCGTTCCTCCATACTGCCAGCCGGACATCACCCCAACGGAGCGTACTGGTTCGACGACGAAACGGGTGGCTTCATTTCCAGTTCCTATTACTGCAATGCGCTTCCACAATGGGTCAAGAAGTTCAACGACCGCAAACTGCCGCTGAAATATCTCTCCACGCCTTGGTCCACACTCTACGACGCAAAGACCTACACGCAAAGCACCGCCGACGACACGCCCTACGAGAACGGCATAAAACCCGGAGTGAAAGCCACGTTGCCGCTCGACCTTCCTGCGCTCTACAAGAAATATGGTTACAACATCATCCGCAACACCCCGTTCGGAAACACGCTCACGCTTGACATAGCAAAGGCCGCCGTCGAAGGCGAAAACCTCGGGGCGGACGACACAACGGACCTTCTCGCCGTGAGTTGCTCAAGCACCGACTACATTGGCCACCAAGTGGGCATCAATGCCGTAGAAACGGAGGACACTTACCTACGCCTCGACCGCGACATCGCCTCGTTCCTCACGTTTCTCGACGAGAAAGTGGGACGCGACAACTACCTCATATTCCTCACCGCCGACCACGGAGCGATGAACAACGCGCTCTACCTTTCAGACCGCGACATCCCCTCCGGAAGTTGGAGCGAAACAGCCGCACGCGACTATCTCAACCAAACGCTCGCCGACTCTCTCCACACCGCCACGCGACTCGTTACACACGTAATGAACAACCAAGTGTTTTTCGACCGCAAGACCATCAGCGAAAGCCATCTCAACTTTTCGCGCATCAAGTCCATCGTAGCAGAACGTCTTCAGCAAGACACGGCCGTGCTCTATGCCGCAGACATGACACAGGTTGAAACGGCAACCATTCCACACGATGTGAAAGAACGCATCGTAAACGGATACAACCGCGAGCGAAGCGGCGATGTACAAATTGTACTGAAACCGGGCTACTATCCCCACGAACCGAAAGGCACCGACCACGGAGCATGGAACCCCTACGACACACACATTCCCCTCGTCTTTGCCGGATGGGGCATCAGCCACGGAGCCTCAACGCGCGAAGTGTTCATGACCGACATTGCACCAACCATAGCCGCCTTGCTCCACATCCAAGCCCCTAGCGGCTGCGTAGGCCATCCGCTTTTCTAAGCGACAAACATACATTATATAATAAGGAGTGCGGACTTTCGCTGAGGGAAGTCCGCACTCCTTATTATATAATGTATATCTTGGATTAAAGACAACCGATGATGTCCTTCACATCCTTCACGCCGTGACTGTCAAGCCAAGCATCAATGCCGTCCACAATCTTTTCTGTAGCAGCAGGATCAATAAAGTTGGCAGTGCCCACCTCTATGGCTGTAGCACCTGCCATGAGAAACTCTATGGCGTCCGTGGCATTCATGATGCCACCAAGGCCCACAACGGGAATCTTCACCGCACGTGCCACTTGCCATACCATACGCAAGGCCACAGGCTTCACGCAAGGACCACTCAAGCCGCCGGTTCCGATGCTCAGGCGGGAACAACGGCGCTCCACGTCGATGCTCATGCCCATCAGCGTATTGATGAGCGAGACGCTGTCGGCTCCTTCTGCCTCTACGGCACGGGCTATCTCGGCTATGTCGGTGACGTTGGGCGAAAGCTTCACGATGAGCGTCTTTCCATAGGCTTTACGCACGGCTTTTACCACAGAAGCGGCTCCTTCGCACGTCACACCGAAAGCCATACCGCCGCTCTTCACGTTGGGACACGAGATATTGAGTTCTATGCCGGGGATGCCTTCTAGTTCGCCAATGCGAGCGGCACAGGCAGCGTAGTCTTCAGGCGAATTGCCGCTTACGTTAACGAGCACATTGGTGTGGTAGTCCTTTATCTGCGGGTAGATTTTCTCACAAAAGTATTCTACGCCCTTGTTCTGCAGACCCACGCAGTTGAGCATGCCGGAAGCGGTTTCGGCCATGCGGGGATAGTCGTTGCCATCGCGAGGAAGAAGCGTGGTTCCCTTTACAATGAAACCGCCCAAGCGGTTGAGGTCTACGAAATCGGCAAACTCAATGCCGTAACCGAATGTTCCCGAGGCTGTCATCACGGGGTTCTTGAGCGACAAGCCTCCTACGTTCACACTTAACTGAGCCATGACAATTCTTTTACGTTAAACACTGGTCCTTCCTTGCAGACGCACACGTTGTGTCCGTCGGCTTTCTTCTCCACACAGCACAGACAAGCACCAAGGCCGCAGGCCATGAGGTTCTCAAGCGACGCCTCGCACTCTACGTCGTGAGCACTAGCCCAACGCGCCACGGCAACCATCATTGGCTTAGGTCCGCAAGTGGAAATCTGGTCGAAGCGTTCACTGTCGAGCACGCTGTGGTTCGTGACAAAGCCCCGTTCGCCGTCGGTTCCGTCCTCAGTCGTGACATGAACCTCGCCATACTGACGGAAGAGGTCGAGCTGCATAAGGTCGCCTGCGCTGCGTCCGCCAAGGAGGAACACAGGTTCGTGACCACAGTTCTTAAGCACCTTGCCGAACTGAAGAAGCGGAGCAGTACCCACGCCACCACCAACGAGAAGCACGCGTTTTCCTGCGCCCTCTGGAACTGTGAAGCCGTTGCCCAAGGGGAACACGCAGTTGAGTTTGTCGCCAACAGCGAGCTGGCTCATTGAACGTGTGCCGTCGCCTACAACATGGACAAGAAGCCAAAGCTCGCCGCGTTCCTCATCCACAAAATTGATGGAGATAGGACGACGTAGAAAAGTGGTAGGGGAATCTTTGACGAGAACTTCTACAAACTGGCCAGGACGCACTTCGGGAAGCGGCTGCCCGTCAATGCCAAGTTTGAGCAATACATACCCCTCGCGCGGTGTCTCAACCTGGCGCACGGAGAGGTCTAATGCATATTTTTTCATTATAACAAATGGTTGCGTTTGCCTTTTCTCTTAAGGCATTATTCTATCGTTATCAACTTTCATGCCCGTTCCCCAAAAGCCTATAAAGGCAACAAAGAACAAGAAGGAACGAGCAATCCATTGGCGCAAATTTATAAAAAATAGTCCACTCTATGTCCGGCACACCAACATTTGTTACTATCTTCGTGCCTAACTAGGCCCATCGTTCCACAACGGCACGCTCTGCATGGCCCATTTCTCTGAAAAGACCCACGTAAACATGAATCTCGAAATCTGTTGCGGCAGCTACCTGAGTGCACTCACTGCAAGCAAAGCTGGCGCCACGCGCATTGAACTATGCAGCGGACTTGCCGAAGGTGGCATCACGCCCTCTCTCGGACTGATACGTTCGGCATGCGCACTGCCCAACGTAGTGCACCACGTGCTTATCCGTCCACGCGGCGGCGACTTCCTCTACGCCGACACGGAGAAACGCATCATTCTCGACGACATCGACGCCGCCATCGGTGCGGGTGCAGACGGAGTGGTAGTTGGCGCGCTCACTAACGACGGGGAAGTGGACATTTCCTTCCTCAAAGCTTGCGTAAGCCACGCGGCAGGTCGCAACGTGACGTTTCACCGCGCCTTCGACCTTTGTGCCGATGCCATGCGTGCCATGAAGCAGATTGCCGATGCCGGAGCAAACCGCATCCTCACCTCAGGACAAGCCGCCTCGGCCGTAGAAGGCATCAGCTTGTTGGCAACTTTGGTAAAGGAAGCGCCACAGGGGCTTTCCATCATGCCGGGGTGTGGTGTAAATGCAGCAAATGCAGCGCAGTTGCTACGCGAAACGGGAGCCAACGAACTTCATGCCTCAGCGCGCGCGCCTTACAAAAGCCACATGCACTTTGTGCGCAACAACGTAAATATGGGAACGAAAGGCGCCGACGAATATGCCACCTTGGAAACGTCGGAAAAGGTTGTCGAAGACATTCTCCATGCCATGCAGTCGGTAGTGCGCTGACAAACTACCCCTCCTCAGTATCAGCGCAAGGACAATGCCCCCAAGATTTCTGCTTTTTCCTTCATTGTGAAACCTACAAACTTGCCCGAAATGACCGGTTCAAAACACATACTTGCAGCCTTTCTCCTGGGACTTGCCACTATGCAAGCCTCAGCACAGGTCCATTCACAAGGAACGCGCGCCCAGCAGCAAGCCAAAAGCAAACACAACGCATTTGCACACAAATATTCGGCCAAGCTCGACTCGCTCATCAGCCACTACGCTTCCTGGAAGTACGAAGCTGCCGACACGCTCAGCAATCCATACTATGCGCTATTGTTTTCGCCCGTCACACTTTCGTCTTCGACCCTTGGACGTGCCATCGGGACAAGTAGCGAAACCACAACGCAGCAAACGCCCATACTCAGTTCCTCACAACACATCCACGATGTGCTTGCCTTGACGGACAGCGTGCTCGTACAGACCTATGCCCAGACGCCTTGGTTCATACACAACGAAGAAGAAAAACGCGGTACCCTACCCATTGACGTGCGCGACAAACCCATCCCCAAGCCCGAAGTAAGTCTGACCGAGACTTACGGAAAAGAGCCACCCGCCCCGCAAGGAGATATCTTCTCCACAGGCGATGACATACCGCTCATCATACGCCGTCCCAATTTTTGGACCATTAAGACGAACTTTTCCCTACAGTTCACACAGAACTACATTTCCGACAACTGGTACAAAGGTGGAGAAAGCCACAATGCGCTCTTGGCAACCACGACTATTGAGGCAAATTTCAACAACCAAAGCAAAGTCGCCTTCGACAACAAGTTGGAAATGCGACTTGGCTTCCAAACCTCACACGACGACAAGGAGCACAAATACAAAACAAACTCCGACTTGATTCGTCTCACCAACAAATTCGGACTGCGAGCCTTGAAAAACTGGTACTACACCCTCATGCTCCAAAGCTGGACGCAGTTCTACAGAGGATACAAGGCCAACGACAAAAAGATTTACTCCGACTTCATGTCACCCTTCGAGTCGTTGCTCTCCATCGGTATGGACTATCAGCTGAGTAAAAAGAAATTCAACGTATCAGCCACCATCTCCCCCCTTGCTCTAAAACTGAAATACGTGGGCCGTCCCTCACTCGAAACTTCTTTCGGACTGACCGAAGGCCACCACACGAAGTGGGAACGAGGTTCTAACATCACCGTAAATTACAAGTGGACCATAGCAAAACCAATCACTTGGCAAGGACGCATATACTACTTTACGGACTATAGCAAGGTGCAAATTGAATGGGAAAACACCTTCAACCTCACCATCAACAAGTACCTCTCCACACGCCTATTCCTCTATCCCCGTTTCGACGACAGCCGAACACGAAAAGAGGGAGAATCCTACATTCAGTTCAACGAACTTTTAAGCCTCGGCCTCAACGTGAGCTTCTGAACAAAGGGAACCGACACAGAGATGCATCGCATTTTCATCTTCCACTTCCCACAAACAAAAAGACGGCATCCTCTTGCTACGCCAAACTTCAGCGTAGAAAGAGGATGCCGTCTTTTTATCATCACATAAGGCGGTCAACGGCTTTTGCCGAACAACGTTCAATCTACTTGTAGTAGCCCAATCGCTTTATAGCCTCTTCAACACGAGGCGGTAGGAGCGAAGAGCAATCTTCACCCTCACCAATCCGTCTTCGTATCTCCGTAGAACTCACAGGCCATAGCGGAGCACGAAGCACCGACACGCTTTTGGGAAGAGATTCGGCAAAAAGTGGACTGTCTTCGCGGGGATAAACAATTATCGGATACCGAGCGAGAATTTCCTCGTGGTGAGCCCAACGATCAAAGAGCGCCCAATTGTCACCACCTATCAAAAGCGAAAACTCACGCTCTGGATAGGTCTCGCAAAGGCATTCCAATGTACGGAACGTATAGGAAGGACGCGGCAAGTCAAACTCAAAGCGCGAAGCCTTTATTCCCTTTTCGCCTTCCACGGCCAACGCAGCCAACTGATAGCGTGCCTCTTCATCAAGCAACGCGCTGTTTTGCTTCAGCGGATTCTGCGGCGAAACCATCAGCCATACCTCATCTGCCAAATGCTGCTTCACAACCTCGCGAGCCAATTGGAGATGACCCACATGTATCGGATTGAACGATCCGCCGAAGATGGCTGTGCGAATCATGCTTCAAGGAATTTGCGCACAGCTTCCAAAGCCTCGGCTTCGGCACGTTCCAGCTCGTCGTTCACAATGACCACGTCGGCCTTCGCAGCAAATGTCAATTCAAACTCAGCTCGCGCCAAACGGTCGGCAATGACTTCTGCAGAGTCCGTGCCGCGTCCTTCTAATCGAGCACGTAGCGCTTCTATCGAAGGAGGCTGAATAAAAACGCTCAAAGCCTGATTGCCATAAGCCTTCTTGATGTTTTGCGATCCCAATACGTCGACATCGCAAACCACGTTCTGTCCATCGGCAAGTTGCTTGTCCACTTGCGCCTTGAGCGTCCCGTAGAAACGCCCAGCATAGACCTCTTCATATTCAAGGAAATCGCCGGCATCAATATGCTGCTTGAATTCCTCAGGACTGAGGAAATAATACTCCACTCCGTTCTGCTCCGCGCCCCGTGGCGGACGGCTCGTTGCAGACACCGAGAAATGAAGATTAAGTCCTTGCTGCATTAAATAATTGATGATGGTGCTTTTACCACTTCCGCTCGGCGCGGAAAATATAACCACTTTCATAGCACGTAGATAATTAGTCATGCCAAATGAGACGTTCACAATCGGCACGCAGTACGTTCTTATTCCGTTTTATTCCGTTCTTATCAAGACAGGATGCGTTGCAACTTAAAGCGCATTAAGCACCTGTTCCTTTATCTGCTCAAGTTCGTCTTTCATCTTCACTACAATGTTTTGCATCTCGGCTTGGTTGCTCTTTGAACCCGTAGTGTTGATTTCGCGGCCCATTTCTTGTGCGATGAAGCCCAATTTCTTTCCTTGGCCATGGCCATTCTGCAAAGTTTCGCGGAAGTACTTGAGATGATTTGTCAAGCGCTGTTTTTCCTCGCTAATATCAAGTTTCTCTATATAATAGATGAGTTCCTGCTCAAGGCGGTTCTTGTCGTAGTCCACGCCGCGAAGTTCTGCCAAGCGGTCTTCAAGACGCTGTCGGATCTTTTCCACGCGCGACGTTTCAAAAGGCTCTATCTGCGAGAGCAACTGCTCTATGTTGTCCACCTTTTCGTTGAATTTCCGACAAAGTGCCTCGCCTTCCTGTATGCGGAAGTCTACCAAATTGCTCACAGCCTGTTCCACTACGCCCAAAGCTACGGCCCACTCTTCATCGGTGAGTTCTTCGACTGATACCGACGACGTGATTTCCGGCAGACGCACGAGCACGTCCCATATTTGCTGACCCGACGGACTGGGTATGCACTGAGCATCGCTTATGGCACGGATTTGCTCCAAGTAGTGCGCAACAACTTCGGCATTGACAACGGGTACCGCCTGAGCAGCATCCTTTTCCACCCAAAGGTTGAAATCTACTTTTCCACGCTCCAACTTGGCAGCAATCAGTTTGCGGATTTCCATTTCTTTCTCACGGTAAACAGGAGCTATACGCGTGGAAAGATCCAGATTCTTACTATTGAGCGACTTAATCTCGGCATGAATTTTTTTTCCGTTATACACGGCATCAGACTTGCCGTAGCCCGTCATTGACTGTATCATATAATTTTTACGATTTTACTTGTGTTCAACAAAAGATACGTAGCGAAGTTAAGCCTTTTTTCCGAAACTTTTACTTCCATCTCAGTACTTTTGCCCACAAAGAGGCAAAAAGCGCCCTACCGACACATATGCACAGACTTATTGCTTAATTTTGCGACATGAAACGTTATGTCACCTGTATGACCATCGCAGGTTCCGACCCTTCGGGGGGCGCCGGAATTCAAGCCGACCTCAAAACATTTTCGGCCTTAGGATGTTACGGACAAGCCGCCGTCACAGCCCTTACTGTGCAAAACACGAAAGGAGTAAGCAGAAGCGTGAACGTGGATGCACAGCTAGTAGCCGAGCAAATAGATGCAGTGTGGGCAGATTGGCTTCCCGATGCCGTAAAAATAGGCATTACCGGAACAGCAGACATCGTAATGGCCATTTCAAGTTTGCTCAAAACATATAGCCCAAAGTTCGTAGTACTTGACCCCGTCATGATTTCATCGTCGGGGCATCGTCTGATGGATGCCAACGCTGAAATTGCTCTGCTCACTAAGCTTATGCCGCAATGCTCCCTTGTCACGCCCAACATACCCGAAGCAAAAGCGCTTCTAAACCTTCCCTCCTCCGACACCACCACACCTTCGGCCCTCGCCGTGCGGCTCTCTGCCATTCTCGATGGTACACCTGTACTCGTAAAAGGCGGACACACAGAAGGAGCGCCCACAGACTTCTTGCACTGCGGAGAAGGCGACTTCACATATACGTCCACGCGCATCGTTTCTCCCAACACGCACGGAACAGGCTGCACCCTTTCTTCAGCCATTGCCGCTTTTGCAGCACGAGGTCTGTCGCTGCCACAAGCTGTGGCTTCGGCCAAAAACTTTCTTACGCAAGCCTTAAACCACGGAGCCGACATACAAGCAGGGCACGGCACAGGACCGCTTTGCCACTTTTTCAATCCCGAAAAAGCTATAGTCAAATAAAATAAGTAACTTTGCATTGGTTTTTGGAAAACCTTTCCGTTTCTGCGCGAAGCATTTCTCTTGCGCAACTGAGCAACCTTGCAGACGCACGTTTCTTCTTCATTTCAACCCCAACGCACGGAAGCGGAATTTTCCCCCCACGGAATCTCAACTAGAACAATCCAAATCGTAACAAACAGATAAATGAACGCATTCGTATTCCCCGGTCAGGGAGCACAGTTCGTAGGTATGGGAAAAGACCTCTACGAAAAGCACCCCATCGCCAAGCAGTTTTTTGAGAAGGCCAACGAAATTCTCGGTTTCCGCATTACTGACATCATGTTCAACGGAACTGACGAAGAGCTCAAGCAGACAAAAGTAACGCAGCCCGCAATGTTTCTCCACAGCGTGGTAAGCGCTCTTTGCCTTGGATCTGACTTTCAGCCCGCCATGGTAGCAGGCCACTCCTTGGGCGAACTTTCTGCTCTGACGGCCGCACGTTGCCTCAGTTTTGAAGACGGCCTCAAACTCGTGGCCGCCCGTGCTAAAGCCATGCAGAAGGCTTGCGAAGCCAAGCCCGGAACTATGGCCGCCATCATTGCTCTCTCTGACGACAAGGTGGAAGAAGTTTGCGCCGAAGTCAGCAAAGAAACTGGCAAAGTGGTAGTTCCTGCCAACTACAACTGTCCGGGTCAGCTCGTCATCTCTGGTGAGGCTGAGGCCATCGAAGCCGCTTGCGTAAAGCTCAAAGAGGCTGGTGCCAAGCGTGCACTCGTTCTCCCCGTGGGCGGTGCTTTCCACTCCCCCCTCATGCTTCCTGCACAGGAGGAACTCGAAGCAGCCATTGCCACTACGGAATTCCACAAGCCCATCTGTCCTGTTTACCAGAACGTGGACGGAAAGGCACATACCGACCCCGAAGAAATCAAGGCCAACCTTATCCAGCAGCTCACTTCGTCTGTTCTTTGGACCAAGGAAGTGAACAACATGGTGGCCGACGGAGCTACAGACTTCACCGAATGCGGTCCGGGCAAGACGCTGCAAGGCATGATTGCCAAGATTTGCAAAGGCAACGCCGACGTCAAGGCTCATGGCGTAAACGACTAATAAATATTTGCACACCCCTACCCTAAATTCACTTATTCCCCAACGAATAAGGATACTAAGGGAGGCAACTTCAACAGGCCACAAGGTTTGAGTTCACTTCTTTGTTCCTAATTCGGAGCAGAAAGGTACTTTAAACCTTGTGGCCTCTTTTTTTTTTCATTGCAAAGCACTAACTTCGCAGAGAAAAGGGTACAAATACCCTAAAACGGCCTAAACACATTGTCATGACAAACGAAAAGAAGATTTTAATATACCAAGTTCTTCCCCGCCTCTACGGAAACGCCTGCACAAACAACATTCATAACGGAACGTTGGAGCAGAACGGTGTGGGCAAGATGAATGATTTTACGGCAGCACGCTTGCAACGTATTGCAGACTTCGGTTTTACACACATATGGTATACCGGACTGTTGGAACACGCTACAATGACAGACTACTCCTCCGAAGGCATCACGCCCGACCATCCTGCAGTAGTAAAAGGGCGTGCCGGTTCGCCTTACGCCATTAAAGACTACTACGACATTGACCCTGATCTTGCGGTAAACGTGGAAAAGCGAATGAAAGAGTTTGAAGCCCTTCTTCGCCGCACGCACAAGGCCGGACTGAAGTTCGTCATGGACTTTGTGCCCAACCATGTGGCCCGCCAGTACAAGAGCGATGCAAAACCACGCGGTGTACGTGACCTCGGAGCCGATGACGACACGACAAAGGCTTTCAGTCCGCAAAACAACTTCTATTATATTCTTGGACAGACGCTCCACACCGATTTTGACACCTCGCGCCTTGCCTCTTCACCCTATAGCGAATATCCCGCAAAGGCCACAGGCAACGACCACTTCGACGCTTATCCTTCGCGCAACGACTGGTACGAGACGGTAAAGCTCAACTACGGAATAGACTACCTTGGAGGACGCACCGAACACTTTTCGCCCGTTCCTTCCACCTGGCTAAAGATGACTGCCATCCTAAAGTTTTGGGCGAAGAAGGGTGTTGACGCTTTCCGCTGCGACATGGCGGAAATGGTCCCCGCTGCTTTTTGGAGTTATGCTACGAAGGAAGTGAGAGCAGCCTATCCTCATGTGCAGTTCATTGCCGAAGTCTACAATCCTGGCGAATACCGCAACTACTTGCATGCCGGATTCGACTATCTCTACGACAAAGTGGGGCTCTACGACACCTTGCGCGCCATCGTTTGTGGCCAAGCGTCGGCATCGTGCATCACGGGTTGCTGGCAAGCTACCGACGACATCAAAGACCATATGCTCTCATTTCTCGAAAACCACGACGAGCAGCGCATTGCTTCGGCCTTCTTTGCCGGCGATGCCCGCAAGGCGCTACCAGCTTTGGCCGTGAGCGCACTGATGGGCACGAACCCATTTATGCTCTACGCTGGTGAAGAAATCGGCGAGAGCGGAATGGACGCAGAAGGCTTCAGCGGACTCGACGGACGTACCACTATTTTCGATTATTGGGGCGTAAAGTCACTCCAAAAGCTCTGCAACGACAATATTGAGGGCGTGTTGACACAAGAAGAGGCATATCTTTACGAATTTCACCGCAATCTCATGCGCCTGTGCAGAGACAACAAAGCCATCAATAGTGGCACATTTTACGATCTGCAGTATGCCAACTACAACCACGAATATGGTTACAACTGCGACCGACAGTTTGCATTTTTCCGCCAAGCAGCAAGTGGCGAGACCCTTCTTGTGGCGGTCAACTTTGATGCAACTTCCGTGCATGTAGGAATAAACGTTCCGGACCATGCTTACGAATACCTCCACTTGCGTGCTGGCATGGTTTCCGCACTTGAGCTTTTGAGCGGAAATACACAGACACTTGAACTGAAGCGCAACAGTCCGGTCTATGTAGAAATTCCTGCATATAGTGCGGTAGTGCTCAGTCTGTAACCCCTTTATATCTGCACATTACTGCAGTGCAGTTTTACGAATCACGAACATACATTCATGACATACAAACAAGAACACATCAAACCCTATGGCGAGGGCGAAGCGAAAGGAAAGCAGGTAGAACAGATGTTCGACAGCATTGCGCACTCCTACGACTTGCTGAACCATCTGCTTTCCATGGGCATCGACAAACATTGGCGCCGCGCAGCCATCAACTCTCTCAAACCATTTGCCCCTAGCAAAATGCTTGATGTGGCTACCGGCACAGGCGATTTTGCCATCATGTCCGCCAAGGAACTGCGCCCCGAGTCGTTACTGGGCGTGGATCTTTCCGAAGGCATGATGAACGTAGCACGCGAAAAGGTGAAAAAAGAAGGCCTTGAGCAGACCATCAGTTTTCAGCAGGAGGACTGCATGAAGCTATCCTTCCCCGACGATTCTTTCGATGCGCTTACTGTGGCTTACGGCATCAGAAATTTTGAAGACCTCGACCGCGGCCTGCGTGAAATGCGCCGTGTGCTGAAACCTTCAGGTAGACTTGTGATTATTGAGCTGACTAGCCCGCAACGATTCCCTATGAAGCAGCTCTTTTGGATATATTCTCACGTACTCATGCCGCTCGTGGGAAAATTAGTGTCGCACGACTCTAAGGCCTATACTTATCTTCCTGCCACGATGGAAGCCTTTCCGCAAGGTGAGGTGATGACGGAGATTTTAAAGAAAGCAGGTTTCACGGACGTTCGTTTCAAGCGCTTCACGTTCGGACTCAGCACGCTCTACACTGCTGCAAAATGACGAACGCAGCTTTAGAATTATACTAAACTACTTTTCATTTTACATCGTAACTTTACGAATATGACCAAGAACGAACTGCGCATTGTATATATGGGTACGCCAGACTTTGCCGTACTGCCTCTCCAGCGCCTTGTTGAGGGCGGCTACAACGTGGTGGGAGTAATCACCATGCCCGATAAGCCCATTGGCCGCCACCAAACGGAACTGTCAGCATCGCCCGTAAAGAAATTTGCCGTTGAGCACGGATTAAAGGTACTGCAACCGGCCAAACTTAAAGATGAAACATTTCTCGATGAGTTGCGTGCATTGAAAGCCGACCTTCAGATTGTGGTAGCTTTTCGTATGTTGCCCGAAGTGGTGTGGGCCATGCCCCGTTTCGGCACATTCAACCTTCACGCAGCGCTGCTTCCGCAATACCGCGGTGCTGCCCCCATCAATTGGGCCATTATCAATGGCGACAAGGAAACGGGCATTACCACATTCTTCCTTGACCACGACATTGACACTGGAAAGGTTATTCAGCGCGTTCCGGTGCCCATACTCGACACGGACAACGTGGAAGATGTTCACGACAAGCTCATGGTTCTCGGCGCGGATTTGGTTACAGAGACTGTTGACAATATCATTGCGGGAACGGTCAACCCCATTCCGCAATCGGAACTCACTTCGGACGAGCCGCTCCGACCCGCACCGAAAATTTTCAAAGACACTTGCCGCATAGACTGGAGCACGGGCGTGAAACGCTGCTACGACTTCGTTCGCGGACTCTCGCCCTACCCAGCCGCATGGACTACGCTAATTCACGGCGGAAAGGAACTCACGCTGAAAGTCTACAAGACGTCAAAAGAATTATGCACGCCGGCTGAAGCCCCCAGCAGCGTGGTCACAGACGGAAAGACATTCCTTAAAATTGCGCTTGCAGATGGATACCTCCATCTCTTAACCATCCAACTTTCAGGCAAGAAACGCATGGAAATCACAGATTTCCTCCGCGGCTTCCATACCGACGGCACAGAGCAAGTGAAATAACGCAGCGAAAAACGCAATTTTATAAACGGTGCAAGCCCGACAGCAATCCGGTCCTTATGACAATGAGGGACAAATGGATTGCTGTCGGGCTTGCACCGTTTATGGATTATGCGGAAGGGCATTATGCATTCCACATGCAGTTGAAATGTGAGTAATCAAAGGAGCTCGTGATAGAACGCTTCGGCTTCGCGTAGCGTGTCTTGCTTTCCAACGTCAAGGAGTTTGAGCGAGGGCTGCACATCTGCATGGATGTTCACTTTATCGCAGATGGAAAGGTAAAAATCCATGATGGGAAATTTTTCGGGAAGCGTCTCCATCCACATTTTCAAGCGGGGCGAGAAACAATGAATGCCGGAAAAAGCATAGCGATGCATTGCCTTCACGTCGAGTTGGGGATAAGGCGAACGGACTTCGCCCGTGGCGATGTTTGTCCATCCGCAAAGGCGTCCTTCGTCGTTGAAAAGGAGATAACGCTGCGTTTGGCGTTCGCTCACCATGAGAGATGCGTCGAAGGGTAAACTTCTCTTGTAGAATGCTTCCAAGTCTGCATTGGAAAGGATGTCTACATTGTGAAGGAGAACGGGTGCGTCCGCATCGGTAAATAGCGGAAGTGCTTTCCGCAAACCTCCGCCTGTGTCGAGCAACGCTTCCGTTTCGTCGGAGATGAGGACAGGCACACCCCACGAGTGGGAATTGACGTAACTGATTATTTGCTCCGAAAAATGGTGAACGTTCACTACGATTTCCGTTGCTCCTGCGTCGACGAGCCGCGAGAGGGTGATGTCCAGCAAAGGCTTTCCGTCAACAGGAACAAGCGCCTTGGGCATATGGTCCGTAAGCGGTTTGAGTCGTGTGCCCATTCCGGCAGCAAAGAGCATGGCTTTCATGACGCTTACTTCGTTTTGCGGTTATAAGTTCCGTATATTACGCTGACCTCCACGGGGTTGTCCTTTCCGCCTTCGAGTCGTGCTGAAGTCAGGCCGAGGTTATGGCGAATGCGCATCAGCTGCTTGCTGCTCGTGCCTGTGGTGGATGTGATTGTGGCATACTCCGCATCGACGGGAATGAGCATCACCTTGTTCCAGTCGGGGTTGGCAGCTTCCCACGCGTCATATTTGGCCTGACGCTGTGCTTCGGTGTCGGAAGCTACTACGCCGGCGCCATTGTCGCGCTCTTGCTTGAGCAACGTGATGAGGCGGGCAATGTTGCTAAACTGGTAGACGTTGTTCGACGAACTGTACTGCGTGAGATAGGAGTCGGAGGAATTGGCAATTTTGTTGTCCTCAAAGAAACTCTTCATCTTGCCCTTGCGTACCATAAGGAGGTAATTGGGGCAAGAAAGGTTGTAGTCGTCGCGTTGGTCCACATTATAGCGGCGGAGCACGATTTTCACCTGATTGATACTGTCGGTATAGTGCGTTCCGCCCACGATGTCCGATACGGGGAGCGTGGCTTCGGTGAAGAGGCTCGCGGGAGTTTTCACGTAGGAGCATGTAGCGTTGGCAAGATCGTCTGCCGTGTAGCCTTGCGGGTAGTTGTTTTCTACTTGTGTGTTTTGGATGACTTCTTCCGTAGCGCCCATTCGCTGCATACCGTCAACAATGGTGTCGTTGCCGGCAGTGTTGGTTGTATGGTAGCGGAAATAGAGGTCGAGACACATACGTTCCACTGTTATCATGGAACCTACGCCACCAGCGCTTTCGAAATAGAAGCCGGGACACACGTTGTGGATGAACTTATAGGAATTGGCGAAGTTGGAGGGGTCGGCATAGTACTGCTCCATGAGGTATGTGCCGTAGGACACGGGGAGCTTCACCACTACGCTTCGGTAGTATCTCGTACCGCTGTTCTGGGTAGACGAAACAGCGAGGTTCTTCACGGCATAGCTCACGGACTTGGTCACGGGCGATGTCGTGTCGAGGTAGTCAGAAGGTTTGAGGTTGGTGTAGAACTTATCGTCCTCTTCCATGACGCGCTCCTTGCTGAGCGAATGGACTTTGAGTTTCATTGTTGCAAGTGAGTCGCCGTAATATTCGTCAAAGAAAAGACGGATTGCACAGGAGTCGGCCTCTACGTTGCCGCTTTCGGAAATGTAGAGTTTGTCTTTTGAAGGAATGGTGAAGTTGTCGGGCACATGAAACTGCGCAAGGAAATTGCAGGTGGTGCGGACGTGCATTTCGGGATCGATGATGCTGCCGAGGTGGCTCTTTGACGTGTTTGCCAGCACGGAGTCGGAGCGAACGGTGGTGGTAGAGAACTTATAGACGGCACTTGATGTGGTTATCTGGTCGCCATCGGGCATCACGTCCATACCGATGGACGAGGTGTCGTCGGTGCATGCGGCAAATATTGCTCCGGAAAGAAGGAGGAGCGCTAATGATTTGTTCATATGTCGGGGTTGTAAGTCTACGCAGGATGCAGAAAACGCGTCCTGCAGACGTTGCGCTGTAAAAAGAATGCGTTGTTAGCGATGCAAATATACGAACTAATGGGCACTTTCGCTCTTTGCGCACAGAAGTTTTAAGCTATGTTAGAATAATGACGCGAGGTGATTTGCGAATGATGCATTTTCATCGACGAACAAACGGAAGGACGCGGATGCAAGTGACAGTCACTTGCATCCGCGTCCTTTATTCTTTTCGAAGAGAATGGCTCACGCTTTACGTGAAGTCTTATTCCGCTTCGTCGCCGCACAACTGGGCGAAGAAGTTCTTGTATGCATCGGAGGCGCCGTCTTCGAGCGATACGTAGTTGAGTACGGGCTTTTCTTTGCTCTTTGCAAACTCCATGACAGCGGGTGCTGCACCGGCTTCGCCTTCAATGACGCCGTCGGAGAATGCCACGCCGAGTCGGCCGAGCATATCGGGCAACGAGAGATCTACGCCTGCAGCGTCGAGAGCGGCTTTGTCGGCCGAGCGGAACGTGAGGCATTCTTCAATGCGCTGTGCCAATGTGGCATCGGGCATTTCGTTGTAGACGGAGTAAACGACCTTTGTTTCGGCAAAAGGCGGCTCTTCACGATAGGCTGTTTTGATGAAGAACGCGGCTACGGCCGACATCCATCCTTGACAATAGATTACATCGGGGCACCAGCGGAGCTTCTTCACAGTCTCGAGCACGCCACGTGCGTAAAATACGGCACGCTCCACGTTGTCGGCATATTCGTTGCCTTCGGGGTCGTTGATTAGCGAGCGCTTGTGGAAATAGTCGTCGTTGTCAATGAAATAGACCTGCATACGCGCTGCAGGAATGGAGGCTACCTTAATGATGAGAGGGTGGTCGGTGTCGTCAATGATAATATTCATTCCCGAGAGACGGATTACCTCGTGCAGCTGGTTACGACGCTCGTTGATGATTCCCCAACGGGGCATGAACGTACGGATTTCACAACCATTTTCCTGCAAAGCCTGCGGCAGTTTGCGGCCATCTGTGGCCATTGCGGTTTCAGGCACGTAAGGAGTCATCTCCTGCGTGATGAACAGAACCTTCTTTGACTTCATTATTTCTTTCACTTAAATTTGGTGCAAAATTAACAAAAATATTTGGTATAGCATTGGTTATGAGCCTTTAAAAGGTGCTACGAGTGGTTTTAGGGGCAATTTATGCATGCATACGGACGCATATTTGGCAGTTTTTCTGTTACTTTGCAGCGCAAAAGCACCGGACTTTTTACATTTTCAGCCGCCTCAAAAAGCGAGGGCGGCCATTTTTTCGGCTTTGCCCGCCACACGCAGCAATGCAAAGGTGGCAGAGCAAGCCGTCTGACACTGGTGCAAGAAAATACATCCAAACAACACAATGATAGTCTTCAACACAACGAAAGGCCTTGAGGACGCGCTTGAAGAAGTACGCGCCGCAGGCAAGAAGATTGGCTTGGTACCAACAATGGGCGCCCTCCACGAAGGACACGCCTCGTTGGTCAAACGTTCCGTAGCCGACAACGACGTCACCGTGGTGAGCGTCTTTGTCAATCCCACCCAGTTTAACGACAAAAACGACTTAAAGAACTATCCCCGCACGCTTGAAGCCGACTGCACACTGCTTGCTTCTTTGGGAGCAGACTATGTGTTCGCCCCTTCGGTGGAGGAAGTATATCCCGAACCGGACACCCGCTCTTTCTCCTACCCTCCCATCGACACGGTGATGGAAGGAGCGCGTCGCCCGGGCCATTTCAACGGCGTTTGCCAGATTGTGAGCAAACTGTTCTATATGGTTCGTCCGGACCGCGCCTATTTCGGCGAAAAGGACTTCCAGCAAATTGCGGTGGTGCGCGCTATGGTCAACGACCTGAAGATTCCCGTGGAGCTTTGCCCCTGCCCCATCGTGCGCGAAGAGAGCGGACTCGCCCTCAGCTCACGCAACTCGCTCCTCACCGACGCGGAAAAGCGCACAGCTGTGTGCATCTCGCAGGCTTTGAAGACGAGCGTGGAGTTTGCAAAAAGCCACACGGTGAAAGAGACACACGACTTTGTGGTCGGTGCACTGAACGCCACGAAAGGACTTGAAGTGGAATATTTTGAGATTGTAAACGGCATCACACTGCAAAGCGTTTCGTCTTGGGACGATGCCGACTACGTGGTAGGTTGCATCACGGTCTACTGTGGCAGCCGCCCCGTGCGCCTCATTGACAACATCAAATACAAACAAGCCTGACATGCTGCTCACCTTACTCAAATCGAAAATCCACTGCGCCACAGTGACGGAGGCCAACCTCCACTACATGGGCAGCATCACCATTGACCAGGACTTAATGGACGCCTGCGGCATGATTGCTGGCGAGCAAGTGCACGTGGTGAACAACATGAACGGCGAACGCGTGGTAACCTACATCATTGCCGGACCGCGCGGAACGGGATGCATCTGCCTCAACGGTGCCGCTGCAAGGCTTTTCCAAGTGGGCGACGAAGTGATTATCATGGCTTTCGCCCAAATGGACGAAGCTGAAGCAAGCGCTTTCAGCCCGAAAGTGATTTTCCCGAAAGGTACCCACAACGAACTTTAAACGGCCACAAGGCCAAACGAGCGACCTTGCGCAAGGATTTTGAAGAGTCCTTGCGCAAGGTCTTTTTTTGTGGCTTGCACGGAAGGGGAAGACGGGAAAAAGTCGTACATTTGCCGTTGGCTATAAAGTGGAAAGGAACGAACAGCCCATAGGAAGGCTTATCCGTTTTCGCCACACACATTACCCACTCATTAACCCCTATATTTTATTTATGGACCAAAAGTTCACCATTCATGCAGCGGACATTCCCGCTCAATTCGTGCATTGCCTTGCCACAGACTGCAAGGCTGCTTCCACTTGCATCCACCGTTTGGCCGCTGAAGCCGAAGACGGAGAGAGGAAGAGTTTTCCGTGTTTCAACCCCAAGTGCATCGACCCTGCGGCAGGTACGAACTGTCCGGAATTTACCGAAGCGCGCTACGTGCGTAGCGTACGCGGACTGAAGTCGCCCATCAGCAAGCTTTCCGTAAGCGAACATTCGGCGTTCCGCAACGAAATGACGGTCCACTTCGGACGCTCGTCCTTTTACCGTTATCGCAGTGGCGAAATGCCCCTTTCGGGCAACTCGTTAGAGTTTACCATAGAATGTTTGCTACGCCACGGACTACAAGAACCTATTGCTTTTGACGAAGAATTAGAAGTGGTTGATTTTCAAATAGATACAGTCCCAAAATAAACTCCCTTATTTGGGACAAAAATTCCAAGCCTTGGAATTTAAATTCCAAGGCTTGGAATTTTTGTTTCAAGGCTTGGAATTTTCACGGAATGCGCGCTTGTTGACTTTTATGAAGCATGGTGTTTCTTCAACAAGGCATTCCGCTAAACTTCGACCGCTTGGTATTGTAGTTTCACGACGTTGCAGTAACAATAGTGCCCACGCATTTTGCGAACCTATGCTTCTGACATACGCTTCCACGCAAAGGTGCACAAAAAGTCCCCGTCCTTTCAGTTGCTGAACGGCAAGCTGAAGAACGGGGACTTCATTTTAATAAAGGACTATACCTATGGATTTTTTATTCTGCAGTTTCCTTTTCGTGCTCGGCAATGAGTTTCGTCTGCAAATCGCCGGGAACGAGTTCGTAGCTAGCGAACTTCATGATGAACGAGGCGCGTCCGCCGGTGAGTGAGCTGAGCGTGGTGGAATAACTTGCCATTTCCTTGAGAGGAACTTTGGCCTGAAGTTTTTCGTAACCGTTCTCGCTGCTCATGCCTACTATCATGCCGCGACGGCCTTGGAGGTCGCTCATCACGTCGCCCATCTTGTCGGAGGGAACGAAGACTTCCACGTCGTAGATAGGTTCAAGAATCTTGGGACCTGCGTCCTTGAACGCCTGGCTAAATGCGTTTCGTCCGGCAAGCATGAAGGAAAGTTCGTTGGAGTCTACGGGGTGCATCTTTCCGTCGTATACAACCACGCGTACGTCGCGTGCATAACTTCCGGTAAGCGGTCCTTGTTCCATTCGGCTCATCACACCTTTGAGGATGGCGGGCATGAAACGTGCGTCGATAGCGCCGCCCACTACGGAGTTGATGAAAACGAGTTTTCCGCCCCATTCAAGAGGAATTTCTTCCTTGCCCTTGATGGCTACACGTATTTCCTGACCACCGAACTTATAGACTGTGGGGTCGGGCATGCCGTCGCTGTAAGGTTCAACGATGAGGTGTACTTCGCCAAACTGTCCGGCACCGCCGCTCTGCTTCTTGTGACGATAGTCAGCGCGTGCCGACTTCGTGATGGTCTCTCTGTAAGGAATTCGCTGCTCGTAAAATTCTACAGGAATCTTGTCGAGGTTTTCAAGACGCCATTTCAACGTGCGGAGATGGAATTCGCCCTGACCGTGAACGAGGATCTGGCGCAATTCCTTGCTTTGCTCCACTTCCCACGTGGGGTCTTCCTGACGCATGCGGTTGAGTGCGGCCATCATCTTCTCTGTGTCGGCCTCGGTGACGGCACGAATGGCGCGCGTGTACTTGGGGTTGGGATATTTGATGAAGTTAAAACGGTTTTCGGTGCCTTTTCCGTTGAGCGTATTGCCCGTTCGTACGTCCTTGAGCTTTACGGTGCAACCGATGTCGCCGGCAGAGAGTTGTTCCACCTTGTCGCGTGTAGCGCCGGAGCATACGAAGAGCTGCGCCATGCGTTCCTTTGAACCGCGGTCGGCGTTGGTGAGGTCGTCGCCCTCATGGACGGTTCCGCTCATCACCTTAAAGTACTGAACTTCGCCGATGTGGGGTTCCACGCCGGTCTTGAAGAAATAGACGGATGTAGGTGCTTCGGGGTCGAGCTTGACTTCTTCGCCACGAGTGTTGTGGACGGGGGGCATTTCGTCTACGAAGGGGACAACATTTCCAAGGAATTCCATAAGACGACCCACGCCCATGTTGCGCGATGCGCACACACAGAACACGGGGAAGATGCTACGGGTGACCATACCCTTGCGAATGCCTTCGCGCATCTCGTCTTCTGTGAGATGTTCCGTTTCGAAGAATTTCTCCATCAGACCTTCGTCGTTCTCGGCAGCAGCTTCTACGAGGGCTTTGTGCATGGCATTGGCCTTTTCCTGCTCTTCGGCGGGAATTTCCTCAAGTGTAGGTTCGCCGCCGTCGGGGCCCCATGTGAGTTTCTTCATGAGAATGACGTCAATGAGCTCATGGAATCCCTCGCCGGTCTGTACGGGATACTGCACGGGCACTACTTTGGGACCGTAGATGCCTTGGAGTTCGTCCACGATGGCATCGTAGTCGCACTTCTCGTCGTCGAGTTGGTTCACGAGGAAGATTACGGGCTTGTGGAGCTTCTCGGTGTAACGGAAATGGTTCTGCGTGCCCACTTCAGGACCGAACTGTCCGTTGATGAGAAGCACGGCGGTATCGGTAACGTTGAGCGAAGTCATAGCAGCTCCCACGAAATCGTCGGAACCCGGGCAGTCTATGATATTAAGCTTCTTGTTGTTCCACTCTACATGGAACACCGTCGAGAAGACGGAGTAACCGTAGTCCTGCTCGACGGGGAAATAGTCGCTCACGGTGTTTTTTGCCGTGATGCGGCCGCGACGTTTGAGCTGACCACTCTCAAAGAGGAGCGCCTCGGTGAGGGTGGTCTTGCCTGAGCCATCGTTGCCCAGGAGTGAAATGTTCTTGATTTCGTGCGAATTGTAAACTTTCATGGATTCGACGGGATTTAAGTTTGCGGTATGACTTGCCTTTTCATGGTGGCAAGGACAAGAGGTTGAAGTTCCCTGCCAAGGTTTGTTTCAGCAATGCTTCGGGGCGTTGCAAGTGGGGCAAGAACGGGGTGTTTCTCCGTATGCCGCGCAAATTAGTGATATTTCGCGGATAAGCAAAAGGCGAAAAGTATGTTTTTTAGCAATGGTTGCTAAGTGGAGTGTGCATTCCGGAGGTCTAATCGGGCGCTTGATGCACCTTCAGAAGGTGTCCAGCCAAGCAGAATGGCTTTTTGAAAAATGCGGGAAGCGACAGTTTTTTCAAGGAAAGTATGTTGCGACAAGAGGCATGCTGTGCCGCTGTTTTCAAACAACGAAGAAGCGGCAAACGGTCTGCTTAAGATAAACGCAGACGGCTTGCCGCTAATATAAAGATATGGAAAATTGATTCTCAGAGTTCTATGCGAAACGTGGTGCCGCGGCCCACTTCGCTGCTCTTTACGAAGATGTGTCCGTGGTGGTATTCCTCTACGATGCGCTTGGCCAAAGAGAGGCCGAGCCCCCACCCTCGCTTCTTGGTGGTGAATCCGGGTTTGAACACGCTCTTGAAATGTTTTCGCGAAATGCCCTTTCCCGTGTCGCTCACTTCTATGCCGATTCCCTTTGCGTGTTGTTCCAGACGAATGTCTATGTGGCCTTCGCCCTGCATGGCATCGACCGCATTTTTACAAAGGTTTTCGATGACCCACTCAAAGAGGGGCGCATTGACTTGTGCCACGACGGGACGCGTAGGTGCATCGTACGTGAAAAGCACTTTGCGGGAGGTTCGGCGGTCGTAGTAGTCGACCACGCGGCCTATGACGTCCACCAAGTTTTCGTCTTTGAGTTCGGGGGCAGAACCTATTTTAGAAAAGCGTTCGGCAATTAGCTGCAGGCGGCGAACGTCCTTGTCCATTTCTGGAAGCAAGGCGTCGTCGGGATACGTTTCGCGCAACACCTCACTCCAGGCCATGAGGGAAGAAATGGGCGTGCCCAACTGATGGGCCGTTTCGCGCGAGAGGCCCACCCACACTCTGTTTTGCTCAGCACGTTTGGAAGCCAAAAGAGCAAAGAGGCAAACGAGGGCAAATATGGCGACAACAACGAGCTGCACGTAGGGATAGACCGTTAGACGGCGCAACATGATGGACTCCTCATAATATATATAGATGAAGTCGTGGACTTTAGCGCCGTTGGGGGTGACGTCCATTCGCATGTGCTGGCCCTCGGCGCGCATCCGCTCGGCAGCTTGGTGCACCATCTTTACCGAATCCTTTCCCTCAGGCGCAGGACGTAGGTTGCGCGAAGCAAGCACGTCGCCATGAGAGTCGAAGACCACAACGGGGATGGTATTGTTGCTGTTGATTACTTTCAGCACGAGGTTGAGGTCGGTGGTTTCGTCGGCGGCCGTCAACGAACGCATAGCCTCAGCCCATACTTCCATTTTCCCCACTTCTTCGTGATAAAGGTCACGCGTAAGGGTATGGGAAATGATGAGCGAAACAAGGGAGATGGTCACGGCTATGCCGATGAGCACCGTCTTGACTTTATTGAAGCGGTCTGTCCAGAGCAATTCGGTTTCTCTTTCTGTTGGGATTCATTGGTGTGCGTGCTTCATCAAACAAAAATGGATGACGAAGGCCGAAAAGTTACGCTTGCTCAGCGAGCGAACGGTTCAGTTGGTCGATGTAGTCGAGGAATTCCTCGCGACCACGTTTACTCTCGCTGCTCGTAATGAAATGAGGCGGGAGTTCTTCCCACTCTTCAGAGAGTGTGTCGAGGAAACGCTGCACGTTTGTCTTAAGTTCGTTGACCTTAGGTTTGTCGGCCTTGGTGAAGATAATTCCAAAAGGCACTCCGTTCTCGCCAAGGAAGCGAATGAACTCAAGGTCTATGCGCTGAGGCGGAATGCGCGAGTCGATGAGCACAAAGAGGCAGGTGAGCTGCTGACGGTCGAGCACGTAATGGGAAATGAGGTTCTTGAGTTTTTCCATTTCCTTTTTTCCGCGTTTGGCATAGCCATAGCCCGGAAGGTCCACAAGGTACCATTCGTCGTTGATAACGAAGTGGTTGATGAGCATAGTCTTTCCGGGAGTGGACGAGGTCATGGCAAGGGCCCGGCGGCCTGTAAGCATGTTGATGAGACTGCTCTTGCCCACATTGCTTCGGCCGATGAAGGCATACTCGGGCAAGTGGCTGTCGGGACACATGTCTGCGCGACTGTTGCTTATAAGGAATTCTGCAGAATTGATTTTCATTTTGAGGAGGAAGGATTGTTGCGTTAGTGATTAAGCACGAACTTTATGCTTACACCGAAGTCCTGCGTGGTGACGGGATAGGAACTTGAGGTAAGAAGCGGGCGATTCATCTGTCGGTCGTAGTAAGCCGTGAGTGTGAGGAGTTTGCTCAGCGCATAGTCTGCCGAGAAGCTGACTTGCACGGCCTTGTTTCCGCTGGTCGCCTGCGAAAGCTCTGTAAGGATGTCGCGATTGATGGCAGCTTGGTTGCGGAACGTAAAGTCGAGGCGCAGATTGAGATCGTTGGCAAAGCCCGACGAGTTGGTCTGCGTTTTTCCGTCGCTGTTTTTCTTTCCCTTGCTACGTACGGTGCGTTTCGGTGCAAAGAGCTTGAGGTCTGCTATTTTATAACCAAGTCCTACGACGAAATCGTTGGAGCGCGTTTCGGTGAGCTGCTGTGACGTCATGCTAAGCGTAAGCACGCGTGTCTTTCGCATCTCCACTTTTGCCGTCAAGTTGTTGAGGAATGTCATGTCCACACCGAAAAGGGGCGAGAAGCTCTCATTGATGCTCACGGTGCTGATGTCGTACATGCTACTCGGTATGGGGTTGCCCGTCGTCACATCGTTGACGAAGCCAAAACCGTTCATGTATTCCTGATAGGAACTGAACGTGCTGTACGAACCTACGGAGTAAACGCTCTTATAGGCGTGGTTGAGATTGAAACTCTTGAACACCTTTTTCATTTTGGGCAACTTGGACAAGCCTGCATATGTGATGCTCCAGTTGGGAAGCAACTTAAAGAGCGAGGGGAAGATGTCGAGTCCGCTGCCACCGCCCAAAGTGTAGGCTTTAAGGAAGGCGGGGATCATCACTTCAGAGGAATATTGGCTTACCGTACCGTTCTCGGCATTGAACGTCTGCCCCGCAAGGTCTGAACCTGAGGGATAGACTGCGCCGTCGTATAGACGCTCCACGCGTTGCTGATAGCCTGCGAGCGAGGACACGAACTTACTGAACGTCTTGCTCTTGTAGCCCTTGTCGGCCGACCCTACTTTTTCGAATGCCGAACCGAAAGATATTGTGGTCATCGTAAAGTTACCCGTCTCGGTGGTTGGCATTCCGCTAAACATATATTGTATGGAGCGGTTGCGGGTGGTGTTGCGCGAAGCGTTGAGGTCAATCTTCACATCGCGGAAAGGTTCTAGCGTGGCTCTTATCTGCAGACTCTCTGTTAGGTTGGTGGTAGCCGGAGTTATGATGCTGTCGGCCATTAGTAGCCAACCTTTGTCGGCCGCACGGCGAATGTAATTCTCACCAGTAAGACCGAAAGCGAAGTCTAGTCCGGGCGCCATACCGCCAGCCACGCCACTTCGCTGACCAAACACGTCGCCTACCTGAGGAAGGAAGCCCGGTAGCGAAGTGTTGAACTTGTTGCTATACTGCACACTCACGCTGCGAACCATCATAAGGAAGCGAGTGGTCAATTGGAGCGCCTTGAACCAAGCTTGGTCCTCAGTACGCTTTCCAGGCACGACGTTCACTTTTATCTTAGCCGTGTCGGTAGTAAGTATGAGGAGTTTGTTGGCATCGGTCACCTTGTAGCGCAAAGGATAGCGCGAGCCGTCACTGCGAAAGGCCGTGACACGCACTTTTTTAGTGCGGAGGTTATGAATGAGCGTCTGGGTGGTATCGGCTTTGAGCGTGATTTCCTTCATCACGTTTTTGGGCTTCTCTTCACCTTTAGCCTTGTCCTTCGGTGTCTGTGAGTACTTACGGTTGACGTTCTTGAGGAAAGGCACGTGGTTGTAGAGCGTTTCAAGATTGGCGCGCCCGTTACCTCCTACACTGCGGGAGTTGGTCACCGTATGGCCCATGGATGTTCCGTCCTCAAGCTCCGTACCTCGTGTCCAGTTGTAGGTGGCATTGTACGTGAAGTCGGTAGTAAGCCAGTCGAAGGCCGGAATCTTATTGATGGGGAGTTTCCAAGAAAAGTCGAAATTCTGCTGATAGCTTAGGGGACGTCCAAGTTCCTTGATGGAATTCCACACAGAATCCTTCCACGCGCTGTAACGGTCGGGGTAGAGATCCTTGTTGACGGCGGTGTAAGGCTGTTCAATCTCGGCGTTGGTACCAGAAGAGAAGTTCATGTGAATATTCTTCGTCAAATCCCAACGAAGTTGGAAAGAACGGTTCCAAAGGAAGTCGCTGGACCACGTCAAAGGGAGCGAGGAGTTATCGAGATTCTCCATGTCGCGCTCTTGAAGCTCATAGTAAGAGCGAGTTATGTCGCTGTTGAAAGAGATGCTCTGCGGAGCATAGTTTAGACTTTGGTCCTTGAGAATGCGAAGCCATTTGGACTTGCTCTTCAACTTCTTGAACGGCTCATAAGCCTTGAAGTTGGGCGTATAGGCGTAGTTGAAACTCCATTTCCAACTCTGCGTCTTCTCCCAAGCGGTGGTCTCGCCCGTAGTGTTACGCGAGGAGTAAGCATAACCAAAGGTGAAGTTAGCCGGGTCGTAAGGCATGGGATGGCGTTTGGTGCTGATATTAAATCGTGCGCCAGAAACGCTGAAGTTTCGGTTTTCAACCACTTTCTCTGCGATGTTGCGCAAAGAGTCGCGCTCAGCCTCTGTAGAAAGAGCGTTGAGCGCTTCCTTCAGTTCCATGTCGGTGTCGAGCGGATTGTAACGGGGCGACGTGCGACTCTTGGAGAAAGAATAGTAAATGGGTGCGTTGAGCTTTACTTTCTCGGGGAGGAACTTTCCTGCCTGCACGTTCGTCGTGACGGAGTATTCGTAGAGATTATCGTCACGCCGCTGGCTCACACCTTCCTCCAAACCGCCAAAGCCATCGGTCTCGATGTGTCCCGTAAGGTTGACGGTGGCAAGGTCTGAGAGTTGGATGTTGAGCTGCGACTGCGCGGCCCAACCGCCTTTGTTGGAGAACTGCTGCAGACGCAGTTCGTTGGCCCACACTTCTACGTTCTGTACAGAGCGTGAGTTGTTGCGCACACCAATCATGATGGTGCGCACCTCTCCAAGGGTGGGGTTACCGACAATCGTAATTTTGTTGGCAGGTTTGTCGGGGTCGTACTCGGCATAAGCCGTGGTGTAGGAAGCAAGCCCGAGGGCCTTCTGCTTGTTACGGTTGCGCTTTAGGTCGGTAAGGAGCGAAAGGTCAATATCGAGCATGTTGTCGGTCGGCCAAACGCTACGCGCGCCCTCTGTACCGTTGGAATACTTGCCTTCCGGCGTGACCTTGAGGGGAATCTCGTATTCGTAGTAATTACTCTTATAGTCCGAGCCAAGACGTATGAACAAGGAGGTCTGCCCGTCCTCTACCGCCGTTTCAGCAGGCAGCGAATTGGCATGGGCAAACATCTGAAGGTGCTTGTAACGGCGCAAATCGAGCGAAGTGCTCTTGTAAACGGCACGGGCGTCGTTGGAAGAAAGATTGCGAACGGTGAGCGAGAGCGCTTGCTCGTTGTTTTGGAGAATTTGGTCCTGTCCGGGGTCTACGACACGGCTTATTCCGGGCGGAATGACATAGTTGACAGGCTGTTTCTCGTTGTTTTCTTCAAAGTTTACGGCACTTACTTCAAGCGTTCCGCTTGTGTCGGGCGATTTGCCCTGATAGAGTGCCTGCTCGTAAGCTCTCCATTCGCCGTGGACTAGGTTGAGTGTGGCGAAGCGCAACACGACGGGGCGCTCGAAGCCTGTCATGAACATTCGCATGAAGCGGATGGAGGAGAAGTCGGTAATGCCGCCTTCGCGCTTCTCGAACTGATCCACGGGGATGCGGAACTGATACCACGTGAACTCATGGGTGTTTCCGTCGCGTGTCTTCTGCGAGGAGGTACGCTTGTCCACGATGTAGTTCTGGCCCACTTCCATGGCATCGGGAGCTATGTGGACACGATACTGATAGTACTTGTCGTACTCGTTGAGCGTAAAGTCCTGATTGATGTCCTCCACATCGGGCGTAGTCTTGTAGGCGGTGCTGTACTTCTCGGGAGAGGAATCAGCGTCTACAGAGTTGCCGTTAGGGTTGTTGATGTATTTATAACGGTCAAGTATGGAGCGCTGCTGCTGGTCGTAGTCGGTGCCACGGAAATAGTGGTACTTGTCGGCAGAAGGCGACATGAGGATTGAGTCGTAGACCTCGGCGCGCACTTTGGGCTGTACGGCCTGAAGGAACGACTGATAAGCGGGGAAAGTCTTCTCCTGTTCTGAAGAAAGTCCGTTGAAGCCCACATCTTGCTTGGCGCGGGAGCCACTGGAAGTGTTGAAGGCGTAAGTAACAGTATTCTGCGTGGGCACACGTCCCCAAACAGTTTCAGTATACTGGGAGGGATCGTCGTCGACAGGTAGTCCGCTCTCATAGAACTTGCGTCCGTCTTTGAGCACATCCTCGCTAATTTCTCCGAGATTGAAGTAGAGGTCACCTTCGGGCATCGGCGTATTGTTTTCGCGTGCGTTAATGAAGGGGTCCTGCATCCAAAATTCGATGTACTCTATGTTTGCCGTTTCGAAGTCGGAGGTATCGAGTTTTCTCATCATTCCGCCCCATCGTTGCGTAGGGTTGGAAAGATGTCCATCGGAGTCGAGCGAGGGATCGAGGTTGTATGGTCCGCGCTCATTGGGGTAAAACGCGAGGTTGAGCACGTTCAGCGTGTTGGACTCGCGCATGTTTATGCTCTTGTTGGGGAAGAGTTCCGACTTGTACACTTCGCGCACGTCGGGATCGGAGAGTTGTTTGAGGTCGCTCTTAATGTGTCCGGGCGTAAGCGCAGAGGAACGGCGCGTGAACAGAGGATCGATGTAGTACCAGGCGAGGAGTGCGCGGTTGTAGCCGTAGCGCACGTCGTTGGTGAGTTTCGATTCGCTGAACATGGCGGGCACGCTTGAGAGCATCCATTCCTGTGGAGACGAGATGTCTATCTCGCCTTTGGTGTTCTCGAAGTCGTCAATATAGGAAGCATTGCCCTGTGCGCCTTTGCTCTTTCCCGCAATGAGTTGAGCGAACTCTGCCGTAAAGTTAATGCTTGAAGGCGTGGTGCAATGCACAAAGGGAAGTTTGTCGAGCCAATCGGTGAGACGCTGGCTTTGCTTTTTCCACGAAAGGTTGAGTCCCCACAACGTATTGTTAAGGGGTTCGCTTCCCATACTTACTTTTGTGGTGAGGGGCTTCTCACCGAGGTGCATGAAGGTACCTCCAACTTGGAAATCTTTGGAGAAGTCGTATTCCCAATTGAGTCCGAACATGGTTTTGCGTTGCATTCCATAGTCGGTGTTGCTTTCGAGACTTACGTTGACGGACGTTCCTGCGTCGAGTATGCTTTTGTTGAGTATTTTGACGATACCTGAGTTGTAGTCGACGGTATAGTCTGTGCCTTCGGTAAGGGTTTGTCCACCCGCGGTTACTACTACGGAGCCGCGGGGTATGTTCATTGCGCCGAGTTGTATTTCGTCGTTGCGCGAGGCTTTGTATTCGCCGGTAATGATGTATTTGTTTTTCTCCGCAATCTGTCGGGCGACAGTACGGGTGGAGTCGTAGAGTTCCTGGAAGACGTACTTTTCAGCCACGGCATCGTCGCCGATGGCTTTTGCAAGGTTCTTGCCAAAAGGTTCTACGACGGGGAAGTATACGCGTCCTTGCTGGGCATCGATGGTGTATCCCTCCACGTAGTCGAAATAGCCGTTGGGCCCAATCTTGTTGTTGTTGTCCAAACGATCGAGTCCCATGAGGGAAAGTATCTTCTTGTTTTTCACCCCAGGTTCGGGGATGTAAGAGAGATATACTCCGGAGGTGTCGCTGAGGAGTTTTATGTCGAGTTTAAACTTGTCCTTCTGTACAGACGTTGCCCCGAGGGAGTAAACGTTCTTCATCATGAGGTCCCAGTTTCCCATCTGCGGCGTACAGGCAGTGTTTTTGAGGGACTTTACGAAGAGCACCTCCTTGTTGTCCTTACGGTCGGAGGAGAACTCTCCCACTTGGTACACTTGTCCTTTGTAGGTGTATTCAAAAGCCACGGCTAGAACTTGATCAGTCTGGAGCGTGGACTTGAGGGAAACGTATCCGAGGGAAGAGTTAAGAGTATATTCGGAAGAGGAAAGCTTGCGCGCCGATTCGAGTTTCTCGTAGTCGATGCCGCCTACGAGTCCTGCGCTCTCAAGTGTGGTGGAGGCTTGAGAGATGTCGCGTGCGGCAGCATAACTTCCTGTCAGGATGCCGTATTCTGTATTGGAGGAATTGGAGGGATTGGTGTCGGCGCCGGCAGTCCACTGTGTGTTGGAAATGTGGTCATGTTCGCCGAGGTCGGTAAGGCCCACAATGTTGCGGGTATCGGTGGTGGTACCGGTTTTGTTGGTTACCCAAATCTCTACGCGGTTTATGGTGACGCCTGAAGTGATTGTGGGCAACTGCTTCATGTTGTCGTCGTAGCGATCGCGGAAGAAGTGCGAGAGGAAGAAGTGGCGGTTTTCGTCGTAGGCGTCGGCAGAGAATTCGTAGCTGGTTAGCTGTACGCCGCCTTTGGAACTTACGCTTTGGGAACTCGACTTCTTTTGGGAGATGACGGTACTGAGTTTGAGTTTTCCGAACTGCATGTCGGCGCGCACGCCGAAGAGCGACGAGGCGCCGCGTATGAGGTTGGAGTTTGTCGGCATGCTTACGTTGCCGGCCTCGATGAGTTTGATTATTTCGTCTTCCTTTCCTTCGTAGCGAAGCTTGAGGTTTTGGGTGTCAAAGTCGAACGTGGCTTCGGAGTTGTAGTTGAAGTCCATGTTCACCTTGTCGCCAACTTTTCCGTTGAGGCTGAGGTTGATTTTCTCGTCGAAGTCGAAACCAAACACTTTGCGGTTGCGTTCGGAAAGGGAGGGATTGTCAGTGTTTCGGGTGTTGGCGCCAATTTTGAGTTCGGCAGAACCTTGAGTCTTGATGCGCACGCCGCCGGGACCGAATATTTTGTTCATCGGTCCGAGGTCGAAATGCATGTCGGTAAAGTCGAACTTGTCTTTTCCTTTGGTTTTGTACTCTTCGGCGTTTTTCTGCTTGTAGTAAGCATTGAGCGAACGCTGAAGACTCCAACGCATGTATTCGTCGGGTTCGAGATGAAAGGGAGCTTCGAGGAAATAGTTGCCGAGCCGTGTGCCGTACATGTAAAGTCCGGTTTTCTCGTCGTAGACGGCTTCGGTCTTGAGGTTTTCGGGGTCTTTGAGATCAATTGTTTCCTTGTCCTTTGCATCCATTGTGGGCTGTGTGGTCATCTTCACGGGGAATCGTGGAGTGACGGTGTCGGCCATGGCTTCGGGCAGTTGGCTCTCAAGGGGAGCTTCGGTGCTGGCGGGCAGGGAAGTATGAGTGTCGGAAGAGTTTTGCTCCGCGGCGTCGCTTTCGGGCTTTTGGCTTGCATCTTCAGGTGTGACGGCGTCGGTTCTCGACATGGAAGCACTTCGCTGCAGATACATGGCATAGCCTCCTACCCCGATGCCGCCACCGAGGAGGAGTGAAAGTAACGTGATGTTTGAAGCAAAAGATTTCAAAACGGATGGATATATTGGAATAGAGTTGAGAAGAATGCGTTGACGACTTCGGGTGCCGTAACCGTCAGAGCATTTTCAAAGCTTTCTTGATGATGCCTTCCACAGCAATGGTGGGTTCGTCCTTTACAATCTGCATGACGACCTTTTGTGTGGGAGCAGGCGAAAAGCCGAGCACGGCGAGTGCCTGAACAGCCTCGTCGACGAGTTCGCGCGAGATGCCGGCAGTAGATGTTGCCATGCCGTCGGCTCCTGATGCATTGCCAGAGAGGGCAAATGCGGCCACCTTGTCCTTGAGGTCTACAATGATGCGTTGGGCAGCCTTGGGCCCGATACCTTTTACGGACTTGAGCGAACGCACGTCTTCGGCCTGGACAATCTGTGTGAGATCGGCAGGAGTGAATGCTGAAAGCACCATGCGTGCAGTCTGCCCGCCAATGCCTGAAACGCTTGTGAGCAGCGCAAAAAGCTCGCGTTCGGCACGAGTGGCAAATCCGTAGAGCGTATATGCGTCTTCGCGAATAGACTCAAAGACGTAGAGTTTGGCTTCGGCCTTACCCTGAACGGCGGAATAGGTGTTGAGGGAAATTAGCAGCGCATAGCCCACACCGTTAGCGTCTATGACGGCAAGTGTAGGGGTGAGCTCGTCCACTTTCCCGCGGATATATTCAATCATGATTCAAATGATACTAACGTGGATTGTTGGAAATTATTGCAAGATAGTTGGCATAAAAACGCTGTGCATCGGATTTCCAGCTGTAAAGTACCTTGCCGTCGGAGTCATAGTAGTGTTCGGGAGCATGAATGGGCAGATTACGACTGAGGTCGCGCTTGTATTCGTTGTCGAGCGTAAAGGGCTCATATTCAAGGTGACCTACGATGAAGATGAGGCGCGAATCGTCGGTGCAAACGATGCCTACGCCGCTTTCTGCGCTTTCTGCCACGACGTGTGCGCCTTTGGGACCGCCTTTCTGCGCTATTTCGTCTTTCCACACTTCGGTATGCCGGCTGTTGGGCATAACAAACTGTGGCTCCATGCCTTTCAGAATGGGACACCCGGCTTTGACGACGCGCTGGGAGAATATGCCGAAGCGCTTTTCGGGAAGACCGTGTTTTTCCACTCCATAGAAATGGTAAAGTCCGGCTTGTGCGCCCCAGCATATATATAAGGTACTCTTCACGGACGCATACGCCCAGTCCATGATGTGACAAAGCTGCGGCCAGTAGCGCACCTGTTCGAAGGGGATCTGCTCGACGGGGGCGCCAGTCACTACAAGTCCGTCCCACGCACCGTCTTGCACGTCCTCGAAGTCTACGTAGAAAGCGTTCATGTGTTCGGCAGAGGTATTCTTATAGGTCTGTCCTTTTATTTTAAGGAACACAATCTGCACGTCCATGCCGGAAAGTCCCATCGTCCGCGCCAAGTCGAGTTCGGTCACGGCCTTCTGCGGCATGAGATTGAGGAGGAGCACACGACACTTGGCATCGGCCACCTTTTCGCCCAACGGATATTCGCTGACAGCTATGCCTTCTTCTCGAAGTGCGGTGGCGGCGGGAATGCCTTGGGGTAGATACAACATATCTGATGAAGTTGAATTTTGACAGCTACAGAAATAGCTAATGAGAATGTTTTACGGGCTACGACACAGCTGTTGTTAGTCCATTCGGTCGCGGTAGTCCTCGTAGGTAAAGTTGCGCAGCACCTCAAGACGGCCGTCGGAGTGACGGAGCGCGAGGGAGGGGTGATGAATGCCGTTGAACATATTTGTCTTGACGGTGGTGTAGTGAATCATGTCCTCAAAGATGATGTCGTCGCCAATCTCAAGCGGGCGTTCAAAGCGCCAGTAGCCCATGTAGTCGCCGCTCAGACAACTGTTTCCGCCGAGGCGATATACACAGGGGGCTGTTTCGAGTCCTTCCTCCCGTGTATTTTCGAGGATCTCTGCTCCGCGCACAGCAGGATGGTAGGGCATTTCGAGACAGTCGGGCATGTGACAGGTGAAGCTCACGTTGAGTATGGCGGTCTTGATTCCGTGGTTTTCCACGATGTCGACCACTTTTGCTTCGAGGGTTCCGGTTTGCCAAGCGAAGGCGGACCCAGGTTCGAGAATGAGTTGCAGATTGGGATACTTTGCCTTGAAGGCTTTGAGTATGCTGATGAGGTGTTCCACATCGTAGTCCTTGCGCGTCACGAGATGTCCGCCGCCGAGGTTGAGCCATTTGAGGCGGGGCAACCAAGCACCGAATTTTTCTTCGATGTGAGCCAGCGTGCGTTCCAATGCATAGGAGGAACTTTCGCAATGGCAGTGGCAGTGAAAACCTACGATGCCTTCGGGAAGTCCTTCTTCTTGGAGCTGACTTTGAAGCACGCCGAAGCGCGATCCTGGAGCGCAGGGATTGTAGAGTTCGGTTTCTATCTCGCTGGCCTCGGGATTGATGCGCAGCCCGGCTTCGGGGCGTTCGCTGGAAGGCAACTGCTGAAGACGGGGAGCGAAGTGGCGGTACTGACTGAGGGAGTTGAAGGAGATGTGACTAGAGCAACACACTATTTCGCCAAACGTGCTGTCTTCGTAAGCGGGCGAATAGGTGTGGGCCTTAGAGCCAAATTCCTCAAAAGCGAGGCGAGCTTCGTAGAGCGAGGAGGCTGTGGTGTGGGAAATGTATTCGCGGAATATGCCGAACGTTTTCCATAAGGCGAAAGCCTTGAAAGCCAAAATGAACTCTACTTCGGCGCGCTGGGCAATGCTGCTTATGAGCTGGAGG
This sequence comes from bacterium, assembly GCA_963656685.1. Classification (GTDB taxonomy): domain Bacteria; phylum Bacteroidota; class Bacteroidia; order Bacteroidales; family Bacteroidaceae; genus Alloprevotella. The sequence continues at coordinate 19,026 of CAVKJJ010000006.1, read as the reverse complement.
TTGCGGCGGAGCAGCGTTTCGTCCATCACATAGCAGGGTGAGGGCACTGCGTTCTTGTCTTCGGTGGGTTGCATGTTATATATATAATGGGTGTTGTACGGATGTTGTGACGCTTGACAACATCGCCTAACGGCTTCGGCCGTCGGCGGTTGCGGTGTTTGCACAAAGTGGGGTTTGAAGGTCTTTTGCCACATTTTGCGGTGCCGCATCGCTACCAAAGCATTGTTCACACGGTACGAAACAAGGAATCAGGAAGTCATCGTCGCACGATTTCCTGATTCCTTGCGCAACATACACGGCTTCGTGTATGCCGTAGGGGAGGAGGATTTTACATCACACCTTCTTCACGGAGCTTCTTCTGCCAGTTCCATGCGCTGGAGAGTGCTTCTTCGAGCGTGTGAACGGCTTTCCAACCAAGCACCTGGTTGGCTTTGTCGACGTTGCCCCATACTTTCTCGATGTCGCCGGCACGGCGGGGGGCAATCTCGTAGTTGAGCTTCACGCCGGTGCACTTCTCAAACGTGTTGATGAGTTCGAGCACGCTGACGCCATTGCCTGTACCGATGTTGAACACTTCAACGGGGTCGGCGTTCTTACCGTCTACGATGCGGGCCATAGCTGCCACGTGGGCCTTGGCAAGGTCAACGACGTAGATGTAGTCGCGGATGCAAGAACCGTCGGGGGTGTTGTAGTCGTCGCCGAACACCTTGAGGCAGGGGCGGATACCCATAGCCGTCTGGGTGAGATAGGGGATGAGGTTGGCGGGCACGCCGTTAGGCATTTCGCCGATGATGCCAGAGGGATGTGAACCGATGGGGTTGAAGTAACGGAGAATGATAGCACTGATGGGCGCGCCGCTCTTCACATAGTCCTGAATGATTTCCTCGTTGATCTGCTTGGTGTTGCCGTAGGGGCTTTCGGCCTTCTTGATGGGGGCCTTTTCAGTAACGGGGAGGTTTTCGGGATCGGGCTGACCGTAAACGGTGCAGGAAGAAGAGAAGATGATGCCCTTCACGTCGTACTTGGGCATAAGCTTGAGCAGGTTGATGAGGCTCAGCAAGTTGTTTTCGTAATACTTGAGGGGCTTTTCAACGCTCTCGCCCACAGCTTTCGATGCAGCGAAGTGGATGATGCCACAGATGCCGGGATGCTTGGCGAAAACGCCTTCAAGGGCTGCATAGTCGCAGCAGTCTACCTGTTCAAAGGCGGGACGAACACCAGTAATCTTTTCAATACCGTCAACCACATCGGCTTTAGAGTTCGAGAGGTTGTCGATGATTACTACATCATAGCCTGCATTCTGCAGCTCTACGGTGGTGTGAGAGCCAATAAAGCCCGTGCCACCTGTTACAAGGATAGTCTTTTTCATGAGACTTAGAAGTTTTGATTTGTAGTTTGGTGTGGCAAAATTATGCTTTTTTTTTCTTATTGGCTAACTTGCGCGCATCTATTTTCGCGCTTGACACTGCACGGACTAGCGGACTTCTTGCAAACAGCAGTACGCATTTTTACGAAAAATGGTGTAAAAATGGCATTCCAACGGGGCTAAAGTTATGTTTTTGAGCACATTACGGAATAAAGTTGAGGAAAAGAGTTTGCAGTCCGCCGCCAAACTCCTACTTTTGGACGCCAACTTGAACATCTACCACCATGCGTCAACTCAAGATACTTCAGTGCATCACCAACCGCGAGAGTTCGTCACTCGAACTCTATCTTCAGGAAATCTCCAAGGAGGAAATGCTCGGCTCGGAAGAAGAGGCCGAGCTCGCTGCCCGCATCCATAAGGGCGACCAAGCTGCTTTGGAAAGACTCATCCGTGCCAACTTGCGTTTTGTTGTGTCTGTAGCCAAGCAATACCAAGGCCAAGGACTCGGGCTCATCGACCTCATCAACGAGGGCAACGTGGGACTCATCACGGCTGCGCAGAAATTTGACGAGACGCGCGGTTTTAAGTTCATTTCCTATGCTGTGTGGTGGATTAGACAAAGCATTCTCCAGGCGTTGGCGGACAACAGCCGCCTTGTGCGCCTCCCGCTCAACCAGATTGGCAACGTGAGCAAGGTGAACCGCTTTCTCAACAAGTTTATGCAGCAAAACGAGCGCCGTCCATCCATAGACGAAATTTCCGAAGCGCTCGACATACCGAAAGAGAAACTCAACAGCGCCATCCTCTCGGCAGGCCGTCACGTGTCGATGGACGCACCGTTGGCCGACGACGAGAACGGTACGCTCGTGGACCTTCTCACAAGCCAGGACATGCCCGAACCCGACGCCAAACTCGCCGAAGAGTCTCTACGGACGGACGTGGAGAAGGTTTTGTCCACTCTACCCGAGCGCGAGAACAAGATTTTGCGGATGTTCTACGGCATACGCACCAAGCAGCTTGACTTGGAAGAAATAGGCGAACGCATGCACCTCAGCCGCGAACGCGTGAGACAAATCAAGGAACGTGCGCTCAGCATTCTCCGCACCTCGTCGATGAACCGTGCACTGAGAGTGTATCTATAAGCCTATTCGCTGTTCATCGCATGCGGTACGTCCGCTTGTCTTCCACGTTTTACGAACAAATTTACACAGACCATTTTTCAGCATGCCGCGGAGAAATCTGCGGCATGCTGCGTTTTGAGAATTTCTCCCGAAAAGGAAAATTTGCCGAACACCATTTCTCACCTCACCCTACCCCATTGTCTTCTTCCAACCCTCGTTTTTAACACGCGAGAATGGCGCAGAAGCGTCCACCTCTGTACTTGCACGAAAATACGCCAACCACAGCGTGCATAATTATTCCGTTTGTAGTCCAAAACTGCTGCATATATTCATTTTCAGCATAAATCGATGCATAAAAAGCCCCAAGTTGAGAAAAACGTGCTCGTTTAGAGCAAAAATTCCAAGGCAGCAAGAAAAAATTCCAAGGCAGCAAATTTTTACGAGCTGCCTTGGAATTTTTACGAGATGCCTTGGAAGACGAAAAGCGTGCCGAGAAAATCAAAAAACGTCGTTTTTCATTTCTATTTGATGCTTGCCGTTTGTCAATATTTCGGACCCAAAATTAACAGTTGCCATAGCTTTTCTGACGCAAAGGTGACTTACCGAAAAACGAACTATTGAACAATCCGCCGCATCAATTCTCCTTCATCAGCGGTATGAACTTCATCTGACGTTCTATCTGCGCCTGACGCTTACGCATATAACGCGAGGGATGGAGCGAGCTGAAACGAAGCGGAGCAGGCAGTGTGGCGGCAATCAGTGCGCAGTCCGACCGTCGCAACTGCGATGCAGAACAGCCGAAGTGCTTTTGAGCCACAGCTTCCGTGCCGTAAATGGCTGGCCCCATCTCTATGCTGTTGAGATAGACCTCCATAATTCGTTCCTTCGACCAGCACAGTTCTATAAGCACCGTAAAGTAGGCTTCGAAGCCCTTTCGCACCCACGTCGAGGAGGGCCAGAGAAACACGTTCTTGGCCGTTTGCTGACTGATGGTGCTTGCTCCGCGCGTACGCTTGCCAGCAGCCTTCTCGCGTGCAGCATCTTCTATGGCGCCGAAGTCGAAACCGTGGTGGTACATGAAGTTCTGGTCCTCAGAAGCTTGCACGGCGACGGGCATATATCTCGACATCTTGCTGAGCGGAACCCACTCGTGGGCATAAGCCGGCGACTCGCCACGCGAAAGGCTCTGAAAACTGCGAATTACCATGAGCGGAGTGACCTTCACCGGCACCCAACGATAAATCAACACTGCAGCCACACTGCTCACAAAGAAGAAGGCCACACACCACTTGACTACGCTAAGCGCCTTGTGCAATATTTTCATCGTCGATTGTTCTTTTGAAACTTATTCTACTTTTTCTTTTGCATACAAGAAGAGTTCCTCACCGGCCGGAGCAAGTCAGGAACTCTTTATGAGAATAGCAGTGCGTCAGCAACAGGACACATCATCCGAAACACGGCGCACATATCCGTCGAGACGTTTCATTTCAACACTTAGAAGGGAAGGTCGTCTGCTGCGCCCTCTGCAGGAGCGGCGGGAGCGGCAGGAGCTGCAGCCGTGGGGCTAGGAATGGTAGCGGCAGCGGCAACCTGGGGAGCAGGAGCGCCAGCAACGGGAGCACCGGCCACAGCGGGCGTCACGCGCCAAGCACGGATGTCGTTGAACCAACGACCGTTCCACTCGTGTGCGTCTATGTCGAACGACACGGTCACTTCGTCGCCTACCTTTATATTGAATTCACGCAAGCGGTCCTCGCCAAATACGGTGAACACGCACTTCTTCGGGTACTGTTCGTGAGTTTCTACAACGAAATCCTGAGATTTCCATGTGTTGCCCGTACGCTGAGACTGTCCGCCACGGGGTTCGCCAGCGTGGATGATTTTACCTGTAATATCCATTTCGTATTTCTTCTATTTGAAGGTGATTAGTAAGCAATTTCATAGCAATGTCTTCGCCAAATCCCCGTTCGTACTGCCACTTTTCAAGCACCCAAAGCGCACAGCTAACGGCTGTCGAGCCGCACAGTTGCGCCTTGTCCGACGGGGAACGATGCGGACATTTGCGTGGCGAAATTACGATTTTCTTTTTTACCATAACCCTTTTTTGAAGTGCAAAACCATAGCAACTATGTTTTTTTGAGTAATTTTGCCCACAGTTATTGCACCGGTTCCGAACCTTCAAGCGAGACGTTTCAACCCTTCGGTGCAAAGCCCATTGCCCATGCGGCAACATTTTTACATCGCAACCACGAAACCAAGGCACTTCCTCCCCACCCCACACGTGAGGACGTCACTTCCGAGCTGCACACACAGCAAAAAGAAGTTCAAACAAGAAGCCATCAAGCAATAAGCCACATGAAATTCGTAATCTCAAGTACCAAACTCTCATCCCACCTGCTCACACTCGGCAGAATCATTGCCCAGAAGAACAGCATGCCCATCCTCAACTGCTTCTGCTTTGACATCAAAGGCGGAACGCTCGAAGTGACGGCATCCGACAACGATTCGACCCTCACCACCACCCTCGAGCTCATTGAGAGCGAAGAAGACATCCGCTTTGCCGTCAACGCAAAGACGCTTCAAGACGCCATTAAGGAAATTCCCGAGCAGCCGCTCGACATCTTCGTAAACACGGCCAACTTCGAGATTACCATAGCCTACCAAAACGGACAGTACAAACTCACCGGACAAAGCGCCGAGGACTACCCCGTGCCCGTTTTCGACGACGAAGGCGAAATTGAAGTGGAACAAACCACCGCAAGTCTGCTCCACGGCATATCACGCGCCATTGTCGCTGCAGCTGTCGACACCAGTCGTCCGCAGCTCAACGCCGTATGTTTCGACGTGCGTAACGACAGCCTCTCCATGGTGGCTAGCAACGGCAACCAGCTTGCCCTCACTAGCATCAAGAACGTCGGCGCATCCAGCGGCGAAGGCGTCTTCCTCCTCGCTGCCCGCCCCGCATCCGTACTCAAAGGCATCCTCGCCAAAGAGAGCGGCGTGGTGCGCATGCATTTCGGTCAACGCGGAGCAAAATTCGAGACCACGGAATACACCTTCTCCTCTCGTCTCGTAGAAGGACGCTACCCCAACTACCGCAGCGTAATTCCCACGGCAAACCCCATCAGCTTCAGCGTGAACCGCACGTCCATCATCAGCGTTCTGCGCCGCGTGCTCATCTTTGCCAACCCCCAGGCCGTCATCGTAAAGATGCGCATCGAACCCAACTCCATCAACATCTCCACACAAGACATGGACTTCGGTATGTCTGCCGAAGAAAACCTCCTTTGCGACTACAGCGGACAGACCATGCGCATCGCATTCCGCGGTGACTCGCTGATGAACATGATTCAAAACTTCGAAACGGACGACATCACCTTCAAAGTGTCCGACCCCAGCCGCGCAGCACTCATCGTGCCCACTGTAGAGGACGAAGCAGAAGAGGTGCTCATGCTGCTCATGCCGTCCGTGTTTAACGACTAAGGCCTAAACCCCACTGCAAGGTCGGCCTCCCCATTCACCAAGGGTGGTTGCAAGCCTCCATGCTGCAACCACCCTTCGACATTACTTCACGCAACAACCCGCGCACACCACACGGCTTACACCCCGTGGCTCTTTCGCCACACATTATATATAATAGGCCTTTGCAAGCTGCGCGCACTACGCATATCCCATTCCACAAGAATGAAACTACATCTCGAACGCCCCATCATCTTCTTCGACATAGAAGCAACCGGACTCAACATCGCCACAGACCGCATCGTAGAACTTTGCTACATCAAATGCATGCCCGACGGCACCGAACACGCCACCACACAGCGCTTCAACCCCGGAATGCACATTTCGGAAGAAGCCACACAGGTCAACGGCATCAGCGACGCCGACGTGGCAGACTGCCCCTCCTTCAAAGACGAAGCGCCACGCATTGCCGCCGACTTTGAAAACTGCGACTTCGCCGGTTACAACTCCAACCATTTCGACATTCCCCTTCTCGTAGAAGAATTCATACGCGCCGGCATCAATTTCGACATTTCCGCCGCACGCCTGGTAGACGTTCAGACCATTTTCCACAAGATGGAAAAACGCGACCTCACCGCCGCCTACAAGTTCTACTGCAAAAAGGACCTCACCGAAGCACACACGGCCGAAGCCGACACCCGCGCCACGCTCGAAGTGCTCGAAGCGCAGCTCGACCGCTATGCCGACACGCTGCAAAACGACATCGCCTTCCTCGCCGAATACACCCGGCGCAACCGCAACGTCGACCTCGCCGGACGCATCGTACTCAACGATCAAGGCATTGAGACCATCAACTTCGGAAAATACCGCGGACGCGCCGTAGCAGATGTGCTACGTCACGACCCCGCCTATTTCAGATGGATTCAACAAGGCGACTTCACCCAAAACACCAAGCAAGCATTCATGCGAATCAAACTCCGCGAAAATTTGTAAGGGACAGGCCAGAGCTTTTGCTGAAAAGCAAAACACTTCGTCGTTCTCGTCAAACTTCCGGACAACCATACACCATAAACCTATGGAACTCCCCTTTCTGAAAGGCAAACACATCGTACTCGGAATAACAGGAAGCATAGCAGCCTACAAAGCATGCACCCTCATACGCCTCATGGTGAAAGCCGGCGCCGAAGTACAAGTGGTCATCACCCCCGCAGGAAAAGAATTCATCACGCCCGTCACACTTTCGGCCCTGACGAGCAAACCCGTCATATCAGAATTTTTCGCACAGCGCGACGGTTCGTGGCACAGCCACGTCGCACTCGGACTTTGGGCCGACGCCATGGTAGTGGCCCCCGCCACAGCATCGACCATCGGCAAGATGGCACACGGCATAGCCGACAACATGCTCATCACCACCTACCTCTCCATGAAGGCTCCCGTCTTCGTGGCACCGGCAATGGACCTTGACATGTTTCAACACCCCGCCACGCAACACAACATCGACACACTTCGCACCTACGGCAACCACATCATCGAACCTGCCGAGGGAGAACTGGCAAGCCACCTCGTAGGAAAAGGACGCATGGAGGAACCCGAAAACATTGCCTTGGCGCTTAACGCGTTCTTTCAAACAGAAAATGCTTCCAATGGGACGAGCACAACGACAAACAACCTCGAGGGAAAAGAAATTCTCATCACAGCCGGCCCCACGTACGAAAACATTGACGCCGTGCGTTTCATCGGCAACTATTCCTCAGGAAAAATGGGTTACGCGCTGGCTGAAGCCTGTGCCGAGCGCGGCGCTAAGGTGAAGCTCGTGTCTGGTCCCGTCAACCTCACAGCCCGTCATCCCGCCATCGAAGTGATACACGTCAAGACGGCTGCCGAAATGTACGAAGCCGCCATTTGTCGTTTCCCCTTCGCACACGCTGCCATCCTTTGTGCAGCAGTGGCCGACTTCACGCCCGAAACCGTGAGCGAGACGAAGATAAAGCGCGAGACGACAGGCGAGTGGACCATTCGTCTCAAACCCACACACGACATTGCCGCAGAACTCGGACGCCGCAAGACATCCGCACAACGCCTCGTGGGATTTGCTCTCGAAACCGACAACGAAGCCCAACACGCCACCGACAAACTGCGCCGCAAGAACCTCGACTTCATCGTGCTCAACTCCTTGCGCGACAAAGGAGCCGGCTTCGCCTGCGACACAAACAAGATCTCCATTCTCTCTGCCGACGGCACGTCGGAAGCCTTTCCCCTCAAGACCAAAACCGAAGTGGCAAACGACATCATAGACCGCCTATGCTCCATACTCTAAGCCTTGCCCCACGAACCTTCAAGTGCATCCTTGCCGCAGCGGTGCTCTTCGTTCTTACACACACGCCTCTCCGCGCACAAGAACTCAATGCACGCGTAAGCATCAACCACCAGCAAGTTCAAGGCACAAGCACAAGCATCTTCGAAACGCTCGAAACTTCGCTCACGCAGCTCATCAACGAGCGGCAGTGGACAACCATGCAGTTCAAGCCCAGCGAACGCATCAGCTGCACGTTCAACATCACGGTGAAAAAGTACACCGCCGACACCAACGCCTTTGAATGTACCCTCATGGTACAGGCCACGCGCCCCGTCTACGGTTCGAACTACACCACCACTACTTTCGCATTCAACGACACCGAGTTCAACTTCAACTACCAAGAGTACGACCAACTCGAGTTCCGCCCCGACGTCATCGACAACAACCTCACCGCCGTCATTGGCTACTACGTCTACCTCTTGCTCGGCTTTGACATGGACAGCATGTCGCCGCTCGGAGGCACAGAAATGCTCACCACAGCACAGAGCATCGTGACCAACGCACAAGGCTTGCAGGCCAAAGGTTGGAAAGCCTTCGACAGCAGTAAAAACCGCTACGCCATCATCACAGACCTCCTCGACAACAGCATGGAACCCTTCCGAAAAATGCAGTACACCTACTACCGCCAAGGACTCGACGTGATGAGCGAAAATGTAGAGCGCGGACGCGCCGGCATCACGGAAGCCATGACGCTGCTCAAGCAAGCACGCGAGAACAAGTCCATGAGCATGTTGCCTCAAATATTTACCGAATACAAGCGCGACGAGCTCGTCAGCATCTACAAAGGCCACGGCGCCGCTAAAGAGAAGCAGGAAATCACCGAAACGCTCAGCCGCATCAATGCCTCGCAGAATTCCTACTGGAGGCAGATTAGCCAGTAACGCTTATTCGGCAAAACCTTCACGCCAAGCTACGCCCGACGTACAACACCCATTCCACATGCCACAGAAAGCCACATCCACAAACCCTTCATACGGACTCACGCACCTCCACATCTCCCACTACGCGCTGATTGAGGAACTCGACATCGACTTCGCGTCGGGATTTTCCGTCATCACAGGCGAAACCGGTGCGGGAAAGAGCATCATGCTCGGAGCCTTAGGACTTCTGCTCGGCAACCGCGCCGACGCAAAAGCCATACAGCCCGGCGAAAAAAAATGCTGCGTGGAAGGTACGTTCAACATAGAAGGCATAGGACTTGAACCCCTCTTCGCCGCCAGCGACATAGACTACGACGCCACGGAATGCATTCTCCGACGCGAAGTGACGCAGACTGGAAAGAGCCGCTCCTTCATCAACGACACTCCCGTGCCCGCCGCAAAACTCAAAGAGATTGGCGCACTGCTCATCGACATCCATTCGCAGCACCAGAACTTGCTCATTCGACGCGAGAACTTTCTCATTGACACACTCGACGTCATGGCACAGCAGCCCAACCTTCCGAGTGCCTACAAGTGCCTCTACGGACAGTGTCGAAACGCACAGCACGTGCTCGACGAACTGCAAAAGCGCAAATCGCAAGGCGAAACGGACCGCGAATACATGGAGTTTCAACTCAAGCAACTCGACGATGCCGCTCTCGCCCCCGACGAGCAGAACGAGCTGGAGCAAGAGCAGCAACTCCTCGCCCATGCCGAAGACATCAAGGCAGCCTTTTTCGCCGCACACCAATGTTTTGAAAACGAAGAGGCTGACCTCTGCCGCAGTTTGCGGAAAGCGGCCGAGAGTCTGCGCTCCATAGAAGGAAGTTATGCCGAAGCTGGCAACTTGGCAGCACGCATCGAAAGCGCCTGCATAGAACTTGAAGACGTCGACGGCGAACTCGACCGCGAAGGCCAAAGCGTGGACTACGATCCTCAACGACTCGAACAAGTGGAAAGCCGACTCAACACCATCTACGAGTTGGAGCAGAAACACCGTGTGAACACCGTGGCCGAACTCTTGGAGATTGCCGAAAATCTGCGGCAGAAAATTGCAGCCATCGAGAACGTCGATGAAGACATACGCCTCCAACAGGAAGAAGTGAACCGCCTCGTGGCACTTCGCACCAAGGCCGCAGCCCAACTGACGGCCTCACGCCAAGCCGCCGCAAAGGTCATGTGTAAAGAACTTACCGAAGCGCTCCAACTCTTAGGCATGCCTCATGTGGTCATAGACATCCACATTGCTCCACGCACAGAGCCCGACGTCTCGGGGGCTGATGCTGTGACTTTCCTCTTTTCCGCCAACAAGAACATGCCGCCGCAGGACGTCAGCCAGATAGCTTCGGGCGGCGAAATAGCACGCCTGATGCTTTCGCTCAAGGCCCTCATCGCCAAGCGTACGAATCTGCCCACCATTGTCTTTGACGAAATAGACACCGGCGTTTCGGGCACGATGGCCGACCGCATGGCTCACGTCATGAAGCAGATTGCTGACCACTGCCAGGTAATCTGCATCACCCACTTGCCTCAGATTGCTGCGCTCGGAGCACACCACTACCGCGTCTATAAGGAAGACACAGCCCAGGGCACTCGCAGCCATATCGTGCAGATATCTCCCGAAGAGCGCATCACCGAAATTGCCCACATGCTCTCTGGTGCCGAAATCACCGACGCAGCCAGAACAAACGCCAAGGCACTCCTTGCACAGCACAACTCATTGTAACACCACACGGCTGCATCCTGCGCCGAACTTTTCCCATAGAATGAACACACGACTCGCACAATATTTTCTCGCCGCCGCGCTCTTTGCCGCCACGCCGGCACCTTTCTTCACCACTCCAGCAGCAGCTTCGGCCATCTCCAAGCAAACGGACAGCTACAAAGCCATGCTCAACGTTTTTGTCTACGATGCGGAAGGCAAGTTGCTCGGTTCGGGCAACGGTTTCTTCATCTCAGCCGAAGGAACTGCCGTCAGCCAGTACGCACTCTTCCGCAACGCCACACGAGCTGAGGTGGTAGACTGCAAAGGACAGCGCTACGAAGTGAGCCGAATAGTCGGTGCCAGCGACAACTACGACCTCGTGAAGTTCAACGTGACTGGTGTGAAGAAATGCGACTTCTTCCGCATCACGACCGACTCGGTAGCAAAAGGCACACAGCTCACCCTTGCACAATACTCCGCCAACAAGAAAACGCCGACAACGCCCGTAAGCGTAACGAGCCTCGAAAACTACAGCAGCTACAAGTACTACGGCATAAGTTCGGCAAACGAGAAAGACAACTGGGCACGCCCTTTGATTGACGAGCAGGGAAACGTGGTGGCCATCAGTCAGCGCAACGTGGGCAAGGAAGCCAAGACGGCCTACGCCATAGACGCGCGTTTCATCAACGAACTTGTCATCAAGCCTTACTCTGCCCTGAGCCGCGACCTCAGTGCCATAAAAATTGCCAAGGCACTTCCTACCAGTCCCAAGGAAGCCATCAACTACATCTACATGCTTCCTACGTCCGACTCGGCAGCTGTTCACACGGCCTATGCCGACTACATCAACGCTTTCCCTGACTTGGCCGACGGCTACATAGGTCGTGCCGCTTTGCTCTGTGCCAATGGCAACTATGTCGCAGCTGATGCCGACGTGCAGACAGCGCTGAGCAAAGCACAGGCAGCTGGAGCCAACGACTCGCTCACTACGGCCGACGGCGTGCATTACCAGTACAGCAACATGATGTACCGCACGCTCGCCCAAGACCCTGAATCGAAGGCCAAAGCAGCGGGATGGAGTTTTGAGAAGGCTTGCGCCGAAGCCGAAGCGGCCTATGCGGTGAAGCCCTACATGCTCTACGTGGACCAACAAGGCAAATGTCTCTTTGCCCAAAAGAAATATAGCGAAGCCTACGCCAAATTCAAACAGGCTGCGGACGACAAGCAGTACGCCTCAAGCGAAATCTACTACTGCGCCGCGCGCTCGCTTGAACTTGCGGGAGGCGACTCCACGACAGTGCTCGCTCTGCTCGACAGCGCCGTGGCTTGCATTCCGCAACCCGTCAATGCCCGAAATGCCCAGTACTACATTGAGCGTTCGCAGCGCCTCATCCGCATGAGCCGCTTCCGCGACGCCGTGAAGGACTACAACGAATATCAGAAAGCCGTGGGCGCAAACAATCTCACGGACCAATTCTACTTTCTCCGCTACCAAGCTGAAATGGAAGCGCACATGTATCAGCAGGCAATCGACGACATTCATGCGGCCATAGCTCACTCGTCCACTCCGCTCGTATTCCGTTTGGAGGAAGCCTATGCGTTGCTCCGCGTCAGCGAGTTTCAGCGTGCCATTGAGTCGGCTCAAAGCGTGCTCAAGGAACTTCCCGAAAACCCCGACTGCTACAAAATAATCGGCATATCCTATGGTGAGCTCGGCAAGAAGGCTCTTGCACAGCAAAACCTACAGAAAGCCAAGGAGCTCGGCGACGACACGGTCGACACATTTATAAAGAAGTACAAATAAGCCTCTTTCGGCATTTTCTCCCTATCGTTGCCGAAACAACAGTCTATGCACACGAAATTTTTCACCCTGCTTTTTGCACTTGCCCTTTTCGCGCTCCAAATTTCTGCCCAGCGCTTCAACCAAAGGTCCTCTTTGCTTGAAGACGACCGCAAGACCGGCGGATTTTCCAAAGACAGCGTAGAAAAGACCGACGTGCCGGAAGGTATCTACGCCTGGCACGTGAACCGCCGCTTTGGCGACATTGTGCCGGCACGCTACGACACGGTGCCACATATGTTCCAAAACGAAGTGTTCACCTCCGGTCCCACAGGGCACTACAACTACACGGGAAATACAGGCGCGCCACGCATCAGCCGCTACTTTGCTGAGCAAAGTCCGAGCATGATGCAAAATCCCTTCATCTTTCTCCTTCCCTACGACTACTTTGTGAAGACCGAAGAAGAGCTTCTCTTCACCAACACCAAGTCGCCTTTTACAAACATCACCTATCACGAGTGTGGCAACAAGCAGAACGGTGAAGACCGCCTGCGTGCCCTTTTCTCCGTAAATGCCGGAAAGAAGTTGGGATTCGGTTTCAAGGCTGACTATCTCTATGGCCGTGGTTACTACACGGGACAGTCGACCGCCCACTTCGACGGCACGCTCTTCTCCTCCTATATTTCGGACAATTACCAGCTCCACGCTTTCTACTCCGTGAAGCAGTTGAAGAACCGCGAGAACGGTGGTGTAGAGAACGACGATTACGTGACACGCCCCGAGAGTTTCCCTACGAAATATGGTACTGCCGACATGCCCGTCAACCTTTCCAAGGCATGGAATAAGATGAAGAACCACACGTTCTTCCTTACTCACCGCTACAACGTGGGCTTTCACCGTTTTCGCGACAAGAACGGCGTCACCTACACGCGTGAACAGATGGACCGCCTCTTTCCCGTCGACACCGCCAAACTGCACACTCCCGCCGCCAAGCCCCTTGCGGCCGACTCCACCCAAGCTATTGCGACCAACGACTCCGCTACGGCCACGCCGCGAATGCCGCGCATTCCCAAACAAGCAGACGGCAACGGTGCCGATGTGCGACAAGCAAAGATGGACTCGCTTGGCATTCGCGAAGAATTTGTGCCTGTCACCAGCTTTATTCACACGATGAAGGTTTCGGGCAATGCGCGCACCTTTACTTCCAACACGATCAACAACGAAAGCACTCCCGGCTACTTCACCGACTTTTTCCTTCCCGGCGACTCCGCCCGCGACAACACCGAAGCGCTCAGCGTGGAAAACACCTTGGCACTGGAGATGCACGAAGGCTTGAACAAATGGATGAAGATGGGTTTCCGGCTCTTTGCCAAGCACGAATTTGACCGTTTCCGCCTCCCCGACGAAAACAAACGCGTAAAGAACTACACGGAAAACTACATTACGCTCGGTGCACAGATTCTCAGTCAGCAGAGCCGCATTATCCGCTATAATGTGCTCGGCGAATTGCGCACGAGCGGCAAGGACTGGGGAGAATTCAACGTTGAAGGAAACGCTTCGCTGAACATTCCGCTACGCAAGGATACGCTTCGCTTTGCCTTCCACGGATTTGTGCGCAACGAGCAACCGTCCTTTTACTACCGCCACTACCATGCGCGCAACGCCTGGTGGGACAATTCGGATCTCAACAAAGTGTTCCGTGCCCGTGTAGGAGCCACACTGAGTTACGGTACGACGAGTCTCAGCGCCACGCTTGAAAACGTGCAAAACCAGATATACTTTGCCGAAACGCTCACTCCCACGGAAAGCACCGACGGATATGCCCACTACACGCACGGCGTTACCGTAGGTCAGGCTTCAAAGAATGCGCAGCTCATTGCCTTGACGCTCGGCGAGAACCTGCACTGGGGCATTTTCCATTGGGACACGGAACTCACCTTCCAGACCTCCACAAACCAAGACGTACTCCCCGTGCCCGCCTTTACGGGCTACACCAACGTCTACCTGCAGTTCCGCCTGGCCAAAGTGCTCCTCACGGAATTGGGTGCCGACTGCCGCTACTTCACCAAGTACAATGCGCCAACTTACTCCCCCCTCATCGGCCAATATGCCCTTCAGGACGAAAACTACAGCACGAAAGTGGGCAACTACCCCATTGTGAATGCTTACATAAACTTTCACCTCAAGCGCACACGCTTCTACGTGATGGCATCGCACGTCAACTATTCCTCGGGCTCGGGCAACCCATTCCTCGTGCCCCACTATCCGATGAACCGCATGGTGCTCCGCCTCGGACTTTCGTGGAACTTCATCAACTGATGCTTCATGCCGCCAACAGGCAAGCACAAACGAAAAGAGTCATCCCTTTGCCGCAGCAGGGGGATGACTCTTTTTATGTTTTCAAAGAATGATGTCCGAACTAGCTTACTCCCATCCGAGCGCACTTGCGCCGAGCACAGCGGCTTCGCTACCGTTGAGCGATGAGATAAGGAGTTTGGCTTTTCCACGGAAGATGTTCAGCACATTCTCGTCGTAGGCTTTGCGGAGAGGCTTCATCAGATATTCACCGGCTTTGGTAAGTCCGCCGAAGAATACGAAGGCCTCGGGCGTGTTGAACGTAGCAAAGTCGGCGCAAGAGCGGCCAAGGAGTGTACCCGTATAGTCAAAGATGTCGAGCGCGAGTTTGTCGCCCTGTTCCGCAGCCTTAAACACGTCGTACGACGTGATGTTTTCGGGGTCCACATTACGGAGCAGCGTTTCGCCCTCAAACTTTGCAAGCATTTCGCGTGCTGTGCGAGCCACACCCGTAGCAGAAGTGTACGTTTCAAGACATCCGTGGCGTCCACAGCCACAGGAACGTCCGGCGGGAGTATGGTCTACGACGAAGTGGCCCAACTCGCCTGCGAAGCCGTCGCTTCCGTAGCAGATTCGGCCGTCCACCACGATGCCCGAACCGACGCCGGTGCCGAGTGTTATCATAATGAAGTTTTTCATGCCGCGCGCCACGCCGTAGGTCATCTCGCCCATAGCAGCCGCATTGGCATCGTTCGTCACGCGTACGGGGATGCCGAGCGCTTCCTCAAACTTCTGCGCTACGGGCACAATGCCGTTCCACACGAGATTGGCAGCATATTCAATGTTGCCCGTGTAGTAGTTGCCGTTAGGTGCGCCAATGCCCATGGCACGCACGTTTTCTATGCCGCCCACGGTGTCGAGCGCAGGCTGAAGGGCTTCTACGGAAGCTTTCACATAGTCGTCAAAATCGGGATAGGCTTTCGTGGAAATAGCAGTCTGCGACTTGATGTTGCCGCGCTGGTCCACAATGCCGAATACGGAGTTTGTGCCGCCCATGTCAAGGCCAATCACATAAGGTTTTTCAATATCGAATTCCATGAGTTATTTGGTTATTAAAGTTTCTCGTTGAAAGGTCAAGGGCACGGGTTGTTCTTCACGGTGTAAGCAAGAAAGCTTTGCTTTTGTGCCCTTTACATGGCAAAAGTACGATTTATCTTGAGAAGCCAAAGCACCGCATAGGCGTTTTTACGCTTGGTGTTCTACAAATTTGCCCTTTTCTTTCATCGGCAACGTTTTCGGCCGAGAAAATGTGCTTTGACAGCATCCATGCTTTGCCCGAAAGCAGACTTTTTGGTCCGTCGTGACAGAAAATGCCCGCATGCGCGTTTGCCCAATCAGCAGCATGACGTAAATTTGCTAGGTAAAAACGGCCTTGCCTCCTGCCGCAAGCGCGTTTTGCATTCTTTTATCCCAACTCTTTCACGAATGAAACCAAACGATCAAAGCCTCTCCGTAGCGCAACGGTGGCTCATCATTGTGGCCGGCATCGTAGTCGGCTTCGGAGCAGGCCTTATATATAATAGTGGACACATTGCTTCCATCACCTTCAAAGAAGAAGAGAAAAAAGCACCGCGCTACGAACTCAACAAAGAGCTCACCAACGCGAAAAGCGACGTGGAAGCACTCCGTCCGATGGATGCCGAAATAGAACGTTACCTCAAACGCTGGGAAATAAAGGGCGCATCGCTCGCCATCTCCCGCAACGATTCGCTAGTCTACGCCAAAGGTTACGGATGGGCCGACGAAGAAGCGCAGACCCCCATGCAACCGGGACACATGCTGCGTGTAGCTTCCGTGTCGAAACTCCTTACCGCTGTAGGCATCATGAAACTTGTGGAAACGGGCCGCCTGCATCTCTCTGACCACGTGTTCGGAGCCAACGGCGTGCTCAACGACACCACGTACACCAATGCCGTGCGCGACAAACGCCACTTCGACATCACCGTGGAGCAACTCCTGCGCCACGAAGGCGGCTTCAACAACGCTGCGGGCGACCCCATGTTCTCCACCCGCTACATCATCATGCAGAACCACCTTGCCGCACCGCCCACCAACCAGGAACTCATACGCATCGTACTGAAACGCCGGCTCGGCTACACACCGGGCACGATGCACAAATACTCCAACTTCGGCTACATGCTCCTCTCGCAAATCATAGAGCGCGTGTCGCACACGCCCTATGAGGAATTTATGCAGAAACAAGTGTTCGAACCTGCCGGATGCTACGGACTCCACATTGCGGGCAACTACCTCAAGGATCGCCGCGAGGGAGAGGTACATTATTATATGCACGACGGCAGCGAACCTACCTATGAGTTCAACAACAGCGGGAACCAAGTGGTGAAATGCTACGGCGAAAACGACATCCACAGCCTTCAAGGTGCTGGCGGATGGATTTCTTCCGCTCCGGAGCTCTGCCGCCTCATCGCTTCTATTGACGGCGCGCCCGAACTCAAGAACGTTCTCACCGACGAAAGCGTGCGCACGATGACCACCATGCTCCCCGGCCACCAGTTCGCACTCGGTTGGAACGTGACACCGACCAATGGTCCTTGGCTCCGCACCGGCACACTTTCGGGCACAAGTGCCAACGTGGTACGCTTCCCCGACGGTGAGTGTTGGGTGCTCATCACGAACACCAGCACATGGCGCGGCCACGGCTTCGCAAAGGAAAGCATAGCCGTCTTCGACCGTCTGCGCAAGAAATACGCTGCCGCCATGCCTCACCGCACGCTGTGGCCCATGAAGTAGCACACAACCGCCACGGGATAGCATCCCGCAAAAATTCCAAGCGTTGAAATTAAAATTCCAAGCCTTGAAATTAAAATTCCAAGGCTTGGAATTTTTGTTTCAAAACGTGGAACTCATTTTGAAACTGCACATCGTTGTAAATCAGCCTATTACAGAATTGCCTCCAAAAATAGAGAAAAACGCGTCTTTGCTTGTGCGACAAATTACCCCTTCGACTCACAAATTCACATCCACATCGCCGCCACATTGTACGCCTTATGCTTTGACCTATCCCCTTGACAACAAGTAGTAGTCAAGAGCTGTTTTATAAATACTGCCGTAGAAAAGTTGCGAAATCCGATGAGGAGATTTTATAGCGCCACACACAAAAAAACTTTGCACATATCAAAAATGTTGCTAACTTTGCTTTCAAACCATTTCCGCACAAGGGCAAAAGCCTATCATAAAGCTTGCGGACGTACCCCTAACCTATACAATGGCAAACCACGACCATCAACATCTTAACAGCATAACTCTCCCCTCTTTCGCCGAGCCGCGAGGCACACTCACCCTCGTAGACCTCCTTCAGCAGAAGGAAGCACTACCCTTCGACGTGCAGCGAATATTTTGGATTGCAGGCGTTCCCCAAGGAGCCACCCGTGGCGCCCATGCCCACCAGCACTGCTGGGAAGCACTCGTTGCCGTAAGCGGAAGTTTCAAGCTCAAAGTGAGCAACGGGCACGACGCCCCTTGGACAGAAGTCGTTGACAGTCCCGACAAAGCGATCGTAGTTCCCCCACGCGTGTGGTGCGAACTCTACGACTTTGAGCCGGGAACCGTTTGCCTTTGCCTAGCCTCGGGTAACTACGACGAATGTGGCTACCTCAAGGACTTTGACGAATTTGTCGACTTCGTGAACGAAAGCGAACGGTGACGACGTCGCCAAGCCCCACTTCCTTTTTACCACACACCGCACAAGAATCGGAAATACGGAGAGTAACGGTTGTTCTATAAATTAGTTTTGCCGGGTTTCGACAACAATTCATAGAACCATCCATGAAGGAACATCTCGCGGAGTCTGATTCTTGTCTGTGTTTAAGGGTGGTTCTATAAATTACCACCGAACAATAAGCAAATACGCTCACGTGGCGTTTTGTCATCTTTCGGGCTCTTTTTCGCCCCTTTTGCTTGTTCGTTCAGTCGCATAGCCCGCTATGCTCCTTTACTTACAAAC
>CAVKJJ010000005.1:0-85866 GCA_963656685.1 bacterium | reverse complement strand
GATAGTGTTGATAAAAATTCTGATAAAAACAGAAGATAAAATCAAAACACAAAAGAAAAAAGATGGTTTTACACTTTGCAGAAAGTGTCGTAGTAGAGCACCTCGCCGGAAGAGGAACGAGTTTCCGTATAATCGCAAAAACCATTCTTTCCCTCGTAGATGCACTTTTGGCCGGCATTTTGAACTGTACACGATGTGTAGAATCTGTCATCAACACCGCCAGTGATAAGAGCCATTTCTTCGCGTGAAAGCGAACTCATACTCTTAACTTTAATGGGCTTCAATCTTTTCATGATTAGAGATGAATTGGAGGTAAAACAATGTACACTGCATCTTCCGCAAACACCTGGTCGGCTCCCAATGGTGTAGTGCTTCGGCCGTTGCATTTATTCAGGTTGTTTTCTAAGGAATGTGTATTTCTTGCAGTATGTGATTTGCTATGCTCTAAGAAAAAGTACAGGCTTTGTAATCTTCTTAATTGGCTGGTGCAGTATAAAACTATGATATTGGTTATTTGTTGTTTTTAAGGATATGTGTAATCTGTATAGTGTTATTAATCTGTTAAAGCGTATTCTTTGATTATTGCTTCAACTTAATGGAGTATAAATTTTATGGCAAAGATACGGAAAATGTTTTGCACGTCAAACGTGCTGGGAGAAAACTTCGCTAAAACTTAACAATTCGTTGCTGCTCCAATTTGGGCTAAAGATATCCTCTTGCTGAAGATCGTAAAATAGCGGCGTTGATAATAGACTCGAAGAATGCATTGTTGTACGAAATTTTTCTTGTGCCTCTCGCGCGCATACGTAATACACCAAAGTTTGTGCAAACTACCTTCAGCCTTCAGCCGAATAAGGACAACGCCGGGAATGTAGCTTTTATGATAGGCATAAAAGTGGTGTTTGTTGAAGAAGTATATTTGTTTACGGCTGAAGGCTGAAGGTAGTTTGCACAAACTTCGGTGTATGCGCACGCGCACGCGTGTAACACGCGTTTTGTCCATCTTCCAACGATGTAGTGCCTTCTTGAAATTCCAAGGCACGGTGTAAAAATTCCAAAGTACGGTGTAAAAATTCCAAAGCACGGTGTAACGCCTTCTTGTGCTTTCTGTAAAATTATCTACGAGCTCAACGTGTTGAGCCTGTAGAAAGTTTTTTGCTTGCTTAAGTTTTGATTTCCTATGCTGGGTAGTTGTGCACGAGTGAGGGTGGAATTTTCGTAGATTCCGTGTTCGGCTATTATTCTATGTTGCGGTTGATGTGTAGTGTAAGGTCTGCGTGTTTGAGAACTTCAGCTCGGTGTGTAATGAAAATGACAGTTCGGGTAGGGTAAGCTTGAGAAATGTTGTTGAGTAAGCGCTTTTCGGTTTCGCTGTCGAGTGCTGAGGTGGCTTCGTCAAAGACCATGATACGGCCTTGGGATAGCAATGCGCGTGCAATGGCAATCCTTTGCGCTTGACCTTCCGACAAACCATCGCCGGCTTCTCCGCATGGAGTGTCAAGGCCGCTAGGGCTTTCTTTTACGAATGTGGCTTCTGCGAGGTTGAGCACCTCAAGCATTTCTTCCTCCGTAGCATTGGGATTTCCAAGCAACAGGTTGGAACGTATGGTCCCAGAAAAGAGCGTGTTGCCTTGCGGGACGTAGCTGAAATGTTTTCGCAATGAGGGTGTGATGTAGTGGTCGGATTGTGCAGTAGTGAGCTTTATGCTTCCTTTTTGAGGACGAATGAGTGCGAACGTGAGTTTAATGAGTGTGGTCTTTCCTGCACCGGTTTCACCTACAATTGCTGTAGTTTTTCCCGCAGGGAAGTCGAAAGAAAAGTTGTTTAGGATTTGTCGTTTCCCGTTAGGATAGGCGAAGTCTACATGGTTAAAGCTGATGCCTAATGGACCTTCAGGTACGTTCTCTTCGCTTTCGCTTTCTTGGGGTAAAGAATCTAGTTCCATCAGACGTTCAGTGGCAGTGAAAGCTTTGATGAAAACGGGTACGAAACGTGCCAACGTCCGAACAGGTGTTTGAATCTGTCCTACGAGTTGTATGAATGCCAACATGGCGCCATAGGTGATGGCCCCTTTCTCTAAATTGATGGCTCCCCAAATGAACGTGATAAGAAATCCGAGTCCAAAACCAAAGTTCGTAATGCCGAGCGAAATCGTAGAGTAGCGTGTGCGGTGGAGCACACGGTTGTGTAGCGTTTGTTGCTGGACAAAAAGACGTTTGGCAAAGTGGGCTGTCCGCATCAGCGTTTTTACCACCATGGCGTGGAGGAGCGTTTCTTGAATGGTAGATTGTATGTGGCTTTCGTCCTCGCGAATGTCGTGGGTGAGTGCGCGCATTTTGCGCATGTAGAGTTTGCTGGCCAAGAGAAAAAACGGCACAACGAGAACCACTACGCAGGCCAACGTAGCGTCCATATAGAAAAGAAACAGGAAGGCACCGACGAACTGCACTATAGTGGTGACAAGTGAGGGAATGTCTTCGGTAACGAAACCTACTACATCTGCTACGTCGGTTTCCATACGGTTGGTGAGATTTCCTGTGTGGTAGGCGCGCAGACTCTCCCAGTCTGCATTTAGCAGACGCTTGAAGATGTGGCGCTGCATAGCGTTGCGTGCTTTTACACCGAGGATGGACCGAATCCAACGCAGTGAAAGAGTAAGCACGATGCGCAACAGCATAATTCCGCCCATCATCATGAAACCTTCGGTCAGACTAAAGGACTGGCTATGATGGGTAGCCACGTCGATAACCACTTTTGTGGCGGCAACAAAGGCAAGGTCGAGCAACACTAGTGCTACGCCTGCCAAGGTGTTGAGCATCGTCTGTGTGCGATTTCCCTTAAGGAGGCGGAGGAGATATTTTGTGATGACGGGAATAGGACGTGTCAAGTGGCTTTGAAGTTTTGTCGGTTGGTTTGTGATATGCTTTTATTTTTGACGGGGCGACATCATTCTCTCTTGTCGGCTCCCCACATGAGTTTGTCGCGCAGTGTTTCGAAAAAATCCTTATGCTCAATTTTTACGACGTGTATGGTGTGCGGTGCGCGACGAATGGTGATTTTCGTATCTTCCGGCATACTTTCACTCCGCCCGTCCAAAGCCAATAGGAAATTGTGGCTTCTACTGCGTATGTATAGTTCAATGACCACGTCGTCGCGTACTACAACAGGACGAACCGAAAGACTGTGCGGAGCTACGGGCGACAGGCAGAATGTGCCGCTTTGTGGTACGAGAATGGGGCCGCCAACGCTTAGCGAGTATCCGGTAGATCCCGTTGGCGTGCATACAATCAGTCCGTCAGCTAGAAAGGTGGTGAGAAACTGTCCGTTGATGTAAGTGGCAACTTCTATGAGTGAAGAATTGTCGTGCTTGAGTACTGCTACTTCGTTGAGTGCAAATGGACAAGAGCGGTAGGGTTCGCCGAGGGTCTCTACGGTGAGCGCCTTTCGCTCTTCCGTGATGAATTGTCCGTGGCACAACGCTTCGAGTGCTTCATTGATATTTTCAGGGGAAACATCTGCCAAAAAGCCAAGTCGGCCGGTGTTGATTCCCAAGATGGGTATGCGGGAGTTTCCGATGATAGCCGACGTGCCGAGGAATGTTCCGTCGCCGCCGATAGATATTGCATAGTCGGCAGTGCAAGGCATTGAGCGGTCGAATCGGCTACATTGACTGATGTCGAGCCCAAGTTCTTTACTGATGAATTCGGCAAACAGTTCTTCTATACTGATGCTTACGCCGAGTTGGGCCAGTTTTTCAAGAATGCGGGCAACGTATTGGTTTTTCTTTGTCTGATAGATGTTGCCGAAGAGTGCTATGTGGAGTTCTTTATAGTTCATGAGCTAATATCTTGTACACTAATCGGGGGAAGATACGTAGACTTGTTCTCTTGTTTATCCGTCTTAGATGGTAAATCTATGTGAAAACAAAGAGGGTGGTCATTGCTTTAACTTAAATAAAGATTGAGTCAGCGCAGAATGTCGTATTTTTGCACTGCAAATTAGTGAAAGCACCAAAGTTCTGTGAGGAACGTTGAAATTTGGCACTTGTGAAAGTGAATGCGTGCTAGATTGGCTTATGCTAATCGTTGCACGGGCAAATTTACGTAGATTCACCGTAAAACAAACGGCATGACATGACAAAGTTAAGTGTAAACATCAATAAGATTGCAACCTTGCGCAATGCACGTGGTGGTGATAACCCTAACGTGTTCAATGTGGCATTGGATTGTGAACGGTTTGGCGCAGAGGGAATAACGGTACATCCGCGTCCTGACGAACGTCATATCCGCCATACGGACGTGTACGACTTGAGTCGATCGCTTCATCAGGAATTCAACATTGAAGGATATCCTTCAGAAGACTTTTGTGAACTTGTGTGCAACGTTCGGCCGGCGCAAGTGACGCTCGTTCCGGACAGTCCGGAACAGTTGACGTCCAATCATGGATGGGATGTCGCTGCAAACGAAAGTTTCTTATCGGAAGTAATAGCACGCTTCCATGAATGTGGCATCCGTACGAGCATCTTTATTGACGCCAATCCGAAAGCAGCAGAAGCTGCTGTGAAGACAGGCACAAATCGCGTGGAACTTTACACAGAGCCTTACGCTTCGGGTTACACATTCGACAGGGAGGCTGCTGTCGCTCCCTTCGTGGAAACCGCAAAGCGTTGCAAGGAACTCGGTCTGGGACTGAATGCAGGGCACGACCTTAGTCTCGTGAATTTGGCTTATTTCCACCAATGCATACCTTGGCTTGACGAGGTGAGCATCGGTCACGCCTTAATCAGCGATGCACTCTACCTGGGGCTTAAGAATACCATAGCCGCTTATCTTCGCTGTTTGGCCGACTGAGCGAAATTGTATCTTTGAAAGAAAAATATCAACCAAAAACAACATATCCTATTTTTATTATGGTATACATCATGATGGCCGACGGCTTTGAAGAGATTGAAGCTCTCGGTACGATTGACATCTTGCGTCGTTGCGGCATTGGCGTGCAGACGCTCAGTGTAACGGGCCGTCGCGTGGTCGAAGGCGCCCACGGCATTGTGGTAAAGTGCGACAGCCTTTTTCGTCGCAATCACATGAACGACGCGGACGCTATCATCATTCCTGGTGGTATGAAGGGTGCATTGGCACTTAAGGCCAATCAGGTCCTTCGTCAGGCGATAGCCCAACATGCAGTGCGCGGCACTATCTTAGCAGCCATTTGCGCTGGCCCGATGGTTCTTGCCAATGCCGGTGTGATTCGTTTGCGCCACGTCACTTGTTATCCCACGTTGATGTCAGAATTGGGCAACGTAATCTTCCACAAGGATGCGCTCGCCGTTCGTCATGACAACATCATCACAGGCGCCGGCCCTGCTGCCACTCCAGCTTTTGCTTTTGCCATTGCAGAATCTCTCGTAGCGCCTACTGTGGTAGCGCAAGTGCGCAAAGACATGCTTTATCCAAGCAATACCGAGTTCGATTCCAAAGTTCTTGTATTTAGAGGAGAAAAGGCCGTAGAACCTATTTCTAGAGTAAGTACGAACAATGGCGTTGATGCTTCTGCCCAATTGCAACGCCCCTCGGCTGCTAAGATGTTGGGCGGAGCTGATGCCGACGAACTCATTTTTTAGAAAGTAGGGTGGTATTGTAACTACCCAGCAACTCTTTTCACCATCAATCCTTTAGCAACAGACATCGTTTATTTGAAGGGTGTGGGGCCGGCAAGGGCAAAGATTCTTGCTGCTGACCTCCATGTACACACGTTTCGAGACTTGTTGTACAATTTCCCTTATAAATACATCGACCGAAGCGTCATCCATAGGGTGCGCGATTTGGTCGATGGTATGCCTTATGTCCTTTTGCGTGGACAGATATTGGGTTGGTGCGTGGAAGGTGAAGGACGTAGCGAACGGCTCGTAGCTACGTTCACCGATGGCAGTGGCGTGATAGATTTGGTATGGTTTCGCGGTATAAAGTTTCAGGAACGCACGCTACGTTGCAATCAGACCTACATTTTGTTGGGAAAACCCACCTCGTGGAACTTTCGCTTCCAAATAGCCCATCCTGAACTTGAGGCTGCAGATGCACAGAGCGATGCGCCGCTTACCATGCAGCCCCACTACCATACTTCGGAAAGAATGAAGCGTCAAGGCTTCACTTCGCATGTCATCTCCGAACTGGTGAAACGTCTTTGGCAAGTGTTGAAAGACAAGCCTATTGACGAAACCTTGCCCCACGACTTGATTGTGAAGTTGCAGTTGCAACCCTTGGAAAAAGCGCTTCATACAATCCACGAACCCGAATCGTCTGCCGCATTGCCTCAGGCTGTACGCAGACTCAAATTTGAAGAACTTTTCTATCTTCAGCTTGATATACTCCGCTACAGTCGCAATCGGAAAATGCAGTGGGAAGGATATGTTTTCCCAAGGGTAGGGCAGAACTTCCACACTTTCTATGAAAAATGTCTTCCTTTCGAACTTACAAGAGCCCAAAAACGTGTAGTTCGTGAGGTGAGGAATGATGTCATAAGCGGACGCCAGATGAACCGTTTGGTTCAAGGCGACGTGGGGAGCGGAAAGACCATGGTGGCGCTCCTTTGCTGTCTTCTTGCTGTCGACAATGGATTCCAAGCCTGCATAATGGCTCCTACCGAAATATTGGCAGAGCAACATTTCAAATCAATTAGCGAAATGGTAGGTCCATTGAACCTTCAAATAGCCTTGCTCACAGGCAATGTGAAGGGGAAGAAACGTCGTGAAATTCTACAAGGCGTTGCCGATGGCTCTGTACATATTTTGGTCGGAACTCATGCCTTGATAGAACCCAATGTCGCATTTCTCAATCTAGGCTTTGTGGTCATTGATGAGCAGCACCGCTTCGGTGTGAAACAGCGCGCACGGCTGTGGCAGAAAAATATCCGTCCCCCACATATTCTTGTAATGACGGCAACCCCCATTCCACGTACGCTTGCCATGACTGTCTATGGCGACTTGGATGTGAGTGTGATAGATGAACTGCCACCAGGACGAAAACCTATTCAGACGCTTCACTACAGCCAAAGTGACCGTGCTCGACTTTACGGAGGCATGCGCCAACAGTTGCAACAAGGTCGCCAAATTTATGTGGTCTATCCGTTAATCAAGGAAAACGAAAAGATGGATCTCAAGGATCTTCAAACGGGCTATGCTCAGCTTGTAGATGAATTTCCGGAATACAAAGTTGGCATTGTTCACGGAAAAATGAAGCCTGCCGACAAGGAAGCAGCCATGCAAGCTTTCAAAAATGCCGAAACGCAGATTCTCGTTTCTACCACGGTGATAGAAGTCGGCGTGAATGTGCCGAATGCTTCAGTGATGGTCATAGAAAATGCCGAGCGCTTCGGATTGGCTCAACTCCATCAGCTTCGCGGACGTGTGGGGCGTGGCGACAAACAGTCCTTCTGCATACTCGCTACGCGTAGCAAATTGTCTGAAACCTCACAGCGGCGCATGCAGATTATGGTCGAAAGTACCGATGGCTTTGTCATCGCCGAAGAAGATATGAAACTTCGAGGGCCAGGCGATTTGGAAGGAACCGCGCAAAGCGGCATGCCTTTCGATTTGAAAATTGCTAACGTGGTGAAAGATCAGGACCTAATGCAACTCGCTCGCAACGAAGCAGCAGCAATCCTTCAAGCCGATCCGCAAGAAAATCTTCCGCAGTATCGCATCGTTTGGTCCCATTTGGCTCTACTCAAAAAGCAACAGGTCAATTTCTCTGCCATTTCATAACGTAATATTCTCTTTCCTCCAATCACAAACAGCATTACCATGCCTCAATTCAAAATACACGCTCCGTATAAACCTACTGGCGACCAGCCCGAAGCTATCCGTGAACTCACAGAAGGGGCGAGGGAAGGTGTGCCTGCCCAAGTGCTGCTCGGTGTGACTGGTTCTGGAAAGACGTTTACCGTGGCAAATGTCATAAAGAACCTGGGGAAACCGACTCTCGTATTGAGTCACAATAAGACGTTGGCTGCGCAACTCTATACAGAGTTCAAGGCTTTCTTTCCCGACAATGCAGTGGAGTATTATGTCTCTTACTACGACTACTATCAGCCGGAGGCTTATATTGCTTCAACAGATACTTACATAGAAAAGGATCTTGCCATCAACGAAGATATCGACAAATTGAGGCTTGCTGCAACTTCTGCATTACTCTCAGGACGTAAGGACGTCATTGTTGTCAGTTCAGTTTCGTGTATATACGGCATGGGGAATCCTGCAGCATTCTATGAAAATCTTGTAGAACTAAAATGTGGTAATAAGCTATCACTCACGCGATTCCTTCAACGGCTTGTTGACTGTCTTTATACGCGAAACGATGTGGCACCTAAGGCAGGCAATTTCCGTGTGAAGGGCGATACTGTCGACGTGTTCCTAGCCTATGCCGATTCGCTTATACGTGTAACATTTTGGGACGATGAAATAGACTCCATAGAGGAAATAGACAGCGTCAACGGTATGCGCATAGCTACGTTTGACGAATACAAAATCTATCCCGCCAATTTGTTTCTTACCTCAAAAGAAACGCAGGAACAGGCCATTCGCATGATTCAAGACGACCTCGTGGCTCAGGTGGCGCTTTTTGAAGAACAAGGCAAGACGCTTGAGGCAAAGCGTCTCAAAGAACGTGTGGAGTACGACATTGAAATGATACGCGAATTGGGACATTGTTCCGGAATAGAGAACTATTCGCGCTACTTCGATGGTCGTCAGCCGGGTACACGTCCTTATTGTTTGCTCGATTTCTTCCCTGACGATTTCCTTATAGTCATTGACGAAAGTCATGTCACCATACCGCAAATAAGAGCGATGTACGGTGGGGACCGTTCGCGTAAAGAGTCGCTCGTCAACTACGGCTTCCGTCTTCCTGCGGCCATGGACAATCGTCCGCTCCGTTTTGAAGAGTTTCACGAACTGGCCAAACAGGTCATTTACATCAGTGCCACGCCCGCCGATTACGAACTGGCTGAAGCAGGCGGTGTGGTGGTCGATCAGGTAATCCGTCCCACAGGACTACTAGATCCTCCGATAGAAGTTCGCGACACGGACTATCCTGTGGACGACCTCATGGAAGAAATTCGAAAATGTGTAGAACGCGAAGAACGCGTACTTGTCACCACGCTCACCAAACGCATGGCTGAAGAACTAACGGACTATCTGCTTCAGTCTAGTATTTCTACGGCTTACATACACAGCGATGTCGACACCATAGACCGTGTGCAGATAATGGAAGACCTTCGAAAGGGAATGTACGATGTACTCGTGGGGGTAAACCTCCTTCGCGAAGGTCTCGACCTGCCCGAAGTGGCGCTTGTTGCCATACTTGATGCCGACAAAGAGGGATTCTTGCGCTCAACACGTTCGCTTACACAGACCGCAGGTCGAGCTGCACGCAACGTCAACGGACGTGTCATCATGTATGCCAAACAGATAACGGAGTCTATGCAGCAAACTATTGATGAGACCAATCGTCGGCGAGAAAAGCAGATGCGCTATAATGAGCTGCACCATATCGTGCCGCGACAGATTGTCAAGCCGACAGGCCTTGGCGCACTCACTTCCTTGCGTGCGAAGTCCTCTAGCGAAAGTTCTAATGAGAAGGCTGATCGTCCCACAAGCACTTATGCCCAATCCTTCGAATCCATAAATATTCCAGCTATGGCTGCAGAAGAAGCTGCAACATATGGTAAGCGTACTAGTAAATCAACGAAAGCATCAGCAGAAGAAACGCTTGACGCAAAGCGCGAACGCCTACAAAAGGAAATGAAGGAAGCTGCACAGCGCTTTGACTTTATCTTGGCAGCACAGTTGCGTGACGAGTTGCTGCAACTTGACAAATAATAAGTCTTGTCTTGAACGCTTTTCTCATCTCAATTGGATAATCGGTAAATAGCGGATTTGTTTGGAGTAAATGACAAAATCATACTTTTACGTTCAAAAAGCATTAATAAGAAAGGAAAAACAGCCTTTGCTCTTGCATAAAGTTGCTGTTACCCGTATCTTTGCAATGTTTTTCATGGTATTAGATTTAAGGTTAGTAAAGATTGGTTGTCGGGAGACAATCAATTTTTTTTTGTGCAGTAGGCCAAAGTTAGAGTGTGATGTACTAACTTTGCCGTAAGCATTTATTGAAATCCGAGAAATTCCTACATAGCTCTTATCATTCTAATACCTCTCTTACGATGAGATATTTCTTTTCCTTGTTTTTGTTGTGTATGCTTCTTTGTGTAGGGTGTACGACAAAATCCAAAAAGTTCGTCATTGGCGTGTCGCAATGTTCTGAAGACATTTGGCGAGATAAGCTCAACGACGAGTTACGTACTGCCGGTTACCTCAATGACTCCATTGAAATAAAAGTAGCTTCTTCCAACGACGACAGTCAGAAGCAGATGCACCAAATCAATCAGTTCATAGATGAAGGTGTAGACTTGCTCGTAGTGTCGCCCAATGAGCTGAACACCGTGTCCCCCGCATTGGATCGTGCCTTCGACAAAGGAATTCCTGTCGTTCTTTACGATCGTAAGACCAACTCCGACAAATACACCGCTTATTTCGGTTGTGACAACTATCAGATTGGTCGCACTATGGGACTGTATATTGCGCAGCAACTCAAGGGTAAAGGCCGTGTGGTAGAGATTCGTGGGCTTGAAGGCTCGTCACCATCGCAAGAGAGGCATCGTGGATTTATGGACGCCATAAAAGCCTATCCTTCCGTTCAACTTGTGGCTTCCGAAGCTGGAGATTGGAAGGAAGAAAGCGGCATTAAGGCTTTGAAAAGCATTCTTTCCAAGACGCAAGATTTTGACTATGTCTTTGCTCACAACGACCGCATGGCTTGGGGAGCTTACGTAGCCGTACACCAAGAGAAAATCAACCGACCGTATAAATATACCGGTGTGGATGCTATGTCTACCGAGGGCGGAGGTCTTGAATTGGTTCGCGATGGCGTGTTCGAAGCCTCTTATCTTTATCCTACTCAAGGCGATGAAGTAGTAAACCTCGCCATGCGCATCCTCACGCACAAACCCTTTAAACGTGAAAACCTCTTCAGTACGTCTATTGTGACAAAAGATAATGCAGAACTTACTCTTATGGAAGCAAAAGATGCTGAACGTCAGAAGCGTAACCTTGCTGTGCTCCATAATCAGGTGAACCAATATGTGTCGGATTATCATGCCCAAAAATTGCTCTCAGTAGGACTTGTCGTTGTGCTTGTCATCATAAGTCTGGCCGTGGCGCTCATTTATCGGGGATATGTTATAAAAACGCGCCTCAACGAGCAGATGGCAAAGAAAAACGACGAATTGAAACGTCTTAACGAAGAGGTTGTACAACTTACCAATTCACGCCTGGTGTTTTTTACAAACATCAGCCACGAATTGCGTACCCCCCTGACGCTCATTGCTGATCCCGTGGAACTTTTGCTTGAAGACCAAAACATTAAAGGACGTAGCAGAGAACTCCTCTTAATGGTGAAGCGTAATGCCCTGTCGCTGCAGCAACTTGTTGGCTCTATTCTTGACTTCAGAAAAATACAGAATGGGAAGATGCAGCTCAAACTGAATCGTTTCAACATTGTTGATGCGGTGAATACTTGGACCAATGACTTTCGGCTTACGGCTTCGCGTAAGCATATTGATTTGTTATATCATTCCGAGGATTTCCAAGCCGATGCACAAGTTGTGGCCGATAAAGAGAAAGTGGCGCGCATCGTGTTCAATCTGCTTAGCAATGCTTTGAAGTATACGCCTGATGGAGGTCGCATTCACGTTACGTTGAAGAGCGAAGAGAACGGATGCTTCCGTTTGGAAGTGCAAGACTCCGGAAAAGGGCTTGATGCTGAAGACGCAGAAAAAGTGTTTGAACGCTTTTTTCAAGCTAAGGGCGCATCGTCGGGCACAGGCATTGGTCTCGCTTTGGTCAAGTCCTTTACAGAGCTTCATCACGGACGGGTGTTCGTAGAAAGCAAACCTGGCGAAGGAGCCGAGTTCGTAGTTGTCATGCCTTGTATGCAAGAAGGTACAATCGTTCAAGATGCTTTGCCACAAATGGGACCGAGTGTTGACGAGGTGCTGCCTATTTCGGAAGGAAACCTACAAGAGGGAAAATTACAACAGGTTCTTTCTGAGGATACGGACAAGCCAACCATACTCGTGGTGGACGACAATAACGACATTCGGCATTATGAGCGCACATTGCTTGAAAGCAAATACTTTGTGCTTGAAGCACGCGACGGAAAAGAAGGTCTCGAAATGGCAAAAAAGGAAATTCCCGATTTGGTAGTTTGCGATGTGATGATGCCCATAATGGACGGAATGGAGTTTTGTGCAAACTTGAAATCCACCGTAGCCACGAGTCATATACCCGTGGTTATGCTCACAGCCAAGAATCTTGACGAGCAACGTGTGGAGGGCTATGTACAAGGAGCTGATTCTTATATAACAAAGCCGTTCAACAGTAAAGTTCTTATGGCAAGAATTGACAATCTCCTCAAGTCGCGTGCGCAATTGCGTAGTCTGTTCACGGCAGAAGAGTCCGTTGCAATTGACGGCAATGGCACTGAGCGAACGGCAGAACTTACCGATCCCGACAAACTCTTTATGAAAAAGCTCCACGATGTGATTCGGAAAAATTTGGGCAATAGCGATTTCGGCGTAGAAGAAGCTGCAAGCGAAATCGGTCTGAGCCGTGTGCAACTTTATCGTAAAGTGAAAGCCATGACGGGGTCGTCTGTAGTAGACATTCTCCGCAAGGCACGTTTGGCAAAGGCACGCCATCTTCTGCAAACCACCAAATGCAGTATTTCTGAGATAGCCTTTGAAGTTGGTTTCTCTACGCCTTCTTATTTTACAAAATGCTTCAAAGAAGAATATGGCATAAAGCCCGGAGAAGTGGAATAATATTTCCATTCAAGTAAGGATTTCCCTAACTTTACATTATGCGCCACATTGCAAGGCGCAGTTTGCAAAGCATTTGCTATAACGAATCGTTCATTCAATGCAAAAAATGTTGCATGAACGATTCGTTTTATTTTGTGTAACAACGTTTGTTGCTGAGCGTCAGACCCGTCCATACCTTTGCGGCAGAAAATTTCTACAAATCGTACAACTCAAATCGATTCATCATGAAAGCATATTCTAATGCCCGGAAGGCAACAATGGTATTGGCCCTTGCGCTGACCAACATGCCGTTAGCAATGGCGCAGGAAGACAATTCAAGTGCTAAAGAAGAAGGTAACCGCAACGTGATGCTCAACGCATCGAGCGCAAACGGTCCGCGTGAAATTCAGATTGGACTTCCTTCTGCCGATGTCAACGTACTTGAAAACGGTCTGCCTGTTACGTACGCAACCAATCCGCACACCGTCAATAGTCTGTGGCGAGGCGATGCCAGCCTTTCTCATCAAGGCCTGCTCAAGATTGCCGAGACTGCCATCACGACCGGCAACATCGGCTATGCCGTAAACTCTTTTACACAACTCGGTACCGATGGTTTCCACGGAACGCTCAACTATAAGAGCAACCATTTCGGCCTTCAAGAGTTTTCGCTCAACCTTAACGGTAGTCTGCCTAAAGGTTGGTACTACAGTGCCAATATGTACCAAGACTTCGATCCCGGTACATTCAAAATCAAGTCAACACCCTATCAAGACCGTACGCAGATTTACAAGGCACTCTTGACCAAGCGTTACGCCAAAGGCCGTGGCGAATTTACCGCCATGTACCACTACAGCAACAGTCACCCGGTCTATAACTACGCTACCCAGAGCGCACCCTTTGTTTATGTTGGTGACGGCAGTGTGAAAGAGTACGGCAAGTTCAAACTCGGTACGACGTCTTACCTGCCTACGGACAACAACATCACTTACCGCGACATGCGCACGGGAGAACTGAAGGAAACCACCCTTTACGATGCCGCCCTCAACCGCTCCAGCGAGGTGATGCTCATGAACTCCTACAAGTGGGACAACGGATGGTTGTGGAAAGCCGTGGCCCGTTACGACCATGCCCGAGGCGCTTGCGTATACCAGACACCAATGTCGCTTATCGACACGAAGAGCGGTGACGCCGCTTCAACTTACAACTACGTCTATCGCGGTCTTGACGGTACTGTCACTCCTTATACCGGCCAGTACGTACAGACGCGCATGTCTTGCCTTAATGCGGGCACCATAGACGAAATGCTCTTCACCTCCGAACTTTCCAAGCGTTTCCGAACCTCTACGCTTCGCCTCGGTCTGAACGAATGGTACTACAACATTGACTATTGTTCCAACACCACAATGTACGACCAGACAGTTCCCGATGACGGCAGTTACGCCAAGCGCGTGTATGATGCCAACCAGCGTTCCGACTATTTCTACGACTTTAATAAGAACGCCTCGGAGTACTACAAAGGTCACGAAAACAAACTTGCGTTCTACTTCACACACGACTGGGACATCTCTCCGAAAGTAAATCTTTACTACGGTGCCCGCCTTGAATGGCAGAAGCTTAAGGGCGAGAATGCTGCTGTGCGCAATGCCGACGGCAACTATGTAGGTCGTTTTGTCGACTACTATCTCGGCGCTACTGCTGCAGACGGAACGCTCATTGCACCGGCAAAGATGAGCTATGACTGGTTCAACTACGACCTTTCGGCAGCGCTCACCTATAAGATTACGAAGAACTTCGGACTTACGGGCGACTTCACCTACATCGTACAGCATCCAACCATCTCTACCTTCGCTCCGGCCACCATGCCCAACGTGGACCGCATCTCCGTTCCTCTTGGACGTGCCGGTTTCTATTACAACAACTCCTGGTTGAGTCTCACTTCGCTCTTCTCCTACATTTCGAAGACAAACAACAACTCTACGCTCAACCTTCAGCACGGAAGCGAAATCAAGGCTGCGCCGCTCACCTACGACATCCAGACTTGGGGCTGGACCACCGATGCAGTGGTACATCCCTTCAAGGGCTTTGACCTCCATTTCCTCTTCACGTATCAGATGCCGACGTACAAGAAGTACGAAACGTCCATTACGTTCAACGATGGATATGAAGGCAAGATCAACGCTACTGGCAATATCGTGGCAGAAGTGCCTAAGGTCCTTGTAGAGATAGACCCTAGCTACATGATTACACCCGACCTTAAGGTGTGGACCTCGTTCCGCTACTTTGGAAAGACTTACGCAAACATCAACGAAGCTTACTACTTCAACGGACACTGGGAAACCTTCGGAGGCGTAAATTGGCAGGCAAACAAGATGCTTTCTTTAGGCTGTACAGTTGTCAACTTCCTCAACCAGACGGGTGCCAAAGGCAGCATTGCTGGTGCGGAACTCATCACGAAGGACGAAGCCAAGGGCATCAGCAACCAGCTCATGACGGGCAGCTACTTGCGTCCGTTTACAGTAGAGTTTACCGCAACGCTCAAGTTCTGATAAAAGAACACATACAATACATCTAACAATACACCACCTTTCACAAACCATAGTTTATCTATCATGAAACCCAATCTTCTTAAAGTGGCCAGTTTGCTTCTCATGGCTACAGCAACTTCTGCCAATGCACAGACTCTCAACATAACGCAAAGCGGCGACACAACCATCGTCCGTGTGCAGCATCCAACACGCTACCTGCTCCTTCCCGTAGAAGAAGATAAGGATGAGGCCCAGGTGCTTCTTGACACTGGAGCAAATACCGATACCTGGATGGACGTGCGCCTCTCTCGTGGCAAAGTCGACTACTACGTGCCTTTCGCCTTGAAAGCTGACGGCAGTTCGCAGAGCGAATCTGTGGTCAAGATTCTCGGCCTTCCTAGCGGTTCTCTCGCCTTGAAGGACGGCATGCTGAAACTCTCAGACCAATGGGATGCCCGCAACACGGACTACTACCGCCCGCTCTACCATCATACGCCTTCTTACGGCTGGATGAACGATGCCAACGGTATGGTCTACAAAGACGGAGAATATCATCTCTACTTTCAATACAATCCCTACGGTTCCAAGTGGGGCAACATGCACTGGGGACACGCCGTTAGTACCGACCTCAACCACTGGCGTGAACTTCCTCCCGCCATTGCCCGCGACACGATGGGACACATTTTCTCAGGTAGCTCCGTGGTGGACGAGAACAACACGGCAGGTTATGGCAAGGATGCCATCATCGCCATTTATACCAACAATAGTGTGAACCACGACGAGGTGCAGTGTATGGCCTACAGCACCGACAATGGCCGTACTTTCACCAAGTATGAAGGCAATCCTGTGCTCCGTCCCTTTGACGGCCTCAAGGACTTCCGCGACCCGAAGGTCTTCTGGTACGAACCCAACAAGACTTGGTACATGATTGTTTCGGCCGACAAGGAAATGCGTTTCTACACTTCGCCCAACCTCAAGGACTGGACTTATCAGAGTTCCTTTGGTAAAGGGTGGGGCGCCCAGCCTAACCAGTTTGAATGTCCCGACTTCTTCCCGCTTCCCACCCCTGACGGCAAGGGGCAGAAATATGTGATGATTGTGAACATCAATCCCGGCTGTCTCTTTGGCGGAAGTGCTACGGAGTACTTCGTTGGCGATTTCGACGGAAAAGAGTTTAAGTGCGACGACGATCCACATGTAGCCAAATGGCTTGACTTCGGTAAGGACCATTATGCCACCGTCACTTTCTCCAATACAGGCTCACGCGTGGTCGCTCTTCCCTGGATGAGCAATTGGCAGTACGCCAACATCACCCCTATTAAGCAGTATCGCGGAGCTAACGGACTTGCCCGTGAACTCTCACTCTATGAGAAAGACGGAAAATACTATGTAGCGGCCAATGCCGTTGAGGAAACTCAAGCTCTACGTCGCGATACGAAGACGCTTGTCGTCTCATCTGTGAAAAAGGAAATCAACCTTGAGCAGGCACTCGCCGGCACAGATTCCGCTTTCGAACTTGAAATGGATGTGACCCCCGGGAAAGCCACAGAAACGGGTTTTGAACTCTATAATGCCAAAGGCGAGAAAGTGAAGATCTATTTCGACATGAAGAATTCCCGTATCGTCATGGACCGCACGGAGAGCGGTTTGACCGACTTCGGCAACTATGCCGTGCTTCACGACATTGAGAAGAACTACAATGAGCATCACCGCGATTCTGCACCTTCCAATATCCGCAACTGCGTCAACTACAAGAACGACTTTGCTCTTGGCACTTGGGCTCCGCTCAACCTTTGCGAGGGAAAGACGTACCACGTGGACGTGTTCGTAGACAAGTGTTCCGTTGAAATCTTTGTCGATGGTGGCCGCATTGCCATGACGAACCTTGTGTTCCCCACCACTCCTTACGAGTCTCTCCGCTTTACAGCACAAGACGGCAAGGCAGAGTATAAGAACGTGAAGCTGCACAAAATCTCGCTCTGATTCTCTTTTAAGGGTGGTAATTTATAGAAACACCCTTAAACCATATAACTCTCTTCTCTCTTTGGATAGTGCCTCAGCTTTGCATGCAAGCTTGGGACGTGCGAGTCACGGGGTGCTATCCTTTTCCTTTCTCACTCAAACAATATATAGTTACCTCTCCATGAAATCACAAAAACTCATACTCATACCGGTGATGCTCTGCTTCTTTGCCATGGGGTTTGTTGACCTTGTGGGCATCGCCTCCAACTATGTCAAGGCAGACCTTGCGCTGACCGATTCGGTGGCCAACGTTTTTCCGTCGCTCGTGTTCTTCTGGTTCCTTATCTTCTCCGTTCCTACGGGCATGTTGATGAACAAAATAGGCCGTAAGCGCACGGTGCTCCTGTCGCTCCTCGTGACGGTTGTTTCGCTCGCTCTCCCCATCTTTGGCGAATCGTTCGCTGTGATGCTCGTGAGCTTCTCTCTGCTCGGAATTGGCAATGCGCTCATGCAGACCTCGCTCAATCCGCTCATCTCAACAGTGATAAAAGGCGGGCACTTGGCTTCGACGCTTACTTTCGGTCAGTTCATCAAAGCCATAGCCTCTTTTCTCGCTCCTTACCTTGCCATGTGGGGTGCCGTAGCCGTCATTCCTTCTTTTGGCCTCTCTTGGCGTGTGCTCTTTGTCATCTATTTCGTCGTAGGCGTGTTTGCCACCTTATTGCTTTTTGCCACGCCTATTGAGGAGGAAACAGTGGAACGTTCTTCGTCCGTATGGGATTGCCTGAAATTGCTCAAGAACCCCATTGTACTGCTTTCGTTCATCGGCATCATGTGTCACGTAGGTATTGATGTGGGTACGAATACCACAGCTCCCAAACTTCTCATGGAACGTCTTGGCTGGACGCTAAATGAAGCTGCCTTTGCCACTTCGCTTTACTTCATTTTCCGTACGTTAGGATGCTTGACCGGATCCATTATCCTCCGTTACGTGAAGACGCGCACGTTCTTCGTGGTAAGCATCGTGATGATGGCTCTTAGCATGGCAGGCATGTTCTTTGGGCACAGCCAATTGCTTATATATACAGCCATTGCGCTCGTAGGCTATGGCAACTCCAACGTGTTCTCCATGGTGCTCTCGCAGGCACTCCTTTCGCTGCCCGATCGGCAGAACGAGGTGAGCGGACTGATGATTATGGGGCTTTTTGGCGGAACGGTGTTTCCGCTTCTTATGGGCTTTGCCAGCGATGCGGTAGGTCAAATGGGCGCAGTGGCCGTAATGGCAGTAGGCGTCGTGTATCTTTTTGCCTATATTCCCCGCGTGAACCACTGATTTTTGTAGTAACTTAGCAAACAATTAACTTGACAATAAAGATATGATCCATACAGGAAAAGATTATGTAGTAGGTCTCGGTGAGATACTCTGGGACGTGTTCCCAACCGGGGCAAAACTCGGAGGCGCACCGGCCAATTTCGCCTTCCATGCCGGTCAGTTCGGCATGAATTCCGTGGCGGTGAGCGCCATAGGTCGTGATGAATTGGGCGACGAGACGCTTCGCCAACTCAACGAAAAGCAATTGAACTATGCTTTGCCACGCGTGGATTTCCCTACAGGCTCTGTACAGGTTACGCTCGATGCTGAAGGCGTGCCTACGTACGACATCAAGCAAGGTGTGGCGTGGGACAATATTCCTTTCACCGATGAAATACGCGACATCGCGCGCAACTGCCGTGCCGTTTGCTGGGGCTCTCTCGCCCAACGTAGCGAAGCAAGCCGACAGATGATTTACAGTTTCCTCGATGCCACACCTTCGGACTGTATGCGCATTTTCGACATCAACCTCCGTCAGAATTTCTACACGAAGGAAGTGATTTGCGAAAGCCTTGAGCGCTGCAATGTGTTGAAGATAAACGACGAGGAGCTCGTTACGCTCGGTCGCCTTTTCGGTTATCCCGGACTTGACATCGAAAACAAGTGCTGGCTGATACTGGGCAAGTACAACCTTGACATGCTCGTGCTTACGTGCGGCGTGAACGGCAGCTATGTTTTCACTCCCGGCAATCGTTCGTTCCAAGAAACGCCGAAGGTGGAAGTGGCCGACACAGTAGGAGCTGGCGACTCTTTCACCGGCACTTTCTGCGCTTCCATCATTCGCGGAAAGAGCGTGGCTGAGGCTCACCGTCTGGCCGTAGAGGTCAGTGCTTACGTTTGCACGCAGCATGGTGCCATGCCGCAACTTCCCGCCAACTTTACAGCTTGATTTTTCTCATTCGTGTTTTGAGCAGTTTGTATGGAAAATGCCGTTCGCCTCAGTAGGGGCGGACGGCATTTAGCTTAATGGCATCTTGGTGTGTGGTGCCTAAAAACAAAAAAACAGAAAGAGAGCGAATGTCGCTTCTTCCTGAGTGTGTGAATTTCTACCTAAAAATCAAGCGCGGGCGCACTGTCCTTGTTGCTTCTTCAGCATGTTGAGTTGTCGGCGAAGGTCTTGGCACTTAGTACCGTTGCCCATTGCTTGATAGCGTTGGATGCTATACTCAAGCATCACAATCGCGTCAATTGCATTGTTTGTCATTTGTGTTGTCGTCTTTTGTGGCTTCCGCGTTTCGGAAGCGGTGTTTAGTTTATCTGTTTCTTTAATACGCTGCAAAGGTACGCTGAGTCGGTTACGAAATCCAAACGGTGCGGCTAAAAAACGGTTACGTCTTTTGCTTTTTAGCATTTTTCTAACGCAGGTGCCACTTGCTCATGACAAAAGATAAGGTAGAAATTGCCATGTAATAGTTTGCAAAACGGAGCGTTTTGTCTTTATGTAGCGAATAGGACTTCCAACTTTATGGCCGTATAACGTGATGAACAGAGCAAGTGGACGCGTTGTTATTCGTTCAAGTTGCACACTTTTTGTAAGTTTGTAAGGCATAAGCGGCTTATGTGCGAATTAACAATCAAAGTCTTTTAGTTGTGCAAGCCGCAAACGTGCAAATCAATCTACAATCTTACTATCCTTACAAAAATACCGAAGATGAATACCGAACGAATAGAAATTGCTTTCCAAAGCTTTGCAAAAGACGAAGTGCCGGAGGAACACCGAGCGTTGGTCAATGCTGCGTGCCAGGCTACCTATACAAGCTACGCACCTTACTCAAACTTCAAGGTGGGTGCTGCCGTGTTGCTCAGCAACGGCGAAATAGTAAAAGGCAGCAATCAGGAGAATGCCGCTTTCGGCGCAGGAACGTGTGCCGAGCGTTGTGCGCTCTTTTATGCCCATGCACAGTGGCCGGACAGCAAGGTCGTAGCCATAGCCATCTCGGCACGTGGCGTTACCGA
The DNA here is from genome assembly GCA_963656685.1 of bacterium. Classification (GTDB taxonomy): domain Bacteria; phylum Bacteroidota; class Bacteroidia; order Bacteroidales; family Bacteroidaceae; genus Alloprevotella. The sequence goes on along the minus strand of CAVKJJ010000005.1, from coordinate 65,138 downwards.
CGAATACCTCACGCAGCCGATCTCTCCGTGCGGAGTGTGCCGTCAAGCGCTTATTGAAGCGCAGAAACGTGCCGGTGCTCCGGTGCGCGTCATTCTAGTTGGGCGCGACAAGGTGTTTGTGCTCAACTCAGTGAGCGACTTGTTGCCGTTCCAATTTGACGAGATTGTGTAGAATAAAGCTAATATGGGGCGACGTTTTCAAAATGTTTCGTTCCTCAATGGTCGCACTTTTCACGAGTAAGACATTCACATCAGTGCAGAAAATTGCTATTGCTTGGTTAAGCTGACACTCGTCCACAACGCTGATTCTTAACAACAAAAAATCCCCTGACCGAAGTCTTCTTTAGAAGAACCTTTCGGTCAGGGGATTTCTCGTGATGTATGTGTCGCTTACTTGATAATGTCAAGTTCTTTGAACACACCGGTCAGCGCCTCTACGGCACGATCCACTTGTTCCTTCGTGTGGGTGGCCATAAGGGCTACGCGAACGAGGGTATCTTTCGGAGCGCATGCGGGCGGGATTACGGGGTTGATGAACACACCTGCGTCGAAAGCGCGTGCTGTAGCGATGAACGTCTTCTCCGTGTCGCGGACATAAAGGGGAATGATGGGCGACTCAGTCTCGCCAATCTCAAAGCCGGCTTCCTTGAAGCGCTTGAGTGCGTAGCGCGTCACGTCCCAAAGAGCTTCGATGCGTTCGGGCTCCTTCTGGATGATGTGGAGAGCTTCCATTGCGCATGCCGTAGCAGCGGGAGTGTTGGAGGCAGAGAAAATGTAGGTGCGGGAGTTGTGGCGCAACCAGTTGATGATGCTCTCGTCGGCAGCGATGAAACCACCGATGGACGCAAGCGACTTGCTGAAAGTACCCATGATGAGGTCCACTTCGTCAGTGAGACCAAAGTGGTCGCATACACCGCGTCCCTGACGGCCGAACACACCAAGGCCGTGTGCTTCGTCGACCATGATGGTTGCGTTGTACTTGTGCTTGAGTTTCACAATCTCAGGCAAGTTTGCGAGGTCGCCCTCCATGGAGAACACGCCGTCTACGACGATGAGTTTCACGGCTTCGGGAGCACACTTCTGGAGCTGACGCTCAAGGTCGGCCATGTCGTTGTGCTTGTACTTCAAGCAAGTTGAGAAGGAGAGACGGCGTCCGTCTACGATAGAAGCGTGGTCGCGGTCGTCGCAGATGATGTAGTCCTCGCGACCGGTGAGGCAGGCGATAACACCGGAGTTTACCGTGAAACCGGTGGAGAAGCAAAGTGCGTCTTCCTTGCCTACAAAGTCGGCAAGTTCCTTTTCAAGCTTTACGTGAAGGTCGAGTGTTCCGTTGAGGAAACGTGAACCTGCACAGCCGGAACCATACTTCTTCATGGCTTCGATGCCAGCGTTGATGATGCGCTCGTCACCCGTGAGGCCGGTGTAGGCATTAGAGCCAAACATGAGGACGTGGTGTCCGCCCATTTCAACTTCTGTGCCTTGCTTGCCTTCAATCTGACGGAAGTAAGGGTAAACTCCCTTTGCAATGTATTGCTGGGGAAGTGTGTACTTTGCTAATCTGTCTTGTAGAATTCCCATATGGATTTTTGTTCAAGGAGTTTCGTACCCCTCGTAGTGGAGGGTGGGAAATCTCCGTATGGTTTTGTTCGATTTTTAGGGGCAATGCTTATGGTAAGAATGGAACTTGTTTGTAGGTTGAGCGTAGCCCTATACGAGTGCAAAGATAGTCATTTAATCTAATTTGTACCTTTATGTAAAAAAGAAATGCACGTTTTACCCTTGAAGTGTGCCAAAATTGAGCGGATGGCGCACACTTTTGTCAAAGATTGTTGTTTCTTCGTCCTAACCGTTTGTAGCAGATTCTTTGTCACAGTCCGTCTATATGGTGTGCGCTATCAACAAAGGAGTAATTTATCGCCTGTCTATGAGCCCTTGATTCCGCTATTTTCTGCTTGTACGAGTGCGAAATTGTAAGGCATTGAAAATCAGGCATGTGCAGTTTCAAAACGAGTGCCCCGCTTTGAAACTAAAATTCCAAGCCTTGGAATTAAAATTTCAAGCCTTGGAATTTTAGTTTCAAGCCTTGGAATTTTCACGGAACGCCATGCCTTTTGATGTCCTCAGCTTCTTGTTGAAACGAAGTCCTTCCTAAAAAGAAAAGAACCCCGCATCAGCGGTTTGCGATGCGGGGTTCTAATTTTGTTGAACGTATGGTGTTTAGCCTTTGGCGTTAAGGCTAGCTTTAGCAAGGTATACAATGAGCAGCACGTAGGCGAGGAGCGAAACGTACTGGGCCCAAGGCGTGCTGAGATATTCTGCTGATGCAAAATTAAGTCCGCCGAACTGCATGCCTGCACTGACAACGCCCATCAATGCACCGCCAGCAATGAAGCCAGAGGCAAGGAGTGTGCCCTTTTCATTACGAGCTTGGTTGAGCGAAACATCAGTGGAACGGTTGTTGACGTACCAGTTGACCAGTCCGCCGATGATGAGCGGGAGGTTGAGCTGGAGCGGAATGAACATGCCGAGTGCGAAAGCTAGGGCGCTAACACCGCAGAACGTAAGCACTATGGAGATGACGGCACCAATGCCGTAGAGCAACCAGGGCGCTCCTTGTCCGCTCATGAGCGGCTCGATGACAGCGGCCATGGCACGTGCTTGAGGAGCTGCCATCACGTCGCTGTTGTCGGGAGTAAAGCCGTAGGCCTTGTTCAGAATCATGATGACACCACCTACGGTAGCGGCAGAAACAAGTATGCCGATGAATTTGAACGTTTCCTGCTTCTGCGGAGTGGAACCGAGCCAATAGCCAATCTTCAGGTCGGTGATGAATGCACCTGCAGAGGAGAGCGCTGTGCAGACCACACCGCCCATGATGAGTGCGGCAACCATGCCACCAGTACCGCTGAGACCTACGCACACCATTATGATGGACGAGAGAATGAGCGTCATGAGCGTCATGCCGCTCACGGGGTTGGAACCGACAATGGCGATGGCGTTGGCGGCAACAGTGGTGAAGAGAAAGGCGATGACAGCCACGATGAGTATGCCGACAACAGTAAAGAGCAGATTGCCGTCCATCACGTCAAAGTAGAAGAAAAGTGCAGTGACGATGATGGTGAGCAGCGAACCGATGGCGATGATCTTCATGGAAAGATCCTTCTGGGTGCGCACTTCACTTTCTGCGCTTTGGCCTTTCTTGAAAATTTTTCCGACAAGGCTGAACGCACTGCGGATGACACCCCACGAACGAATCACGCCGATGATGCCTGCCATAGCGATGCCACCGATGCCGATGCTCTTGGCATAACCGAAAAGTTCTTCCGGACTTGCCGTGCCGGCAAGCAGTTCGGGTGCACCGTTGGCAGCAATGTTGAGGTCGGGCCAAACGAGGGCTATGCCGGGAACGATGACCCACCACACGGCAATAGAGCCGAAGCAGATGATGGCGGCATACTTGAGACCTACAATGTAGCCCATGCCAAGGAGTGCGGCACTGGTGTTCACGCTGAACACGAGTTTTGCCTTGTCGGCAACCATCTCGCCGAGTCCGCAGCAGCGTGATGTGAAGTTTTCACTCCACGCACCGAACGTGGCTACGGCAAAGTCGTACAGACCGCCTACAATGCCAGCCACAAGAAGAGGCTTGGCCTGGCTTCCGCTCTTTTCGCCCGAAAGGAGCACTTGCGTAGAAGCTGTGGCTTCGGGGAACGGATATTTTCCGTGCATGTCCTTCACAAAGTATTTGCGGAAGGGGATGAGGAACAGTATGCCGAGCACACCGCCGAGCAGTGAACTGAGGAAAACCTGCAGGAAGTTGACCGTGATGTCGGGAAACTTGTATTGCAGGATGTAGAGTGCGGGGAGGGTGAAGATGGCTCCTGCCACAATCATACCCGAACAGGCACCGATGCTCTGGATGATGACGTTTTCGCCGAGGGGATCTTTGCGGTGGGTGGCACCGCTCACGCCGACGGCAATGATGGTGATGGGGATGGCGGCTTCAAAGACCTGGCCGACCTTGAGGCCGAGATAGGCCGTAGCGGCAGAGAAGATGATGGCCATTACGATGCCCCATGTGATGCTCCAGCCCGATACCTCGCGGTATTGCTGCTTGGGACTCATCAGCGGCTCGTATTCTTCACCGTCCTTGAGCGGACGGAAGGCGTTGTCGGGAAGCGACGCACCGCCTTGCACTTGTTTTTCTGTGTCGTTGTTCATAATAAGAATAAAGGGAAAAAGGTGAAACGATACGTTTTTACCACACGTCTACACGCTGCTTCTTGGGTACAAAGAGTTTGTCCTTTGACGTGATGTTGAAGGCTTTGTACCAAGCGTCGATGTGGGGCAGGGCTGCGTTGACGCGAAGACGCTGAGGAGAGTGGGGGTCTGTCTTTGCAAGGTTGCGGAGTGCTTCGTCGCGTGCGTTGCCGGCCCAAATGAGTCCGTAGCTGAGGAAGAAACGCTGTTCGGGCGTAAAGCCGTCCTTTGTGGAGAGCGGGTTCTTCTTCATGGCGTTCTGGAGCGCAAGGAACGATACGTTCAAACCACCGTGGTCGGCAATGTTCTCGCCGAGGGTGAGTGCGCCATTGCAGTGTACGCCAGGGATTACTTCTTGCTTGTCAAAGAAGTCCTTCATTACTTTTGTACGCTTTTGGAAGTTTGCCTTGTCGGCATCTGTCCACCAGTTGCGAAGGTTACCGTCCTTGTCGAACTGTGCGCCCTGGTCGTCAAATCCATGAGTCATCTCGTGACCGATGACCACACCGATAGCTCCGTAGTTGCAAGCATCGTCGGCTTCAGGATTGAAGAAGGGGGGCTGGAGAATACCTGCGGGGAAGCAGATTTCGTTGGTCGTAGGGTTGTAGTAGGCATTGATGGTTTGGGGAGTCATCAGCCATTCGTTGCGGTCGACCTTCTTGTTTACGTGTTTCTTCGTGTAATCATCGCTCAGGAAGATGCTTGCACGAGTGAGGTTCTCATAGTAAGAGAGATTCTCGTCAATGTCGAGGCCGGTGTAGTCCATCCATTCGTCGGGATAGCCTATCTTCACGTAAAACGTGGAGAGCTTTTCATGGGCCTGCTGCTTTGTTGCATCGCTCATCCAAGCTTGCTGGTCAATGCGCTGGCCAAGAGCGGTTTGCAGGTTTTTAACGAGTTCCACCATGCGCTTCTTGGAACTTTCGGGGAAGTATTTCTCTACATACATGCGGCCCACGGCCATGCCAAGCACGCTTTGGACGGCGCTCACGGCACGCTTCCAGCGGGGACGGTCTTGCTCGGCTCCGTCCATGGTGTGGCTGTAGAAGTTGAACGACTCTTCGCGGAATCGGTCGCTGAGCGAGCTGGCGGCATCGTCAACAACCTTGAAGTAGAGGTAAGCTTTGAGGTCGTCGAGGGGACTCTCGGCGAGTACGCTCTCTACGGCTTTGATGGCTTCGGGCTGGCCTACGTTAATGGAGTCGAATGCGGGGACGTTGTTGAGTAGGAACACTGTGCTCCAGTCAATGCCGGGATAGTCGAGGAGCAATTGGCGGTAAGACACCTTGTGGTAGTTGGCAGCGTCATCACGGAGTTTCACTACGTCGTACGATGCTGTGGCAAGTTTCGTTTCAATGTCGAGCACAGCCTTCATGCCTTTCTCGGCTTGCTCTTCGCTTTGGCCGGTCATAGTGAAAAGCTTCTTCACGTACTCCTTATAAGCTTCGCGAATCTTCGTTGTGGCTTCGTCCTGTGCAAGGTAGTAGTCGCGCTCGCCCATTGAGATGCCACCTTGGTGAACCTGCATGAGGTTCCACTGGGCGTCCATCACGTCGGCAGAGCAGCCGATGCCGAAAAAGTTGCTGACGCTACGCGCATTGAGGCGCGCCATTTCGTACTGCACGGCTTTGCGCGAAGCGAGGGCCTGTATTTCTTCAAGAAGGGGTTTGATGGGAGCGTAGTCCTCCTTGTTGCGGCGCGTGCTGTCCATTGCAAGACGATAGAGCGAACCAATCTTCTGCTCAAGTGTTCCGTGCTTTTGGTCGTGACTTGCAAAGTTCTCAATCATCTCGCGAATCTGCTTGTTGTTCTGCTCTTGAAGAGCATTGAACTGTGCGTAGCGTGAGAACTCCGGCGTGAGCGGGTGGGAGGCGTTCCATCCTCCGGCAGCGTAGGTGAAGAAGTCTGTGCCGGGCTTGGCGCTGAGGTCCATGTTGGCCTTGTCGATGCCCGATGTCAGTTCCTGCTGGGCAAAAGCCGAAGTGGCGGCAAAAGCCAAAGCGGGGAGAAGGTGTTTGAAAGTCATACTTTATGTGTGGTGTTTTGTTGTTACAGTATATTTAGGATGAATTTGCCTCAGTTTTCGAGGGCTTCCATAGCCGTTTCCCATTCGGCTTCGGCCGCCTTGAGTTCGGCTTGCACCTCAGCGTAGCGTTCAAAGAGCTTTACGTCTTGCGCACCTTCGGGGGTGGCGAGTTGCGCTTCAATGTCGGTCTTCTTCTGCTCAAGCTCAAGCACGCGGGCTTCGCATTGTTCTACGAGTTTCTCGGCTTTGCGACGCAACTTGGCCTGCTCCTTTCGTTCTTCGTAGGAGAGTTTTCCTTCAGAAACGACGTTCGCATCGGCTTTCGTTTGTGTACCGCTTGCAGAGGTGCCGGAAGCGAGGCGTGTGCTTTGCAGGGCATCGAGTGATTCAATCTCTTTCTTCTTTAGGAAATCGTAGATGCCGCCAAGATGCTCGCGCACGATTCCACCGCCAAACTCGTAGACTTTCGTGACAAGTCCATCAAGGAAATCGCGGTCGTGGCTGACCACAATGACTGTGCCGTCGAAAGCAAGTATGGCTTCCTTAAGAACGTCCTTCGTGCGTATGTCAAGGTGGTTCGTCGGTTCGTCAAGTATGAGTAGGTTGACGGGTTCAAGGAGTAACTTTATCATGGCAAGGCGCGAACGTTCGCCACCGGAAAGCACTTTCACTTTCTTGTCGGAAGCCTCGCCGCCGAACATGAATGCGCCGAGTATGTCGCGTATCTTGAGGCGGATGTCACCCTTTGCCACGCGGTCAATGGTGTCGAACACGGTGAGCTCGCCATCAAGCATCTGGGCTTGGTTTTGTGCGTAGTAGCCAATCTGTACGTTGTGCCCCACCTTGAGGTGTCCCGTGTAGTCAATCTCGTTCATGATGCACTTGACGAGCGTAGACTTACCTTCTCCGTTCTTACCGACGAAGGCTACCTTTTCGCCTCGCTTTATGGTGAGGTTCACGTCGTGGAACACGCAGTGGGGACCGTAGTCCTTGCGGAGGTCTTCGCAGATAATGGGATAGTCGCCCGAGCGCATACAGGGTGGAAACTTAAGGTGAAGCGAGGAGTTGTCCACCTCGTCCACTTGTATGGGGACTATCTTTTCCAGTTGCTTGATGCGGCTCTGTACTTGAACGGCTTTCGTGGGTTTGTAGCGGAAACGTTCAATGAAGTCCTTGATGTCGGCAATTTCCTTTTGCTGATTCTCGTAGGCTCGCAGTTGTTGTTCGCGGCGCTCGGCGCGTAGCGTGACGTATTCGTTGTATTTTACCTTATAGTCAGTAATTTTTCCGCATGAAATTTCCATCGTGCGGTTCGTCACGTTGTTGATGAAGGCGCGGTCGTGGCTGACAAGTACTACTGCGCTACTGGAGCGGGACAGGAACTGCTCAAGCCACCGTATGCTTTCTATATCAAGGTGGTTGGTGGGTTCGTCGAGCAGGAGAACGTCGGGTTGACGCAAAAGAAGTTTTGCCAATTCAATGCGCATGCGCCAACCGCCGGAGAATTCTTTTGTTGGACGATTGAAGTCGTCCGGCACGAAGCCTAGTCCTTGAAGCGTTTTTTCAAGTTGGGCATGGTAGTTCATGCCGCCCATCATCTGAAAACGCTCGCTTTCGTGACTGAACTTCTCCACAAGGTTCATGTATTCGGGGCTGTCGTAGTCGGTGCGTTGGGCAAGTTCGTTGTTGAGTTGCTCAATGCGTTCCTGCATTTCGCTGATGTGGTCGAAGGCTTTCTCTGCCTCTTCCATCACGGTATGCTCGTCGCTGAGCACCATCACCTGCGGGAGGTAACCTATGGTACAGTCATTTTGTATTGACACAGAGCCTGTGGTAGGGCGTTGCTCGCCGGAGAGAATCTTGAGAAGTGTGGATTTTCCTGCTCCGTTCTTGCCTACAAGTGCTACGCGGTCTTTTTTGTTTATGACGAAGGACACGTCCGTAAAGAGCGGGCGTGTTCCGAATTCAATGGATAGATGTTCTACGGAAAGCATAGTCTGTTTAAGCTTTCGTTTTAAGAAAACAATTTAACAGGTTGACGAGCCGGTTTCCCTTTGCGAACAAGTGCGCTTTCGGCAAACCGGGCTCGTGAACCTGTTTGACAATGTGGCCTGACGGCCAAAGGTTTTTAGTAGCTACGGGCAATAATGACCTTGCATGTTGCGGGCTTTCCGCTCACCATGTCTATGCCAGGGTTGGATTGATCAACGCCGAAGGGTACGCAGCGTACGGTAGCTTGTGTTTCGGCCTTGATGCGTGCTTCTGTTTCGGCAGTGCCGTCCCACGGACAGAGGTAGAAACCGCCGTCTTTGATGCGTTCCTTGAACTCTTCGTAGTTGTTACATTCAAAGGTGTTGTCCTCAAGCATCTTCTTTGCTTTGTTGAAGATGTTTGTCTGAATTTCTTCAAGAAGGTTCTTTACGTGCTCTTCAATACCTTCAATGGGAAGCGATTCCTTTTCAAGCGTGTCGCGGCGCATGAGTTCAATGGTTCCCTTCTCAAGGTCCTTCGGTCCTACAACGAGGCGTACGGGAACTCCCTTAAGTTCGTAGTCGGCAAACTTGAAGCCGGGACGTTTGTTGTCGGCATTGTCGTACTTCACGCGTATACCCATGGAACGGAGCTTGTCGGCAATGGCATTGCACTTCGTGTTGAGTGCGTCAAGTTCTGCATCACCTTTATAAATGGGCACAATGACCACCTGGATGGGGGCGAGGTGAGGAGGAAGTACGAGGCCGTTGTCGTCGGAGTGGGTCATGATGAGGGCGCCCATCAGACGGGTGCTGACACCCCACGATGTGGCCCAAGCGTATTGAGGCTTATTGTCCTTGTCTACAAACTGAACATTGAAAGCCTTGCCGAAGTTCTGACCCAAGAAGTGGCTCGTTCCGCTCTGGAGAGCCTTTCCGTCTTGCATCATGGCTTCTATGGTGTAGGTATCGAGTGCACCGGCGAAGCGCTCTGTTTCGCTTTTAACACCGCGAACTACGGGCACAGCCATCACTTCTTCTGCGAAATCGGCATAAACGTGGAGCATCTGTTGCGCACGTGCTTCAGCTTCTTCGCGCGTGGCATGAGCCGTATGGCCTTCCTGCCAAAGGAACTCAGATGTGCGGAGGAAGATGCGTGTGCGCATTTCCCAACGCATCACGTTGCACCATTGGTTGCAAAGTAAGGGGAGGTCGCGCCAAGAGTGAATCCACTTGCGGTAAGTGTTCCAAATGGTCGTTTCTGAAGTGGGGCGAATGATGAGCTCCTCTTCAAGTTTAGCTGCAGGATCAACCACCACACCGTCGCCATCAGGATTGGCCTTGAGGCGATAGTGAGTGACTACGGCACATTCCTTTGCAAAACCTTCTACATGCTCTGCCTCTTTGGAAAGGAAACTTTTCGGGATGAGCATGGGGAAATATACATTCTGCACACCGGTTGCTTTGAAACGCTCGTCGAGTGACTGCTGTATCTTTTCCCAAATGGCATAACCATAGGGTTTGATGACCATGCATCCGCGCACGTCGCTTTGTTCGGCCAAGTCGGCCTTTACAACCAATTCGTTGTACCAACGGGAATAATCTTCGCTGCGCTTGGTAAGGTTTTTGAGTTCTTTTGCCATTGTGTTGTATGATGTCTGGTGTAGGCTATGGTGCAAAGGTTCGTTTATGTATTTTTATCTCCCTTACGGCACCAATGTTTGCCTTTTGGCGTAAAACGTGTGTCCAATGCTGCAATTTTGCATCCTTTTGCCGTTATTATTACAGGTCGCTACCGTAATGGTTTTGTACATATGGGTGCCTAGCAGCCTTCAGTTTTTGAAGTTTCTCGTACAAGTTGATTTTAGATACACGTTTAGCGTGCAATAAAGTTGTTTTGACCGCAAAAATACAAAAATAATGTCTTAATGTCCGTTCTCCATGGCGCTTTTTGTAACTTTGCCACGTAAACGGCACGCTAAATAAGTGGGCCGACTAACGTACGGATTTCCTATTCATCACATAATGACCGTAACGAAAATTTGTCAAACTAATAAATAATAAGAAAAACATGAAGAATTCAAAGTTCGCTGTTTGCGCTATGTCAGCAGCGTTGCTTCTCAGCAGCTGTAACATGTCTAATACAGCAAAAGGTGGCCTTATCGGCGGTACTAGCGGTGGTGCACTTGGTGCACTCGTAGGTCAGCTCATCGGCCACGGTAAGGGTGCTGCCATTGGTGCCGCTGTTGGTGCAGCTGTCGGTTCAGGTGCTGGTATCCTCATTGGCAACAAGATGGATAAGGCCAAGAAAGCCGCAGAACTCGCCAACGCTAAGGCTGAAGTTCTTGAAGATGCCAATGGTACACAGTATGTTAAGGCTACCTTCGACAGCGGTCTCCTCTTCAGCACTGGCACATCCACGTTGAGCGCTGCAGCACAGGCTGACATCAACAAGTTCATCACCAACCTCAAGGCAGAAGATACAACCTATGAAATGGCTATCGCCGGATTTACCGACAACCAGGGTTGGAAGAACTGCACTACTGAGCAGAGCCAGGCAAAGAACGTGACGCTTTCTCAGCAGCGTGCTGACGCTGTGAAAACTCAGATTGTCAATGCAGGTTATCCCTCAGCCCGTCTTGTATCCGTTAAGGGTTACGGTGAAGAGAATCCCGTTGCTTCTAATTCAACTGCCGATGGTCAGAAGCAGAATCGTCGCGTAGAAGTTTACATCCTTCCCAGCAAGGACATGATTTCTGCAGCTAACGAAGAGAGCAGCAAATAATCTGTTCATAGAGCGTGAAGATATTGCCAAATTTCAATAGCTTCATTTTAAACTAATTAGCCCTGGACAACGAGTCGTTGCCCAGGGCTTTTTAGTTTATGGAAATCTTGTTCGTCAAATCCAAACAAGCTGATAAAAAAACTCCGAAACGCTTGTTATGACGTTTCGGAGAATATAAAGTTGTTGTGTGGTGCGCGTTAGTTTGCGGCAGTGAATTCGTCGAGGAAACGAATGTCGTTTTCAGAGAAGAGGCGCAAGTCCTTTACTTGATATTTCAGATTCGTGATGCGCTCAACACCCATGCCGAAAGCATAGCCTTTATAGATGGTGCTATCAATGCCGTTTGCTTCAAGCACATTGGGGTCTACCATACCGCAACCAAGAATTTCCACCCATCCAGTCTGCTTACAGAAAGCACAACCGGTGCCACCGCAAATGTTGCACGAAATGTCCATTTCGGCACTGGGTTCGGTGAACGGGAAGTATGAAGGACGGAGACGAATTTGTGTGTCGGCACCGAACATTTCACGGGCAAATGTAAGAAGCACCTGCTTAAGGTCAGCGAAACTTACATCTTTATCAATGTAAAGGCCTTCTACTTGGTGGAAGAAGCAGTGTGCACGAGCTGAAATGGCTTCGTTGCGGTAAACGCGGCCCGGGCAGATTACGCGGATGGGCGGTTGCGTCGTTTCCATCACGCGGCTCTGAATTGAGCTCGTGTGTGTGCGCAACAAAATATCGGGGTGCTGCTCAATAAAGAATGTATCCTGCATGTCGCGGGCGGGATGGTCCTCGGCAAAGTTCATTGATCCGAATACGTGCCAGTCGTCTTCTACCTCAGGGCCGTCAGCCAAAACGAAACCAAGACGAGAGAAGATGTCAATAATCTCATTCTTTACGATGGAGAGTGGATGACGCGTGCCCAATGCCGTAGGGTAGGGGGTACGCGTGAGGTCAATGTCGGAATGGTCGCACTCTGTGCAAGCCACGTTAGACTTTAATTCACTAATCTTGTCTTGAATAGCTGTCTTGAGTTCATTGATTTTCATTCCGAGTTCGCGCTTTTGGTCAGCTGCTACGCTTCGGAATTCTGTCATGAGGTCGTTAACAAGACCCTTTTTGCTTAAATATTTAATTCGGAGAGCTTCGAGGCTTTTTTCGTCCGTGGCTTGTAAATCCGCTACTTCTTTGAGCAGCGATTCTATCTTTTCTTTCAGCATTCGCTTTGATTTTAATTCTTGTTGGGTTGGGCTTTCGTCTTTGCAGACTTATTGTGGCTTTCTTGAAAAGTCCTAAAACTGCATGCAAAGATACTCATTCCCTTGCGCATATAGCATTTTGCCGCGTACAAAATACGCCTTTGCGTTATAGCTACGGACGTAAACGTACAAAAAAGCGATGCAAACTTCCTTTGAAGAGTGCATCGCTTTGTGTTATGTGTCGTTGATGTTTCCGACTACGTGCGTGGATTAGTCGAACATCTTGGTGAAGTCTTCTGCAGAGATAGCTTTATGGTTGAGCGTAACCACTTCTTTAAGAGCTTCGGTAAGTTTCTGGTCAATGCAGCGTTCTACGAGACCATTTACCTGTTCACGGTTTTTCAGCATTTCCTGAGCGTAGTTTTCGAGGTATTCGTCGGGAATGTTGTTCATACCATACTGAGCGAACTGGAAGCGTGCGGCCTGAACGGCAGCAGACTTCACATCTTTGTCGTCGACCTTTACATTGTTGGCTTCAACAAGCTGCTCCTTAATGAGGTGCCACTTAAGCTCAACAATGCTCTTGTCGTAGTTTTCGTCAACGAACTTTTCGTCCTTGTCCTTGTTGTTGGCCTTCATGATTTTCTTGAGAAGTTCATCGGGGAATTCAAGGGCACCGACTTTGTTCTCCATGTAGCTGCGTACATCAAGGAGGAACTTATAGTCGCTGTCGTTAACTTGGAGGCTCTGGATGGTTTCCTTTACCTTTGCACGGGCATCTTCTTCGCTCTTGACTTCAGCGTCCTTACCAAATACCTTTTCGAAGAACTCTTCGTTGAGTTCTGCGGGCACAAAACGGCTGATGCTGTCAATCTGGTAGCTGAAATTTCCTGCATGCTCAGCGACCTTCTCCTTGTCAATCTTGAGGAGTGCGGAGAGTTCTGCTTCGTTTGCTTCGTAGGCCGCAGAAGGACAAAATGTGATTACATCGTTCTTCTTAGAACCTTCGAACTTTGCTTTCTCATCGTCGCTCTTGAAATATTTGGGCATAATTGATGCCGTTTCAATTACGAGGCCGCCTTCTTTGGGTTGGCCGTTCTCGTCGAGTTCGGCAAGGGTTCCGCGGAGGATATCGTTGCTTTCGTAGGTATCCACTTCTTCGGGATGACCTGCCTGCTGCTGGAGTGCACCAAGTTGCTTGGATATCATGTCTTCGGAAACTTCAATGTCGTAGTAGTCTACGGTATCGTTTTTCGTTAACTCTGCTTTGAATTCGGGAGCAAGTGCAATGTCAAAGATGAAAGTGAAGTCGTCTTGCTTTTCAATGTCTTGAGCTTCCTGCTTCTCGCTGCTAAGGGGCTCACCGAGCATGTTTATCTTGTTCTCCTTGATATAGTTAAAGAGGCTGCTTTCAAGCAACTTGTTCACTTCCTCAGCCTTTGCTGTTGTGCCGTACATCTTCTTTATGAGACTCATAGGCACCTTGCCAGGACGGAAACCAGGCATCTGTGCCTTGTGGCTAAAGTCCTTGAGCGATTTAGTTACTTGTGCTTCGTAGTCGGCTTTTGCCATGTTGATGGTGAGTTCACCACTTACGTTGCCAACTTTGTCAAACTTGATATCCATTGTTGTTGTTTCGTTGTGATTAAAATCTTGTGTTATACGCTTTGCTCCTTTTCTTCCCCAATTCGGGAAATTTATGCACGAGTCATAAGCGTTGGCAAAATTAGTATTTTTCTTTTACCCAACTTGTGCTCAATGTGCAAAATCTTGCCTTAGAGCAAATATGCATTTTGTCTGAGGCTTCCTTCAATATGCAAGTGTGAAGCTTGAGGTTCAGATTTTGATGGGTTCTCGTTGTTTACTGTATTTTCCAAATTCCGTTTACTTTAACCAAGGGGAAAAGCACCTCCTCCATCGATCCGTCTTTGAAGGTTACGTTAAGGAAACAATTTGCCATTTCGTTGTCATTGTGGAATGTTGCCCGAATGAATTCAACTTTTGCTACACCTTTCTTTGACTTTTCAATGTTGGCATTGTGCTGCTTGAGTGCTAGTTTTACTTGCTCTTTGTATTCAGATGTAGTGTTGTCGCAAGAAGCCATGTTGGAAACGTACTCTTCGTAATGTTTGTCAACGCCAAGATTGTAGAGTCTGGTAACCAGCGTATCTGTCAGACCTTGCTGTTCGTATATGGACAGTGTATCTTGCTTTTTGTGACAAGAATATAAGGTTGCCAAACACATGATTATAGCAGTTAGATATAAAACTTTCATTGAAAACCTTCAAGCTTTTTTGAAAATGCAGTTGTTTGCCTTCGTCTTCTTACTTTTGGCGAATGAAAATGTTTATGGGAGTTCCAATGAAACTCCAGCGTTCACGGATCTTGTTTTCAAGGAATCTGCGATACGGCTCTTTGACGTATTGGGGCAAATTCGCATAGAATACAAACGAAGGAATCTGTGTATTGGGAAGCTGTGCGCAATATTTTATTTTTATGTACTTGCCTTTTATTGAAGGGGGAGGGTACGACTCAATCAGCGGCAACATTTCTTCGTTGAGCTTGGAAGTTGATACATGGCGCTGGCGTGAATCGTATACCGTTTTTGCCGTTTCAAGTACCTTGAAGATGCGTTGCTTGGTGAGAGCAGAAGCAAAGATTATAGGAAAGTCGGTAAAGGGAGCCAAGCGGTTGCGAATGGCGTCTTCGTAGTGGCGAATGGCTTCGTTGCTTTTGTCTTCCACAAGATCCCATTTGTTTACTACGACAACGAGGCTCTTGTTGTTCTTTTGTATTATCTGGAAAATGTTGAGGTCTTGGCTTTCTATTCCGCGCGTGGCGTCGAGCATAAGGATGCAGACATCGGAATTTTCAATTGAACGTATGGCACGCATGACAGAATAGAATTCAAGGTCTTCCGTGACTTTGTTCTTGCGTCTGATGCCTGCAGTGTCGACCAGATAAAAA
Source organism: bacterium (assembly GCA_963656685.1). Classification (GTDB taxonomy): domain Bacteria; phylum Bacteroidota; class Bacteroidia; order Bacteroidales; family Bacteroidaceae; genus Alloprevotella. The sequence continues at coordinate 49,931 of CAVKJJ010000005.1, read as the reverse complement.
TCGAAACCGAATTTGTTGAAACGTGTAAGGATGCTGTCGCGCGTGGTACCTGCAATGTCTGTTACGATGTTGCGGTCTACTCCGAGAAACGCATTGATAATGCTACTTTTCCCGGCGTTGGGGCGACCAACCACGGAGAAACGGGGTATGCCGAATGTGTCGTCGTCTGCATTGTCGTCAGTGCCGAGTTTCTCAATGATGAGGTCTAACAAATCGCCGGTTCCGCTACCCGTAATGGCAGAAATGCAGAAGGGGTCGCCGAGACCTAACTTGTAGAATTCGGCAGAGGTATAACGGTCCTCGTTGTTGTCAGTTTTGTTGGCGCAAAGTATTACGGGAATCTTTGTTCTGCGGAGAATTTGTGCAACTTCTGCATCAAGGTCTGTAATGCCGTTCTTTATGTCTACGACGAAAAGAATGACATCTGCTTCGTCGGTAGCCAAACTCACCTGCTTGCGGATTTCTCCTTCAAAGATGTCGTCAGAATTGACGACCCAACCTCCTGTATCAACAAGGGAGAATTCTTTTTTGCCCCATTCACACTTGCCGTATTGACGGTCGCGAGTGGTGCCAGCCTCGTCGCTGACAATGGCTTGCCTTGTTCCGGTCAAACGGTTGAACAAGGTCGATTTGCCGACGTTGGGACGGCCTACTATAGCTACTAATTTTGACACGTTGTTAAATGTTGATGTGTGGGTATGAATGGTTTAATGTAGTCCTTGTCTTGCGGATGTACTATCCTTGTAAGTTGGCCTTAGTCAAGCTTGTATCCGTAGGCTTCAAGGCGTTTGCTGTTGTTACGCCAATCTTTATCTACCTTTACGAATATTTCAAGGAAAATGCTTTTGCCAAAGAACTTTTCCAGAGTCTTTCGTGCTTCGGTTGAAACTTTTTTCAATGCTGTGCCGCGGTGTCCGATGATGATGCCTTTTTGGCTGTCACGCTCCACGTAGACAACAGCATTGATGTGGATGCTTTGCTCTTTTTCCTTAAATTGCTCTACTACGACTTCTGTTGCATAAGGAATTTCCTTGTCGTAATAGAGAAGAATTTTCTCCCTGATTATTTCAGTGACGAAGAACCTGGCGGGTTTGTCTGTCCATTGGTCTTTGTCGAAATAAGGTGGAGAGTCGGGCAAGAGTTCCTTGATTCGTCGCAGAACGTTGTCTACATTAAATTTTGCTTTGGCTGAAATGGGGTAAATCTCAGCTTGGGGTAGACTTTCATGCCATTGCGCAACGAGCATTTCCAAATCTTTTTGGTTGCTGACGTCAATTTTATTGATGAGCAATAAGACCGGAACTTTCATCTTCTTGACCTTGTCCAAGAATTCGGAGTTCTTTTCGGGCTTTTCTACCACATCGGTCACATAGAGCAAGATGTCGGCATCTTGGAGGGCCGATGTGGAGAAAGCTAACATCTCTTCTTGTAGCTTGTAGTTTGGCTTTAATACCCCCGGTGTGTCGGAAAAGACTATTTGCGCGTCATCTGTGTTGATGATGCCCATAATGCGGTGGCGCGTAGTCTGTGCTTTGAATGTGGCAATGGAGATGCGTTCGCCCATCAACAAATTCATGAGTGTAGACTTTCCTACATTGGGGTTTCCTACAATGTTGACGAATCCTGCTTTATGTGTTGGCGCTTGGCTCATATGACAAGTATTCATAAATGCAGATGTGCTCAATTTGCTCGACAATGGCTATGTCGGGCATTATTGGGCACATCGGCAGAAAGGTTGGTTAGGTTGGGCTAGATTGTGGTTATGAAAATAGCTTAGGAGAAGATGAATAAGCCATTTCCAACATCATGCCTTAGGCGTTATAACCCCATTTGAGATAAGCGGCGCCCCATGTGAAACCTGCTCCAAATGCGGTGAGGATGAGGTTGTCGCCTTTCTTGAGTTGCTTCTCGTAGTCCCAAAGTGCAAGAGGAAGTGTGCCAGCGGAAGTGTTTCCGTAGCGCTGAATGTTGAGCATGACTTTCTCCATCGGCAATTCAAGACGATGGGCTACGGCTTCGATGATTCTCACATTAGCCTGGTGAGGAACAACCCACGCGATGTTTTCGTTGTTCAAGCCATTGCGCTCAGCTATCGTGGCACAGGCATCGCTCATGTTTGTTACAGCAAACTTAAAGACGGTACGTCCTTCCTGGTGCAGATAATGCATGCGGTGGTCTATGGTGAAATAGGAAGGATTGCATACCGAACCGCCAGCCTTCATGCAAAGGTAGGGGAGGCCCTTTCCGTCGGTGCGCAAGAAACTGTCTTGCCATCCAAGGTCTTCAGTGGTCGGTTCTACAAGCACCGCTGCAGCACCATCACCGAAAATAGGGCAGGTGGCGCGGTCTGTGTAGTCTACAATGGATGACATTTTGTCTGCACCGCAGACGACAATCTTTTTGTAGCGACCGCTTTGAATCATTCCGCATGCTGCATCCATGGCAAAAAGGAAACCGCAACAAGCGGCTTGCATGTCAATGGCGAAAGCGTTTTTCATTCCCAAACGGCCGATTACAATGCTGGATGTGGAAGGAAAGTGATAGTCGGGAGTTGTGGTGGCAACAATGACGCAATCTACTTCTTGGGGGTCGGTTCCTGTCTTTTCAAGAAGTTGCTTCACGGCTTTACGAGCCATGTAGCTTGTTCCAAGGCCTTCCTCGTTGAGAATACGACGTTCTTTGATGCCGATGCGTGTCATAATCCACTCATCGTTGGTGTCGACCATACGCGAAAGTTCGTCGTTGTTAAGGACGTATTCGGGCACGTAGCCGCCTACACCGGTTATGATTGCATTGATTTTATCCATGGGAGTATATGATGAACTGGCTTTGCGCAGACGGACTTGATTTTCCCGTCGGGAAGAACGGAGGCAATGCCGAAGGTGAGTCTTTGTAAAAAGAAAATAGTTTAAGAGTCTATTAGTCTATGGCGTTTCATCACGTTCTGGTGGTGAACGCAGACGTGTACGTCAAATGGCTATTACACTCTTAAACTACGTGTTTGGTCGGGTTATATCCAACGTCTTGTGAGAGCTCAAGTAGGCTTATTCAGCAACTTCTTTCACGATGGCGAGCTTACCGCGATAGTAGCCGCAAGCATTGCAGACCGTGTGGTATACGTGCCAAGCACCGCAGTTAGGGCAGATTGCGAGTGTGGGAGCCACAGCCTTATCGTGAGTTCTACGCTTGAGAGTTCTCGTCTTTGATTGTCTTCTTTTAGGATGTGCCATTTTGTGTTATTACGTTTTATTTGTGATTGATATTCTTACTTTATAGCTTATATAGCTTGGAGCGTTGCAAAAAAAAATTACCTGACTTGCGACTTGGATTTTTCGTTGCGATTACTCAAAGTCATCGTTGTCGGGGACTTCGGTGATTATCCGTTTGACTATATCAGGATTGCATTCACCGACAGGGTGCATTCTTTGAAGTGGAAGGGATGTTTCAACGATTTCGTATATATCCCAACTGAAGTCATATGTAGAATTTCTACCTTCTGTATATTTGAAGTCCTCGCCATCAAAGTCTTCTTCCTCCGCGTCTTTCACTTTTATAGTTTCAGACGTGTTTACTAGTAATTCCAGTTCGTCAAGACAACGATCGCATAGTACTTTTGCGACACCTTCAACCTCTACTTTGATGTTGTAAATGTCGTTTTGCGCAGGTTTAATCGTAAGCTTTACGTCAATATGGCCGCCTTCAATTTCTTCTTGATCTAATTCTTTGAAATAGTTGTCGTTCAAGGATATATTTAAAGTCGAACCTTGTCGTGATGCCTTCGCCAAGTCTATGTGTAACGGGCTTATACTTTGCATAGCGGATGCAAATTTAGCATTTTATCTCTTATTGCACGCATCAATCGTGCTTTTTTTGATTGATTGTCGCCCGAATCTTATGGTTTATGGCTAAAGAGAAGCCGGTTAAGGCTTTATCTACGGCATAATTGATGAACTTACGGGTGAAATGGTGAACGGCTAGACTCTATAAAAGATGTTCGGGACTTGCCCACCCAAATAAAGGCATGAAGTCCTTTTTCTAGGGCTTCATGCCTTTGTGCCTTATTGGATAATTTTATATATCAGGCCTTGGATGCAAGGGTTATTTCGAGTTCGTCAAGTTGCTTTTGATCTACTTGTGATGGAGCATCAAGCATGACGTCACGTCCGGAATTGTTCTTGGGGAAGGCGATGCAGTCGCGGATGCTGTCGAGTCCGGCAAACAGAGATACCCATCTGTCAAGTCCGTAAGCGAGGCCACCATGAGGAGGTGCTCCGAATTTGAATGCATTCATGAGGAATCCGAACTGCTCTTGGGCGCGTTCGGGTGTAAATCCGAGGACTTTGAATATCTTGGCTTGCAGTACAGCATCGTGGATTCGGATGGAGCCGCCACCTACTTCTACGCCGTTGCAAACCATGTCGTATGCATCTGCGAGCACCGATGCTGGATCGGTGTCGAGTTTGGGTACATCGCAAGGTTTGGGCGCGGTGAAGGGGTGGTGCATAGCGAGTAAGCGTCCTTCTTCTTCGCTCCACTCAAACATGGGGAAGTCCACAACCCAGAGCAACGCAAACTTGTTTTTGTCGCGCAAGCCGAGTCTTTCGCCCATTTCAAGACGAAGCTCGCAGAGTTGTTTACGCGTTTTCATTGCATCTGCACCAGAGAGAATCAGTACGAGATCACCCGGCTTGGCGTTCATTGCCTTTGCGGCTTCAGCGATGATTTCCGGTGCGTAGAATTTGTCAATGGAACTCTTTATGCTTCCGTCTTCGGCTACCTTAATATACACAAGGCCTTTGGCACCAATCTGCGGTGACTTGACGAAATCGGTGAGTTGGTCAAGTTGTTTGCGAGTATAGGACGCGCAACCTTCTGCGCAAATACCTCCAATATAGGCTGCTTCGTTGAAGACGGAGAATGTGCCTTTATCTTTAAGGGTATCCATGAGTTCCACGAATTCCATGCCGAAACGCATATCGGGTTTGTCCGAACCGAAGCGACGCATGGCTTCGTGCCACGGCATGCGGATGAATGGCTGGTCACCAAGGTCATATCCGCGTACTTCCTTGAAGAGATATTTGGCCATTTCTTCAAATGTGCGGATGATGTCGTCTTGGGTAACGAAGGACATCTCACAGTCGATTTGCGTAAATTCCGGCTGGCGGTCAGCACGGAGGTCTTCGTCACGGAAACATTTCGCAATCTGGAAGTAACGGTCAATACCGGCTACCATCAGGAGTTGCTTCAATGTCTGCGGACTTTGGGGAAGGGCATAGAACTGTCCGGGATTCATTCGCGAAGGAACGATGAAGTCGCGTGCTCCTTCGGGGGTTGAACCGATGAGTACTGGAGTTTCAATTTCCAGGAATCCCTTGGAATCAAGGAAATTGCGTACGGCAATACAGAACTTATGACGCAATTCGAGGTTTTCTCTTACGCATTGACGACGGATGTCGAGGTAGCGGTATTTCATGCGAAGGTCATCGCCACCGTCGGTGTTGTTCTCTATCGTAAAGGGAGGTACGTCTGATGCGTTGAGTATGTTGAGCTGGCTTACTATGATTTCAATGTCGCCAGTCGGCATTTTGTCGTTCTTTGAATAGCGTTCGTTTACCGTACCAGTCACTTGAATCACGTATTCACGTCCAAGTTTGTTGGCTTGTGCACAAAGGTCGGTGTCTGTATCTTCGTTGAAGACGAGTTGTGTAATGCCGTAGCGGTCTCGTAAGTCTATGAACGTCATACCGCCCATTTTGCGGCTACGCTGTACCCATCCGGCAAGTGTCACCGTTTGGCCTACATTTGAAATGCGGAGTTCACCACACGTGTTAGTTCTATACATTGTTGTGCGTGTTTTGCTTTTTGCTTTGAATCTTCAGCCTTTCTTTATACAACAGGCTCAAAGGTTGAAGCAAAAGTATTTTGTTTACGACTGCGAAATTACAAATATCCTTTGAAAAAGGAAAGTACTGTTTGATTATTTAGCGGGGAAGTCATAGACATGCCGCTTTATCGTAGCGACAACATTTTCGATGTGTTCTTTATTGATGTTGTCTAAATTGGTCATGAGTTTGAGATGAATGGCCACATTGTCGGGAGAATAGGGCGGTTGAATATATTCATAATCAAGCAGTCGGAAGCCGTGACGTTTATAGAATTCTATGCGTCTTATGGCCATTGGGTCTTCTGGTGGTTCCGCTTCTAGAATGATACATTTCTCTGGCTCTAATGTGCGTAACATATCTATAGCTCTTCCGCCTATTCCTTGTCCACGTACGTAACCTTGGGTGGCGAAATGCTCAATGTATGAGAAGTCGTCAAAGTTCCATAGGGTGATGAAGCCTAGAAAATGTTGTCGTTCGTCGACAATGAAATATAAGGTGAAGGCCGGTTCGTTGCTGATTTTATATATCCATTCATCGGTAGGTCGCCGTTCAGAGGGTGGGAAAGCAGATTCATATAGTTTCCTAGATTCAGCTATTAACTCTGAACAAATTTCTTGGCCGGCGCAGTGCAATAGTTGTATGGTCATGATATAAGCGCTTGTTTTTTTGAAGGGAGTAAATGAAATTGGAAGCAACGGGAGGGTCAGTCTTGTATGAACACCGGTTTCGTAGCTATGGATTAGATATTTTGTGTCAGATGTGGTAAAGTGGGATGTCTTAACGCGCGCACGCGCATACAGAAAGTTTGTGCAAACTACCTTCAGCCTTCAGCCGTATAAGGTTTAATACGGGTTTCGTCGTCTTTCTTGAAGCGGCAAAGTGGCGCATTAGGCGAAAATTTCGTCTTGCGGCTGAAGGCTGAAGGTAGTTTGCACAAACTCTCTGTATGCGCGTGCGCGCGTATAGGACAATGCATGCTTCAAGAAGATACAGACGTTTCATATCTCGCTTTTTTTCGTGAGTTCGGTTTTGCAACTATACCATGCCTTCTAATTTCTACACCGTGCTTTGTTTTTTCTACACCGTGCTTTGGTTTTTGCACGCTACGAATCCTCTTTTACGAATTTCAGACTTAGTATCTTGGACAGCCTGTCGCGTAAACTTGCTTCGTCGTCGAGCCGGATGCTTACAGTCAGAATGGTGCCCTTTTCCGTGTAGTCTCGTTGTGTGATGTCTGCCGTGGCTTCTTTTATAAAACGCATGGCCACGTCTGCATCAGTATAAGGAACGTCAACTTTGAATTCCGTCTTCATGATGCATTCCTTTAGCTCGCAAAGGTTAATGGCCTCAGCTGCAGCAGTTTTATAGGCTACACCTAAAGGACCTGTTCCGAGTTTTACTCCACCGAAATAGCGTACAACAATTACTAAGGTATACGTGAGCCCGCGCGATTCTATTTGGCCGAGAATAGGTCGGCCTGCGGTGCCAGATGGTTCACCATCGTCGTTTGCCCTTTTACATTCGCTGAGGTTTCCGACGACATATGCGTAGCAGACATGGCGTGCGTCGTAGAACTTCTTTTTGTATGAAGCTACGATCTCTTTCGCTTCAGCTTCGCTTGCTACGTGCTGGGCAAAAGCGAGGAAACGTGAACGCTTTTCTGTTAGTTGCGATTCGCCTGCTTGGGCTATTGTCTTGTAGGTATCCATCCAAGTGTGTGCTGCGCGTGGGTATAAAAAAGCGGGGCTACGTGCCCTATATGGGTATAGGCCGCAGTTCCCGCTTTTAGTGAAATGTCGCTTAGTTGAAATGATATAGGAATGTGGCAATGCCGGTAAGAGCAGGCTTGCGCTGGTCCTTAATTTCAATGGTGAACTTAATTTCCACCTTGGTGATACCGCGGAGGTTGGCAATGCTGTGGAGTGTTGTCACCAGGCGTACGCTTTGGCCGCTGAGCACTGCCTGACCGTACTTCATCTTATCCATGCCGTAGTTTACCATCATCTTGAGGTTGTTTACCTTGATGATTTGTTCCCACATGTAGGGGAGGAGGGACAGCGTCAGGTAACCATGTACAATGGTCTGGCCAAAAGGACCGTTCTTGGCGCGTTCCGTATCAACGTGAATCCATTGGTGGTCGAGTGTGGCATCGGCAAATGCGTTGATGCGGTCTTGGTCAATGGTGAGCCATTCGGACTTTCCGAGTTCCTGACCCAAGTACTTTTCGAATTCTTCGTAAGAGTTTATGGTAAGCATATGCGTTGGGATTTGTTCGTGATTTGTTATGGGGCTGATTTAGAAAACTATCGCGGTGGTTATCGCGTGGCGGAAGTTTCCGTCATGGTGAGCGACGTGATGAGATATTGAGCGTTGAGCGTGGCCACACATTTGTAGGAGCCGAATGTCTTGCCTTCGTTGTCTCGTTCAATGTGTTGGTCTACGGTGAATGTGGCTGTGTAGTTTGCATTGCCGTCAGCGTTTGAACGCTTGATGTCCATGTCGCGGTTTACTACGAATCGGCAACTTTGGATGTGCTCGTTGAACATATCTTTGATGGCACTTACAACTTCAGCTTTTGTTGCGTTCTTTTGGTGGAGGAACGTGGTCATTGTAGAGGCTATGTTGGAGCAGATGAGCGTTTCGTCCTGAAATTGGAAGCCTTGGAAGAATTCGGAGCATACGCGTGTGATTTCTTCTTGGTCTTTAGCCGAAATCTCATTGTCTTTCATCTTGGTTTGGGCAATGGAAGCTTCGGAAGCATAGCGTCCATCGGGATGATTATCCATGTAGTTAGCGTATGCCTCGGCCGTTCCGATTTGTTGCGCGGCTACCCAATCCAATGAGTCTATTTTGATGTCGCACAAGCGACCATACTTTACATCAGAATAGGTGTTCTTGAAATTCTTGAAATCGCTGAGCGTACCATTGACAGCAATACCATTCCATGCCTGAATCATTTCGTTGAGGTTGTTCAGGCGGTTGCGTACTTCTTCGGCATGCGCACCATTAGGGTATTTTTCAAGATAAGCTTCGTAATCTTCAGGATTGTCGTTGTCCTCAAGTGTATAGTACATTGTCTGCTCATCGTCTGTCTGTGTGAAGGAGTAGTATATGTATCCACCTACTCCCAAGAGAACTAAAACTACAACGATTATGATGGTAACGATCAATCCTGTGTGGCTTTTCTTTTCGGGGATGGGGGGCATGCCATCTTGCGGAGCTGCCATTTGTGGAGTTATTGGTGGGGGCGGGACAGAACCGGGTGCCTGCATTGCTTGGGGCGCTTCAAAACTTTGGGCCGGTTGTTGCTGCCCTATTTGTTCGGGGTTGTTATGGTCTGACTGCATAATTTTAATATGTTTGTGATTGCCCAAGCTCGTAATAGAAATGGGCGTAATGGGGTTTAACAGCGGTTCTATAAATGACCACTATATTTATGGTTTGTTCTTATGCCGATTGGCTCGGCGTTGTCTGATGTCGGCTTTCTTCTTTGCAGAACCAGAGCCGTGAAGACCTGTGATGTAAGTCTTCTTTTTAGCCTTAGTCTTTACTTTTTCTTCTTTGGGCTTTTGCTTGAGCTTTGCTCCTTTGAAGGTGATGCCGCCCATCATGGCTTGTGTGATTTCCTCGTCGCTGGCTTTTCGGTCAGTAGTCATTCGTCTATAGTTTATTTGTAGGACGAAATCCTGCTTCTGTGTCGAATCTTGACACGGAAGCAGGAATGTTTGGGGGATTGTTCGGTTAGGTACCGATGGGAATTAATGGTGGAATAGACGGATTCCAGTAAATGCCATGGCCATGCCGTATTTGTCGCATGTAGCAATGACATGGTCGTCACGTACGCTTCCGCCAGCCTGTGCTACATACTGTACACCGCTTTTGTGTGCGCGTTCAATGTTGTCACCAAAGGGGAAGAATGCGTCTGAACCGAGAGCTACCTGAGTGTTCTTGGCAATCCATTCTTTCTTTTCTTCGGGGGTAAGCACTTCGGGCTTCTCTGTGAAGAATTGCTCCCATACTCCGTCGGCGAGCACATCGTCGTGGTCTTCGGAGATGTAGATGTCGATGGTGTTGTCGCGGTCGGCACGGCGTATCTTTTCTACCCAAGGAAGGTTCATCACTTTCGGGTGCTGACGCAACCACCATATGTCGGCCTTGTTTCCTGCGAGGCGTGTGCAGTGTATGCGGCTTTGCTGTCCTGCACCGATGCCGATGGCTTGACCGTCCTTGACATAGCATACGGAGTTGCTCTGTGTGTATTTGAGTGTGATGAGTGCAATGCGGAGATCGCGTTTGGCTTCTTCTGTGAACGTCTTGTTTTCTGTGGGGATGTTCTCAAAGAGGTCTTCGCCTGTGAGGTCTATCTCGTTACGACCTTGTTCAAATGTAACACCAAAAACCTGCTTGTGCTCGATTGGGGCAGGGCGGTAGTTGGTGTCCATCTTGAGGATGACATACGTGCCTTTTCTCTTGGCGCGCAAAATCTCAAGTGCTTCGGGTGTGTAGTCGGGAGCGATGACACCATCACTCACTTCGCGTTTAATAAGAAGTGCTGTGGCGAGGTCGCAGGTGTCGGACAGGGAGATGAAATCGCCGTAGGACGACATACGGTCTGCTCCGCGTGCACGTGCATAGGCCGATGCTATGGGGGTGAGAGGCTCCTTTACGTCATCAACGAAGTAGATCTTGCGTAAGGTGTCGCTCAAGGGCAGACCTACAGCTGCGCCAGCGGGCGATACGTGCTTGAACGAAGCTGCTGCGGGAAGTCCTGTTGCTGCACGGAGTTCGCGTACCAGTTGCCAGCCGTTGAGGGCATCGAGAAAGTTGATGTAGCCAGGGCGACCGCCAAGTACTTCTATGGGCAACTCTCCCTCTTCCATGTAGATGCGTGAGGGTTTCTGGTTGGGATTGCAACCATACTTTAATGCAAGTTCTTTCATTGATGTGTTGTAGTATATGTATTGAATGTTAGCTGATTGAATTTTGGGAGAATATATGTTTATTCGGCAATTCCAGCGTCTTTCAGTTGCTGGCAGAAGATGTGTACGTCTGCAGTAGCCGTTTCCTTGTCGATGTCGTATTCTGCGGTCAGTGCTTCTACTATCTGTGTTTCGTCTACTGTACCTTGTGTCATAAGGTCGAAGATGAATGCACCAGTCTCGTTGGATACGTTGAATTTCGTGTAGTCTATGTTGCTGATGCCGTTTGCAAAGATTACTTTCTCTCCGCAGACATCGCGCATTTCAAATCCTGGTTTGATTTTCATTTTATGTTTCGTCTTGTGGGTGAATGGTCTTATGGGTGTGAGTGCTTGCGAAGGAAGCGTTACGCTTGGGAGGGCTATAACTTTCCGTATTTTTCGTTATCGGCCAAGAAATGGCGGTAGATGTAAAGGAAATATCTTCGCAAGGGGCGTGTGTGCATCCATATAAAGGAATAGATTCTCCATTTTGCTGAGTCTATACTTTCTTCTTTGTTGCGTCCCTTTCTTATGAAAGCCGTTGCCTTTGCTACGACTTTTTTGCAGTTTGTGCGTTCGGTGCCGAAAACGTTGCCGTCTCCTTGGAGCGTTATGGAATTGCCTTTTATCTTTATAATGCGGTGCAGTACACAATTGCCGACGTCTGTTTTTGCAAGTACTACGTCGCCTACTTTGAGTCCTGTCGTTGGCACGGGGGTCAACACTATCTTGTCTCGTCTGTTTTCAAGGAAAGGTCTCATACTCCATCCTTTGGCCACGATGGTCACGCTGTGTCCTTCAAGAATGTCTCTTTGGATGAACTTCACGAATTCATCGTTGGGAAGGGTGATGGTGTGTTTCCCTTGTAGCGTTTCGTGTGTATTGGGGGTGGACATTATATAGCGGCGTGTTTAATAAGAACCGGTTTCATTGAGGAACGAGATTGCTGTAGTAGGCCCGTTATTCTTCCAAATGGGCAGTCACGGTGGCGTGGCAGAGTTGTGCGGCTGCAGCATCGGGAAGGCAATCTAGACTGAAGGAGTTGACGTTTGTGCAGACGGTTTCCACTAAACTACGGATTTGGTTGGAAAACTCTCGGTCCCATATCAGTTTGGAACAGGACGCCCAAAGTTCTACGAATCCCATAATCGGCTTGAGTTTGCTGATTTCGTTCTTGGGTGCTTGATGCAGTCGTACAATGGCAGCAAGCGGGTAGTACTCATTGATGTAGTAGTTTCGCTTTCCGCTCCACGGCGTGCCGTACACTCTGACCGTGTGGTTCGGCATCACTCTTAGTGCGGGGTTGTCGTCGTTGAGAATGCGGGCTTCGGGGATGTTTTTTACCCAAAGGTCAGAATGGGTGCTTTTTCCTGTGCCACTTGTGCCGAGGAAAGAAAATGCATGTCCTTTATAGTAGACCGTGGATGAGTGTATCAGCAACGTTTGGCGGGAGGCGCCTGCCAACGTGAAGATGAGCATCATTGCGTTGTTAAGCCCAAAGGACTGTCCCGCATCGGTACCGTACAGGCCTATTTGGAAATGGTCGTAGGCCTTTGGGGCAATCAACGTGGTAACGTGTACACCATCTGCTGTGTAGAGTTTGAAGAGTAAATTGCCTTCCTCACTTTGGAACACTTCCTGGCGGATGTCCATCGTGAAGAACTCGTGAACGGGACTGAAAAGTTCTTCCTCGCAACTGAAATCGTCCTTTACTTCAACCTTCACCGGGGACTCTTCGGCTGTGTGCTGTACCTTCGTATCGTCTTTTTTCCTTTGGAATGGAGCATAGGAGGGTAGAAGCCGCTTTATGCGCTGCGTGTCGGTTGCCGTTATGGCGAAGTTGATACCGGCAATTGAGAGTTCTATTCGGTGCGAGGTGGGTGAGGGGTGTGGCATCGGAAACTTGTTGTTGGTATAATAAGCATGATGCCCGTATGGACATCATGTTACTGCAGATAGGAACCGCAGGTGATGTTATTCTGAGACTTGGGGAGCAACTGAGAACTTGAATGCGTTGCTTTCAAGTTCCACTACTTTGTTCGCAGCGTTTTTCTTGGCCGAGCGTCTTACCTTTACATATTGATTTTCAAGTTTCTTGCGTGAAGTGTTGAAGAAAATCACGCTTGTCTGGTGGCCAGGATATTTGCTCTCGAGGAATGTCTTCAGCTGATGAGTATATTCCGTCCTATCGTTGAGGAAATGCGTCTTCTTGTCGATAGACGCACTGGGCAGCGTGGAGATGGGGGTGAGATAGATGGTGGAGTCTGTCAAAGACGTGCTGTAGCCAAAGGCATATATGGTCTTTTCGGGGCTTCCTGCGGTTCGTGCTTGTATGCCGATACTTGCTGCAAGGACGGCAAGGAACAGGGTCGCTGCAAGTTTGTTGAATCTTTTCATTGGTGTCAAGTTTGTCTGTTGGGATTGCAATGGGGTGATGAAATGTCTTGCATACCGCGTTGCACATCAATCGAGATAGGTGCGCAACTTGAGCAAGGCCTTTTCTGCATCCTCTTTGCTGTAGCCTTCATCCTCGAGCCATTGACGAAAAGCTGTAAGCGCTTTTGTGTGCATTTGTGCTTTGCCAGCTCTCAGTCCGCTTGCGTACTGATGGTACGGGAGAAGATTTCTGTTATAGTTTCCGTCGCTCATGGAACAAGTTGTTGTTGTGACGCTCCGTTACATCTCCGCTTCGCGCAGACGTTCGGCATTTTCTGCTACTACGAGATGGTCTATGCAGTCCTGGATGTCGCCGTCCATGAAAGCCTGAAGGTTATAGATGGTGTAGTTGATGCGGTGGTCGGTGATGCGCCCTTGGGGATAATTGTAAGTACGTATTTTTGCTGAGCGGTCACCGGTGCTTACTAGCGTCTTGCGGCGCGAAGCAATGTCGTCAACGTACTTCTGGTGTTCGCGGTCGTAGATGAACGTGCGTAGGCGTGCGAGAGCGCGTTCCTTGTTTTTCGGCTGGTCGCGGGTTTCGGTACATTCTATGAGAATCTCCTCTACTACGCCCGTGTTGGGGTTCTTCCAATTGTAACGGAGACGTACTCCGGATTCTACCTTATTTACGTTCTGACCGCCAGCACCGCTAGAGCGGAATGTATCCCATTTTATTTCGCCTTCATTGATGACTACGTCAAAAGCCTCAGCTTCGGGAAGGACGGCAACGGTTGCGGCAGAGGTGTGTACTCTACCTTGCGTTTCGGTGGCAGGGACGCGTTGCACGCGGTGAACGCCACTCTCGTATTTGAGTGTACCGTAGACGTCGGCACCCGTTACGGAGCAGACAATTTCCTTAAAGCCTCCTGCTGCGCCTTCGCTAGCGCTGGACACTTCGAGTTTCCAACCTTTGCGTTCGCAGTATTTGCTATACATGCGGAATAGGTCACCGGCAAAGAGTGCTGCTTCGTCACCTCCTGTTCCGCCACGTATTTCAAGTATTGCGTTCTTGGCGTCTTCGGGATCCTTCGGCACCAGCATGAGTTTGATTTGCTCTTCCATGCCGGGTATGGACTTCTCGCAAGTTGCAACTTCTTCGCGGGCCATTTCCTTGAGTTCTGGGTCAGACTCGTTGAGAAGAATGTTCTTGCTCTCTTCTAGGTTGCTGATGAGCGATGCATATTCCTTGCGTGCCGCCATGAGGTTTTCCAACTCTTTGTATTCGCGCGTGAGGCGAACGTAACGTTGCTGGTCGGCTATGACGGACGGGTCGGTGATAAGTGTGCTTACTTCTTCAAAACGTGAAACGAGGCCGTTCAGTTTTTCAAGCAGTGTGTTGTTGTCAGCCATTTCTGGTTATTGTCTTTTTCTTTTGGATGGGCGGAAGAAGCGGAATGCTGCTTTCCATAGGATGCAACACCAACCGATAACGGCGAGGATGCCTCCCGTCCATCGTACGAATCCCGCCTCTTTGTGGACCAGTTCTTGATACTCGAATCCGAGGAGGAAACCGAGGCAGAGCATGCACGCGGTCATGTAAATGGCTTCAAAAGTCTTTCGTCTGGTCATCGGGATGAGATGTTTCGAATGTGGCGGTGCGTGTGGTTTCTCTTTTCGCCTTGAATCAATAGTTGAATTCGCCAAACTCGCTCTTTATCGTCAGTGAGCGCGGACCTTCTTCTATGTGGCCTACTATTTGCGCGTCGATGTTGAAGCTCTTGCTTACCGCAATGACTTGTTCGGCCATTTCGGGCGATACGTAGACTTCAAGACGGTGGCCCATGTTGAACACTTTGTACATCTCAGCCCAATCTGTGCCGCTCTGCTGAGCAATGGCGCGGAAGAGGGGAGGTACGGGGAACATGTTGTCCTTAATTACACGACAATTGTCACCTACGAAGTGGAGCACCTTAGTCTGTGCGCCGCCAGTGCAGTGTACCATACCATGTATTTCGCTGCGCATAACGTCGAGCAACTTCTTCACCACGGGGGCATAGGTACGGGTGGGGGAGAGTACGAGTTTACCGGCATTGACGGGTGAACCTTCTACGGCGTCGGTCAGTTTGTAGCCGCCACTGTAGACGAGTTCTTCAGGTACGGCGTGGTCGTAGCTTTCGGGATATTTCTCTGCAAGGTATTTGGCAAATACGTCGTGGCGTGCGGAAGTAAGTCCATTGGAACCCATTCCTCCGTTGTATTCCTTCTCGTAAGTGGCCTGTCCGCAGGAGGAAAGACCTACGATGACGTCGCCTGGACGAATGTTGGCATTGTTGATTACGTCGGAACGCTTCATGCGACATGTCACAGTAGAGTCAACGATGATGGTACGCACGAGGTCGCCGACATCAGCCGTTTCACCACCGGTAGCGTAGATGCCTACGCCCATGTCGCGCATTTGCTGGAGCAGTTCGTCCGTTCCGTTGATGATTGCGGAGATTACTTCGCCTGGAATGAGCATTTTGTTGCGACCTATGGTGGAGCTTACGAGGATGTTGTCCACGGCACCTACGCAGAGGAGGTCGTCGGTGTTCATGATAAGTGCGTCCTGAGCTATGCCTTTCCAAACGGAGAGGTCGCCGGTCTCTTTCCAATACATGTAAGCGAGGCTTGACTTCGTGCCTGCGCCATCGGCATGCATGATGTTGCAGTATTCGGGGTCGCCTCCTAGAATGTCGGGAATGATTTTGCAGAATGCTTGCGGGAAGATGCCCTTGTCGATGTTCTTGATGGCGTTATGAACGTCCTCTTTCATGGCGGATACACCGCGCATCATATAACGTTGGTTGCTGTCCATTGTTGTGGTTGGCTGTGTTGGATTTATTGTTTTGACGGGATAGGTGTCTTGCACTTGTCCCGCATAGATGTTCATTAGAATTCTACGCTTGGCGCTTTTTCTGTACCGGCTTCGGCTTCGAATTGCGTTTTCTTTTCAAAACCGAACATTCCGGCTACGATGTTTTTGGGGAACGAACGTACTGACACGTTGTAGCTTTGTACAGATTCGTTGTAGAGTTGACGGCTTTCGTTGATGCGGTTTTCTGTACCCTCGAGTTGAGCCTGTAGTTCTGAGAAATTTTCGTTTGCTTTAAGTTCGGGGTACGACTCCGTAATGGCAAGCAGTCGACCGAGGGCTTGCGATAGTTCACCTTGCGCTGCTTGGATTTGTTTGAGTTTTTCGGGGGTTAAATCGTCGGAGTCAACCTTAATCTGTGTGGCTTTCGAACGGGCTTCAACCACTTCTTTAAGCGTGCCGCTCTCGTGCTTGGCGTAGCCCTTTACTGTATTTACGAGGTTGGGGATGAGGTCGGCACGTCGTTGGTATTGCGTCTGTACGTTGCCCCAAGCAGTTGCCACGGCTTCGTCTTTTGCTACGAGCAAGTTGTAGGAGTGGAATGTGAAGAACGCTACGATGAGCACCACGATGCCAAGTCCTATTAGAATGGTCTGGTTTCTTTTGAGTAGAGCCATATTTTATTTGTTGTAGTGTGTACGCTTCTTTATAGTTGTGTACGCTTCTTTATAGTAATGTGAGAAGTGAAATAAAAGCCTAAACACGTTTCCTGTGTAGAGTATTCCTATAAAGTGGAACGAGAGTGAAACGGATATGGCACGTTGAGCGCATTTTTAGAAACGTCCGCCGCTTCCGCCTCCACCGAAACTACCACCGCCGAAACTGCCTCCGCCAAAGGAACTTCCGCTGCTGTGCCCCGTTCCTCCAATGAAAGGTGGAGGAAAGAGTCCGCCTGTGTCATTGTGGTTTTGCACGTCGTCTTCAAAATCGGTCTTTTTGAATCCGCACTTCGGGCATTGTCGCTCCACTCTAATGTGAAAACTGTTTGTGGCTATGTTGCGAACACGCTTTCGGCTGAGGTTCTTCATTGGATAGTGTCCACATTGTGGGCACCGCTTGCGTCTTTTGAAACGGGTGAAAGCAAAACTTCCGATGCCTATAGTAAGTACGAAAGCTAAGGCAACAAGACTAAACTCTTCTGCACTGTCGTCATCTTCATCATTGTCGTACGATAGCGTTGGGTCTTTTCGGATGTAGCGGTCAATGTCTCTTGCAGTCTCAACCAAAGCCTCGCTCCATTTTTCTTCTTGAAGCAACGGCACCATGGTGCGGTTTTCTATTCTTCGGCAAATGGCATCGGGGAGAGATCCCTCAAGTCCGTTGCCGGTGAGAATCTGATAACTGCGGTCTTTTGATGCGAGAATGACAATCAAACCCGTGTTGTCTTTCGAACCAATGCCGTACTTTCTGCCTAGTTCCATGCCGAATGAGTAAGGGTCATCTCCGTCAATGTGCTCAACTGCTACGAAAATAGCTTGAATCCCTTTGTCGTGCTCAAGGGCGTAGAGTCTTGCGTTGATGGAGTCTTCTGCGGCAGTCGAAATTACCTGGTCTGGGTTGCATACATGCTTTCGCTCGTCTTGCAAATATGGCATTGGCAACGTTTGTGCTGACCATTTGGTCGCATAAAGCGAGAAGTTTGCCAATAGGCATAATGTGAGTAAGATGGCTTTGATGTGGCCCATATGGTTTTGCTTTTCAGACGTATGTCCAAGGGGATATATCCTTTTATTTCACTTGCAAAGATAGTGTTTGAAGCACGAAAATTGAAACGATTCGCAAAGTTTTTGTCCAACTTGGTGTTTGAATGGCCTTGGTTCTGTTTTTGGGGTTTTAATCTATAAGTCGATTTGGTTTGTAATAAATGTGAATAAGTGAGCGTAAGATTTATTTGCAACGTGAATAGATGTAAATGAAAAACGAGGCTTGAAAGTCTGCGAAATAGAATTTGAAAAATAGCGGAAAGGGTAGCAATTATTCACGAGAAGGCATCTTGTAAAAATTCCAAGGCTTGGATTTTTTACGGCATGCCTTGGAGTTTTTTCTAGATGCCTTGTTCTTCTAGCAATAAAAGGGTGAGGAAATACCAGATATAGGCTTGATGTTATGCTGCTTGCTGTATAAAAGCTAAGATACTATATGTTGTGCTCGAATACTATATCCTCAGATGTTGCGTGGTGCGTTTATTTTCAAGCGCATGCATGGTCGGATGGTTTTGTGCGATTCTCGAGGCGTGAAGGATGGTCAGCGGTTTACATTATTTTGCTTTTATGGTTAACTCAAACGCTATGTTGTTAGCGTTGATGCGTATAGTGTGTGGCATAGAGGAACGGCAAAATAGTTCGTGTCGTCAAAAGTTTTGGGTGTGAATGGACAAATTCCGAAAAATTGAGTACTTTTGCTCTCAATAATTCAAAATAGTAAGAGCAATGCTGACTATCAAACAAATCCTCGAAGACAAGGAGGCCGTCATTCGCGGTCTCGAAAAGAAGCACTTCAGCGGTGCGCGCGAAGCTATTGACCGCGTGCTAGCATTAGATAACAAGCGTAAGGAAGCCCAAGCAGAACTTGACTCCCTTAACAATCAAGTAAAGACCCTTTCGAAGAGCATCGGTGGTCTTATGAAAGAAGGCAAGAAAGATGAAGCCGAGGCCGCCAAGCAGAAGGTTTCTGACATCAAAGCCAAGAGTAAGGAACTTGAGGATGTTATGAAGCAGGCTGAAGAAGATAAGAAGCAGGTGCTTTATACGATACCCAATGTACCTTATGATATCGTTCCCGAAGGAAACGGTGCAGAGGATAACCTCGTGGTAAAAACAGGTGGCCATGATACGGTACTTCCTGAAAATCCGCTTCCCCATTGGGAACTTGCAAAGAAGTACAACCTTATTGATTTCGATCTTGGCGTGAAGATAACAGGCGCTGGTTTTCCTGTATATATAGGACAAGGTGCACGCTTGCAACGCGCACTCATCAATTTCTTCCTTGATGAAGCTCGTGCAGCAGGTTATACGGAAATTATGCCTCCGACCGTTGTAAACCAAGCGTCTGGCTATGGCACCGGTCAGCTTCCCGACAAAGAGGGGCAGATGTATCACTGCAACGAAGATGATCTCTATCTTATTCCTACAGCAGAGGTGCCTGTGACGAATATCTACCGCGATGTGATTCTTTCTGAGGATCAATTGCCGGTAAAGAACTGTGCCTACACGCAGTGCTTCCGCCGCGAAGCAGGAAGCTACGGAAAAGACGTACGTGGACTGAATCGTCTGCACGAATTCTCCAAAATAGAGATTGTTCGTATTGATAAACCCGAACATTCCGCTGAATCCCATCAGGAGATGTTGGATCATGTGGAAGGTTTGTTGAAAAAGCTCGAACTTCCTTACCGCATTCTCCGTCTTTGCGGTGGTGATATCAGTTTTACAGCAGCTGTATGCTACGACTTTGAAGTTTATAGCGAAGCACAAAAGCGCTGGCTCGAAGTAAGTTCTGTATCAAACTTCGATACCTACCAGGCAAATCGTCTGCAGTGCCGTTATCGTGGTGCTGACAAGAAAATTCAGCTTTGCCACACGCTGAATGGTTCAGCCCTCGCTCTTCCGCGCATCGTAGCAGCGCTTCTTGAAGACTTCCAAACACCAGAAGGTATACGTATCCCCAAGGCACTTCAGCCTTACATGGGTTGCGATATGATAAAGTAAACTTTCTCTGCTTGCACACACACAAAAGGCACGGCAAATTATTGTCATTTCCACGGCAAACGTTTGTCGTGCCTTTTTCACAAAAAGATCTTTTCCTTTAAGTCTAAGCTGCTGAAGTTTGCAGCGTAAAGCACTTCCATAATGCCTTATGTCCCGAATACTTTCAATAGACTATGGTAAAAAGCGTACTGGTATAGCCGTGACCGACACTGCGCAGATTATAGCCAACGGGTTGGCTACTGTTGAAACGCCTACGTTGGTCAGTTATCTTGCTGATTATTTTTCTCGTGAGGACGTGGAACGCGTGGTGCTCGGATTGCCTATCCAGCCTAATGGTCAACCATCTGAGAACCAACAGCGTGTTCTTGTTTTCCTGGAGAAATTCAAGAACCGATTTCCCAATATTCCCATAGAACTTTACGACGAGCGTTTCACTTCGGTGTTAGCGCATCAAGCCATCCTCAATTCAGGGATAGGGAAAAAGCGGCGTCAACAGGACAAGGGACTTGTGGATGAAATAAGTGCCTGCATCATCCTTCAAAGTTGGATGGAAAGCAAAAAGTGAGTTGTTGGGGGATTTTAGGCTTATGCCCCAAAAAGATATTCATGCTTGTGCAGTAGTAAATAATAAGTGTGCAAGGAACAAGAAGTCAACGAAATAACACCAGAACATTAAATAAACACAATAATATATGATTCTCCCCATTTACACTTACGGAATGCCTGTGCTCCGTAAGGAAGCAGAAGACATAACCCCCGACTATCCCGAACTAAAGACCCTCATTGAGGATATGTTCGAGACTATGTATCACAGTGATGGAGTGGGTCTCGCTGCCCCCCAAATAGGTAAGGCTATTCGTGTGGTAGTCATCACTCTCGATTGTCTTAAGGACGAATTTCCCGAATATGCCGATTTCAACGAAGCCTATATCAACCCTCATATTGTAGAGTTTGACGATAGCGAAACAGAACTTCTTGACGAGGGTTGCTTGAGTCTTCCGGGTATTCGTGAACCGGTGCGTCGTCCCAAGCGTATTCATGTGACCTATATGGATCAAGATTTCAATGAACACGATGAATGGGTAGATGGTTATCTAGCACGTGTTATGCAGCACGAGTTTGATCACCTTGACGGACATATGTTCATTGACCGCATTTCTCCGTTGCGCAAACAGATGGTGCGTAGCAAACTCAATACCCTTCTTAAGGGAAAGTTCAACTGCGGCTATAAGGTTAAATCACCGAAATAGTATTTTGTTACACTTGTGAAGTCGTTAGATTACAGAGCTTTGAATCTGGTTGCTTGATCTTCCTCTTTAATAGCGACATGCGCTGAATGCCAAAGTGCGTAGTATACATCCTTTGGTAAGAATAGTCCATAATAAGTAGAAAATAACATGTTCTGCACGCTCTTATACTATCAGCAGCATCGCGTTTTGAAAAGCGCGATGCGTTGTTGCGTGCTTGTCATGTGGCTCGTTTCCTGTTTCGTACAGAACGCTTCAGCGCAAGTGGATGCTGAAGTCGCAACTATAATGGGGCGCAATGCGCTTAGTGTAGATGACTATCTCACTGCTGTCAAATATTTCAACCAGGCCATAGAAGCTAAACCGTTCCTTTCCCGTCCCTATTATTACAGGGCATATGCCAAATTTACTTTGGAGGATTATGTGGGAGCCGAAGCCGACTGCTCGCAAAGTATCTCTTTAAACCCTTACATTAGCGAGGTCTACCAGTTGCGAGGATTGTGCCGTATTCATTTGGACGATTACGATGGTTCTATCGCAGATTATTCGCGTGTACTCCGCGAAACTCCTGATGACCAAGGGGCACGATATAATCGTGCGCTCTGTTATCTACAACAAAAAAACTATGCGCAAGCCGATTCTGACTTGACGTATATTGTGCGTCATTGGCCCACCTACAGCAGAACCTATTTGGTCAAAGCGCAAAGTGCCTTTGAGCAAAAAGACACACTGGAAGGTTTGAAATGGATAGACCATTTGCTTAGCTTATCTCCTAAAGAACCCCAAGCCTGGAGTTTCAAGGGACGCTATGCTCTTCAAAAGTCCGACTATGCATTGGCTGACTCTTGTCTTACGCAAGCTTTGAAATATCAAAGCAACGACTTTGAAGCTTATGTGGCACGAGCGCAAGCACGTCATGCACTTAATAAATTCGGACTCGCCATAGCTGATTACGACAAAGCAATAGAATTAGTTCCTCAACATTTTGTAGCTCATTACAATCGTGGACTTTTGCGAAGCTTTGTCGGCGATTTGAACAAAGCAATCCTCGATTTCGATTTTGTTTTGCAAGTAGAACCCGACAATACATTAGCACTCTTCAATCGCGCCCAATTGCGCGAAAAAGTAGGCAATTATCGCGGCGCCATTGCCGACTATTCGCAACTTATTAAAGCCTATCCAAACTTTACTTACGGATATTTACAGCGAGCATCCTGTCGCAGAAAAGTAGGAGACAAAAAGGGCGCCGTGGCTGATGAAACCTACGTAGCGCGTCGCGACCTTGACATCGCTTTTGCACGAGCTCCACGCACAAAAATGAAAAAGGTGCGTCTTCGTTCCGAGCATGCCCTTGAACAATATCAGCAGCTAATAGAAGAAGACCCCGATACCGTGCGTAACGTGTTTGGAACCATGTTGGGAAAAGTGCAGAACGAAAAAGTTAGCAATGAACTTCTCCCCATGTTCCATGTGGCATTTCGTCCCGTTTATACCAGAGGATACCATTCTGTGGCTTTCATGGCAGAAATGGCGCCTTTCGCTTGTCTCAATACTCCGCTTCGCCAGTTCTGTCTGACTGCAGAGTCTGAAACTCCGGTTGACGATGTCAGTGAATCTGATTGGCGCCAAGTGGAGAGGGTTTCCTCTACATTAAATGCTAGCAACCAACTTGTGGTAAGTTCCGCCATAGCCGTCGAACGTTACAATTATACTTCTGCACTCAATGATGCGCAAGAAGCCCTTCGCACAGACAGTACTTCAGTCTTGGCTTTGCTCCAATGTGCATTTGTGCTTTCACGTTCGGCTGCATCAGGCACTGTTTCATCCTCTGAAGCACAGTCAAATTTACATTTAGCTCAGTCTTTCTTAGATCGAGCTAAGGCTCGCTCCCCCCAAAGTGCAGTTGTCGTGTATAACCAAGCATGCCTGTTGGCTCAAGTGGGCAATGTCAAAGCTGCAATAGAAGCCTTTGGAGATGTACTCAAACTTGATGCACGTTTTGCGGAAGCTTTCTACAATCGTGCCATACTCCTTAGTGCAGACGGCGAGACGAAAAAGGCTGCGGAAGATTTTAGCAAAGCTGGACAGCTTGGGCTCTACAAGGCCTATGCACAGATGAAGAAACTCAACATGAAATAAAAGGCTTCGCCTAGTGGTGAGTTTTGAGAGAAATACTACTTTTGCAATCAATCAATACTACAAATATCTATCAATTACCCTACCATGCTAAAACCAGTCATCCTATCTTTGGCCAGTGTGTGTATGCTCACAGCTGGTGCACAAGTCAAGGAACGCTATTGGCTTGACCCCGCGATGAATCGCGTCAACACTGAAGCACCCCGAAGCGACTTCTTTGCCTACGAGAGCGTCCAGAACGCAGCGAAAGCCGACAAGAAGGCCTCCTCACGCTACATGTCGCTTGAAGGTAAGTGGAAATTCAATTTTGTGAAAGATCACCAGAACGCTCCCGCTGACTTCTACTCGCTCAAATACGACGATTCAAAATGGGAAGATTTCCCCGTGCCCGGACTCTTTGAACTCAATGGACATGGCGACCCTATTTACAAAAACATCGGTTATGCTTGGGCTACACAGTTCGAACCCAATCCTCCCTATGTTGAGGAAAAGAACAATTATACAGGTTCTTACCGCAAGACGGTGACCGTGCCCGCATCGTGGAAAGGCGAACGCATCTATCTGCATGTTGGTTCGGCCACGTCCAACCTTTCCGTTTGGGTAAACGGAAAATTCGTCGGTTACAGCGAAGACTCCAAGGTAGCTGCCGAGTTTGATCTCACCAAATATCTCAAACCTGGTCAAGACAACCTCATCGCCATGCAAGTGATGCGTTGGTGCGATGGATCATATTTTGAAGATCAGGACTTCTGGCGCTTCACAGGCATTGCGCGTGAAGTATATCTTTATTCCCGTCCGGAAACCCACGTTTCTGACCTATTTATCATTCCCGACCTTACCGACAACTACACGAACGGCACGCTCTCAGTGAAACTCACCGGCGTGCATACCTCAGGATGTCATGCAACGCTTACGTTGCTTGATGCAAAAGGTGCGAGCGTGAAGACAGAGGATGCCGACCTTGGAAAAGGCAGCACCGAAGTGAAATGGCAAATAGCCAATCCGCTCAAATGGACCGCTGAAACGCCCAACCTTTATAAGTTGCGTGTAGACCTAAAAGACGCAAAGGGCAATCTTGTAGAAAGTTTCCTACAGAACGTAGGCTTCCGCAAGATAGAAATAAAGAATTCGCAGTTGCTCGTCAACGGTCAGCCCGTATTGATAAAGGGTACTGACCGTCATGAGATGGATCCCGATGGGGGTTACGTCGTGAGCGTGGACCGCATGATTCAGGACATAAAAGTCATGAAGGAACATAACATCAATGCCGTCCGTACAAGCCACTATCCCAACGATCCCCGCTGGTATGATCTCTGCGATGAATACGGCCTTTATGTCGTAGGCGAAGCCAACCTCGAAAGTCACGGTATGGGGTATGGCGACAAGACGCTCGCTAAAGTTCCCAAATACTTACAGACACATCTCGAGCGTAACCGCAACAACACTCATGTTCTCAAGAACCATCCATCTATTATTATATGGAGTCTGGGCAATGAGGCTGGTTATGGTTCAAATTTCGAGAAAGCCTACGACGAGGTCAAAGCCTACGACCCTTCGCGTCCTGTACAGTATGAACGTGCCGGTCTGGAACGCGGAACCGACATCTTCTGCCCTATGTACTACGACTACAAGTCGTGCGAAGATTACGTGAAGAAAAACGCTCCGCGTCCCCTCATTCAGTGCGAGTATGCTCATTCTATGGGTAACTCCATGGGCGGTTTTAAGGAATATTGGGATCTTGTACGCAAGTATCCTAACTATCAGGGCGGCTTCATCTGGGACTTCGTAGAACAGGCCATACGAGTAAAGAACAAGGACGGCAAGGAAATCTTTGCCTATGGCGGCGACTTTGGACGCTATCCCGCAACGGATCACAACTTCAACTGCAACGGATTCATCTATCCAGACCGTCGTCCGCAGCCTACAGCAACCGAGGTACGTTACTTCTATCAGGACATCTGGAGCCGCTTGACTGACGCAGACAAGGGAGTCGTAGAAGTATACAATGAAAACTTCTTCAAGACACTTGACGATGTAGCGCTCGACTGGACGCTTTACAACGACGGACAGATGGTTGCTACAGGAACTGTGGCAGACATCAGCGTACAGCCGCAAGGCAAAGCCCTCGTACAGCTCGAAGGTTATACATCGGCAAAAGCTCAAGGTGAAACTACGCTCAACGTGTCGTATCGCCTCAAGCATGCCGAACCGCTCCTTGAAGCAGGTTATGAAGTGGCACACCAGCAGTTCGTAATCAATCCGTATACATTCCCCACCTTGTCTCAGACTTTGGCAACAGATAAGCAACCGGTCGCTTCAGCAAAGGGCAAAAAGGGCGCAGCCGTGCAACCATCCGTTACGAAGGACGAGCAGTTGGCTTGCCTTACCCTCACAGGCGGACGCACAACGGCAACTTTCAGCAAGAGCACCGGTCTGCTCGACTATCTTGATGTGGACGGAAAACCGATGTTTGAAGACCGTCTGTCGCTGCAGCCCGATTTCTGGCGTGCGACTACCGACAATGATTACGGTGCAGGCCTTCAGAACCGTTTCGGCGCATGGAAAAATCCCGAGTTGAAGCTTACTTCAATGAAAGATGAGGTAGACGGCGAGAACCGCAAGGTTGTCTGCATATATTCCATGCCGAGCGTGAGTGCAGACCTTACTTTGACTTACACGATGACTCCTTCGGGTAACCTCGTAGTCAACCAAAAACTCACTGTCGACAAGGATGCCAAAGACAAACCATTCCTTCCCCGTTTCGGTATGACACTTCGCATGCCAGAGGCTTTCAACGCAGTAACCTATTATGGACGTGGTCCCGCAGAAAACTATGTGGACCGCAAGGAAAGTCAGTCTATTGGTCTTTACACGCAGAATGTGAAAGATATGTTCTGGGGTTATATCCGTCCGCAAGAAAGTGGAAATCATACCGACGTGCGTTGGTGGAACGTTCACAACGAAAATGGTGAAGGACTAACCTTCCGTGGTCTTGAACCGCTTGAAATGACCTCCATCAACTATGAGACGGAAGACCTCGATGACGGTCCCGAAAAAACTGCGCACCACTCTCACGCTGGTGAACTCGTGCCGCGCAAGTATACCGTGGTTCACGTGGCACAGCATCAGATGGGACTTGGCTGCATCGACTCTTGGGGCTCATGGCCGCTTCAGAAATATCTCATTCCTTATGCAGACCATGAATTCACCTTCGTGATTAGTCCAAGCAAGTAAGTTCATTTAAGAATATAAAGTAGAGTCCCCATTCTTGTTAAAAGAAGGGGGACTTTTCTTTTGCTTTTGCCTATATTTGCATAGCAATAAAACATCGCTGCTGCAACGGCTCTCATAAGCATGTCCGTTTTTCTATATGCAGCAGAATATTATAAGCCTCATATAAATACATTCATGAAAACCAGAACCATCCTCCTTCCTGCGCTTTTCGCTTTCTCATCATTGGCACTTTCTGCCCAAACCTACACCAATGTATATCCCAAATCCGTTTCTAAAGCCGCCCATAATTGGGTAAAAAAAGGCGAATGGCGTAAAGGATTTGACAAGGCAAGTCCCGCTTCGACAGTAAACGAAACTGAGTTCTGCATACAGTATAGTCGTAATCCTCAGCAGTGGGACGCAGTGTTCAACTGGTTACAGCAAACAGATTTGCTTGCCATCAAACCCGGACGTGTTCCCGTAGGTGACAGCGGACTGACAGCATCCGTTGAAGAAGGCGACAATTGGTGCAGCGAAGAAGATTTGCTAAACGGCAAAGGTTCAGAGTCGCACCGAGCTAAGATAGACTTCATGATAGTCGTAAAGGGAACTGAAGGCTTCGCACGTCTTGATCATGAAACTTCCAAACCGAATTGCGAATATACCCCCGATGTGCTCCACTACAACTTTGACGCGCAGAAACTCGAGCGCTTTGAGTCTGTTCCAGGAACGTTCAACGTGATGTTCCCTTGCGATTGGCACGTAGCAAAAGTGCGCACCGCAAAGGCAAATCAAGCCGTGAAAGTGATAGTAATAAAGATAGATTACGCGCAATAGGCTGAAACCGTGGATAAACAAAGAATGGCAAGTTTTTTGTGTCTATTGCTGAAAACGTTTAAAAGCAAAGTTACCGAATAGTTCTGACAAAAGTGCTGCGTTTCTGCGAAAATCGGTCAAAACTCCGAAGTACACTAAAAAAGCCTCCTTGGCATTTCTGTAAACTCGCCTTTTCTGCCTAATTTTACCGATAATAATAGGTCGCTGCTGCGTTTGTCTAGCTTTCATGCGCTTTTATTTGCCCAAGAATAGCGAACGTTAAGACAAACTGCATGCACTTGATAAAAACAAGCACATTGATTCATGCGACTGAAACTGCGTGCAAAACTATCTTACACTCACAACATGTCAGAGAAACATAGTTTGGTGACGATTGCCAATTTGTCGAAAGAGAAAATTCTCTATCTAATCAGTATGGCAAAGGAGTTCGAGAAAAATCCGAACCGGAAAATTCTTGACAACAAGGTCGTGGCTACACTGTTCTTCGAGCCTTCCACGCGAACCCGTCTTTCCTTTGAAACGGCCGCCAACCGTTTGGGCGCCCGCGTCATCGGATTTACCGACCCTAAGGTAACTAGTTCCACCAAGGGCGAAACCCTGAAGGACACCATAATGATGGTCAGCAACTATGCCGACGTGATAGTAATGCGTCATTTCCTTGAAGGTGCTGCGCGCTACGCAAGCGAAATTTCTCCCGTTCCCGTGGTTAACGCCGGAGACGGAGCAAATCAGCACCCCTCGCAAACAATGCTTGACCTCTACAGCATCTACAAGACTCAGGGCACACTCGAGAACCTTAATATCTATCTTGTGGGCGACCTCAAGTATGGGCGCACCGTCCATTCGCTCATTATGGCCATGCGCCATTTCAATCCGACATTCCATTTCATTGCTCCGAAAGAACTCGCAATGCCTGAGGAGTATAAGATTTATTGCCGCGAGAACGATATACGTTTTGTTGAGCACGAGGATTTCAATGCCGACATCATTAAAGATGCTGACATCCTCTATATGACGCGCGTACAGAAGGAACGCTTCACAGATCTTATGGAGTATGAACGTGTGAAGGATGTTTACATCCTTAAGGCTTCCATGCTTTCAGACGTGCGCGACAATATGAAAATTCTTCATCCGCTTCCTCGTGTGAACGAAATTGCATACGATGTGGACAACAATCCCCACGCTTATTACTTCGAGCAAGCGCACAACGGGCTCTTTGCCCGTCAGGCCATCATTTGTGACGTGCTTGGCATCACACTCGATGAAATCAAACAGTAGAGTCCGCATTCAAAAGAAAAACGTCATAGTCATGAAACGTCAAGAACTCATGGTGGCCGCCATTCAGAATGGTACGGTCATCGACCACATACCTTCTAGCAGACTCTTTCAAGTGGTACGCCTGCTACATCTTGAGGAACTGAAGTCATCGCAAGTGATGATAGGTTACAACCTCAAGAGCAAGAAGATGGGAAATAAAAGCATCGTGAAGATAGAGAATAAATTCTTCTCCGATGCTGAACTCAACAAGCTTTCCGTTGTAGCTCCCAATGTCACGCTCTGCATCATTCGCGACTTTGAGGTCGTTGAGAAGAAGTGTGTTACACTTCCGGCTGAACTCGTAGATATCGTGAAATGTGCCAACCCCAAATGCATCTGCAACAACGAGCCGATGCAGACGCGTTTCCGCGTGAAAGACAGCAAACTTGGACTCATTCAATGTCACTACTGCGAGAAAGAGCAGCAACTTGATAAAGCCAAATTGATTTAAACAGACTCAACACTTCAACCTTTATGGCAGCAACAGGTAAGATGGACTGGAAGCCCGGTACGATGATATATCCTCTCCCGGCATTGCTCGTTTCGTGCGGAGCAACTCCCGAAGAGTATAACGTGTTCACCGTGGCGTGGAGCGGGACTGTATGTACTAACCCCGCTATGTGCTACATTTCAGTACGTCCCGAACGTCATTCTTACGATGTTATCTGCCGCAACATGGAGTTTGTGTTAAATCTCACGACAGAGGAACTAGCACGAGCTACAGATTGGTGCGGTGTACGCTCAGGGCGCGATTACAACAAGTTTGAAGAAATGGGGCTTACCATAGGAAAAGCTTCTTGTGTCAAAGCACCAATCATCATGGAGTCGCCTTTGAGCATTGAGTGCAAGGTCAAGGAGATTGTTCACCTCGGTTCGCACGACATGTTTATTGCTGAAGTTGTAAACGTACAGGCCGACGAGCGTTACCTTGACAACGAAGGAAAATGGCATCTAGAGGCAAGCAATCCGTTAGTCTACTTACATGGTGGATACTACGGACTTGGAGAGCTGATAGGCAAATTCGGTTGGAGCGTAAAGAAACAATGATGTAAGATACAAGAACGTAAGCAGCAGATTAAAGTCCGCCGCTTACGTTCTTTTGCTTTTCAGAATAAAGTAACCACAAACTTTTGCTACTGGTTCATACGACTCTCTTGGCAAAAGACCTTGAACGATAAATATCTTATCTATGGAAAGAGACACACAAATCTTTCAGCTCGTAGAGGCTGAACGTCGTCGCCAGTTGCGCGGCATTGAATTAATTGCGTCAGAGAACTTTGTCAGCGACGAAGTGCTGCGCGCCATGGGCTCCTGCCTGACCAACAAATACGCCGAAGGCTATCCTGGACATCGCTACTATGGCGGATGCGGGGTGGTAGACCAAGTGGAAACGTTGGCCATAGAACGTGCAAAAAAACTCTTCGGTGCAGAGTACGCCAACGTGCAGCCTCACTCCGGCGCACAGGCCAATGCCGCTGTTCTCCTCACTGTACTTAACCCAGGTGATACCTTTATGGGCCTTAATCTCGCCCATGGTGGTCATCTCTCCCATGGTTCCGCTGTTAATACTAGCGGCATCCTCTATCATCCCATTGGTTATAATTTAGATCCGAAGACGGGCCGCATAGACTACGACGAGATGGAACGTCTCGCTTTGGAACATAAGCCCAAACTCATTATTGGCGGTGGTTCTGCCTACAGCCGAGAGTGGGACTATGCAAGAATGCGTGCTATTGCCGATGAGGTTGGCGCTCTTTTTATGGTTG
This sequence comes from bacterium, assembly GCA_963656685.1. GTDB lineage: Bacteria > Bacteroidota > Bacteroidia > Bacteroidales > Bacteroidaceae > Alloprevotella. Next base: position 19,576 of record CAVKJJ010000005.1, on the reverse strand, counting down.
ACATGGCACATCCTGCAGGACTTATCGCAGCAGGCTTGCTTGATAATCCGGTAAAATACGCCCACATTGTGACTACTACAACCCACAAGACACTGCGTGGCCCGCGCGGAGGCTTGATTCTCATGGGGAAAGACTTCGAAAATCCTTGGGGTAAGAAGACTCCCAAAGGCGTTATCAAAATGATGAGTCAGTTGCTCAACAGCGCAGTCTTCCCCGGAGAACAAGGCGGTCCGCTTGAACACGTAATAGCCGCAAAAGCCGTAGCCTTTGGCGAAGCTTTGCAGCCGGAGTTTAAGGAATATGCTCTTCAGGTTAAGAAAAACGCTGAATGTCTTGCCGAAGAATTAGTAAAGCGCGGATTTGCCATTGTGAGCGGTGGAACAGACAACCACTCGATGCTCGTAGATCTCCGTCCGAAATATCCGGAACTCACAGGCAAGGTAGCAGAGAATGCTTTGGTTGCTGCGGACATTACTGTCAACAAGAATATGGTACCCTTCGATGACCGTTCTGCATTCCAGACTTCTGGCATCCGTCTAGGTACAGCTGCTATCACCACGCGTGGTGCGAAGGAAGATCTTATGGTGCTCATCGCCGAACTCATTGAACGTGTGCTCAATAATCCGACGGACGAAAGTGTCATTGCCGATGTGCGTCGAAAGGTAAACGAAACAATGGAAAGCTATCCCTTGTTTGCTTACTAAACAAACTCTATGTGGTTACAATATCGCGCCCTCTATGGTGATGAACAATTATCATAGGGGGCGCTTTTCTAATATTCGCGTCGGTAGCTGAAGGGTATGTTCTGCACTATGTGTGCGCATAAACTTGTGAGTTATAGCAAGCGTATAATCCGTAATAAGCGCCTCTCTGAATTGGTGTACCTTGCTGAAATTATCTACGAGCCCAACATGTTGGGCTCGTAGATAATTTCCACAAGGTGCTTAAACGTCGCTTCGCTTAGAACGGGTTATATCATCTTTAAAATGTAATTTCCTTTCATGGTTCTGTTCTTACATGTGAAAAGTGTACTGAATGGTTCTCTTTGCATGTGCATTACACGCATACACCAAAGTTTGTGCAAACAACCTTCAGCCTTCAGCCTTATAGACCACAACATAGAAAAGTCTTCTCCAAGAAACTCGAACAAGTATAGATTTCTGGTAAAACATCTACTGCGGCTGAAGGCTGAAGGTTGTTTGCACAAACTTTCTGTATACGCGCGTGCGCGCGAAGAAAAGCATAATATCAAGGGATATTGATATCCGTTGTATTGCAATATTTCATGAACGACTCACATACATGCCTTTCATTTCGTACACCGTGCCTTGGATTTTCTACACGATGCCTTGCTTTTTGCACGCAGCTTCTATAATGAAAACTCAGGGCAATCGGGCCGTTTTCGCAGATAATGTAGTGAGGCATAATGTCTGCGCTCTTTTAGGTAACGAAGGTTGTATTGGTTGGCGTATGCTTCGCGTTCGAAAGAGATGTTGAAATATCCGCGAGTGTAACCTTTGTATTGAATGATGCGAATGAGCCATTCAATGCAGTAAAACAGATAGTAAGGGATGTAACCCCATTCTTTCATTTGCGCTGTGTGGATGCTTTCGTGGTTTAGTGTGACTTCATCGCATGGACCTTTAGCGAAAAGAATGCCGAAGAGGTTGATGGCGTAGAAGTCTTTTCCGAAAGGGATGACCTTGTTGTAGATGATTTTCATAAACTCGCATTTTGAAGATAATATCACCTAAGGGGTAAACTCTATAGAAGGTCGGTAAGTTCTTTCAGAGAGGAAATGATGTGAGTTGGAAGCGTTTCGTCGTATTCTTTTTCTTCCCATTCTTTTCCTTTGAACCATACCGTTTGGCAACCAATGGAGTGAGCCGGTATAATATCTTTTGAGAAACTGTCGCCGATAGCCATTGTTTCGCAAGCTTCGCACTGGGCAGCTTTTACACCGAGGTTCCAGATTCCGGGATTGGGCTTGCGCACACCTACAACAGCGCTTTCTACTACGGCATCGAAGAGATGGGCTATGCCATAAGTTCGGAGGATGGTGGGGAGGTTTCCGTAGAAATTGGAAACCATGATAAGTTTGTATTTTTTGTGGAGTTCTTCAAGCGTGCGGCGCGACAACTCTACGTGTTCTTGTGCAAATTGGTCGCAGAAGGAGGCTATGCGGTCTATTGTGTTGCTCTGCTCCTCGTTGGAAGCAAAGTTCCATACGCCTTGTGCTGAAAGGTTTTGCAATTCCAAGCGTACTTTCTCTTCTAGTAGACGCTTGAAGGTGAAGTCCGGCTTGATGATGGGCGTTTTTGCCAATGCGCGTTCCGCAAAGACATAGGCTGTGCGGAAGTCGGCTTCTGACAAATGGATGCCGGCTTGGCGGTAGCCTTCTTCCAGAACGTAGGACCAATGGCTGGCAGCAGTGTCAAGTGTGCCGCCATAGTCGAAGAGTAGGGCATGGAGATGTTGCATATAGGGGAAAGTGAAGTCTCTTATTTGTTGTTGGCTTCGGTTTTATTGTCATCGCATTGGGAAGATGTTCCGTCGCGCATGATGTTTTTGTTGCCGATTTTTACAAGTCCTACACCGATAAAAATCCACACGAGTTCGCGTATGCGGGTGTAGAGGGAGGTGAGTACGCCTATGCCAGGAGCACTGAGCCCGAGAATCTTGACAATTGCGGAAAGACCGCCTTCTCGTGCACCGAGCTGCATAGGGAGGAAGAAAAGCAGGTTGCCGATGAGTGATGAGAAGGCGAGGACAAGAAGTGCGTCCCAAAAGTCAAGGCTGACACCGAGGGAGAGTAGAATGAAGTAATATTCGAGCGAATTGATTACGCGAGCTACATATTCGAAGAGGAGTGAAAGCCAAAAAGCGCGAGGTTGTGAACGCAGGTATGCAATGTTCTCGTCGACTTTGCGCATGGAGTCGATGTTTTTGTCGTAGAACTTTCTTGCCCATTTCTTTGCGAAGGGAACGTGAAGCAAGGGGGTGAAGAGTTTTACGATGACTCCTTTCTTGTAGCAAAGGTTGAAGACAAACAGCACAGCGAGAAGAAGCACAAAATAGCCGACAAAGAGCCACCAAAGGAATGGCGTCATCTTTTCGGTGTAGGCAAGGGCGAACACCACTACAGCAGTGCTCCAAAGGCATATGTGGGAAAGGATATGCATCATGGAATAGAGCACCACGGAGGACATGGCGCGTGGCACTCCGATGAAGGCACTAAGTTCCATCACGCGGTAAGGTCCTCCGCCAAAGCCGAAAGGAGTGGTGTAGCTAAAAGCAAACCCCGACACGGTGAGTTTGTAGGCATGGCGAAAGGATAGGTGCTTGTCGTGCGTACCGTTGTTGACGATAATCTGGAAAGCCCAGGCGTTGAAGGCATAGACAAAGATCCAAACGCCAACAACTGCCGGCAAGTAAAGGCCCATAAGGCGTATGTTATTTCCTATCTCATTGTAGTTGACAGGAAATTTGCAAAGCATAACTACAATGGCTGCTATGCCGAACAAAAGGAAAATGTTGCGAAAAAGAGGTTTCAAGGTGTTGGAGGTATCGCGTGCTGCAATCTTTCCTTGTAGCGGTAGGTTGCTGGGCACAAGTAAGGATTATGCGTGCTTTGCCACATTGGAGCACGGTTGAGAGTTTGGTTGTTATTTGTCGTTCTGTAGCTCCTTTGTTAATTGGAAGCAGAGCGATTCGTGGCGTGCTCTCATGTAGTAGAAGAGCGCGTTCATTACTACAATTTCGAAAACGAAGTATAGCCAAGGCTCTGCGATGAGCAGAGTGATGTAGAGCACAATGGCGCGTGTGTTGAACGTGAGGATGTTGGCATATTTTATAAGCGGAAGGCTTCCGTTGCGAAACTTAGCTCTGAAATCGGTGGGAATGCCGGATGCGGCAAAATTCTTGTCTAGTAATGCCTTGAACGTTTGGAAACGCGGCGTCATCTTCTCTTGCGAACGAGTATAGTTGCCATAGAAGTAAAGAAATACTTTCCAAACGAAGCTCTTGCTCCATGACAGTTGCTTCCATTCGGCGTGAATTGTAGCGTAGTTGTCGAGTTCACTTCCGTTCTTTCCTTTAATGAAGAAGAGGTGAATGTTGCGGTAGTAGTCGGCAAGCTGACACTGCTTTCCGTGGAAAATGAATCCTGACACTGCAGCCATGAGCCAAATCCATATTCCCCAATACGTTTCTGTTCCGGGGATAAATTTTCCTTGCAAACGAAGGCAGATGGCTGCATAGATGGTGAAGAACCATACGTCGCCGGCAAAACCGTCGAGAATGCGTCCCCATTGTGTCTTTTGTCCCGTCATACGGGCCAACTGGCCGTCTGCGCTGTCGTAGAGGTTTGCCCAAACGAGAAGAAGAATGCCGATGACGGTCAGCCGGATGTCTTCGAAGTAGAACATCACGCCGGCTGCTGCGCCAAGTATGATGCTGAGAATGGTTACCACGTTGGGATGTATGTGCAGACGTTTGAAGAAGAGTGCCCACAAGAGTCCGAGTGGACGGGTGAAATGTATGTCGAGCCACTCTTCAGTGTCTTGCGACTTGAATGTGGATTCGAGTTTGCTAGGGGAAGTTTCTTGAGTCATTTAGTGAATAGTTGAGCGGGTAACAACGTAAAAGTTGTTCTTTCGTTCTTATCTTTTATGGATGTGAATGTTTTCGCCTTCCTTTTCCAGACGGGTTGCTATGTGCTTTGTGGCTTCCTTACGGCAAGAGGAAAAACTAGGCCAATCGTTGAAGTCAATAATTGTGATGTTGCCTTCTTCGGAAATAATGGCATCGCCTCCGTAGACCGTAATGCCTGATGCTTGAGCTGAGCGTGTGGCTAGTTGATGGAGTTGATATTCGTCAAATTCAAAATGACGCGCCTTTCCGTTGTGTTGCTCTAGACCGAATTTGCTGAACCCATTGTCGGCAGTAGGGTAGGAGTAGTTGAAGAAATCTGTGCCTTCTACACCGTAGAATTTTACGAGGTCTCCCTCAATGTGGCTTACGGCTAGTGCACTAAGTATGTCTTTTCCTTTGAACGTAGCTAGGCATTCCTTCAAGTGCGCCTCGCTTTCGACGAAGCATACATCGCTGGCCGACTGTGCGCAAGCATCGCCACGTTTGATCCAAAGGGGAAATCCAAGTTTGCTCGCTATGGTCGTGGCTTCGGCTGATGTTGGGCATATGGGCAACGAAGCGGGTTGGGGAATGGAGGCTTTGCGCAACGTTTCGTAGAGTTCGCATCGGTTGTTTTTCAGTAGCGCTGTCGGGGAGTTGACGACCTTCAGCCCGTGTTCGCTTTCCTCCTTGGAAAGGGCTTGGAGAACATCCGTTCCGCGTGCCATGGAATACACGAGGTCGAACTCTTTGAGGTCAACTGCTACGAAGAGGTCTTCGCTGATGATGCTCACATCGTGTCGGCGGTTGAGTCGGCTGGCTACTGCCATAAATATGGCCTCGTCGCGTCCTGTAGAATTGGGGCTGAAGCGGTGAGAACGGCTAATGCCAAGTATGTTCATGAGTGGTGGGTTCTAGAAAGGGCTGTATGAACGGCGTGGCTTGTTTACGCCTTACTTAGGAGAAAGTATTCGGCCTTAGCAATGTCTGATGCGTGGTCAACGTCGAGAATTTTAGAGAACGGATAGGCCGTGAGGCTTAGTCCGTCTGCGACTAATGCACGTTGGAAGTTGCGCATTCGGCTTTGCCCGCTTTCAATGCATCGGCGGAGTGTTCCTATTGCGGAGGGGCGCAAGGCATAGATTCCTCCGGAAATGAAGCGATCTCCTTCGTTGGTGTCGTGAAATCCAGTGATGTGTAACTCGTTGTCTGTGCCAACGTAGAGCGGCTTTTCGTCATCGATGTAGTCTGTTACGGCCATGCATCCGTCTCCTTGGAATTCGCGGAAACGGCGGATGTATGTGGCAAACTCGTCTTCGCGAAATATCGTGTCGACGGTGGTGAGGCAGAACGGCGCATCGGTGAGATATGGGCTTATCTCATAGAAACTGTGCATGGAGCTAGGTGTGGACTTTACGACGAGGCGTATGTCGTCGGCTTTGCCTTCTGCTTGGAGTTGGCGTATGTGTTGCTCCGTTTGGGGATTTAGCGTGTTGACAATGACCACGATTTCTTCTGCTCCGTTGTTTCGGAATATGCGGAAAAGGCGGTCTATCATGGCTTCGCCGTTGATGGTCACGAGCGGTTTGGGAAGAACTATGCCTTCTTGCTGGAGTCGTGATCCTTCGCCGGCGGCTATTATGGCGAATTTCATATATCGCTTAATTTTTCTGTTGAAGTATGGGCTGTTCGGTATGCCCTGAATTGGTCAGTTGTTCTCCTTCTCTTTTGAAGAACCTTCGTTGGCGCGTTGCTGTTGTTGGCGTGGTGCTCTTCGTTCGCTGGGAAGTCCGCGTTCGTCCTCTCGTCGGTCATGGTAGAGTTTGGGGAGTGGATTGGCGTGGGCTTCATTGTAGCTTTCCCTATTGCGGAAGATGTCGATGGCCGAATAGATGGCTTTGCGGAACGACTGTGTCTGTGCTTGGCCTTTACCGGCAATGTCGTAGGCGGTGCCATGGTCGGGCGAGGTGCGTACGTAAGGAAGACCCGCTGTGAAGTTCACTCCGCCTTCGGTGGTGAGTGCCTTGAAGGCGGTGAGTCCTTGGTCGTGGTACATGGTCAAGATGCCGTCGAAGTGACGGTAGAGTCCCGACCCGAAGAAGCCGTCGGCAGCATATGGACCATAGCAAGCAAGTCCGGCTTCGGCGAGCGATTGTACAGCGGGGGCAATGCTCTCAATCTCTTCGCGTCCGATGAGTCCGTTGTCGCCGGCATGGGGGTTTAGTGCAAGCACGGCAATGCGCGGAGCGGAGATGTTGAAGTCCTGTTTGAGCGATTCGAAGAGGATGCGAACCTTTTGCTCTACACTCTCTTGGTTTATGGCAAAGCTGACTTCCGAAATGGGGAGGTGGGTCGTGACGAGTGCCACACGCATGATGTCGTTGCAGAGAATCATGAGCGGTTCCTCACCGTGGTGGGATAGTCTGTTGCTGAGATATTCAGTGTGACCTACGAAGCGGAAATTGCTGCTTTGAATGTTTGCTTTGTTGATGGGGCAGGTGACGAGGGTGTCGATGAGTCCGTCCTGAAGGTCGAGTACGGCCTGTTCGAGTGCTAGGAATGCGGCGTGTCCTGCTTCTGCGCTGAGCATGCCGTAGTCCACTTTCACTTCGTCGTCTGAAAGGTTCACCAAGTTAAGTTTTCCCTCTTCGGCTTCGTTGGCCGATGTTATGACGCGGAATGGCGTGTTGATGCCCAACGCTTTACGGTTGAAGTTCGCCACTTTCGCATGGCCGTAGACAATGGGTGTGAAGAGTGTGAGCAGTTCGTTGTCAGCAAAGGTGCGGAGAATGATTTCCCATCCTACGCCGTTGGTGTCACCTTGTGTGATGCCTACGCGCACTTTTTTGCGGGTGGGGATGTCGTCGTATGTAGCTGTCGGTTTGTTATTTTCGAGATTGTGTATTCTTTCGGGAGTTTCAGTCATGGTTTTGGGTGTTTGCAGGTTGTAGTTCATGTTTTATTGCTTCCTGCTTGGCTGTGGATAGCAGTCCGCAGGCTGCAAATATGTCTTGTCCGCGGGAGGCTCGGATGGTCGTGAAGAGTCCGTGGGCGGTGAGATAATCGCGGAAACGAACCATCTTCTCTTCCGTTGCTCCGTGGAGGTTGGTGTCGGGGATGTCGTGGAAACGAATGAGGTTGATGCGGCAGTCGAGGTGTTGAAGCAGTTTGAGCAAAGCATCGGCATGACGCAACGTGTCGTTGAGTCCGGCGAACACAATATATTCGAATGAGAGCCTGCGTTGTTTGCTCGTTTCGCGCGATGCGCCACGAGTGTCTTTTTTGCAAAAGTCGTACTGTTCAAGCAACCGGACCACATCTTCTATTCCGAAGGCTTTTTCGGCGGGCATGAGGGCTTCGCGGCCTGATGGGATAGGGTGGTGGAGGGAGATGGCGAGGTGGCAATTGCTCTCGTCGAGAAATCTTCGCAGACCTTTAGCCAATCCTACGCTTGACACGGTGATGCGTTTGGGACTCCATGCCCATGCCCAAGGAGCGGTGAGAATTTCTGTTGTACGCAACACGTTGTCGAGGTTGTCAAACGGCTCGCCTTGCCCCATGAACACGATGTTTGTCAGCGTGTCGCGTTCGGGGAGTGAGTATATTTGGTTTAAAATGTCGGTTGCCGTAAGCGATGCTACATATCCTTGCCGACCAGTCATGCAAAACGCGCAGTGCATTTTACAGCCGACTTGCGAACTTACGCAGAGTGTAGCTCTCTCGCCATCGGGGATGTAGACGGTTTCAATGAAGTCGCCTTGAACGGTGGCATAGAGGTATTTCACTGTACCGTCTACGGAGCGTTGAGCATCAATGGGGGCTGTGGCTCCGATGGAATATTCAGCCTTTAGCTTTTCGCGTGCCGACTTTGAGATGTTGGCCATCTCGTCGATGCTTTTTACGTGTTTGCGGTAAATCCAATCGGCCATTTGTTTGCCTACGAATGCGGGCAGCCCAAGTTTGACGGCGGTTTGCTTGAGTTCTTCGAGTGTGAGTCCTAATAGGGGTTGCATGGGGTGGCTATAGATGGGATTTGGTAGTATATAATGGGTGCGGACGGTCCGTTCTACAATAAAAGGCTATGCCTTGACTCTATGTGCGGAACTTCTACACATGGAGCCAAGACACAGCCTAAGAGGTATATGTATTATGGTTGACGCATTATTTGCGGTAGAGCAACCATGCGCCGGGGAACTTGCTGCGAAGTGAATTGCGCGACTGTACGGATGAGGTCTTGTCGTCGTAAGATGAAGCGATAACGCGGAACCAACCCGTCTTTCCGTTGATGGTTTCGTTGGTCTTGAGCACGCGTGAGTCGTATCCTTCGTTCTTAAGACGGCTCGCAAGGCTTTCTGCGTTGGCTTGGGTAACGAAGCTACCTACTACTACACTGTAAGCTTTGAGGGCGCTACCACTGATGACGCTTGTTTCACCGTCGATGGTGCGTACGTCGCTGTTGTCAACGGTGGTCGTCTGAGCGGGTGTTACAGGGGTAACTGTCACTGCTTCGGTTTCGGTTGTAGTCGTGGTGGTTACCTGCTGTTCGTCTTGGGTACCACTGTTTTGGGCTTGCTGAGCCTTCTCCCAAGCTTGGCGATATGCACTCTGCTGCGATTTGCAGCTTGTGAAAAGTACTGCGCAGCCGATGCCCAGCACTACTAACAGATTCTTTCTCATTGGATGACTTGATTTCTGGGGGAACTTGTGATTTGTTGCACTGCCTAGGCGGCAGTTTGGCATAACTTGTGGCAAATTTACGAACTGAATTTTGGTTAGGTGGTTGTTTGTTAGTTAAACAACTTTAATGTATGAAGTGCACGGAGCATAAATTCAAAAAATATTACGTCTGTTGCTTGCCGTGTCGTAGAAAAGGCGTACATTTGGAACGTTGAAACTCAATAACAACCTCTTTAAACATCAATAGAAATGAAAGGTTTAAGCATTTTGGCCGCTTTTTTGGGCGGTGCAGCCGTAGGTGCTGCTTGTGGCATTCTCTTTGCTCCTGAAAAGGGTACTGACACTCGTGAGAAGATTGCTGAAGCTATCCGCAAGCGCGGCATTAAGCTCAACAGCAAGGAGATGGCTTCGCTCGTTGACGACATTGCCGACGAACTTCAGCCTGCCAACGACTAACGTCTGACTTGCTTCGTTGCGGTGGTTTGCTTTGTATAAAAGTAATGAACGCGCAACGAGTTGATGCAGACTTTGCGACTGCATCTTTAAAGGCGTAGGGTGGAATCAGACAGGGCCTTTTGCATTATGGCTTATAGCGTCCTTTTGGTTCCATCCCTTTTCTTTAATAGATACTATACCGTCGGCATTTTGTATTGGCGGTTCAAAAATACGAATTCCTCATTTAAACTACAAATACAGTGTATTCTTCTGACAAAAACGTGGAGAACATCGCTCAGCTCATTGCTGAAGTACGCAATTATATTGATTTGCGTGTACGCGACGTGCAGCTATCCTTCGTGCAAAAGCTTTCCCGTTTGTTTTCGGCGTTGATATTAGGTGCTGTGCTCGCGTTGCTGTTGGCCGTTGCCGTCATTTTCTTTTCCTTTACTTTGGTCTATGCCTTGGCTCCGCTTGTGGGCGGAGAGGCTATGGGGTACCTTGTGGTTGCATTGCTCTACATCGTTTTGGGAGTAGTGATTTATGTGAACCGGCAACGCTGGATTTTAGGTCCCATATTGAATCTTATTGCGGGGCTGTTTCTTGACGATTCGTCCCATACTGAAGAAAAGTAATCAATTGGGTAATCCTCTTCGTTGAAACTTCTTTTGAGTCCGCTCGTGGCGGACTCTTTTTTTTGTGTCGATACGCATTCGCTACTATAAAGGAGAGATTTGGATACGAACAATCTTATTGCTTTCGCAGTATTCTGTCTTTGTAAACAAACCTTTCAATTCTTAATTTTGAGAGTGCATTTACGTCTGTCTCGTTGGCTTAAATAGGACTGTAGGGGCAATTGTTGTGCAGAGAAATAGCTTTCATTCTTCACACCAAAGCACGCCGTAGAAAATCCAAGGCATGCCGTGCGAACGGCAAGGCATGGAATTTTCGCCAGAAGCCCTCTTGTTTCATCGGAAAATATCTCAGGTTTTGCTTGATCTAGGCCTGAATTCAGTATGTATGCAAGAATATTTGCCAATTTATGCATAAAAGTATATCTTGCTGCATAATTATACAGTCTGAGAATTGCGTATTTTCAACCGAATGGTGAGTCGTTCAGTTTTACACGATTCTCAGTGTTAAAAAACGCCTCCTGGTAAAGGTCGTAAGCATACTCAAGTGCGGCATTATAACGGCCGGCTGTACAACATAACGGAAAAACTTTGTACTTTTGCGTGGTAAAATCACAAGATCAACCAAATTATGTCTAAACTCTTAGCTGCACTATTTGATCTCGATGGAGTGATTGTGGACACAGAGCCGCAGTACACCATTCTTTGGGATAAAATTGGGAAACAAGACTTTCCGCACATTCCGACCTTTGCCTATGATGTGAAAGGTTCAACTCTTGTGCAGATATTTGAGAAGTATTATTCCGGAAATATTGAAGCGCAAGAACGTGTAGTTCGAGAACTTAACGAATATGAGGCTTCTATGGACTATCCATTGGTTCCTGGTATTCTCGCTTTTGTTGATGCTCTTCAGAAAGCAGGTGTGAAAACTGCAGTGGTTACAAGCTCTAACGTTGCAAAGATGCAGTCGCTTTACCGTGTACATCCTGATTTGGAAAGTCACTTTGATCGCATTTTTACTTCTGAGGATACGAAGCGTTCCAAGCCTTTTCCTGATTGCTACATCAGTGCTGCAGAAAAATTAGGATGTAGTCCTAAAGACTGTGTGGTCTTTGAAGATTCGTTCAATGGTTTGCGTGCCGGAATGGATAGTGGCGCACATGTAGTTGGACTCACCACCAGTAATCCGGAAGAAAGTATCCGCGACTTTTGTCACGAAACAATAGTAGACTTTCAGAATGTTACACCCAGCGATTTCTTCAATGTCTGACATCTTTTGTTGTCAGAACGAATCAACCCCGTGTTGTTGGTATTTAAGGGCTTGAAAGATAAAGAAAAGGTATAAGTAAACGTTGGTTTTGTAGCACTTTTGCTATCACCTAACTCGCACACAATCATTATACATACAATATCATGTCTGGATATTTAGTAGAAGACAAGAAAAAGATTACGGCTCCCCGTCTCAAGCAGATGAAAGCCGAAGGCAAGAAGATTGCCATGCTCACTTCCTACGACTTCACAACTGCATCAATCGTAGATGCCGCAGGTGTCGACAGTATACTTATTGGCGACAGCGCCTCCAACGTAATGCTTGGCAATGGTACAACCATACCCGTTACGCTTGATGAAATGATAGTTTATGCCCGTTCCGTTGCACGTGGTGTGAAACGCGCGTTTGTAGTTTGCGATATGCCTTTCGGTACCTATCAGGTAAGTACCGAAGAGTCGGTACGCAATGCTGTACGCATCATGAAAGAAACTGGAGTAGATGCCGTGAAGCTAGAAGGAGGCGAAGAAATAATCGATTCCGTACGTGCCATTCTGCGCGCCGGAATTCCCGTCGTGGGCCATCTTGGGCTTACTCCGCAGAGCATCAACAAATTTGGCGGCTTTGGACTTCGCGCCAAAGAAGAGGCCGAGGCGCAAAAACTTCTCTCCGATGTCAAACTTTTAGCCCAGGCTGGAGTTAGTGCCATTGTTTTGGAAAAAATACCCGCGCAGCTTACAACCCAAGCTGTTCAAAGCGTGGACGTTCCTATTATTGGCATTGGTGGCGGCGCCGCCGATGGCCAGGTCCTTGTCGTACAGGATATGTTAGGCATGAACAATGGTTTCTCACCCAAGTTCCTTCGCAAGTATGCCGACCTTTTCACCATAATGACCGATGCCGTTGGGCAGTTCGTAAGCGATGTGAAGGATTGCAGTTTTCCTAACGAAAGCGAAAGTTACTGATTCTCATGACACAAGTTCACAATCCGTTGCGGAGCACGCGATTTGTCAACATGTGCATTGCGAATTGGTTACTCCACGCATTTGTTTTCGCACAGATACCGATTTTCTCACGTAGGTTGGAAGATTTTTCCGGTGCACGCAAGCTTTCGTTTTTGTGCATCGTCGCTTTTGCGTTGGGAATGGTGCTTCAAGGTCCGTTTTGTGCACATTTGCTTGAAAAGCATAAGCGAAAGGCGTTGTATCTCAATTCTGTATTTGTTGTGGCACTTTCCACTCTCGCTATCATGCTATTGCCGGTAGACTACGTCCCTGCAATTCCTTTCTTTGCATTGGTTGAAGGTGCAGCATATGGTATTTCTCAAATATCAATGGGAGGAACCATTGTTAACGATATGCTCCTTTCTGCTCAGCGAACAAAGGGCGATTGCGTATATGGGTGGACCACGCGTCTTGGCATCCCCTCCGGGCTTTTGGCGGGTGTCCTCCTCGTGAACAATCTTGGCGTCGTTTCGGGATTTGGCTGGTCGCTTTGTGCACTAGCGCTTTCCTATGTATTTGTAGCACAGACCACAATTCCCGTTAAGGCCCCAGTTAAAATGCCTGCGTTCACACTCGACCGTTTCTTCCTTCCCTCTTCGTGGCCGCGCATGCTAATGCTTCTTCCCGTTTCGCTTCTAGCCGGTTGCTTGCTTTATCATGCCACTGGCATATGGGAACTTGTAGCCATATTGGCCGGTAGCTTGGTTTCGTGGGGCGTTGATAGCAGAAGAAAAAGCTACCAATGTAGTTTTTCACATCTTTGTGCGGGTTATCTTCTGACTGTGCTCTCTTTGGCGCTTTACGCGTTTGTCGCTACAGAGGTTTACGGACTTATAATTGCGCTTTTCTTGTCGGCTGCAGGACTCTCAACGGCCAGCGCCAGCCTGTTGGCAATCACTGTGGAACGTTCTGAGCACTGCCAACGTGGAACAGCACAGAATACCCATATTCTTGTGTGGTGCATCGGCTTGGCTATTGGCTATAGTCTATGCTTTCTAGCCTAATTCGTACTAGAACGAACGCTTTAAACTTTGTGCAGGATTTTGTCCATCGGACACGTTGCATTATCTTTGCACTTCAAATACAAAACAATATCATTGGCAAGAAATTCCGCCATCATGGCCAACAAAGCTTGCCGGAACTACTATAAAGAAAAAAATGAAATTCACCGAACGTACTGGACTGAACCTCTTTGAGGTAAACGAGGATGTGCTCAAAGCATGGGACAAACAGGACTTGTTCCACAGGAGCATGAGTGAGCGCGAAGGCTGTCCCTCGTTTGTATTCTTTGAAGGCCCCCCTTCTGCCAACGGACATCCTGGCATACACCACGTCATGGCACGTACCATCAAAGACGTGTTCTGCCGTTACAAAACCATGCAGGGTTTTCAGGTGAAACGCAAGGCCGGATGGGATACACACGGCCTGCCCGTAGAACTTGGAGTAGAAAAAGAACTCGGCATCACCAAGGAAGATATAGGAAAGTCTATTTCCATTGAAGACTACAACGCACAGTGTCGTAAAAACGTCATGATGTTCACTCAAGAGTGGACAGACCTCAGTCACCTTATGGGTTACTGGGTTGACATGGAACATCCCTATATCACTTACGAAAATTCCTACATCGAAACGCTTTGGTGGCTTCTCGGACAACTCTATAAGAAAGGACTCCTTTATAAAGGCTACACCATTCAACCATACTCACCAGCTGCCGGAACAGGACTCAGTTCTCACGAACTCAATCAACCTGGCTGCTATCGCGACGTAAAGGATACCACCGTCACCGCACAGTTCGCCATTCTCGATCCCAAGGACGAGATGACGAAGTGGGGAAAGCCCTATTTCCTGGCTTGGACCACAACGCCTTGGACGTTTCCATCAAACACCGCGCTTTGTGTAGGCCCCAACATAGACTATGTGGCTGTTGAAACCTTCAATCCTTACAACGGTGAACCTATGACGGCCATCGTGGCGGAAAGCTGCGTAAGTGCCTATTTCAAAGCTGAAGGCGAAAATGCCGATTTCGATGCGTACAAAGCAGGAGACAAAGTCGTTCCGTATCGCATTGTCGCAAAATGGAAAGGCTCAGAACTCGTCGGCATGCACTACAAGCAACTTATGCCTTGGGTAAAGCCTACAGAGAAAGTTGACGAAAACTCGCCCGCTTTCGTTGCCACTTATGCTGAAGCACATCCCGAAAAATGTTTCACTTCAGGCATTGATCGTTTCGTTGAACTCGAAGAAGAAGCATTCCGCGTAATCCCCGGTGATTATGTGACCACGGAAGACGGTACGGGTATCGTACACATCGCACCCACATTCGGCGCCGACGATGCCAAGGTGGCCAAAGACGCGGGCATACCTTCGCTCTTCCTTATTAATAAAGCCGGTGAAACGCGCCCCATGGTGGATCTCACGGGTAAATATTACCTCGTAGACGAACTTGACGAAGCTTTCGTAAAGGCGTGTGTCGATATAGAAGCCTACACTCACCACGCTGGCGACTATGTGAAGAACGCCTATGCTCCTGAGTTCAATAAAGACGGCAAGTACGACGAAGCTGCAGCTGCCAAAGCAGAAGATCTCAACATCGTCATCTGCATGGAGATGAAGCAGGCTGGCGAAGCATTCAAGATAGAGAAGCACGTTCACAACTATCCTCACTGCTGGCGTACCGATAAGCCTGTGCTCTACTATCCGCTCGATTCCTGGTTTATCCGTAGCTCCGCTCTGAAGGAACGTATGATGGAGCTAAACGACACCATACTCTGGAAACCTGCTTCTACCGGAACCGGACGCTTCGGCAAGTGGCTTGAAAACCTCAACGATTGGAATCTCAGCCGCTCACGTTATTGGGGTACACCGCTCCCCATTTGGCGCAATGCCGAAACCCGTGAGGAAATTTGCATAGAGTCGCTTGAACAGCTCTACTCCGAAATTGAAAAGAGTGTGGCTGCAGGTGTCATGACTTCCAATCCCCTTAAGGAAAAAGGTTTTGTACCCGGCGACTACAGCGAAGAGAACTATCACAAGATAGACCTTCACCGTCCCTATGTAGACCACATCGTGCTTGTCTCCCCAAGCGGAAAGCCCATGAAGCGCGAAACGGATCTTATCGATGTGTGGTTCGACTCAGGTTCCATGCCCTACGCACAGATTCACTATCCATTCGAAAACAAGGAACTCCTTGATTCGCGCACCGTTTATCCAGCCGACTTCATTGCTGAAGGCGTGGATCAGACACGCGGATGGTTCTTCACGCTTCATGCCATTGCCACAATGGTTTTCGATAGCGTGGCATTCAAAGCCGTAATTAGCAATGGACTTGTTCTTGACAAAAACGGCAACAAAATGTCTAAGCGTCTCGGTAATGCCGTAGAACCTTTTGGTGCAATCAAGAAATATGGTTCCGACCCCTTGCGCTGGTACATGATTACCAACTCATCACCTTGGGACAACCTCAAATTCGATGCCGATGGTGTGCAGGAAGTATCGCGTACGTTCTTCGGTAAGCTCTACCAGACTTACTCGTTCTTCGCCATGTATGCCAACGTTGACAATTTCGATCCCGAAGTGGCGCAAGTACCCTTGGCGGAACGTCCCGAAATTGATCGTTGGATTCTTTCTGAACTCAACACGCTCGTTGCAGACGTGACAGCGAACTACGAAGACTACGAACCCACAAAGGCCGGACGACTCGTACAGCAATTCGTTATTGACAACCTTTCCAATTGGCACGTGCGTCTAAGCCGCAAGCGCTTTTGGGGTGGAGGTATGAGCACCGATAAATTGAGTGCCTATCAGACACTCTATTCTTGTCTGCTCACCGTGGCAAAACTCATGGCTCCCATCGCACCTTTCTATGCAGACCGTCTCTATCGCGACCTCACGCAAGGTGTCAAGGGAGCGTCTGACAGCGTACATCTCGCATCCTTCCCGAAGACCGACAATGCACTGGTTGACAAGGTGCTTGAACGCCGAATGGAACTTGCACAAAAGGTGTCGTCTATGGTACTCTCGCTCCGCAAGAAGGAACACGTTATCGTACGACAGCCCCTTCAGTGCATTTCCGTTCCCGTAACAGACACGCAACTCCGCGAAGATCTTGAGAGCGTTAAGCAATTGGTGCTCGACGAAGTCAATGTCAAGGAAATCCGTTATGCCGATGCTAATATGCTCGAAAAGAAAGTAAAGTGCAACTTCCGTGTCATGGGTAAGAAATTCGGAAAACTCATGAAGGATGTCAATGCTGCTGTTACTTCTCTCTCTCAGGACGATATTAATCGACTTGACGTTGAAGGAACATTGTCGCTCAACGTAGCAGGACAGGATATTACGGTAGAACGCACCGATGTTGAAATCATCAGTGAAGATATGCCGGGATGGACCGTGGCCAACGAAGGCTCACTCACCGTAGCTCTTGACTTGGAGATTTCCAAAGAACTCCATCTCGAAGGACTTGCTCGCGAAGTGGTGAAGCGAATCCAGGCTTACCGTAAGGAAACAGGCTTCGAAATCACCGACCGAATTGCAGTAGAGGTAGAGCGCAACGAATCTCTAACAGAAGCAGTGGAAAACTTTGCCGACTACATTGCGAAGCAAGTTCTTGCCGACAGTGTGACCACTGTAGATGCCCTGCCTGCCGATGCACCAGAGTTCGATTTTGAAGACTTCAAGGTACATATGGCCATCAGCAAGAAATAGTAAACTAAAGGGGGAAGGTGTACGCCAACGGCACGCACCTTCCTTCCTTTGTTCAATATCCTCAAATTTGGTACGACACCCGTTATTGGTGCAATACCAATCATTTACTCAACCCTCTAACCTCAATCAATTATGGCAGAGAAAACGCGCTATACCGACGAAGAACTTAACGAGTTCAAGGAAATCATCCTCAAGAAACTTGAGCTTGCTAGACGTGACTACAATCAAATGATGGACACGCTCAGCAACCGTGGCGGCAACGATGTGGACGACACCATGCCCACTTACAAAGTCCTTGAAGAAGGTTCAATGACGCAGACCAAAGAAGAACTCACTACGATGGCTGCCCGTCAGCAGAAGTTTATTCAAGGTTTGCAGGCCGCTCTCGTACGCATTGAAAACAAAACTTACGGAATTTGCCGTGTCACCGGCAAACTTATTCCTAAGGAACGACTTCGTGCTGTACCCCATGCCACACTCAGCATCGAAGCCAAGCAGCAGCAAGGTCACAAGTAAAATTGCTGTGTAACGTGCCATTGCCCTCCTCGTGGGCTAAAGTACAAATCTCTAATGAACAACGAAAACTCAGAAATGCTTCAAGCCCCTCTTCCTTCCTGCAAGGTAAGGAAAAGGGGATTGTTGGCTTTGCTCATCATCTTTCTCGTAATTGTTGCGGATCAATGCATTAAATATGCAGTGAAGACACACTTTTCTCTTCATGAAAGCCTAACAATCACACCTTGGTTTCAACTTCTCTTTACAGAAAACCGCGGTATGGCCTTCGGCATGGACTTTGTCGGAACGTTGGCGTTGGCCGTCTTTCGCATTGTTGCCATCGGCTTTTTTATCTATGTTCTCATACGTCAAGTAAAGTGTTCCGCTCCGTTCGGACTAATTGTCTGCATATCGCTCATTATAGCTGGTGCAAGCGGAAACATTCTTGACAACATGTTCAATGGACTTATCTACAGCGAGAGCTTGCCATATGCCGATCCCGCACAGGTGGTTCCTTTGGGGCATGGTTACGGGAATTTTATGGAAGGACGAGTCATTGACATGTTCTATTTCCCGCTTTTTACATGGCCAGATTGGATGCCTATTGTGGGCAGTAGTGTATTCTTTGGTGCAATCTTCAACTTTGCTGATGCTGCCATCAGTTGTGGAGCTGTGGCTCTTGTATTGTTCTACTATAAACGTCTCAACCGAAGTGGTATATTCAAGTAAACGCAACGAGGCAAACCGCTTTCGCAAGTTATTTCTTTGCGGTTATAATGTTCGTTCTGCAGTGTGGAACGGACTAATGCTCGTTATGTGCTTCTTGTTCATTTCTTCTTGTGCCTCAGATCGTCCATCAGATGTTCTCTCTAGCGGAGCCATGGAGGATGTCCTTTATGATATGCACATGGCGCAAGCATTGGCACAACAAGAACCTTCAGACAGCTTCGCCTATGCTGTGCGTTTTGATGAAGAAGCCGTGTTACATAAACATGGAATTGATGCGCAAACGTTTGACCGTTCGCTTTTGTGGTACGAACGTCATACCGATGATCTCGTTAAGATATACGACAGGCTTTCGAAGCGTTTTGGCGATTCTGGAACGGCTTCTGTTGCAGTCGGTGGATTGAAGGGCGATACGCTGAATATATGGAAAGGTGCACCCTCCCTCTTGCTTAGCTCGCACAACGCAACTCATTATTCCTATGAGCAAAAGGCCGACACGAGTATTCAGGCTGGCGATGTGCTGGAATGGCGTTTTCTCACTGATTGGCATTACCATGAGGGAGAACGTAGCGCTACAGCGATTATTGTTCTGCATTACGACAACGACTCTACCGAAGTGTATTCCAATATGGTTTATTCAAGCGGTGTGCAAATCGTTTCTGCTCGCATCGGAGAATGCAAACTCAAGAATGTTCAGGTCATTCTCTATCAAAGTGCCGTTTGGACAGAACGTCCCAAAATCCTTTCTGTCTCAGGCATGCAACTTCTTCGGGTTCGCCCTCAGAAAGAAAAGAAAGAGGATGAAAACGCAGATGATGAGAAGAAGAACACCTCTACGGCAACGGGCGATAGCGTAAACACTAAAAATGTTGATCCGCGTCTAAGAATTCGCGATAGCCTCCTTCGCCTTGATACGCTTCGCGAAACGCGCAATCACTTCAGATAGCACGGTGTCAATGCTTAAACGTAACTATAAGATTTGATTTGTTCATGCAACTATACCC
>CAVKJJ010000004.1:24307-90891 GCA_963656685.1 bacterium | reverse complement strand
GGCACGAGCAATACCGCCGAACTCCTCACCGACCCCACCGGTTCGCGCCGCTTCTTCTGCCAGGAAGTGAGCGCCCCCATAGACTGCGCCACACCCATCGACTACCCCCAACTCTACGCCCAACTTCTTGCCGAAGTGCTCCGTGGCGAGCCTTGCACGCTTTCCGCTGCCGACCAGGATGCGCTCGAGCAGCACAACAAACCCTACTACCGTGCTTCAGCACTGCGCGAAGCGTTCCTCGCCACCTACGACGTGGTGGATGCAAGCGCCGAAAGCGCTTCAGAAACTTCTGCAGACACCTTGCCCTCGTGGCTCACCGCCACGGACATCTACACATCGCTCACCGAGCGCTACTCCCAGCGTGTACTCTCGGGAACGCCCTCGCAGCTTGGTCGCCAACTCACCTTCGTCGGCGTGGCGCGGCGACATACCAAGCGCGGCACGCTTTATCTTGTGAGAAAGAAGTGAGCCGTCAAGGACGGTTCTTCGTCCTTCGCTTTAAACAAGTGCAACGCAATGTGGTGCAACGCATGGGGGTGCAACGCATGGGGGTCACGTCTCCGACGTGACAATTGAGCGCCATGAGGCCGTGTAGAGCGCGAGGTTTTGAAAACCTCGCCCCCATGGAGGACGCTTGCTTTGCTTATGGAGGGCGCATGCAAAGCTTATGGAAGCGAGGTTTTCAAAACCTCGCGCTCTGCACGCTATACTGCGCCATGTTCCTCACGCTCTACACGGACAACCACATTGTGACACTTGGATCGCAAAAACAAGAAGCGCTCCAACCTCGAAAGGCGGAGCGCATCTTGCGTAAGGTTATGAACTAAATCTCTAACAATAGAGATTAATATTCAGGACTCTGAATATACCAGTTGCTCGGAGTAAGCAGCAAATTGTAAAGACGGCTGTCCTTCTCATTAACGTTCTGGTAAGGAGCGAGGTTGAGAGAACGACGGGCAATCTTCCAAGCCAACCACTGCGTACCATAGTCGGCACCAAGAGCAGGATCGTTGTTCTTGTGACGGGCGAAACGGATGAGGTCGGCCATACGAGTACCTTCAAAAGCGGTTTCGAGGGCGCACTCGTCAGCAATGATGCTTTCGACGGCATTGATTTCATCGTCTTCGGCCTTGAGAGCGGGCACGGGATCAATCTGAGTGTATTCAGAAGGATCAATCTCTTCTCCAGGTACTGCATCGCCATCTTCTGCTGAGGCTACGCGATGGCGGCGAATAGCAGAAGTGCTGTTTACGGGAGCGATGATTACGCCTGAACGAAGTTGCTCTTCAGCGATACGCTGAGGAATAACCTTGTCGTAAGAGTAAAGAGTGTCAAGGTTGGAGATGTAACCACAACCGAATTCGTGAATACCATAAGCTGACCAATAGGACTTAGAGAAGTCAAGATACTGAGCAGCCTGGGCATCGTCCTGAATGCGACGAAGTTCGTCGGTACCAATCCAGTTGATGGAGTTGTTGTCCGTTACACTGTCTACGTAGTATACGGTTTGCTTCGTCTTGTTCTCACGGTTGTAATAGATGGAGTCGCCAAGTGTAGGCATCTTGTCAGCATCAAGACCATTGCGGAGAACGGCGAAAGCCAAACGGGGATAACCAGCACGGTTGATGGCTTCGGCATAGCGCAGATAAATCTGGCGCATACGATAGATTCCCTTGTAGTACTTGAAACTTACAGAACTTACACTATAGGAACCGAACACGCTGCTGGAAGAACCTGCACGGCTGTCTTTCACTACGAAGCGGGCGGTTGTTCCATCGGAAGTGGTCACTCTAGGAGTGGTACCGTTCACACGGGCATCACCTACACCGTCGAAATAGTCAACCATAGTCAACTCACCGTTACCATCCTTTGTGGAAGACGTATAGCTCTGAGCAGCATTCAGGTTGAGGTAAGCTTGCGAAGGACCAATCTGACGCTTCTTGGCATCGGGCGTAAGGGTAATAGTACCCGTAGTGGTTGTGGTCGTTTCAGAAGATTCGGAGCTATCGTCAGTAGTGGTTGTGGTGGTGTTGGTTGAATGAGCAGTATAACCATAGATACCGGTCAAAGTTGTCAACACGCGACCGAAACTGCTATTGGAAGCAGAGGGAATAACCGTGACGTTCTGAGTGGAAGGAGTGGAGGCACAAACGTCAGATGTCCAAGAGGAAACGGACGTCATGTACTGCTTGTTGTTGGAAATAAAGCTATTTACTTCCGTGAAAATAGCCATACCCGAACCGGTTTGGTAGGTAGATCCCTTCTGTGCACGCTGGTCAAGGAAATAATAGTAATTCTTGGCAGCGTTGATGTAGTCGCTCTTGCTTGCACCACGGAGGAGGTAAAGGTCACCCAAAACTACGTCGCTATAGAAGCGGCACTTTGAACTTGGAATGGTGCTTGCACCAGTGTTGTAGTTACTGTAGTCGGGATAGCCTTCAGAATGTTCGTAAGCCTGAGCCTGACGAAGCGAGGGAAGAAGGAGGTCTACAAGATTGTCGGCAGTGGCCCAAGCTTCGGGATTGGTTTCCCAACCCGTGTTGGCATTGTCAACAGGTTTGGTGATGAAAGGCACCTTACCATAGGTCTGGACGAGCTGAAGATAAGTCCATGCGCGGATGCTCTGAACCTGTGCGAGTTCCTTACGCATGTAGTAGATGTTGTTCTTCTTGGCCATGGAGTCAACCTTTGCAAGATAGAAGTTGCACTGGTTGATTACCTTATAGTAAGCAGCACGGTTGAGGAGAGCGTTTTCACCATTTTTTGAGTTGGCAAAGTCGTAAGTGGCAATGGCTACGATAGAGTCGCTAGAATACTGCGTAGTATCGGCCAAGTCGCTACGAATGTCACCAAGGAGTTGGTTCTGCTCTACCATGTCCTGAATGTTGCGCAAAATACCATGATAGAAGTAAACGGTGTCTGTTCCGCTGAAGTCTGTGGTGTAGCGTTTCAAATCAGGAGTCAACATATCTTCGCAGGACGTGGTGAGGCAACCAAATCCCAGAAGGAAGACAAAGAGACTTAAAATAGAATGATGTTTCATTGTTGAATTCTTTTAGGAAGCGTACACTTGGAAAAGCTTGCGCGGCTGTTTCCTGATGTCGGGCTTTTCCGCCCTTCGCTTTTCCAAGTGTCTACGCCAAGACTTACAAGTTGATGGTTACACCGAGGTTGAAGTTGCGGCTTGAGGGCAGATAACCTGCGTCAATGCCTTGATAAAGCACGCTGTTTCCGCAAGAGAATTCGGGATCGTTACCCGTATACTTCGTTACGGTGAAGACATTGTTTGCCTCGCCCCATACAGAGAGTCCCTGGAGCCAGCTGAGGTTTACGGGAATCTTGTAGGTGAGACGAATGTTCTTCAACTTGAGGTAAGAACCATCTTCAATCCAACGATCGGAGAAGCGCTCGTTGTTTACCCAAGAGTCGCTGGTGGGATCGCATGCACGAGGCATATCAGTCACCTGACCGTCGTAACGCCAACGGTTTACGACAGCTGTAGTCTGGTTCCAGTTGGAGTTGGAAGACTCAAGCTGCATGCGCTGGTAGTTGTAGACGTCGTTGCCAAGCGAATACTTGAAGTTGACATCAAGCTTCAGACCTTTCCAAGAGATGGATGTGTAGAAGGTTCCGTAGATGTCGGGGTTAGGATCACCAATGACAACCATATCGGCCTCATTAATCCATCCATCACCGTTCTGGTCTACGAAATGCATATCACCAGCCTGGAAGTTACGATAGGGATTCTGGGCTACACCGGTCGGATAACGGAGATAACCGTACTTACCGGCCTGTGAAGCTTCGGCATCGCTTGAGAAGACACCCTTGGTCTTGTAACCGTAGAAGACACCTGCAGCATGGCCAACAGCCGTAAGAATATTGTTCGTGCCATAGATAGAGCTGGTGTAACCGTTGATTACAGTTTCGGAAGAGGCAATCTTCTTACCGCTTTCGTCAAGCTGATAGGTCTTAATCTTGTTGAGGTCGTTGGAAGGAAGTTCGGAAATCTCGTTGGTGTAGTGACCTACAGAGAAGCCGGCCTGCCAACGCCAGTCGCCACGCTGAAGGAGCATAGCGTTTACGTTAACATTCAAACCTTGGTTCTTGAGTGCACCGTCGTTGCTCCACATATAGGAAACACCGGTGATGTCGCTCACGGCCTTACGGGTAAGAAGGTCGGTTGTCTTGCTCTTGAAGAATTCAACACCGACGTTCAAACGGTTGTGAATCATGCTAGCCTGAAGACCAACGTTGAAACGATGAACAGTTTCCCACTGCAACTTGGGGTTCTGAATGTTGCTCAGAACGAGTGCCGTAGCGCGGTCGAGGAACTTGGTGTTGGCAAAATACGTACGAGTGGCGTAGTAGTCGATGTTGTCATTACCAGCTTCTTCGTAACCTGCTGTGATCTTCAAGTAGTCGATGCCGGGGGCACGGAACCACTTCTCGTTGCTGACAACCCATCCTGCCTGAACGGAGGGGAAGAGTCCCCAAACTACGCCAGCGAGCTTCAAACCTGCATCAGCTTCCTTACCGAAGCGGGAAGAGGTTTCCATAGTTGCTCCGGCGGTGAGGAAATAGCGGTTGCGGTAGTTGTAAGCTGCGTTGAGATAGTAGGAAAGGTTCTTCCAAGTGTCGTTGGTACCACCATATGACTTGTACTGGAGAGAGTATGCCATGTTAGGCATCTTATCCTGGTCATTGTTGTAACCGGTGATGTTGGAAGCGTTGTATGAGTAGGAAGCAAAACGGAATCCGCCAAATACATTGATGTCGTGGCCGCCAAAGGCACGATGCCAGTCGACCTTGAAGTCGTTGTAGAGGGTGGTTTCTTTACCGAACTGTGTACGAACTACGCTGGTAACGGAACCGAGACCTTCAACATCCTTAGGAGCCGTACCGTACTGGGGAAGGTAGTACTTCTCGTTGTTACGGTTCATGATGTAGCTGAAGCGATCGCTGAGTGTAAGATAGCGGTTGACCTTATACTTAGGAGCAATGTTCAGGTTGAACTGGGTCTGTTCCTGATAGTTCTTGTTATCGCCCTGACCGTTCTGGAGAATCCAATAGGGGTTCACCAAACCGTCGTAACCGTAAGCTGTTGCAAAGGTGAAGGGGTTGTTGGAGTCGGTGTAGTCCTTACCAGCATATACCTTGTCGGTGTGCTGGAGTGAAAGACTTTGCGTATCCTGATTGTACTTCACGTAGTAAGCGTACGGGCTAATGAACGGAGTCTGGATAAGACCGAGTACATTGGGAGAGGAGATGTTGCTGTTGGTATAATCCTCTGCCCAACCATTGTCGCGAAGGTTGTAGGCGTTGCGAGCGTAAGCAATGTCAATGGCCGTTGTGAAATTCTTGAAGAGGTTCACATCGGTGTTGAAACGAATGTTCAAGCGGTTGAAGTCGTTCTGCTTAGCGGTAGCGTCGCTCTTGGAGTAACCGAGCGAAAGGTTGTACATAGCTACATCATCACCACCTTCAACGGAAACCTTATAGTTCTGAACAAAAGTCTCGTGGTAGAGATCCTTCTGCCAGTCGGTATCGTTGTGGTAAAGAGGATAATAGAAGTAGGTGGGGTCTTCGTTCAAGAAGGGAATCTGCGTAGAGCTGCTGATGGTCTTTGTGTCGGGGAGTGTTCCGAGCACTTCGGTCAGATAGCTACGATACTGCGAAGCATTCATCATGCTCGTAGTGCTCGGAGTCATCTGGAAACCACCATACGCACGGAAGTTAATCTTCGTCACAAGGCTAGAACCGCGGTGCGTGGTGATCTCAATGACACCATTGGCACCCTTGGCTCCGTAGAGTGAAGTTCCGTTCTGAATGACATTAACAGAGGCGATGTCATCGGGGTCAACAATATTGAGGACGTTGTTGATGAAGCCCTGATGGAGCGACGTGCGGTCGTACTGCATGTCAATCATGACGCCGTCGACGATGACGAGCGGCATGGCGTTTGAGTTCAAAGAGTTCAAGCCATTGATAAACATGGCTGCACCCTGTGCGGGCATACCGCCACGGCTGATGGTACGAACGTTGCCATGAAGTCCCTTTTCAATTTCGTCTTCAATCGTAAGGCCGCTGGGAGCATTTACTTCCATGCCCTTGTTGTTGTTAAGAGCAGTGCCGTCGAAGAAGAAGTTGCTGTTCATTCCTGATGTCATGACTACAGTCTGGGTTGCATCACCCTTCAGCGAAAGCTGAGCAGGATTGTAGCTACTGTTGGCCATGTAAAGGTAGAGGACGTCAACGAACTCAGGAACCTTAAGAGTATACTTACCCTCGTCGTCTGTTGTTGAGGAGTAAAGTCGGTTGTTGAGTGCTTGAACGGTAACACCTGCCAAAGGCTTTTTGGTGGCTCCGTCTATCACCTGACCTGAAACCTCCTTCATCTGATATTTGGGGGCACTCTGTTTCTTGGGGGCAGAAGCCTCCTTCGCAGGGGCTGCACCTTCTGTAGTCTGTGCAGAAAGTACACAAGCACCTGAGAGCATAAACAGACACACGCCAGCACGGAGAGCTCCTTGCATCAAGTGGATTCGTTTATTGTTGTTCATTGTAATCAATTTTGGAGTTAACAAGATGCTTATTCGTGTACAGGTTCAAGAATCACCTTGCGGGCACTGAGGCCTACGACCATGTCCTTATAGGTAAACTTGTTGGTCAAGGTCCTGGGGAATTCTATAACGAGGACGGGGAAACTCTCCAAGTCGGAGGGAAGGCTAGCGTAACATTTGGTGAACGTAACTTCATCAAAGAGCGTTACAGTCTGCACACTATCTTGGTTGATGTTGATGGTGGTATTCTTGCCGAGTGTTTCGTTATACTCGTCAGCATGGATAGAACAACGGAAATTGTAGTTTTCGCGGTCAACCAACTCTTCACCGTTGTCATCGTAGAGTTTGTACTCGTAGTTGATACGGTTAGGGATAATCTGCATCTTCACACGGTAAGTACCGCTCAGCACGTTGCGCAAGGGAATGTAGACCTTCATTTGACCGTTGGCCTGGAAGAAACGGTAGCCCTGATTTTCCAAAGCGTCACCGCCAACAATGGTCTGGTCCCAGTTGCTGTTTTCAACCAAAGTGATTTGAGAACCACCCTGAACAGCAATGTTGCTTGAGTAACCCACGGTGCTGCTGTAGAGCAAATCGTAAGTGATTTCTTGCTGCTGGAAGTAGGTAGGATCAATAGTATAGCTCTCAAGCGGGAAAATGTAACCGTTGGAAGCCTTTACCGGAGTGATGCCAGCAAACATTGAGTTGGGCTGACCGGGATTAGGATTGTAGAGGTAGATGCCTGTCGTAGACTGAACAGAGTCGGCATTGAGGAAATAGTTGATCAACGCAGCTGAGTCAGTACGGCTAATCTCTTCCTTGAAATAACCCGGAGAGAAGAACATGTTTGAAATCAACGAAGAGTTGGTGTTGAGCTGCTTCAAACTGTCGGCATTCAACGTGTAGTCCTGAGTAAAGATATCAGCAGACTCTTTGTTGTAACCGGTCTTGTACTTTTTGGCATATTTGTAGAGCTTTCCAACCTTCTCGAAGCCTTCGTCCCAAGCTTTGTCGGTAGGAATGACAGAGATGTACAAACTGTCCTCATTCTTGATAGAGGCATGAGAGGCGGAAAGGATGGTGTTGGAGTTGATATAAACGGAGTCAACATACACCATCTGGCCCTGTTCGTTCATTGCACCCTGAATACTCTGTTCAGGACTAAAGGTATCGGTATCAACCAAGGAATCACTGAGTGCTGCATAAATCTTCGAATAGTCTGAATAGGACTTCATGTAGTCGAAGATGTTGTAGGCAAACGGTGAACGACCATTGAGGACGTGGAGGTTACCGTTGGAAGAAGGCACGTTGGCGTAAGCCGTATAGAGAGGTACGGAGTTGAAGGTTGCAGCGGCTGCATTGTAGTAGGTCAACTTAGAGTTGAGCAGACGTACTTCCTGGTTAGCATGGTTTGATTCGAAATTGAAACGTGCCATGTGGTTCTGTACGAACTGCTGTCCTACGACGTAGTTCTTCTTGTGACCTTCTGCAATTTTACCTTCAGCGATAAGTGCATCAGCCTCGTCCAGTTGGTCGAGGATGCTCTTCGCATTGTAACTGCCATTGACAGGTGCCCAGAAGGTGAAGGTTTGCGGCTGATTCAAGAGTTCGGCATAAGTCTGACCCGCACTTTTGTCGGTTTCCTTGCGGTAAACGTTGGTGCGCTTCAGAATCATGGCCAAAGAGTCAAGCTGCTGATTGCCTTCGATATTCTGCCAAATGGTATTGGCGGCAGAAGCCTGGGCTTCGCGGATATCGTAGTGGTCGTCAGAGCAGGCGGTAGCTCCTAGGAGCAAAGATGCTCCCAGGATACCACCAGCGACCTTATAGAAAGATTTCATTGTCATGATGGATTTTAGTTTCTTGTTCGTGGCTTACCAAATGTCTTCGGGTTCAACCGCATTGACGATAGAAGTAGGAACATACTCAAAGTAGTCGAGCATGAACTCACGGTCTTCTGAGTCAATCGTGGCCTTAAAACGGAGGTAATAAGTCTTACCCGGCTCCATATACTTTGTAGTAAGGATACGGCGAAGTGCGGGCTGAGTCGGCGTGGCGTTACGCGTTGTGGTCTTACCGCCAGAACCGCTTACGCAGAAGTAGTTCGGAGACTTCATGTAGCCTTGGTTACGGAGGTTGCGGTCGTTCTCGCGGATCGTAGCCTCGTCGAGACTACCGTCGGCAACCCAAGGACTACCGGGAATCATGGAAACGGACTCACGTTGGTCGATAGGAAGACCAATTGGCTGCGTACGGTCAGGTGAATCGCCGAAGTATACCTGGAACATACCACGCATGTTGTTCAAAGAAGCACCCATACGAATTTCGTAGGTATCGGCATAGGGCACAGCGGGGAGCTTCATCACGAAGTCGTAACGACCCTTGATGAAGAACTCATCACCCTGGAAGTCCTTCCAACCGGAGTTGGTCCAGAAACCATCCTGAAGATAAGCAATAGTCGTGCTGGAGCTTACGTTGGTGATGCCAGAGAAATAGTCGTTGGGGAAGTAAGCACATTTCTTACCACGGACATCCTGTGAAATGAATTCGGGGAAGATTGTCGTGGCATCGATACGCATACGTTCGCCACCGAGAGCCTTACGGGTTTCGTCATTGTAAACAAGTACGTGATCAATGGGATAGTAGAAACCATTGAGGGCGTTGTTGTCGAAGGTAGTACCGCTAGGATCTACGTCGTTAAGGGCGTGGATACGAATGTTGATACCGTTTTCACCGGGAACGTTGGCTTTGGTAGAAGCCTCTTTGTAGTCGCCCTTGATTCCGTCGTTGTATTTGGAAACACGGTTAAGGTAATAATCGTAGTCTCCGTCAGGAAGCTGAGAAATCTTAAGAAGACCACCGTTCTTACCCATCGTCTGGTAATAGTCCCAAACGTCTACGGAATAACCCTTCTTTACAGGAGAGGTAATCGTTACGTAGTCGTAGCCATATTCGTTGAAGTGGTGAACGAACTGGTCAACGGACATACCGCCACGAAGGATGTGGTAAGAGATGAAACGGTTAACGACATTGGCGGGATTCTTGTAGTCGGTATCCTCTGCCGATTCGCCACGCTCGTCAACCGTGGGGAAATACTCCTTACACTTTTGAAGGACCTTAGCCAAGATTTCTTCCTTGTTAGTGATTTCCTTATCGGGAGTCACTACAGGTGCAGGAATGCCCCATTCGCTTTCAAGCACATTGTCGGGCTCGAAGAATGCGGTGTACGACACGGAACGAGTAGCCATGTAAGTAGCCTTACCAGCACCCCAAGTTGTACCTGCGTTGTCGAGATGTGCATTTTCGTATTCCTCTTCTTCTGATGTCTTCAGAGAAAGAGAATCTGACCATGCTGTTGCGTCCAAAAGCAAACCAATAATCTGCATGTTGTCTGCAGACTGAAGGAGCTCTGCAACGGAATTGGTGGAGGGAGAGATTACGTTGTCCACGATGTGGAGGTAACCATTGGAAACTTCAATGTTCGTCGTGATACAACGGGAGTCACCGTTGATGACATAGGTCATATCGGTGGAATCCTGCGTACAAGAAAGACGACGGTCACGGAGGTTTGAAGTAGAGAACGTGTTACCGCCAGTGGGGAAGTCGGCAGTTTCGTAAGCAGAAGAAGTACCATTGTCAATGATACAGTTCAAAGCAATCTGCTTCATCTGCTCTTCGGTAAGATTATTGAGATCTGTAGTTCCCGTAAGCTGCAATACATAAGCGCGAACAGCGCTGTTTGTAGGTGCAAATACGGTATAGTTACCACGAGCTGAGAGCACGCTTGCAAGCGTAGAAGCGTTGGAAGAATTTCCGAGCTTTACCATTCCGAAGAGTTCCTTGATGTCAGACAAGGTGGAATCTGACGAAACATAGTCCATCATGGTACTCTCCGTTTTGATGGCATAGGCATCAGAACTGATGTCTTCTTTACAGCTAGTGAAAGTGAGAGGGGCAGCCAACAAGAGGACACCTCCCAAGACGCCAGCTATGCGTCCGATTTTGAAAATATTCTTGTTCATAGCTTTACATCATTTTTTAGTGTAACGGTCCCAAACAGGGTTCTGCACGAGTTTACCGCCTACATCAGGTCCGTTAACCTTGAGTTCCTCACTGTAGATAGGATTGTAGAAGGCATACAACTGCGTGAGACGCTGCTTCACAGAGTTCTTTACGGTGATGTAGTCAGTCATCGTGTTCTTCGGGTCGTTGGAGGCTTCAACCTGACGTACGATATCGAACCAACGCTTACCTTCTGCGAAGAATTCGCGCTGACGTTCATGATAAACAAGGGTAAGAAGAGCAGAAGCTGTCAAACCGCTACGATAGCTCTTCACGTCGTCGTTGGTTGAATAGTTGCGAAGGTCTGCTGCACGATTGCTCTTATAAGTATCTTCCGTTGAAGAATAGTTGCTATCGTCAGGACCAACCAACTTCGGATTGTTACGCTTGAAGATTTGGTTGCAGAGCTGGAAGCCTTCAGCTACATCGTCTGATCCCTTTTCGGGTTCAAGGCGCGCAATTGCCTCGGCCTTGATGAGCATCACGTCGGTAAGACGATATACTGCCCAATGGCTGTCGTTCAACGTACGCAAGTTGTACATACTTGACAACTCAATGGTACTTGAGCTGGATTCGTCAGAAAGAACGTTTTCCTGGCTTGCCACATATACGCTAGAGGCGAGGAATTTGGTGATAGGCTTACGACCTTCTGAAGAATTGATATTTGCAGCTTCTGCAAGACGATAGTCAGTCTTACCATAACCTACAGAAGGATCAACTTCATCCTTGCCCTGATAGAGAATAGGAGCGATGGTAAGGTATTTAGGACTAAGCGTACTGCTTGAGTAGTTGCTTAAGTACGTCGTTAACGTAGTATTGTAAACGGTGGAAGCATCGTACTGGATTTCGAAGATGCTCTCACTTGAATTTCCAGAACCGAAAATCTTGCCATATACATAATCAGACTGGAAAGAGCCACCGAACGACTTGGAATTAAGAAGGAGCGGATATTGCTGGTTCTTTTGATCGGTAGTTACGCTATAGCTCTTTTCCAAATCTTCATCGTATTCACGCTTCATGTCGGAAATAACCCAGTCAGCGTTCTCCTTAGCTTTCTGGAAACACTCCTTAGCCAAAGCATCGGTATAGGTGCTGTTGATGGTAGTACCATCAGCGGTCTTGTAAACGGTTTCAGTCTCCGTAGAGGCAGTTTCGTCCACAACGTCGGTCATGTTCACCTTACCATGATTGGTCTTGCTCATGAAATTCTTGAGCATACAACCACGCCAAAGGTACATGTCAGCCAAGAGAGCTCGAACGCCACGCTTCGTGAAACGTCCGCAGTTGTCGGCCGTTGTACCGAAATTTGTAGCAGCCTGTCCCTTGATAGAATCAACCTCAGAGATGAGCTGACCCATGATGGCTACGCCAGCCTCTTGAGCGGGAAGATTCTCGCGAGCTGTTTGGTCGTTACGTACAGCTTCAGTGATATAAGGTACGTCTCTGTAGCTACGAACGAGATAGAAATAGAACAGTGCACGGAGCGCTGTCATTTCAGCCTTGTAAGGATTCCAGTCTGCACGTGAGAAACTGGGGTCTACTTCTTTGCCAGGAGTTGTCATTGCTTCGCCTTGCTCAAGTACGAGGTTGCAATAGTTGATACCGGTATAGAACGATGCCCAATCGAACATGCCGTTAGTAGGCTGGAGGATACCGTCCATGACGTAACCGATGTTGGTCTGGGCCATATCGTTCTGTTCAAAGTCGTCAGAACGGAGTTCACCCCAATAAAGGATACGTGAAGTGACACTTGCGTCACTGAGCTTACTGTAAGCAGCAGCTCGTACGCCCTCAAGGTCAGATTTGTCCTGCCAATAGGACTGCTCAGGCATCTGGTTGGTGGGGAGTACGGTGAGGAAGTCTTCACAAGAAGTCAATCCAGCTCCCATCAATACCATGCTGCCAGCAAGCAGAAGTTTTGTATATAATTTTTTATTCTTCATGAGATAAGAAATTGAATGAGTGACAATTGGAAACGGAGCAACGTCTACTTTATTGGAGCAAGCGTCGTTGCTCCGTTTCAATGTATCAATTCATCAGAAACCGAAGTTCAAGCTAAAGGTGAATGAACGAGAACGCGGTGTCTGAGAGTCATCCACACAAGGATTGAGTCCAGACTGAGAGTGTTCGGGGTCAACACCTGAATACTTAGTCCAGAAGATGAGGTTGTTACCTGATGCGGAAATACGGAGAGAGCTGAGACCTACCTTTTTCAGTTTTTCGGGCTTCACGTTGTAGGAGAGCTGGAAGTACTGGAAACGAAGGAAGTCGCCGGGTTCTACGAAGCGGTCGCTCATCAGTGAGTTGTAAGTGTTAACTACTGAAGAGTTCATGGCACGAGGAATGGTAGTTTCCTGACCATTCTTGCGCCAACGGTGGTTCACAGCAGCACTCTGGTTGTTGTTGCCACGCATAGCTTCGGCACGCATACGAGCCATATTGATGATCTTGTTACCGATACGGAAGTTGAAGGAAGTCTTCAACTGCCACTGACCGTAAACTAAGTCAACACCGAAACCACCGTTAACCTTCGGATTGGAAGTACCGAGGTAAACGATATCGAGTTCGTCAATCTGACCATCGTGGTTGACATCTTCATAAATGGCGTCACCACCATCGAATTCATAGTTTACACCACCATAGTTATATACCATGTGGAGGGGGTTACCACTCTTGTCGTACACTACGTTTCCTTCTGCGTCGAAGACAACAGGGGTAGACTTGCGGAGATTTTCGTTGGTTCCGTAAGCTGCAGTGTTGCTTGTACCGTCAGGGTTCGTCCACTTGTTCTTTTCAGCGTTAGTGAAGTAACCACTGTGGTCATAGTCGTAAGCATATACGCCTTTGTACTTGAAACCGTAGATACCTCCGAGTGCATTACCAATCTGCACACGCTTCATGTAAGAAAGGTTACCACTGGAGTAGTTGTAGTCAGCATTGTTGGAAGAAAGCACAGAAGCATCCATCTTGGTGATGGTGTTGATGTTCTGGGCGATATTACCGCGTAATACAACGTGGAACTTACCGAACTTGAGGATAGGTTTCGTATTGGCATAGAGTTCCCAACCCTGGTTTTTCATGTCACCCACATTGGCCCAACTCAGAGAAGAGAAACCTGTAGTGGAAGGAATGCGAACACCAGAGTTCAAGAGGTCCGAAGTCTTACGGTTGTAGACGTTGAGGTTCATCTCAAGCAAACTTTCGAAGATGCTCAAATAAACACCGATGTTCCAAGACTTGGTCTTTTCCCAACGAATCTGGTCAAGACGAAGGTTTGTCGGTACGATGACCTGCGTGCCATTGTAGCTGAGACCGTTACGGTCATACTTGTTATACATCAAACCTTCGTTACTGGGAGTGTTACCCGTGATACCCCAACCCGGTGCAAAGCCGAGCATGTTGATATACTTGCGGAGAGGCTTGAAGAACTTTTCGTCACTGATATTCCAACGACCTGAGATACCGGGGAAGAAGCCCCACTTGTTACCACTACCAAACTTGGTGCTACCATCGGCACGGAGGGTAAGGTCGAAGTTGTAGCGAGATCCGAAGGAGTAGTGAACTGAAGCAAGAGCTGCCATGGAGTGACCCTTACCCGTTGAGGTAGTAGAACCGGTAAGGTAACCGGGAACGGTCGGGTCGCTGATGCCGCCGGAGATACCTGATGAAGAAAGGTACTGCTGCGTGTTGTTGTTCGTAGACATTTCCCAACGAACGAGTGCCTGAAGTGCGTGGTCGTCGTTGGCGAAGTGAGGCTGGAACGTGAACTCGTGACGAGTGGTGAACGAAAGGTTCTTATTCTCGTAGTTAGAAGTCGTGTAAATTCCGTTGTCCCAAGAGTAGGAAGTAAGAGAACCGGGATAATATGAATCGAGCGACTCTGTGTAGGCATTGAGGAAGACTTCACCACGATAGTCCAACTTCGTTTCGTCGTCGTTCTTACCAAGGAGTTTGTAAGTCAACTGGAACTGAGGCTGGATAGTATAGGTGGACTGGTTACGCCATGACTGATTTGCAATAGCAACAGGGTTGCCATTGCTTACCATATCGCTCAAGTAGTAGGAACTGTAGCCACTTGAAGGACCTACGAGACCTGCTGCAGAAGCAACGGGAGGCATGATGAAGTATTCACCTGTATTATAGTAGTCGTGCGTACCATCGTCGTAGTTACGACGTTCGTAACGGTATACAGACATATTAGGCATTGCCTTATAGGCATAACCGAGGAGACCGTCGTCGTAGTTCTTCTGGTTCTTCGTATAAGTCAAGGCGAAGTTTGAAGAGAACTTGATGCGGTCAGACACCCAGTAGTCAAGGGCGAGACGAGTGGTCAAACGGTCGAGGGCCTGCTTGATGATGGTACCTGTTTCGTGATCGTAAGTACCTGACACACGGAACGTTGCCTTTTCACCACCACCAGAGATGGAGACACCGTAGTTGTGGCGCTGACCGAACTGAGTAACTTCTTTTACCCAATCGGTGTTCTTGTTGAAGTTTGCATAGTAAGAGGGGTGAGTGTCCTCTTTATACATAATTTCAACGATGCTGGCCTGTTCGTCGGAGATGGCTTGCGGATTGGAGTAAGCTTCCTTCAACATCATGGTGTAGCCGTCACCATCGAGCATCTTCATGCCGTCGGGCTGCCAAGAACCAGTGAAACGGTAGCTGAAGTTGACGTGGGTTTTACCGCGTGCACCACGACGGGTGGTAATTTCGATTACACCATTAGAACCACGAGAACCCCAAATGGCTGTTGCAGCAGCGTCCTTGAGGACCTTGATGGTCTGGATGTCTTCAGGAGAAACCTGGAGAAGGGTTGCGAACTGTTCCTGGTTTTCCATATCGTTGAGGTCGAGCTGGTCGGAGCTGTAGTCCTCCAAGATGTTACCATCTACTACGATAAGGGGTTCCTGGCTACCATTGATGGAGGATACACCACGCAGACGCATGCTGGATCCGGAACCAAGGTTACCGGAGTTGGCGACGATATCGAGACCTGCAATTTCGCCCTGAAGAGCGTCGGCTGCGGTTTCGAAGGAAAGACCTGCCATGCGGTCCATATCAAGGGACTGCTGGGCGGTAGAGATTTCGCGTTCCGGAATGACAAGACCGTTGTTCTTCTGCTTACGCGTTACGGAAACCGTAGCTTCGCTGAAGGTGTTCTTGTCAATGAGTTCAATATTGAATTTGGAGTTCTGTCCAATCTGTACAATCTTAGTCTGATAACCAATGTACGACACGCGTAAGTGGTTAGCAGGATTCTTGATAACCATAGAGAAGTTACCATTGGCATCGGTTTGCGCAGCGGTAACGTTACGGTTATTCTTATCTTGCTCAACTACGACTGCCATCACGATTCCGCCGTCTTGTTTACTCCAGACGCGACCGGATATGCGCTTTTGTGCATAAGAGAGAGAGCAGCAGAAGCACAGAGCAAGCGTCAATAGAAACTTGATGTTATTCATAATGTCGGGTTTTAATACTTGATTCTGTACTTCTTAGTAAAGGCTTTGGCTTTAGCAGTTGTACTCCAAGCTTCAGTGAAAGAGCCTTTCAAATCGTTGGAGAAGAGCATATAGTCGTCACCTAAAGAGTGCACTACTACATAGGAAGAGTTGGTGATGCTTCTAGCCTGCGTCGGAGTTCCGTCGAGCTCATATTCGCGTGCGAAGATGTTGTGTGCTCCGTTGACATCAACACTGTGCTGAGCACCGGTAACATCGGTGAGTGTAAGTGCATTGGGAGTCTGGTTTGCGGTAACTTTCAAGAAACCACCATTATCCTCGGAACAAGCTGACTGACAAGACGTTGTTGCGGTGCAATTGTCTACAAAGAGAGACTGGTCAGTGAAGTGATACTTGAGGAAGTTGACAAGTACATTGATCATGGCTTTTGCTTTGGCCTTCACGTCATCGCTGATGTTTTCGTTCTCGTCTTTGTTTGCATTGACATATTCCTCAATGCTTTCCATCGTGGGAAGTCCGTTGGCAATGGCGCGTTCGATGGCGGCATTGTTAGGAACGTATACAGAGTAGCGGTAAGCGTTGAAGAAACGAACCAACTTCATATCCTTACCAGTGAGGCGAGCACCCGTTGTCTTGTTGGGGTCAGCGTTGGTAGCAAAGATGTAGTACTTAAGAAGTTCCTGGTTCCAAGTAGAGTTGTCCTTCATTGTGCTGTCACGGAGTACTTCTTCGAGAAGAGCTACACCGCTGTTGGTGCTGATGCTGTTGCAAAGTTCATAGAACTTAGAGAAGCTTTCCGTATTTTTCAACACGCCGAAAACAGTATTGCTAGTTGCCTGGATGGGACGGTCGATGTAGTAGGTCATACCGTTACCATACTCATTGGTAGCACGGCTCATGTCGTAAACCTTTGTAACAGTGGGGTGAATGTCGTTTTCAGCAACATCATCGCTGTTAAGCTGAAGCTGAAGACCGCCATCTACTTCCATGTTCAAGCCGGTGGCATCGCCGCGCTTGGCAATGTAGACAGGAGCGCCGTTACGAGAGAGGTAGTAGCTGCAAGCACCGCGAACACCGAGGTCGTCGTCGTTGTCATGTACGATGATGTGGTGGTCAACCATTTCGCAAAGGAGGTTCTTCTTTGTAAGACCATAACCAGAGGATACGCTTTGGTTGGCGATAGAAAGATAACCAGCTTTCTTGGAGTCCGTTGCAGGATTGAGGGGTTTGTCGGGATCGTAGTTATAACCCTGAGCCTTAATGGCTACGCACATATTACCAGAAGTGGTAATGTCCTGCGGTTCGAAAGTCCAATAGCGATACTGGTTCTTCGTATTGGTGTTAGCCATACCCATGGGGTCGATGTAACCGTAGTTTGCAAATGCGTCATCGGTCGGCACGAAGAGTGAGAACGAAGACTGCATGGCAAGGAGGTATGTGCTGTAGAACTTACGGAGCGGAGCGTTGGTGTAGTTGGTTGCTGTGAAGGCATCGTCAGCATGGATGACGGTGTTCATCACCTGCGTGCTCTTGTCGTAAAGTACCGGAGCCATTACGGAAGAATAGGTTGCAGGACCAATCACGGACTTCATAACGTAAACCACACCGTTATTGGCGAGGAGCACTTTCTTAAAGGCTGCCTTGTAGTCGCTTACGCCGGGATACTGAGAAGCGTCGAACATGGGGTCCTGAGCGTCGTTCATGATGGTGAGGTACTTACTGGGCACACTCTCGTTAAACGATTCCTTCATCAAGTTGGCGATTAGGGGCTTGATGACGTTGAGAGGAATCTGGTAGAGGTTGTGGAGCAAGTTTGCATCGGTGTTGGCCTGGTCGCCATAGCGTTCGATGAGCACTTTACCACCACCGTTCACGAAGTAGTTACGCATAGCGTCGTCGCAGGGTACGAACATTGCTGCCATATCCTGTTCCTTGGTGATGTTGGAAGAAACGTAGTAAGCGTTCCATCCCGGATCGTAACTAAGTGAGGGGAAGTCGCCCAACGATTCGTTGTTGGGGCCTGAAGAAATCACGCCAGCGGAAGAACGCTGCGAGATGTAGAGTTTCTTGAATACAGAGTCGGCTGTGATGTTGTTCAACAGCTTGTAGTTCTGCGTAAGAGTTCTGTCATAGAAAGGTGCGCTGAAACGATCGAGCATAGCGCTGAAGTACTTCGTATCGCCATTTGAACGAATTACTTCGGCCATGTTGGAAGGAGTTACAAGCACCGTGTCGAGTACATTGTAATAACCGTTCAAGCAAGTTACGTCCTGCTCTACAATCTGGCTATTATAGATGTAGCTACGGTTTTCTGTATTGGCATCCGTCCATTCCTTTGACGTGCCGTCATAGTTAAGAATGAAGGAGACATCGGAGTGGGTTATGCTCTTCTCATTGAGCTGAGCTTCAAGGAAGTGAGTCATCATGGGGTCGGTTCCGTCAAGAGCCATGTAGATACCGCCTACAGACTGCTTGCGATACTTGTCCCAGAATCGCATATCCTTGTTTGTTACCTTGCCGTTTTCGTCAACTTGTCCCTCGTTCTGGTTGTCGGGAAGCATATCCCAGCTCCAATAGGGGATGGAGTCAGTTGCCGAACTAGCGGAGATTTGACGGAGACATTTGTTCTTAACGGGACCCTGAATGTTGGTCAACTTTTCAAGCACATAAGCATTGTTGATCATGGAACCATTAAGGAGCAAACGTTTCTGGTTCATAGAGAGCTTTTCATAGCTGTCTACGGGATTGCCGCTACCGTCAGTCCAATTGTTGTTAGCGAAAAACTTGGCATAAGCATCATCGTCTGCAACGAAGATTGTCTTGCTACCTGTCTTCGACAACACGTCTTTCTGACCGAGGTCGTCAATCAGTCTGATCACAGTTGTAAACTTACGATCAGTCCGCCCTTTTAATTCGTCGTAAATACTCTTGCCAAGGAAACTAGGCTTCGTATTAGGAAGATCATAGTCGTCCGAACAAGAATACGTTACGCCGCATACAGAGAGCAAACACGCTGCGCCAAGCAGTGATTTTCCCATTCTGCAAAAACGGTTTTTCATACGCATTAATTCGATTAATTATTTTGTTTTAATTTATTGCTTTGGAAAGTTGAGTTATCAATTCGTAATGGTTAGACCTGCCGATAGACTATAAGCAGTGATGCAAATTTAGTCTTTTTTTTGTGCGGGAGAACATGTGTGCTACTGCTCTTTCTCTGCCATTAAGAATTATTAATAAACATATCCGTTACAAGCTTAACGGCTGCAAACGGGCACAATCACACGAAGCAACTGATTTTGATTTCGTTATGACAGATTATTAAGAAAAAGCACAGCAAAAACGCGTTTCTTGCAAAACGGAGCTTACAACTGTTTTGTCAAAAGCAAAAATGGTAAGAACAAAGAAAGACAGAACAGACAGGCCCGAAAGCGAGTTCTAAGCCGAGCAAACGTAAAAGAATACACACCGAACGGAATACCCAAACGTTCATATGTCAAGAAGACTTAGCAAACGAGAACGTACACTTGGTGATTATTCGTTGATATAGGAAGAATTTCGGTGGTCATAATGTACCACTGAGCGGCCTCAAAATGCCTTGCAATTCGAAAAGAAAAAACCTTGAAATGAGTGACGATTCTTCATTTCCTCTAGGATCAACGAAGCGACAACATCGGGTTTGAGTCCCCATTTGGGAGCAATCAAATCGATTGACGGCATTTCGGAAACGAAACGATCGATGGCAATATTCGGTGAAAGATGTTCCAAGAAAAGACACACATCTTCTACATAACGCTCAACCGAATAAAGATTAAAGTATTCGGGATACACCTCGTACTCCTTGGCATAACGCGCGCCTCGAACAATTTGTAGTTGGTGAAGTTTAATTGCATCCACTCCTAAACGATTCAACATCTCTGCAGAGTGTTCTACATAATGAGGTTTCTCACCAGGCAAACCAAAGATCAAATGAACGCTAGTGGGAATGGAACAGCTTTTCAATAAATCCACTGCACGTACAATGTGAGACACATTATGGCCACGCCCCGCTCGCTTCAGCACGTCATCATCGAACGATTCACAACCCAATTCAACCATCACGAAGGTTTTTCGAGAAAGTTCTTCAAGAAGGGCTACCACTGCTTTATCGACACAATCAGGACGGGTAGAAAGAACCAGGCCACAAACATCTAAAACAGACAACGCTTCTTCGTACTTTTGACGAAGAACTTCAACGGATGCATAAGTATTTGTAGCTGACTGAAAAAAAGCCAAATAGACGGGTCTAGGAGACGACTTATATTTGCGAGAAAAGAAAAGCTTTCCCTTTTCGAGTTGTTGGGTTATCTTGTCAGTAGCCAAACAATAGGAAGGCACGAAACTTTTGCCATTGCAAAAAGAACAGCCAACGCGTGAGATTTTGCCGTCACGGACTGGGCAGGTAAAACCTGCCGCAACAGGGAGTTTTTGGACCTTTCTTCCTCCAAAAAAGGCTGAAAGAAATGCACTATAAGGCTTATATATATTCATGTCTGACATACCAAAACGCAATTTTGACTTACAAAGATAAGAATAAGCGTACAAACATACGACCATAACACGACACAAGCGCCAAACCCAACAAATCCACAATGGCGAAGCTATACAAGACGAAACCTACACACTAAAACAACATTTCATACCAATGATACAACAACGAGACGAAAGACAATTTGT
The DNA here is from genome assembly GCA_963656685.1 of bacterium. GTDB lineage: Bacteria > Bacteroidota > Bacteroidia > Bacteroidales > Bacteroidaceae > Alloprevotella. Next base: position 70,091 of record CAVKJJ010000004.1, on the reverse strand, counting down.
ATCATACCAAACCGTATACGTATGTTAATTCCACCGATTACAGCCTCTAGTTCGAATTCCCTGTTTGTCTATTTATTTTACCATTCACTACTCATACTTTCTATCTTATATTCATTAGTTTAGTACTCGCGAAACGGGCTTTTTACTCCACTTTTTATAGCGAAATATGAGCTCATAATTCGCGCAGAACATTTTACCTTGTCATCCGATCGGAAATATTCGATTCTCAAGAGGTGTTTTTAGATCGAATACAACAGGAGATAAAGCACCGAATGCAAAATATGAGCGATTGACTTGGACAGTTTAGGCAAAAAGCATATATTTGCAAAACAAAAAAAATTCTACGAAACGCATGTGTCATGATAGATAGAACAGATGCATGCACCAAAAATAAAAATCGCAGCCGGAGCTGCCGAATAATCATTTTATAACTCAAAAGCAACAAGCCTATAGGACAGACATTACTTCAAACCAACAAACCGAAAAGTAATGGAACAGTTATTCAATACTGCCGACGACAAGTTGGTAGAGGAATTTATGTCCGGAAATGAAGCTGCTTTTGATGTTTTATTGAAACGTCACCAAGACAAGCTCTACTCTTATATTCTTTTTATTGTCCGTAACGAGGACATGGCAGACGACCTCTTTCAAGAGACCTTCGTCAAAGCAATCGTAAACTTACGCCATGGACGCTATACAAGCAACGGCAAGTTCTACGCTTGGCTGACACGCATTGCCCACAACTTGCTCATTGACCAGTTCCGCAATGAAAGAAACGATATCATGGTACGCGAAACAGACACAGAAAAAAGCGAAGACTGTGGAACACTTCTTTTCGATACGTACCGCGAAAACGAAATTTCTAACGAGCAAGTACTCAAGGACGTACGTCGACTGATGGACCATCTACCTGATACTCAGCGTCAAGTAATATACATGCGCTTCTATCAAGACATGAGTTTTAAGGAAATTGCCGAAGCCACAAACGTTAGTATCAACACAGCCCTCGGTCGTGTACGCTACGGCATCAACAACATGAAAAAGATGGCGGAAGAATACCACATGAGTTTGTCGCTAGAATAAAACTTAAGCACATTTCGTTTTTCAATAGACGAAAGTACAAATCCTTACGAAATCATACAAGCGGTACAATAAAACGGCAAAGGACCACGTTATAAGTATGACAAGCATAATTGTACGCACCACGAGTGCCCAAAACAATGCTAAAACACTTATAGCCAAATCCTACAGCCAATGACAAACTCTACTCCATCACTCTCCCACCCTAGCGACAAGACCATACTCTTTCTAAGGATGTTTGCACGCTGCTACAATCCCGAAAAGGAGAATGAAAACGAAGCTCGCAAAATGGCCGCCTCGCTCTGCGAAAACGTAGGCGCTGTATGCTGAGGCTTACCACACAGCAACAGCAACATCCATTTATATGGTTTGCACCAAGCTTTCGACGCTCAACGCTACAAAGCTCTAAAGAAAATACGTAACTTTGCAAAGTCTGAAACAAGCAAAACATTACTTTTTTGCCTGCTTCAGGCTTTGTCCGTTTATTTGCTCAAACGCAAGAGCAAAAAGTTGAAGAGCGCAAAAGGCGTTCAATAAGTAAACATTTGCGCAAAAAGAGAATTATCCTAACATCCTTATACAATGAAGAAGATTTTGCTTTTGGGTTCAGGTGAACTCGGAAAGGAATTTACCATCGCGGTACAACGACTCGGCCAGCACGTGATAGCCTGCGACAGCTATGCCGGCGCGCCCGCCATGCAAGTAGCAGACGAATACGAAGTGTTTTCAATGCTCGACGGCGAAGCACTCGAACGTGTGGTGGAAAAGCATAAGCCGGACCTCATCGTTCCCGAAATTGAAGCCATCCGCACCGAGCGCCTCTACGAATTCGAAAAAGAAGGCATACAGGTAGTTCCGTCGGCACGTGCCGTCAACTACACAATGAACCGTAAAGCCATCCGCGACCTTGCCGCAAAAGAGTTGGGCTTGAAAACAGCAAAATACTTCTATGCCAAGAGTTTTGAAGAACTCAAGTCACACGCCGAACTAATTGGTTTCCCTTGCGTGGTGAAGCCGTTGATGTCGTCGTCGGGCAAAGGTCAGTCGCTCGTGAAAAGCGAGGACGAACTCCAGCACGCTTGGGAATATGCCATGGGCGGTAGCCGCGGCGACATTGAAGAAGTAATCATAGAAGAATTCATCCACTTCGACAGCGAGATTACATTGCTCACCGTCACTCAAAAGAACGGTCCTACCCTCTTCTGTCCGCCCATCGGACACGTTCAGAAAGGTGGAGACTTTCAGGAGAGTTTCCAGCCCGCACATATCGCACCAGAACATCTTGCTGAAGCGCAACGCATGGCCGACAAGGTAACGAAAGCGCTTACAGGTGCCGGAATATGGGGCGTGGAATTCTTCCTCAGTCACGAAAACGGCGTATACTTCAGCGAACTTTCTCCGCGTCCGCACGACACAGGCATGGTGACGCTTGCCGGAACGCAGAACTTCAACGAATTTGAACTTCACGCTCGCGCCGTACTCGGTCTACCCATTCCTTGCGTCAAGCAAATGCGCACAGGAGCGGCAGCAGTCATCCTCTCCCCGATAGCCAGCGAAGAACAGCCGAACTACAAAGGTCTGGAACTGACTTGCGAAGAGGATGCCGACATTCGCATTTTCGGCAAACCTACCACTCGCGTAAAGCGCCGCATGGGTGTGGTAGTCTGCAACGGTCCGCTCGATGCTGATCTCAACGCACTCCGTGACAAGGCAAAACGCCTCGCCAACTACGTGGAAGTTTATTAGGGTGGTTCTATAAATTACCACCGCATAATGTACAAATCCACCCATTAATAACCAACAGAAGCTCTTTCATCTCTAATATGAAACGCATAATCAACCCCTTCCTTCATCTTGAAGGCTACAACTGCTTTGGATGTGCCCCGCAGAATCCGCTCGGAGTAAAGCTTGAATTCTTCGAAGACGGTGAAGACATTGTATCCCATTGGCAACCTACCTCTCCCTATCAAGGATGGTTTTGCACGCTCCACGGCGGTATTCAAAGCGTTCTGCTCGACGAGATATGCGGATGGGTTGTCATGCGTAAGCTTCAAACGGGCGGTGTTACTTCAAAAATGGAAACGCGCTATCTCCGCCCTGTTCGCACGGATGGTGGTCCCGTCACGCTACGTGCCCACATAACCGGCCGTATGCGCAACATTGTCACCATCGAAGCCACACTTACTGACGAAAACGGACATGTATGTACGAGCGCCGTGTGCACCTATTTCACATTCTCGCAGGAAAAGGCTCGCACCGACATGTATTTTCCTGGGTGTAAAGTAGAAGGAGAATAGCGACGCTACGCCATATAAAACAAAGAATACCACCGTATAATATTTGTATTCAACACTTTGAAGAATACAACTATTATACGGTGGTGTTGTTTATTCGCTAGAGTGCGAACGCCGTATTATTGCTTTACGAAGCTGAAGCTACGGAAATAGACTTTCATTTCATGTCCTGAAACGTTGGTCAGACGAAGTTTCGAAGCACTCATACCGCCCAATTCATTTCCGGTGTGGATAACGGGATCGTTGTCCGCATAATGGAGGAGCGAAATGGTCTTCCATTCGCCATTAGAGAAGAGTTCCAGTTTGAAATCCTTCGCCACACCTTCTACACCAAGATTGAAGTCCATGCCAGCAAAGGTAATGTCGCGATCGGCTTCTATGAGCAGCGAACCATCCTTCTGCCAGTTGATAACCTCGTTGGAAGGCGCTACACTGACTTTATTGCCACGAACCGTGACGGGAAGAAGGTTAAGCTGAGCCACGTCGCTCGAGAGCTTATACGGATTGTACTCTGCCGAGTTGACAAGTTCGGTTCCGTTCTTTGCATTGTAGTTGTCAACAGCCTGCGTGAAGAGTTTGTTGAGCGTAGGCAACATCACCGTCGTACCGACTTTGATGCCCGGCTGAAGGGCATGGCGCACGGAGGAATTCTCCAGCTGGTACATTTGTTCCTGAATAGAACGCGCTTGCGCATAGAGGTCGTTGAAAGTAGGATAGCTTTCCATGCCTTCAGGCGGATTGCTGGCGAGCACGAGGTAGCAAACGCTCATACCGTAGTCTGCCAAGTTACGGCCCTGAAGGAGCCACGGACGAAGTTCGCGTATCAGTTCGGGATTGCTCTTGTCGCCAAGGAGCACGTCGCAAGCCAATTTGAGTTCCAGGCTCTTCTGAAGAAGCATATTAATTGACTGTTGGTCGCCTTTAAGTGCAGCCTCGGCCAAAGACTTAAGTTCATCGCCCTCTTCGCGACGGAAACCATGACCATTTTGTCCGAGGTCCTTGCTGTAAAGCGCAAAAGTGCGGAGCGCTGCGGTATTGGAAGGAAGCACAGCCTTAAGACCACGTTCCCAGTCGCGCTGATAGTCGTAGTTCTTCATATTCCACGTATAGTCGGCTATGCCGTAGAGCGAAATCTTCGACGCTTCGGCATGCTCCATCGGATTGGAAACAAAGCCCGACACTTCGTCGGCAATGTCAAGGCCGTTGCCGTAAGCCGGACCGAGAAGAATGTGGTCACGCACAAAATCGCTCACGGGGAAATTCCACCAGATGTAAGCCTTGCGGTCAATGCGCTTGTTGATCCATTCCATGGATTCCTTGTCGATGCAATGAACCACACTGTTACCAGTCCACATAATCTGAACGTCCTTGTTCATCTTCGTGCCTAAGGTGCGCAGATAGCCCTTCTCGTCGTTTGCCCAAGCACGGTTGTACTCAGTGGGGCACATGATGAGCGGAGAAACGTCTTTGTATTTGTGAATGAAGTTTTCGTCCACATAGTTGAGGAGCTCTGCCTGCTTGTCGGCCTTCGCTCCTTCGCCCCAGATGTCATCGAAGAAGACAGCGTAGGAACGTATGCCGAGCTTGTACATCTTTTCAAGTTTGGCAACTAAAGCGTCACGGTCCTCTGTGGTCCATTTAATGTCGACACCCGGATGGATGGCCCAGTAGAACTTCACGCCGTTAGTCTTGGCATGTTCGTTAAGTTCCTTGATACGCTGAGCGTCGGCGTCGGGATAAGCCTTGCGCCATTCTGCACGGTGGTAAGGATCGTCCTTCGGACCATAGATATAGACGTTCATCTTGTTGCGGCCGTAGAATTCAATCTGACTCAAACGCGCCTGATGACTCCAAGGCGTACCGTAGAAACCTTCCACAGTGCCGCGGAAAGGTACGTCGGGCCAGTCCTGAACGGTACCCTCCTGGAGTTTGCCTTCCTTCATGGAAGCGAGGAGTGTCTCGACGCCATAGAAGAGTCCCTCCTCGTCGTTACCAACAATGACTACTCCTTTCTGCGATACGTTCATCCAATATCCTTCTGCTTTGGAAGGCACTTTCGAAGCATATTTAGATACAGCCTTGTCGCCCTTCACACCGAGTGTTACGGAGAACTTAGCTTTTGCGTTGACAGCAATTTGAGTAGTTTGAGTTTTAAGAGCCGCTACGGCAAAAGAAGAGGCGCGTGATGCATCGGTTTTGATGTTCCAAGCCGAAGGAACGTCAAAGCAGACATCTTGCGAAAGCGTTATTTGTTGAGGCACAGGATTCACAAGTGAAAACTGCGCAGAAGCTTCGCCTGTTGAAAGCGCTGCGAGGAGGAGTCCCGCAAACAGATGATTGTGTTTCATGGGATGGGAGAATGATAATTTGTTTGATATGTTTTATTAGTCTTTTTCTTTATAGCATTCTGCGTCTTCTGAACAACCCGCGGGTTCGGAGTCTTCGGGATCGTCATCAATCTTTATCATCGCCGCCACTATGAACGTCAACACACAAAGTGCTGTGGTGAAGATGAAGAAGTTGAGATAACCCATATGTACCTGGAGATAGCCGGATACGAGTCCGGGCAACATCATGCCGAGCGCCATAAGACCGGTGCAGAATGCATAGTGTGCAGTGGAGAGTTCACCGCGCGAGAAGTAGATGAGGTAAAGCATGTAGGCCGTAAAACCAAATCCATAGCCAAACTGTTCCACGAAGACGCAAATGCTCACCCAGAACAGTCCTGCGGGTTGGAAATAAGCCAGGGCAATGTAGACCGCATCGGGCAGCGTGATGCTCAGCACCATAGGCCAGAGCCAACGCTTCAGTCCGCCGTGGTCGGCCATAATGCCGCCAAGAATACCGCCTAAGGTAAGTCCTATCACGCCGATAGTTCCCTGCACCATACCATAGTCGCCCGTGGTAAGCCCGAGTCCGCCCGTTTCAGTACTGCCCAAGAGGAACAAGGGACAAATCTTGACCAAAAGCGCTTCGGGAAGGCGATAGAGAAGGATAAACAACATTGCTACCACGATGTGCTTCTTTTGAAAGAAGGTAACGAATGTAGCCAAGAACTTCACGAACACATTGCTCCACATTATGTTAGGTTGTGGGTGGTCCGACGCAGGACGCGGCAGCACCATGGCATGATACACACTGAAGCATAAGAAAAGCGCAGCAGTGAACGCGAACGTCAGCGCCCATGCCTGAGAGGGTTTCATCAGGGTTTCCATACGTCCTGCTATCATGCACAAGAGTCCTTGTCCTAAGATGCTAGCCACACGGTAGAACGTGGAACGTATGCCTACGAAGAAAGCTTGTTCGCGCGTATTGAGCGCTAACATGTAAAGGCCGTCGGCCGAGATGTCGTGTGTGGCGCTGCTGAAAGCCATAACCCAAAGCATGGCAAGCGAGCACTGCACGAAGTGGGGCGCATTGAGCGTAAAGGCAAGACCGCCGAGCGAACCGCTGATGAGGAACTGCATGACGACAATCCACCATCGTTTGGTTCGTAACAAGTCTACAACAGGACTCCAAAAAGGCTTGATGACCCAAGGCAGATAGAGCCAAGAGGTATAAAGGGCTATGTCCTCGTTACTGAGTCCAAGACGCTGGTACATCACAAGAGCCACGGACATTACTATTACATAGGGAAGTCCCTCTGCCATATACAGGGTTGGCACCCAAGTCCATGGTGTAAGTGTTCTTTTCGATGGTTCGCTCATAAATTGAGACTGTTTATAATTTTGCGGAAACGTTATTGGTTGAAATACTTAGTCTGAAAGGCCAAGCAGAAATCAAGTAGTAATAGAACGGACAGAATGACCGCCTTGCCCTTCGAATCCTAAGGGACTTGGATTCTATGGAACGTCAGAAGCAGTCATTCTGTCCGTAAGGTTACTCCACCCTTCTTAAGGTGGAGAAGATTTCGCCGATAAGAGCTGACGACAAGTTGATTACTTGGCGTAGCTTACCGAACGTGTTTCACGGATGACGGTGATTTTCACCTGTCCGGGATAAGTCATTTCGTCCTGAATGCGACGTGCGATGTCGGCGCTGAGTTTTTCAATCTGCTTGTCGTCAATCTTGTCGGCACCGACAATTACGCGAAGCTCGCGACCAGCCTGGATGGCATAGGTCTTCGTCACGCCCTCGTAGCTAGAAGCAATGTTCTCCAAATCGTTGAGACGTTTGATATAGGCTTCCACGATTTCGCGACGTGCACCGGGACGTGCGCCACTGATTGCATCGCACACCTGCACGATGGGTGCGAGGAGCGTGGTCATTTCCATCTCGTCGTGGTGGGCACCTATGGCATTGACAATTTCGGGCTTTTCCTTGTACTTCTCTGCGAGTTTTGCGCCGTAGAGTGCGTGCGGGAGTTCGCTCTCTTCGTCGGGCACTTTACCTATATCGTGGAGCAGACCTGCGCGCTTTGCCTTTTTCGGATTGAGTCCGAGCTCGGCAGCCATTACGGAGCAGAGATTTGCAGTTTCGCGTGCATGCTGAAGGAGATTCTGACCGTAGGAAGAGCGGTACTTCATCTTTCCGACTATGCGGATAAGTTCGGGATGAAGGCCGTGGATGCCGAGGTCGATGGCTGTACGTTTACCCGTTTCGATGACTTCTTCTTCTACTTGCTTCTTCACCTTTGCCACGACTTCTTCGATGCGTGCCGGATGGATGCGTCCGTCGGAAATAAGCTGATGGAGAGCGAGACGACAGATTTCGCGGCGAACGGGGTCGAAGGCGCTGATGACGATTGCTTCGGGCGTGTCGTCGACGACGATTTCAACACCTGTGGCTGCTTCGAGCGCACGGATGTTTCGGCCCTCGCGACCGATGATGCGGCCTTTCACCTCGTCGTTATCGATGTGGAAAACGGTGACGCTGTTTTCAATGGCTGTTTCGGTGGCGACGCGCTGAATGGTCTGAATGACGATGCGTTTGGCTTCTTTGTTGGCAGTCATTTTGGCATCGTCCATGATTTCGTTGATGTAGCTTGCCGCATCGGTGCGCGCCTCGTCTTTGAGTGAGTCGACGAGTCGTTTCTTTGCTTCCTCGGCTGAAAGGCCAGAAAGCTCTTCGAGTTTTTCGCGTTCCTTCTGCTGAATTTTGGCAAGTTCCTCTTCCTTACGTGCGAGGTTCTGCTGCTGATTGGCCAGACGGTTCTGCGTGTTGTCGAGTTCCTGCTTGCGTCGGCCAAGGTCCTCCTGACGCTGATTGAGTCCTATTTCGCGTTGCTTGAGTTTGTTTTCTACTTGTGCGATGCGTTGGTTGCGCTGCTGCACTTCCTTTTCGAGTTCGGACTTTTTGTTGAGAAATTTTTCCTTTACCTCAAGGAGTTTCTTTTCTTTGATGACGTTGGCTTCCTTGTTGGCATTGTCGATCATGCGGTTGTACTTTTTCTTCAGCACATAGCGAAAGAAGCTGTACCCTACAGCGGCACCGACAAGAAGTCCAATGATGAGATATATAATACTGAAATTCATGTGGGAGTTGGGTGTGTAAAATGATAAAAGATTTGCTTGTTCTGTTGGATTTACTCTTTTCCTTCGAACAGCTCACCGATTTCGTCAGAAAGTCTGCTGACGGTGTCGGCATAAGGTGACTGGTCCTTTTCGTTTTCCAGTTGGAGTGCACGCACGGCAAAGTCCAGCAGTGCTACGGAAGTGTATTTCTCGTAACCCTGACTGGGATAGGCCTGTTCGTAACGGCTCAGTTTTTCGTTGATGAGCCGGGCGGCCTTTCGGAAAATTTCTTCCTGCTCCCGCTTTACGGTGATGGGATACATCTGTTTACCGATAAGGAGCTGGATGACCATTTTGCCGTTATCTTGTGCCATAATGGATAATCTTTAGGACATTTCTACTTGTAGACCTGCACTTAGACGTCGAGCAATGCGATGCATTTGTCCACTTCGCGAATGAGTTTCGACAAACGAGCACGCGACTCTTTGATGTCGCCGCCGCTCACTTCTATCATGCGCGCCGTCTTGAGTGTTTGGTATTCATCCCGCGCCTGCTCCACACGTTTTTCGGCGTCGGCGAGTTGCTGCCGACACTGACTCAAGGCTTCATTCAACTGTGCGTTTTCGGAGCGCAACAGTTTGTACGCCGACATGAGTCGACGCACGAGGGCCTCAAATTCGTGGAGTGATTTTTCTTCTTCTTTGGTCATGAAGAAATTCTTTGCGGCGTTCCTTCAAGGGAGCGCGGAATGGAATGAATAAGTAAAAAGAGATGAGTCGTCTGCTGTTAGCGGCTATTCCTTGTCGTCGGGTTTGGGTTCTTTCTTGGCAAGGATTACCACGTTGTAGACATACGTGGTCATCCACTCTGCGCTGTAACCGAGTTGCTGTTGGTAGCGACGAACTGAGGCGCATGCTTTGCGCACGCCATCGTCTTTCCAGTTGTCTTTGGTGAGCACTTGGTTCACCTGCTTGGCGGTTAAGTCGTAAAGTGCCTTACGGAAGAATCCGGGCAGACGGAACTTCCACTTCATCAGGTTGCCCATGAGCATCATGAGTTCTTGTGAGAATCCCTGGAAGAGGAACAGATAGTTACGCACGTCGTTGACAGAACGACAGTGACGCTTGATGCTGGCATCTATTTCGCGGAAGAAATTTTCGTCAATGGCGTAAATTTCCATAAGCATCTTTTTGCAGCGGTTTTTCTCGCCTATACCTAGGCGGTTGTTGACGGTCTGCACGTGGAGCGTCTGCTTGAACACGCGGAGGTCGGGGAGAGCTGCAAGATTGCTTATGCCGAGATTGGCTGCCATCACAGCTTGGTAGTAAACGCGTATGAGCATCATGAAATCTTCCATGCCGCCTACGCGCCATCCTGCTTCCTGCTGTGACTTTTTATGATTGAATAGCTTGGATAAGAGTCCCATATGTGAAATATTTGAAAGCAAAGATACCACTTGGCACTATATTTAGCAAGAAAAACGTTGCATTTTTGCCTATTGTCTGGGTTTTATACATTTCGCCGAGCACAAAATTCTGCCTTAAATGGGCTTTTCGTACCTTTGTGGCCACACCTACATTCCATTCTCATGAAATCTTCCATCCTTTTACAACCGAACTGCAAAATCAACATAGGTCTTCACATCGTACGCCGCCGCGAGGACGGTTACCACGATTTGGAAACGCTCTTCTACCCCATTCCGCTCCGCGACAATCTTGAGATAAAGTTGGCGGACAGCCACTTTGACGCCCCCTTCAGCCTTGCCGTTGGCGGAAAACAAATTGAAGGGAAAACGGAGGACAACATCGTGACGAAAGTATACAACAGCCTTCGGGATGAATTCAACCTTCCGCCTTTGAACGTCGATCTCTACAAACACATCCCAACGGGTGCTGGACTAGGAGGCGGAAGCAGCGATGCGGCATTCATGATAAAGGGGCTGAACGAACTTTTCGAACTGGGACTTTCGGACAACGAGATGGAACGCCGCGTGGCGCGATTCGGCGCAGACTGTGCCTTTTTCATTCGTAACAAGGCGGCTTATGCCACAGGCATTGGGGATATGCTCACCGCCTACCCGCTTTCTCTCAAGGGCAAATTTATTGTATTGGTAAAGCCCGACGTGTTTATCAGCACGAAGGAAGCTTATGCCAACGTTCACCCCCAGACGCCGCAGTTTGACTTGACCGTCTCGCTCAAGCAACCTATCGAAACGTGGCGCCACACTGTGGTCAACGACTTCGAGGAATCGGTATTTCCAAACCACCTTGAACTGCCGGCCATCAAGCAAACGCTCTACGACATGGGGGCGCTTTATGCCTCGATGAGCGGCAGTGGAAGTACGATGTACGGCATTTTCGACCGTCCCGTTCCTGAGGCGGAAAAGGTGTTCAAAAACTGTTTTGTGTTCACTAAAAATCTCGTGTTATGATTTTCTGCTTCAGCGGAACGGGCAATTCGCTTTGGGCGGCCTATTGGCTCTCGAAAAAGATTGACGACGAACTCTACATGATGACGGACGAACGGGGCAAGGAGGAACTCAAGTTCTGTACGGAGTGCGAGAGCGTTGGTTTTGTATTCCCCATTTATGGATGGAACATGCCGTCGGTGGTACGAGATTTCATTTCCCAGTTGCCTTTTCCCGAGGACGGAGAACAGCCCTATGTGTACGCCGTGTTTACCTGCGGCGACGACACAGGACGCGCCGACCGCGAATTTGCTAAAGCGCTGAACGAACGTGGATGGACGTTGAACACCGCATTTTCCGTAACGATGCGCAACACGTATGTGTGTCTGCCGGGATTTGACATCGACTCTGACAAGGTTGAGAAAGCGAAACAAATTTCCGCCCAACGCCGGGTCGAAACGCACATTGCCGAGACGGTCAGCCGCCAAGGCGCGTCTGCCCCCGACGATGTTCACCACGGTGCGTTCCCTTGGTTGAAGACTTATGTGATAGGCAAACTTTTCCATAGATTTCTCACTTCGCCACACGGTTTCAGCGTGAACAGCGAGATTTGCAAAAATTGCGGACGCTGCAAACGCGTCTGTCCATTGGAGAACATCAGTCTTGGGGAAAGCGGCACTCCCGAATGGGGCGAACACTGCACACTCTGCATGGCCTGTTACCACATCTGTCCTCGCCACGCCATTTCGTACGGGCGCTTCACGCGGGGGAAAGGACAGGTACGCATTATAGAAAACCGCTGCTGACTCACGTTAGAACCCTTCGGCCATACCCGCAACACGAAAAGCCATATAACGTATTTTCCCCGAACATTACGGCCACTGCCGAGCACGTTTTTTAATGCGAAATGCGTACCTTTGTCGGCCGCTAAGGCGGGAGGCACCGCACCCGCCATTATAAATCCTCAAAAGAACATCAAAAATGAACAACAACTGGTTTGAATGTAAAGTACGATACGAGAAGACCATGGAGAACGGTCTTCAGAAGAAAGTGAACGAGCCTTACCTCGTTGATGCACTTAACTTCACCGAAGCCGAGCGCCGCATCATCGAAGAGATCACGCCGTTCATGTCAGGCGAGTTTGAAGTGAGCGACATCAAGCGCGCCCGCTACGCCGAACTCTTCGAAGCTCCGGGCGACGACAGCGCCGACCGCTTTTTCCGCGCAAAACTCGTGTTCATCACGCTCGACGAGAAGAGCGGTAAGGAAAAGAAAACATCACAGAACGTGCTCATCCAGGCCAGCGACCTTCGCGACTCCATCAAGCGTCTCGACGAGGGCATGAAGGGTTCGATGATGGACTACACCATTGCTTCCGTCACGGAAACCGCCATCATGGACGTGTTCCACTACGTGCAGACAAAGCCCGGAGAAGACAAACCGGAGTTTGAGCAGTAAACGATTTCATCCATAAGGATTGGCCTTTGGTGTGTCCCCATTGCGGAAGCACCAGATGCCAATCCTTTTTGCTAAGAAGTAGCAGTTCACAAAAAGTAAAAGACCAATGTTACATCTTGAAGAAGTAAAGTCCACCATTGCGCCGGGTGTACGCCTCGTGGCTGTTTCGAAGTTCCACCCCGCGGCGCTCATCCAAGAAGCTTACGACGAGGGGCAACGCATTTTCGGCGAGAGCCGAGTCCAGGAATTGGAAGAGAAGCGAAAGGTGTTGCCTTCCGACATCGAGTGGCATTTCATCGGTCACCTTCAAGTGAACAAGGTGAAGTACATCGCGCCCTACGTTTCGCTCATCCACACGGTGGACTCCCTCAAACTCCTTCGCGAGATAGAGAAGCAGGGCGCAAAGCACAACCGCGTAATCCGTTGTTTGCTGGAACTGCACATCGCGCAAGAGGAAACGAAATTCGGACTCACACCTGCAGCCTGCACAGCGCTTCTTGAAGAAGGCGAGTGGCGCACGATGAAACACGTACAACTTTGTGGCCTCATGTGCATGGCATCCAACACAGACAACATGGAGCAAGTGAGAGGCGAATTCCATTCGGCACTCGAATACTTCCGCGAAACTAAGGCCCGCTTCTTCGCCAACGACGAGGCATTCTGCGAACGCTCCTGGGGCATGTCGCACGACTATTCCATTGCCATGGAAGAAGGCGCCACATTGGTGCGCATCGGCACAGCCATTTTCGGAGAGAGGGAGTACTAAAGACCTTCTTCGCCCCAACCGATTTATCGCCCAACCTCCAAGACATGAAAATCCCTCCATCTGCGATGCCTTCGGCTTGCAAATGGAGGGATTTTTATGCAGAAAACGAAAGTGCTATTAAGCCTTCACGCGGTTGAGATAAGAACCGTCGCGGGTGTCCACTTCGATGGTTTCGCCTTCGTTGATGAAGAGAGGTACACGAACTTCTACGCCAGTTTCGAGCTTTGCGGGCTTGGTAGCGTTGGTGGCAGTGTCGCCCTTGAGTCCGGGTTCGGTGTAAACAATCTTCAAGTGGGTCTTCACGGGCATTTCGGCGAAGAGGATGGTTTCGGTAGAAGCATCGCTGACTACTTCGCAAACGTCGCCTTCTTTCATGTAGTCCACACCTGTGATGAGTTCACGTTCAATGACTACGTCGTCCCAAGTTTCCTGGTTGAGGAAGTGATACTGGTCGCCTTCAGCATAGGAGTACTGGAACGGACGACGCTCTACGCGTACGTCTTCGAGGGCTTCACCGATGTTGAAGCGACGCTCGAGTACACGGCCGCTTACAACGTCCTTAAGCGTAGTACGCATGATGGTGTTACCCTTACCGGGCTTTACATGAAGGAAGTCAATGCAGAAGTAGAGCTTGCCGTCGAGACGGATGCAAGTACCCTTCTTGATGTCTTGTGATTTAATCATGGATGTGTATAGCTTGTTATTTCTATTGCTTTTTTGACGGCGCAAAGTTACGTTAAACGGCCGTAAGGACCAAATTATTCATTTCCTTTTTAATTGACTTTCAGTCTTTGAGCAAAGCGAACGAAATATTCAAAAAATCACATGCGTAGGATTTCAAATGAAGGTATGGGCGCGTAGCGGGTTGAAAGCCCACCATTCGCAAGCCCGGGTCACGGAACGAAGTGACGCGGCCCGGGTTATTAAGTTAGTAGCGGTCGCGGGCTGAAAGTCCGCCACATCCACCATCAAATTTTGCTTACGCAATCATTGTGGTGGGCTTTCAGCCCGCTCCTCGCGCTTTACAATTCTGCGAAACTACTTCATTGTACGTTACAATAACCAAAATGCGCTATGCAAGAATTCCCTAACGGAACGTTCTTGCATAGCGCATTATTGCAGCGTAAATACTTAAGCACGGAAGGACTTTAGCCCAAATACTTCATAAGGATGTTGATGTTGTCCGACTCACGAAGGCGACGGAGGGCACGTTCCTTGATTTGGCGCACGCGCTCACGAGTAAGACTGAGTGAGTTGGCCACTTCTTCGGCTGTCATTTCGTTGCGACCAATGCCAAAGAGCATCTTCAGCACTTGGCGTTCACGTTCGGAAAGCATGGAAAGGGCTGCATCGAGGTCGGACGAGAGCGATTCCTTCTCCATTTGGTTGTCGGTGCCGGGAGCTGAATCGTCGCTCATGATGTCAATGAGGCAGTTGGAGTCGTCGTCCTGGAAGGGGGCGTCCACACTGACTTTCTTGCCGTTGGTACCGAGGGCTTCCTGCACTTTGGCTACATCGGTGTCGAGAATTTCGGCGAGCTCGTTAACGGACGGACGGCGCTCGTTCTCCTGTTCAAAGGAGACGATGGCCTTCGTGAGTTTACTCTGGAAGCCTACCTGATTGAGCGGCATGCGCACAATGCGGCTTTGCTCAGAGATGGCTTGAAGGATGCTCTGACGAATCCACCACACGGCATAAGAGATGAATTTAAAGCCGCGAGTTTCGTCGAACTTCTGGGCAGCTTTGATAAGGCCGAGGTTTCCTTCGTTGATGAGGTCGTTGAGAGCAAGACCCTGGTTTTGGTACTGCTTTGCCACACTGACAACGAAGCGCAAGTTAGCGCGCGTCAGACGGTCAAGCGCCTGCTGGTCGCCCTTGTGGATGCGCTGAGCGAGCTCCACTTCCTCATCTGTTGTGATGAGTTCTTCACGGCCAATTTCCACCAAATACTTGTCCAATGCCGCACTTTGGCGATTGGTGATGCTTTTGTTGATTTTTAGTTGTCGCATGGATACCTTTTTCTACATTCGTCGGGCGCTGTACTATCACGCGCCGTTTCACGACTTTGCCCTTGCAAACATCATGCCTGCAAGGACTTACGTATTGTCAAAACCCTTGAATGTAACTATTATACAAAGTCTCGTCTTGATTTTGGACTGCAAAATTACGAAGAAAATCCGTTGTGTGCCACAATTTTAAAGAACATTATGAGCTTTCGGTGCAAAATGTGGGGCGAAAGGGATAAACGTAGGATAGAGCTCGTACAAGATGCCTTGCATTTCTCACACCATGGCACGATGTAAAAATTCCAAGGCACGGTGTAAGAACAATGTGCGAATATGCAAATGTGCAAATATGCAAATGAGCTGCGCTTTCATGTAACGCGCAGAGCGAAACATAGTGAGCACTTCACCTCCATGCGCAATTCCAAAAAACTTTTGGGCAACTAATTGAAATTTTCTACGAGCCCAACATGTTGGGCTCGTAGAAAGTTATTTGTATTTGTTAGCAATTCCCGACTGCTGATATTTCGGTACAAAATCCCACTCTCGCGCGCACGCGTACGCGCGCGTTTCACCGAAGTTTATACATTCTACCTTCATCCGTCACCCGTTTACAGCAACAGAATCTTATCAACCTAATATACAAGTGCTTACAAAACACACCTAGAGTGACAGCAAATTTTCAACAAGGGGTAAAAAATCGTCAGCGTAAAGAAATTTCGGTCATGCGCATGTACCGAAATTGGCGACAGAAAAGGTTTAATAAGATAAAACTTATGTATTCGTTTGTATTCAAACAAGCCGTGCAGAGCGCAACGTTTTAAAGCGCAACACGATAAAGTTCCTGCTAGTTCTTACACGACAGTAAGGCTGAAGGCTGAAGGTTGAATGCATAAACTTTGGTGTATATAGGGGGAGATGCTTCAGTACGATTTTACATACGCATGCATCTAATTTTAGCATATATACAGAGCACACCATACAAAGCACATCTTCTCGCTATAAACAAAGCACCATAAAGAACCATGCGTACAGCAATAGTTCTTTATGGCGCTTAAAATGATGAGGGAATAAGGACGCTCGTTACAGCCGATTATCCCTTATTGATTTTCGAGCGAACGGTTACGGAATATCTGCTCAAAGAGATTCATGCTCTCGGGATGCTCAGCAGCGAAAGTGTCAATATGGCGCATTCGCTTGTTTTCGAGAATTTCATCGACAGCGATGAAGATTCCTGTCTCCTCCACTTCACCAAATTCGTGGTTGATGGCTGTGCCGAACACGCGCATGGTGGGACTCAGTCCCATGTAAGCATTGACGAGGGGAGGTATGTTGTAACCGAGCTTTCTTACTGAGGTGTTCAGAATGCGGTAATCACTCTTAAAGTCGTCGAACGTAAAGAGTTGCTCAAGTTCCGCTTCGGGCGTGTCAATGGAAATGGGGTTGACAGCGGTGACCATTCCGTCTTTGTCGCCAAAATGTTTGCGAAGGAAGTAGAGAATCATGTCGCGCGCCTGACGGTTGAACGAAGGATACATGGTCATCTTGCCAAAGAAGTACTTTACGTTGGGCATCACCACGGTGAGTGCGCCAAGCCCGTCCCAAAGGTTGTCAAGAGCAAAGAGGCCTTTGCTCATGGCACGGGTGCTCTGATATTCGAGCGTCACGAAGGAGCGACCGAGCTCCACCGTGTCGGGAAGATAGTTCTTGATGAAGTCGTCAGAGAAGTGAAACATGTGACTGGTGGCCAAAATTGGCTGTCCGTCGGCAGCATAACGTATTTCGCCACCGGGCAGAAAACGGTAACCGCCAAGAATAAGTTCCACTTCGGGATCCCACACGATGAGCTGATAGTAAGGGTGCTCACACGTGTCGAATTCGTCCCAGTCGAGGCTCATGCCGGTGCCGCCACCGGCTGCGCGGAAAGCTATCTCGCGCAAGCGTCCTATTTCGCGCATCACGTTGGGAGCTTGCTGGTAAGTGACCACGTAGATTTCGTTGCCAGCCTTGTTCGTCGTGCGCAAACGGCGTTCGGGCGTCAGCTCTGCTTTGATGAGCGCTTTGTCAACAGGAGGAATGATAGGTTGCATATTTTATTCAAAGAGGAAGTTCGTAAACAATGTTCTCTACGTATTGCGCCCACTCGGCGGGGCGCTTCGTAGCGTCGAAGGTTTGCCAAGGTATGGGCTTTCCTATCGTCACGCGGAAGGTTTTTCCGCGATTTAGATACATTTCGTCGGCTAGGTAGAGCATGGCGATGTTGACTTTCAAGTGAAGCCGCTTACAAAGTCCGGCAATGCGATAAAAGCGGTCGGAGTTGCAGCCGCTGAAGTGTATGGGCACCACGTCGCGGTGGGTTTCCACACTTTTCGAGACAAACGCTTTGTTCCACGTAAGGTCATGAACAATGCCGTGCTCGCGACGTGAGCAAAGTCCGGCGGGAAACATAATTATATGGTCATTACTCGTAAATGCGGCCTCTACAAGACGGGGAAAGTCGCGGCTTTGTTTTCCAGTTTTGTTGATAGGTACGCAAAGCGGCGCCAAGCCGTGGAGATTCATCAACAGGTCGTTGACGAGATACTTGATGCGACCGTCGTAGTGATGGCCGAGGATGTGACCAAGCGCTATGCCGTCGGGACCGCCGAGAGGGTGGTTGCTCACAAAGGTGAAGCGCCGTCCGTCGGCATCGTCGGGCAGATTTTCCAATCCCACCACTTCTAGTTTCATGTCAAGATAGTCAACCACGGCATCAAGCCAGGGCACACCCTGAAGACTGCCGTTTTGTTCCATAAAGACGTTTATCCAGTCTTGATGGACAATGCGCTTGAGCCAAGAACGCACAAAGCGCGGCACATAACGGGCTTTTGAACCCGCTTTGTCCGCAAGCACTTTGTCTATGTCTATTTTGAAAATCTTGTCGTCGGTTGTGGTGGTTGCCATATCAAAGAAGTAAAAAAGGACACTAGCGAAAAGTCCACAAACTACGCTCTGCGACAATTTGATAATGAGATAAAACGCGGAGCATGGGGCACATTTCACGGATTTTGCCACCTTTTTGCAGCACAAAAGTACGAATTATAATTCCTTTCAGCCACTTTGCTCGCAAAAGATTTATACTTTTGCGCGATTAAACCCCACTCGTTAAGTTTTCGTGAAGTCATGCGTACGTTATTGCTCATAACAGTTGAATTTGCTGCTACGGCTCATCTCATGATGAGCCTGGTGATGTTTTACCTGGCACGCCGCAGTGTGCAGTTTTTGTCACAGGCTTGGATCATGCTATTGATGTGCCTGCTCTATTGCGGCGCACTGTTTTTCGTAGCCACCCACGAATCCATCCCTGCCCCGGGCATTCTCCACCCCGTACTGCTCATCTATCTCTTGGTGTGCTCCTACCTGCTCAGTATCTACCCGTTGGGGCTGTGTATGCCGGGCTACTTGCAATGGGGCCGAATGTGGGGATATGCTACGCCTGCGCTGGTACTCATCTTTATATATAGCATAGGGGCTGCAGCGGGAAGCAACTTGGCAAACGTCTACAGCAGCAACGACATCATGGAATATTTCCTTTCGGGCGACGTCGTGCTGCGCATCATTGCGCTGCTGCTCTCGGGCTACTACATTGCCAACATTTTCAGACTTCCCCACAAACTGGTAAAGCGCATGGAGCTGCCGCGCGACATCATCTTTTACGGAACAGCGCTCGGACTGACGTCGCTTTTCTTTGTGGTCATCACCGTATTCTTTAACCTGACGCTGCTTACGGTCTACATCCTACTCTTCTCGCTCGTCAACATGTTTCTCTTCTTCCGTACGCTACGTCCTACGGTAGAGGCCATTCAGTATCCGACCTTCCGCAAGGTGGAGAAACGACCTACGAACGTGGAAATTACTCAGACCGAAACGGAGGACTTCAACGAAGCCAACCTTCACCGCTTTGAGGTGATGGAGTACGTGATGCAGAACGAAAGACCCTACTGCGACGCGACGTTCAACCGCGACCGTTTGTGCCGCCTGGCAGGTTTCAACCGCCACATGGTGCTGCAAAGTCTGCGTTCGCAAGGCTACAACGACGTGCACGAATACATTTCGCGCTACCGTGTGGCAGAACTCAAACGACTCATTACCGAAGGTAAAATCACCGACTTGCGACAGGTGGAAGAAGTGGGATTCCGTTCTGTCAAAACGGCATCGTTATGCTTTTCCCGATACGAAAGCGGCGATTTGCAGAGTTTCTTTGAGACTTTCGTCCGTTCCGGTATTGCGGAAGCATAATACACTGTCCGTGTGCAAAGCCTTTTCTTAGAGAACGAGGCTAAGCGCTCCCAACAACTGCTACGAAACATACGCTAAACGGCGGAACCGTCAACTCAGAATGTTGCGGTTCCGCCGTTTGTTGTTGTTATTTGTTTACGAAAAGGCTTGCTTTTTATTTCTCTTCGGTCTTATTCTCACGCACGTCTTCGGAGCCTTCGCTCAGAAGGTCGGTACCCCAGTGGGTTGAGGCAAGACGCTCTTCGCGCTCGCGAACTTCCTTGGCTTTCTTTGCGTAAATAATCATGCGGAGCGACTGGGAATAGGACACATAGTTCCAAAGCCAGTTGAAGAGCACAATCATCTTGTTTCGCACGCCAAGAATGGAGCGCAAGTGCACCACGAGCCAAAGCACCCAAGCGAGGAATCCGCCGAATTTCATCTTGCTGAATTCTGCCACGGCACGGTTGCGGCCCACGGTGGCCATGGTGCCGAGATTCTTGTAGTGGAAAGGCTTCATCTCCTTACCGGCCTCAAGGCGGCGAAGGTTCTTGGCCAAAAGGTTGCCTTGCTGGATGGCCACTTGTGCCAACTGCGGATGACCGCCCACCCACTTGTCGTCGCCCTCGGGCATGATGCACTGGTCGCCAATGGAGAAGACGCCGTCGAGACCCTCCACGCGGTTGAAAGCGTCCACCACGATGCGGCGGCCACGGCCAAGATGACTCGGGTCGAGGTTGCCCACGGGCTGCGCTGCAACGCCGCTCACCCAGATGAACGTACGAGTGGCAATGGAACTGCCGTCCTTGAGCATCACGCGGTGATCCTTGTAGTCAGTCACCATCTTGTTGAGCAGAACGTTCACGCCCATCGTACGCAGATACTTCTCCACCTTGGCAGAAGAGTCGGGATTCATAGCGGCAAGGAGTCGCGGACCAGCTTCTATAAGGTAGATATGCATAAGCGACGTGGGAAGGTCGGGATAGTCCTTGGGAAGCACAAAGTTCTTCATTTCGGAAAGCGCACCGGCTATTTCCACACCGGTTGCACCGCCGCCCACGATGACAACGTTGAGAAGTTCCTGACGTTCCTTGTCCGTGGCGCAGGTAAGAGCGCGTTCAAAATTGTCGAGCAGTGCATTGCGGAGTCCCATGGCCTCGCTCACGTTTTTCATCGGCATAGCTTCTGCTGCTACATTGGCATTTCCGAAGAAATTGGTCGTAGCGCCGGCTGCCAGCACGAGGTAGTCGTAGTGGACCTTACCGATGGAAGTCTGGATAATCTTGTGTTCGGGAAAGATGGAACGCACTTCTGCCATGCGGAAGAAGAAGTTCTTACGCTTTTGGAATATCTTGCGGAAGGGAAACGAAATGCTGCTGGGCTCAATACCGGCCGAAGCAATCTGATAAATGAGGGGAGGGAACTGGTGGTAGTTGTTGCGGTCAATGAGTACCACCTGGAAGTCACTCTTGCGAAGCTTGTTGGCAAGTTTAAGACCACCGAAGCCACCGCCTACGATTACCACTCTCTTTTTTTCAGTCTTGGGAAGATTGAAACTCATGCTGTCTCGGAAATTTTGGATTTAGTCAAGGATTCGTGCTTAATGTTTTGCAAAGTTACGTTATTAATAACAAAACTATTGGGGCGCAACCATAACGATTGCACCCCAATAGTTATTTTTCGTCAGCAAAAAAGCCGTTTGGTAAATACACTTTACAAAGGAAACGGCCAAAAACTCTACGCGTGCGTAACGTTTTGCACAAATGCGCTATTCCGTCGCTTCAAATATCAGAAAAGCACGACTCCTGCAATGCCGCAAAGCACCACCATAAAGGTTGCATTGATGCGGTATATTTTTATGCCCACGAAAGCACTTGCAGCGAGAAAAAGGCTTGTCCAAAAATGCCAGGGAGAGGTCGAAAGCGAACCGAAGTTTCCTTCCGTCATCATCATCAGCGCAGCAGCTGCGATAAGTCCGGGCACCAGCGGGCGGAGCAACACGAGCACACAGTCAAGCACGTTGCGCGTCAGCTCGTGACTGTTCAACCGGCTGACGATGAACGTCCACGTGGCGGCGGCAAGGCAGAGCGCAACGACGCCCACGGCGCAAAAACCGGCAGTGGGCCAAAAGCCAAGGCTTCCACCGCTTGCCACGTATCCGCTCAAAGTGGCAGCGTTCACTCCCGTGCCGCCGGGCAAAGCGCGACAGAGGGTCATGAGGTCGGCAAGCTGTTCGGGCGTAAACCAGTGGTGCAGCGTGACCGTTTCGTGCTCAAGAATGGACATGGAAGCGGCATTGCCGCCGTAGCCGAAGAAGCCTAACTGATAGAAACTGAGGAAAAGAAATAGCAATGCTAACATCTGCCGAGATTGGAATTGAAGGTAAGAATATTGTGGACCATGCAGTAGCGCCTCTTTAGTGTTCGTGTGCCATGACAAGCACGGCATAGAGCACGCCGAGCACCGTAAGTCCGGCTACCACATAGACGGGCGAAACGCCGAGCAGCACAATGGCTATGGCAGCGCCGATAGGAATCCACACGGTGCTGAGCATCAAGTTTGACTTGCGTACAATCTGCAGAAGGGGCAAGAGCAGCAACACGACGATGGCGGGTCGCGCTCCGGCAAGAAAGGCTTTCACCACATGATCGTCGCGCACGTTGTCGAACACGCCGGCAAAGAGCAGGAGAATGGCAAAAGCGGGGAGCACCATACCGAGCAATGCAGCGGCACAGCCTTTCCATTTCAGAAGGGCATAGCCCAGGAAAGCTGCGAGGTTCACATTGAAAATTCCCGGCACAGCCTGTACGAGTGCCACCTGACGGTCGAAGTCCTCGCGCGTCATCCATTTCTGCTCATCGACGATGGCCTTCCGCAAAGGTGCCAGCACGGCATAACCGTCGCCCAGCGTGAGGCCGCCGGACTTGAAGAAGAGCAAAAAGAGTGTGGACAAACTGATTTCTGACATGTTCCTGACAATTTATTTCTTACGGCAAAAAGTGTAGGACGGCTCCACGGTTGGCCACGAAGGCTGCGCGGAGCCGTACCTTATATTATAGGGAATACGCGACTACTGATGCTGCTCACGATAAAGGTCGTTGACAGTCTTTACGGGGTTGAAAGTTTCGAGGGGTACTTCCACGAAGATTGTACTCCAATTGCTCATCGCACCGTTCCAAAGACCGGGAAGTTCAAGTGCCTTGAGCTCTTTGCCGTCCTTGCTCTTGTGGGAGATGAAACCGGTCTGGGGATCCACGTAGTCGGGAAGATTGAAAGCATTGCCCTTATAGTCCTTCACTGCACATACGAGGTCAACGGGATTGAAGTGCGTGCCTTTCTCAAACATGGCCTTCTTTTCGGGGTCGTCCATGTCGATCTGCGAACTTTCGAGAATCTGGAGCGAAACCGTGCCGTCGCTGTTGTAAGCAAGGAACGGACCGCCACCAGGCTCGCCCACGTTGCGCACCATTCCGCAAACGCGCATCGGACGATTGAGCTTTTTGCGAAGATAGATGGCAAGCTCGGTATCTTCGAGCAACTTGGTCTCGGGATTCTTCGTGCAGAGACGCTTTTGAACGAACTGGAGCATTTCGCGAAGCTCGTCCATCGTATACTTTCCGCTGTCAAGTTTGCGAAGATAGTCGAAAGCCTGAGCCTGAAGCGTGACGAGCACACCGGCAAGGAGCTTCTTGTAACGCACCGTAGCGTCCTTCAAACGGTCGGGCACCACGTTGTCGATGTTCTTCACGAAGACCACATCGGCACTGATGTCGTTCAAGTTTTCTATGAGCGCGCCGTGACCTCCGGGGCGGAAGAGCAGACTTCCGTCGGCGTTGCGGAAAGGCGTGTTGTCGGGGTTGGCAGCAACGGTGTCGGTGCTGGGCTTTTGTTCGGAGAAGGAAACGCTGTACTTCACGCCGTACTTGCTTTCGTAGGCGGGCACTTTCTCTGCTACGAGTTTCTCGAAGAGTGCACGGTGTTCGGGCGAAACAGTGAAGTGAACGTTTACCGTGCCGTCGTTTTCGCGTGCATAGAGTGCGCCTTCCACGAGATGTTCCTCAAGGGGTGTGCGCGAACCGTCGGCATATTTGTGAAACTTCAGCAAGCCTTTTGGCAGTGCGCCGTAGTTAAGGCCGTCGGCACCAAGCATGGCGCGCACAACGTCCTTGTAACGTCCTGCGGCGAGCAGTTCGTCAATGCCGAGCGAGTGGATGCGGCGGCAAGCCTCATCGAGGTCGGCAAAGTAAGCGGCATCGTGAATGCGCGCAAAGAATTCCTTTTCGAAGTCGGTGGTGGGCACGTCGTACGAAGCGTCAGCAAAGGCAAACATATTCTTGAACATGCGGCTGGCAGCTCCCGAAGCGGGAACGAACTTCACCACGCGGTGGTCGGCATGGGCGGTATAGTCGGCCCAAGCCTTGAGGAAAGCGTCCGAAGCCTCAGCGTCGGGAACGAGAATGCCTTTTTCCACGCTTGCTGCGCCGGCCAACTTAAGGAACGGGAAGCCGGTCTTGAAACACTGGAGCTGCTTTTCGAGCTGTGCTTCGCTGATGCCCTTCTTTTCGAGCAATGCCTTGTCTTGAGCTGTTATCATAGTTGTCTGGGTTTTGGTAGTTTCGTTTAGTTCTTGGTTCTTGTGGGAATTATAGCAAATGTGCGTAAGCCTCTATGGCACGCTCTGCCGTTTTGACGGCTTCGGAGAGCGGGAAGGGGAGTTCGCCACCGGAGGCATTGAGATGTCCGCCGCCGTTGAAGAACTCTTCCGCCATTTTGTTACACGGAAAATCGTCGACAGAGCGCAGCGACACGCGCACCACCTCGCGTTCGGTGTCTTCGCGTAGAGATATGCTCAAGCGCAGACCTTTGACCTGAAGCGGCATATTGACCAAACCTTCCGCATCGCCGCGAATGAAGTTGAAACGCGCCATCTCGTCGCGCGTGAGTGTGAAGAGAGAGGCTTTGTTGTGGGCATAAAACGCGAGTTTCTCGTAGAGAATGTAGCCAGTAAGGCGCATGCGGTCTACGGAATAGACGTTAAACACGTTACGGTATATCTTGTCCTTGTCGATGCCCTTTGTAAGGAGCATGGAAATGACTTCGTAGATTTCGGGGCGGCTGGAATTGTAGGTAAATCCGCCGGTATCGGTCATCATGCCCGTGTAGATGCACGTGGCGCCCATGCGTGTCATGCTTTCGAAGCCGCCAAGCTGCACGATGAGGCGGAACACGAGTTCGCTCGTGGAGCAAGCGTCGGGGAAAGAGATGACTTGTTTGGCAATGGTGCGGTCGGGGTCGAGGTGATGGTCAATAATCACTTTGTCGACCTTTGCCCGTGCCACAGCACCCTGCATATCCTGCAGACGTGCCAAGCCATTGAAATCAAGACAGAAGATGAGGTCGGCATCATTAATGATACGCGTGGCTTCAGCCTCGTGACGGACGTAGTAATGGATTGCATGCGTGTTGGGGAGCCAGCGCAGGAAGTCGGGGAAGGGATTGGGAAGAACGATGTCAACGTGTTTCCCAATGTTCTGCAGATATTCTGCCCATCCGAGCGATGAACCTACGGCGTCGCCGTCGGGACCGCGGTGGGCACAGATTACAATGCGGCGGCTCTGCTGGATGGTTTGAAAGAGCGCAAAGAGTTCCGAGTCGGAAATAAGGGGTTGCATTTGTTGGATGGTTATGCTATCGGCAAGAGGGCGTGCTGTTGCACGGAGCTGTGCCGGAGTTTACATGAGGATATATAAGGTGCGAAGGGCTTATGCGCCTAATGTTCTGAGGGCATGGATTTCCGCTTCGGGGTCGGCTGCTTTGAAGACTGCAGAGCCTGCCACGAGCACGTCGGCGCCGGCAGCCACAAGTTCTGCACCAGTCTGGCGGTTCACGCCGCCGTCAATTTCGATAAGCGCCTTTGAACCTGTGCGGCCAATGAGTTCGCGCAAGCGGCGGGTCTTATCAAGGGAATGCTCAATGAACTTCTGTCCGCCGAAGCCGGGGTTGACGGACATGAGCATGACGAGGTCGAGGTCGCGGATGATTTCTTCGAGCACACTGACGGGCGTATGAGGATTGAGAGTAACTCCCGCCATCATGCCTTCGGCCTTGATTTGCTGCACAACGCGGTGGAGATGGGTGCAAGCCTCGTAGTGGACGTTCATCACTTTGGCGCCGAGGGCTTTTACTTCCTTGATGAATTTCTCGGGTTGTACAATCATGAGATGAACATCGAGGGGCTTGGTGGCATGTGCGGCCATGGCTTCCATCACGGGGAAACCGAAAGAGATGTTGGGCACGAACACGCCGTCCATCACGTCGAGGTGATACCAGTCGGCCTCGCTGCGGTTAAGCATTTCGATGTCGCGTTGAAGGTTGCCGAAGTCGGCAGAAAGCAATGAAGGGGAAATTAAAGGCATGGCTTTGGTGTTGTAGTTTGTTCGGTTCTTGTTGTCGTTTGGTAGCTTGCGCTCGCACTAAAGGTCGGCAAAGGGGTCGGCTTCTTCCGCTTTGGGAGCGTCGGGCTTTTTATCCTTGTCCTTTTCCTTGCGCAACTGGTCGATGTAAGCGAGTTCGGTGAGTGCGAAGTCGTAGATGGGTGTACGGAACAGTTTCTTGCAAGCCTCTTCAGCCTCGTCGAGCTGACCGAGTTCTACCATGACGTGAATTTGGCGCCTGAGGAGAAAGTTGAGGAACTTCTGAGCGTTGGCAGGCACCTCTTCGTCGTTTTGGCGAATGGCTTCCATTTGGTTTTTCACGTCGGTGATTCGGTCGTTTATCCAAGGAAGTGTGCGCCAATCCTTCATGGCAATGAGGCAGTCAACGTAGAGCATGGCGTAGTCCGAGCGTGACTTCATCTGCAGCATGTCGATGTAGTAGAAAGCCTTTTGGTAAAGTCCGAGCTTGTAGAGCGCTGTTCCTATCCACTCTGAGAGTTCGAGGAGAAGCGGATGTTCGGCCTTGTCGGGGGCTGTCATGCGGGCGTTGACGCGTTGCCACACTTGCGTAAGGTAGAAGACGGCATCGATGTAGCACTTCTCGCGAAACATGCGGTTTCCTTTTGCCGCGAGGTATTCTTCGTCGAACTGCTGGAAGCGCAACATGATGTGCTGCTCGGGCGTGAGTTCGTGCTGCTTGCCTTCTGCCACTTTGTCCTGGGCATCACCGAGCATGAAACGCATTTCTGCTTCGGTGGATTGCATTGACGCGAGATTTACGGCAATGAGTTGGCTGCCGGAAAGGGGGTGAAGATTTTGGTCGAAGCGCGATTCGGGCTGGGGATTGAGCGTACCGCATTGCGGAACTACGTAGGTCATGCGCACATATATCGCATCGTGGTCCTTTGCCACTTTTTCGGCGCGGAAGAAGAGTCGAAGCACGTGAAGATCTGACAATCCGGAGGGATTTTCGTTCGGTGCGAAGGGTTCGAAGAGCACTTCGAGGGTGGCGTCGTCGCAGCCGGTGACGTTTCCGTCGGCGTCTTTCTGAATCTTGATGGCGTCTTTAAGGCAGAAGTGCTCAATGGCTTTGAGTTCTTCGGTTTCGAACACGGTTCCCTGCGGAGAGACAATGCGCAGACGCTTGATGTCGCAGCCAATGAGGAAGTCCATCGTGTCGAGCCACGCACCGAGGGTTACGGAGGAGCCTTTTGCCAGACGGAAGCGCCCCGTGGAAATGGGCGCCGAAGCCCCGTGGCGCACTTCGCA
The DNA here is from genome assembly GCA_963656685.1 of bacterium. Classification (GTDB taxonomy): domain Bacteria; phylum Bacteroidota; class Bacteroidia; order Bacteroidales; family Bacteroidaceae; genus Alloprevotella. The sequence continues at coordinate 42,670 of CAVKJJ010000004.1, read as the reverse complement.
CTCGTCGACGAGCGATTCGAACTGGTCGTCGCGCACTTCGACGTATTCGCGGTCCAAGCAGTTGGCGCGATGGTTAAAGGAGATGGTCTCTGTCAGCAACTGTTGCAGCGCACGGCAAGTGCCGAAACATTCGTGCAAGAGTTTGGTCATCACGTGAGCCAGTTCTTCGGCCTTCGTCATGCGCGGCACGCCACATTCGAGATGAACGCGCACGGCCTTTGTGGCCTGATCGATGTCGTAGAAAGCCGTGACGCCCGCAAAGTTGCGGTTGAAGTCGTTGCAGCAACTACGCAACATGTCGATGTCGTCAATTTTCCCTTCATATATATTGGGAAAGAGTATGCGGAGCATGCGCGTGTTTTCCTTTTGTATGACAACTACGAAATTGCCGTCCTGAAAGCGGAACGTGTAGTCCACAAAATCCACGTTGTCGGTTTTGTGTTTGTCGAAATTCACGTTCATGTAGCGAAGCGCTTCTTCCACACACACTTCTGTCTCGTCGTCGTTGGGTTCTCTGTAGGGACGACGCACGAAACGCCTCACGACGATGCGGTCAATGAGTTTTGTGCGCCATGCATAGTTGACGAAGAGAAACAATGCTCCTATCAGCAGGCACGACAACAGGAAAAATATGAAGAATGAAGAATCGTTCATAAACAAAAAGGGGTAATCCTTTGATGCATTTCGCAACCAAAGGGCTCTGAGCTAAAGCAAAGGTAAGAAAAATGCGGTTTTCAGCCAATCTGCAAGCATTTTTGATAGACTTTAGTGCAAGAAAAGGGGCTTTTTGGGCATTTCGGGCGAAAGCTAAACGCACATTTGCATAACTTTACACCGAATTTGGCAACAAAGGGGCAGGATCAAGGAGCGTTTCCAAACGTCCGCACGCATCGCCGCCCCGTTTCACCTTCTACAATAGATTTTCCATGAACCACATTCCTCTTGAAGACTTCTTCCGCAATTCGGAACAGACTGCATTCCAACTCTCACCAGACGGAACGTACATTTCCTATATGGCGCCCTATGCCGACCGCATGAACGTGTTTGTGCGCAAGGTTGCTGATACGTCCACTCCCGCTCTTCGCCTCACAAGCGAGACGGACCGCAGCGTGGCGGGCTACATGTGGGCCGACAACAGCCGCATTCTTTTTATGAAAGACACCGACGGCGACGAGAACTACCAGCTCTACGGTGTGAACACCGACGGCACGGACCTTCGCGCCTACACTGCTTTCCCGGGGGTGCGCACCACGCTCATCGACGACCTTGAAGAGCAACCGGACTACGTACTCATCGGCCTCAACCGCCGCAACCCAGAGGTTTTCGACCCTTACCGGCTGAATCTTACAACGGGAGAACTAACGATGCTTGCCGAAAATCCCGGCAACTACCAAGGCTGGATGACAGATCACCAAGGACGTCTGCGTGCGGCAACGGCCATCGTGGACGGAGTGAACACGCAGGTGCTTTACCGCGACACGGAGGACGAACCCTTCCGCGCAGTGCTGACAACGAACTTCCGCGAGGGGGTAAGCTTTATGGAGTTCACGCCGGACGACCGCGAGGTGTACGCTGCCACGAACCTCGGTCGCGACAAGACGGTGCTTGTACGCATGAATCCCGCTACGTGCGAAGAACTGGAACTGCTCTATGCCGACGAGCACTACGACATAAGCAGCATCAGCTACTCACGCCGCCGAAAGAAGTTGCTGAGCGTTTACTGCACAGGCCACAAAGATCCCGTGCGTCACTATTTCGACGAAGAGGAACAGGCTTTCCGCAAACGCGTCGAAGCGCATTTCCCAGGCCAGCGACTTGGCATTGCCGACACGGACAAGGCTGAGGAGCACTACCTGATTTATGTGGGCGGCGACCGCACACGCGGCGCTTACTGGTTCTACGATGCGAAGACGGACGCCATGACGCACCTCGCCGACTTGGCTCCCTGGCTGCACAAAGAGGACATGAACGAGATGCTCCCGGTGAAGTACACCACGCGCGACGGTTTGGAGATTGAAGCTTACCTTACGCTCCCCAACGGACTGAGCCTGGAGGAAGCGCAGAATCTGCCCGTCGTTGTGAATCCGCACGGTGGACCGTGGGCACGCGACTGCTGGGGCTATTCGTCAGAGGTACAGTTCTTGGCAAACCGTGGCTACGCGGTGTTCCAGATGAATTTCCGTGGTTCTACGGGCTACGGCCGCCGTTTCCTTGAGGCAAGTTACAAGCAGTGGGGCCTGAAGATGCAGGACGACATTACGGACGGTGTGAACTGGCTTATCGGCCAGGGCATTGCCGACGCTCATCGTGTGGCCATCTACGGCGGAAGCTACGGCGGCTATGCCGTGTTGGCAGGCCTTACGCTTACGCCGGAACTTTACGCTTGCGGCATCGACTACGTGGGGGTATCCAATCTGTTCACGTTCATGAAAACAATTCCGCCCTATTGGCGTCCGGTGCTTGAGATGATGTACGAGCAGGTGGGCAACCCTGAGACGGACAAGGAGCAACTTGCTGCCACGTCGCCGGCGCTTCATGCGGACCGCATTGTGGCTCCGCTGTTCATTGCGCAAGGGGCAAAAGACCCTCGTGTGAACAAAGCAGAGAGCGACCAGATGGTGGAAGCCTTGCGCCAGCGTGGCGTGGAGGTGGAATATATGGTGAAGGACAACGAAGGCCACGGCTTCGCCAACCAGGAGAACAGATTCGACTTCTACCGCGCCATGGAGCGCTTCCTTGCGGCGCATTTGTAATTGGCGGTATTGGTTGGGAGCGGCACAACATAACAAAATCTCTAATTCTTGACCAAACCGTGTAGAGCGCGAGGTTTTGAAAACCTCGCCCCCATAAGCGAAAGACCTCGCCCCCATAAACGAAAAGGCCTCACCCTATGAGCAACGAGAGCGCCGCGAACAGATTTGTTCGCGGCGCTCACGTTTATATAATAAGGTGTGCGTTGTACGGCTTACTTGCGAATGACTTTCTTGCCGTGCTGAATGATGAGGCCTTTGTACTTGGCGGGATCTACGCGGCGACCGTCGATGGAATAGGCGGGAGCGGTCTCGTCGAGTTCGCCAGAAGCAATTACGGTTTCGATGCCGTCGGGCGTGGTGCTCTTGAATGTGAGCGAGAAGTCGTCAAGACTCCACCAAGAGGAACCAGTGGCCCTTCCGCTCACTACGATATCCACTTCATCGCCAGCGTTGACTGCAAGAGGATCGAGGGTGAGCTTGGTCCAACCGTTCTGATAGCCGCTTCCTTCGATGGTCGAGTTGCCAAGACCGGTGTAGTTGGCGCTGACGGTGCGCGACTCGCCTTCGACGGGACGTGCGGTGAGGGATGCTACGGCGTTGAAGTTTGTTGCAGCGCGGATGAGCATGCTGAGCGTGTATTCACCCTCGGGAAGGTCGGTGAGCGTCTGCTTCATGGAAGAGCTGAAGGCTGTGTTGACGTAGCGGTCCCAATAGGTGTTGTTTTCATCGCCGTCGGAAGCTTCGCCCTTGTTGGTGTCCATTCCGCTCACGGTCCAACCGTTCGTGCCGTCGGAGCAGTCGGGGTTGATGATGTAACCCATGTCGAACGAACCGCTGACAACGTCGCCACCGAAGATGGTGGTGGTGTGTACGCGGTAGCGGTCGCTGAAGCGGTCGAAGTTTGCGAGGTCTACGTTGTAGGTGAGCGTGTCGGCGTCGAACTGTGTGCGGTCGTCCCACTTCTGGATTTCCTGCCATGTGCCGGAAGCGTTGTCGTAGTGCTCAAGGGTGAGGGTCTGCGTGTAGTCGCCCATGGGGTTTGCCACGCAGAGGGTTACCACGCCGTCGGCGGCCTTTTCCTTAAAGGCGATACTTGCGCTCTTTGTGGCGGGACGCCACCACTTGGGGGCTACCTGGTACTTGGAGTTGTAGGAGAAGGTGGAACGTGTGCGCTTGTAGATGTCGCCGGCGGGTGTCATCCATCCGTCGTCGTTGATGAAGCGGCGCGAACTGGTGTCCCACTGGTAGTAAGAGTAGCGTTCCACGTAGGGAAGACTCTCCAGTTTGTTGACAATGTCGAAGATGGCGGCACGGTTCTTCTCCAACTGGTCCTTGTAGGCCGTGGGCCAAGTTTCTTTGGTCCAAGAAGCGCCGTAAGCCCACTCGGTAATCCAGATGGGGCGCTTCGTGTTGTTGTAGAGATCCTTGAGACGGCTCTCCCAAGCTGAAGGACCGTTGGCTTCGTTGGGGCCCCAGTAAGCATGAATGACGGAGAAGTCGCAACGATAACCCATGTCGTCAACGTGACCGAAGTATTCCTTGGACCAACTGAGGTCGGTGGGCGCAGGCGAACCGATGCGCATGGCCATGTCGTTCATGTCCTTCGTCTTTACGGTTGCGTTCCACGCGCTGATGGTTCCGCCGCAGGAGCAGTTGTCGTGCTGTTCGGAGTGGTCGGGTTCGTTGAAGAGGAGTGCGTGCGTACTGGTCTCAAGACTCTTGATGGTAGAGAGGGAAGGCCAGTAGTAGTGCTGACGAATGGGCACGTACTCGGCGTTGGTGGTAGTTTTTCGATCTGCGCTCCAGGTGTAGAACCACGAAGCGTTAAGTTGGGTCATCTGTGAGGCAATGTTTTCGTCGCTCTTCGTAGAGCACCATCCTTTCTTGGGCGTGTACTGCCAAGGTTTGATATGGATGGAGGAGATGCGCTGGTCGAGGGCTTCGGGGAGCGTAGCCAACTCAAGGTCGGCATGGTCTGCTACGTAAACGCGGGTATATCCGCCGCTGTTCTCGCCTGTGCCGACGAGGGCCATGAATCCGCGTTTGAGCACGAGGCTACGGATGCGGTTGTTGAACTTGAGGTCGTCGGAGTTGAGCGTTGTAGCGTTTTGGCTTGTCAACTCAATTTTTTCGCCGCTCATGTTCTGCTCGGAATATCCGGTGAGAACGGTCTCGGTGGTACGTGCAAAGGGGATGATGGCTGCGCCGTCGAGGTAGATGGCCACGCGTACGTTTTTGTTGCTGGTGACTTTCTTACCGTCGAGCTTGATGTACTGGAGGTAGTTGAAGGCCTTGGAGGGCGACACGTTGTCGAGGATGACCCATGCCTTGGGATTGGTGATGTTTATCTCGGCACCCTTTACGATTGGTGTGGTGGAGGTGAGATGGAGGTCTATGTCGTCGGCGAGTTCAATCTTCTCGCTTAGGCAGTAGATGTCCTTTTCCTGTCGGCCCTGGTCGTTGGTGAAGACGGAGGTCTTGGCGGCGGCAAGCGAGGCTTCAAGACCGCCTTCTACTACGGGCACCACGGTGAAGCGTGCGGTGGAGTTGTAGCTCTTGTTGTAGTAAACGCGGACAAACTGGTCGGTGCTCCAGTCTATGCCGAGCATGGCGCTGGTGTTCTTCTTGGAAACGATGGTGCGTCCCATCTGCACATCGAGTTTCCAGAGATATTCGTTGCCCGTACCTTTATTGTCTTTCCACACGAGGCTCCAGCTGTTTTCTGTGCTTGCGGTGAGGTATTTTCCTGTGGCCTTGTTGCGGAGGTAGAAGTAGTTGGCGGTATTCGACTTCTCAGCCACGAACACGTAGGCTCCCTCGGAGGTGACGTATCCGAAGTCGGAGAGTGCGGGATAGGTGGAGGCGTAGGCTGCCACGGAGTCGATTCCGAGGGCTTTGTCGAAGTAGTCGCTGATGATGTAATATTGGCCACCGTCCACGATGTCGTTGGCCATGGCGGGGAGGGTGAGCGCAGCAAATGCGGCTGCCGTCAGCAGCTTTCGGGTGCTGCGGAAGTAATGTCGTTTCATGTGGGTTTTGTTGATATTAGAGTGTGGGAGATGGTTAGCGCGTCGAACCGAGGTTTGCGGTTTTCGGCTTTTTACATGGCATCCGTAACTCGTTAGTATTGGTTTTGTTTGGCAAATGTAGCAAAACTGACATCAAAAGTGCGCTTTTCGTGCGAGTTTTATAGGTGGAGTGGGCAATTTGACGATTTTTTCGTGGTCGTTGCACATTCTTTATAGGGTGCAGAGGGGATTTTGGAGATTGGAAAAAATGACTTACGCGAATTTTCAATGAAAACTTTGCGCGAGGAGCGGGCTTTCAGCCCGCTCCTCGCGCTTTACGTTGTGAATGACTTTTTCCGTTCCACCAACGATGTCCATAACGTAACTCTCATGCCATTCCGCTATCGTCCACAGCCTAAATTTAACACTGAGAATCGCGTAGAATTTTTCATTTGCCGAGTGATTGAAAATACGCCAGCCACAGCGTGCATAATTATGCAGCGATGAGCCACAAACTGCGGATATATGCGCTGTTTCGTGCATATCGATGAATAAAAAGCCCCGAGGGAGGAAAAACGGGGCAGTTTGGAGGCAAAATTCTAAGGCAGCAAGGAAAAATTCCAAGGCAGCAAAAAAAAATTTGCTGCCTTGGAATTTTTACGAGATGCCTTGGAGTGAACGGACGGTGCGGTTGGAGGGTGAAAAAATAGGTTTTGCAATTCTAGTTGGAGCTTTTAGAGAGAAGAATATTAGGGGCTAAAATTAACAAACGAAAGGTTTGTTTGCAAAAGCTCGGTGATAGCATAAATAACAATGACAACACGAGCAAATTACACCTCCGAATTTGAAAAATGCGCATGAAGGTTTGGCACATCGTGCGCCAAAAAGTAATTTTGTCTGTAAAAGAAAGCGGAGACGAACTTTCTGTGTTGCCAAGACTACATCAGAATGTGCATCCCTCCCCCACTCTATTATAATGAACACCATGGAAATAAACGACATCATAGCCCGACGGCTCAATTTGCGCCCCAACCAAGTGGCAGCCACCATAAACCTCCTTGCCGGTGGAGCCACCATTCCCTTCATCAGCCGTTACCGCAAGGAAGCGACGGGAGGACTCAACGAGGTGCAAGTGGCACAGGTGAAGGACGAGAACGACAAACTCACCGAACTCACCCACCGCCGAGAATATATACTCCAAACCATTGAGGAACAAGGCAAACTCACCGACGAACTGCGTCAGCGCATCGAATCGACGTGGGATGCCACTGTGCTCGAAGACATCTATCTGCCTTACAAGCCCAAACGCAAGACGCGCGCCGAAGTGGCTCGCAAGAAAGGGCTTGAACCCCTTGCCGACAAACTCATGAAGGACCCTTACACGCAGCCAGAACGCGCTGCCGCGGCTTTCGTGAAAGGCGAGGTGAAGGACACCGACGAAGCGCTGCAAGGCGCACGCGACATCATAGCCGAACGCATCAACGAGGACGAACGCACACGACAAACCGTGCGCCGCTCATTTGAACTCACTGGCACAATCCACGCAAAGGTGGTGAAGGCCAAGGAAAGCGAAGCCGGAAAGTTTCGCGACTACTTCGACTGGGCCGAACCCTTGCGTCGCTGCACCTCGCACCGTCTGCTAGCCATGCGCCGCGGCGAGGCCGAAGGCTTGCTCCGCGTGAGCATCACGCCCGCCGACGAGGACGACTGCCTAGCCCGTGTGGAGCGCCCCTACGTGAAGAGGGGAAGTGCCGCCGCACAACAACTCGAATTGGCGGCTGCCGACGCTTACAAACGACTGCTGCGCCCGACAATCGAAACAGAATTTGCCGCAAGCAGCAAAACGCACGCTGACGAGGAAGCCATCGGCGTGTTCGCCTCAAACCTCAAGCAGCTTCTCCTCGCCGCGCCCCTCGGACAGAAGCGCATCATGGGCATCGACCCGGGTTTCCGCACCGGTTGCAAAGTGGTGTGCCTTGACGCACAGGGCAACCTGCTCCACAACGAGACCATCTACCCCCACGCCCCGCAAAACCAGTATGCACGCGCCTCGTTCAAGGTGAAGACGCTCGTAGAACAGTACCACATCGAAGCCATCGCCATTGGCAACGGCACTGCGGGCCGCGAAACGGACGAGATGGTGCGCGCACTCGGCCTCGAAGGCGTCGACGCATTCCTCGTGAGCGAAGACGGTGCTTCGGTCTACTCAGCTTCTAAGACCGCCCGCGAAGAGTTTCCGGACTACGACGTCACGGTGCGCGGCGCAGTGAGCATAGGTCGTCGCTTAGCCGACCCGCTTGCCGAATTGGTCAAGATTGATCCGAAAGCCATCGGTGTGGGACAGTACCAGCACGACGTAGACCAGACGCAGCTCAAGAAAGCGCTGGACCAGACGGTGGAGAGTTGCGTGAACACGGTGGGCGTTAATCTCAACACGGCTTCGAAGCACCTCCTCACCTACGTGTCCGGACTTGGTCCGGCACTGGCGCAAAACATCGTGGACTACCGCACGGAGAACGGACCGTTCAAGTCGCGCCGCGAACTCCTCAAAGTGCCGCGCCTCGGAGCAAAAGCCTACGAGCAATGTGCAGGATTTCTGCGCATTCCCGATGCCGCCAACCCATTGGACAACACCGCCGTCCATCCCGAACGCTACGCCCTCGTGGAACGCATGGCGAAGGACGCAGGGTGTAACGTACCGCAACTCATTGCATCGGCCGAAGCGCGCGCCGCCATTGACCTCAACCGTTACTGCACGCCCGAAGCGGGACTGCCCACGCTGACGGACATCATGGCGGAACTCGCCAAACCCGGACGCGACCCGCGCGGCACAGCGAAGGTGTTCTCCTTCGACGAACGCCTCCACACGCTCGACGACCTGCGCGAAGGCATGGAAGTGCCGGGTGTGGTGACGAACATCACAAAGTTCGGTTGCTTCGTGGACATGGGTATCAAGGTGAAAGGCCTTGTACACGTGTCGCACATGGCAGACCATTTCGTCAAAGACCCTGCCGAGGAGGTTCACATCCAACAAAAGGTAGTGGTGAAGGTGCTTGACATCGACGAAGAACGTGGCCGTGTGGCCCTTCAGCTCATCAGCAAAGAAAACTGACATGACAGACGAATACTACATGCAGCGTGCGCTCGAACAGGCACGCATTGCTTACGATAAGGACGAAGTGCCGGTGGGCGCCGTGGTGGTATGCCGCGACCGCATCATCGCGCGCACGTACAACCTTACTGAAACGCTCCACGACGTGACGGCACACGCCGAAATGCAAGCCATCACGGCTGCTGCCGATGCGCTGGGCGGAAAATATCTCGACGTGTGCACGCTCTACGTCACAGTGGAACCGTGCGTGATGTGCGCCGGCGCCATCGGATGGTCACAACTGGGCCGTCTGGTTTACGGCGCGCCTGACGCAAAACGCGGTTTCAGCGTCTATGCACCCAATGCGCTCCACCCGAAGACGGAGGTGGTGAGCGGAGTGATGGAAGACGAATGCCGCGCACTGATGAAGGACTTTTTCAAAAGCAAACGATAGCCTATGGCCGAGCACAACGAACTGGGCCGAACGGGCGAAGACGAAGCGTGCTTCTACCTGCTCCATGCGGGATACGAGATTCTGGCCCGCAACTGGCGCGCCGGTCATCTAGAGATTGACATCGTGGCGAACCTATTGGGCGAAATCGTGTTTATCGAAGTGAAAAGCCGCCGCGACAACCGTTTCGACCAAGCCAAGAAAGCTGTCACGCTGAGCAAGAAGCACAAACTGGTGCTCGCCGCCCATGCCTTCATGGCCCGACACAAGCTCGACCTCCCGTTCCGCTACGACATCATCACCGTGGTGGGCACCGAACGCCCTTACTGCGTGACGCACTACCCCTTCGCCTACTCCGAAGAGGGCGTACGCTACCATACACAGCACCGACGCGAGGAGTTTGAGGTGTGAAGCCGTCACGACACACAAGGTGATTTGATTGCGCTAGTTTTATTTAAACATTTCTCAAAAACCAAACATGGACTTTCCCCTGAATCTGCCTTTCTCGTGGCATCATACGCACGTGCCTCGCACTGGCTCTACCATGACGCTCATCCGCCAGGTGACAATTCCAGAGAGCGAAGCAAATCGGGTAGAACTCATCACCGCTGACTTTCAGGAGGCTGGCCATGGTCAACGCGGCACGGTTTGGGAAGCCGACGAGGGAAAGAACCTCCTTTTCAGTTTTGCTTTCCGCCCGAAAGGCATAAGGGCCGACCATCAGTTTTTCCTCTCCGAAGCACTTGCCCTCGCCGTGTGCGACGCCCTACAGCCGTTGGTTGGAGACTGCACCGTGAAGTGGCCCAACGATATCTATTGGAATAACTACAAGATATGCGGCATGCTTCTTGAACATACGCTCTGCGGCCAATTTATTGACAACACGCGCACTGGTGTGGGCATCAACGTGAACCAGCAAGACTTCAAGGGCGATGCACCAAACCCCGTCAGCATTCGCCAAATCATGGGGAAAGACGCGTCGCGAAAGGAATTGATGGAAAGAACCATAGCACGTTTCGTACACTACTACGACATGTTGCTCCACAACGAAAGCAATGCACTCCATAATATATATATGGAGCGTCTCTACCGCCGAACTGGGTTCCACCCCTACCGAGACTCTTCGGGCCGTACGTTCGAAGCCACAATTGCCGACATTGCACCCACAGGACTGCTCACCCTACAAACCCGATCAGGCGAACGGCGCACCTTCGCCTTCAAAGAAATCAGTTTCGCCATCAGATAATGAACCGTTCCATACTCCACATTGCCGTTCCGAGCATCATCTCCAACATTACCGTGCCGCTGCTCGCCCTCGTGGACACGACCATCGCGGGCCACTTGGGCGCAGCGTCCTATCTCGGCGCCATCGCCGTGGGAGGCATGATATTCAACATGGCTTACTGGCTCTTCGGCTTTCTCCGCATGGGTACGGGCGGACTCACCGCACAGGCATACGGACGGGGAGTGGACACTGAAACGCAACGCGTGCTGCTCCGCTCGCTCACAATGGCGCTGGGCGTGGGTCTGGCGCTCGTGGTGATGCAACGCCCCATCGTCAACACGGTGTTTCGCTTTGTGGAAGCCACGCCGGAGGTGGAAAGCATGACGCGGACCTATTTCGGCATACTCATCTGGGGCGCGCCGGCGGTATTGGGCCTGTACAGTTTCACGGGATGGTTCCTCGGCATGCAGAACGCGCGCATACCGATGTGGACCGCCATTGTGCAAAACGTGGTGAACATCGGCGTGAGCCTCAGCCTCGTGGCAGGACTGCACTGGAAGGTGGAAGGCGTGGCAACCGGCACACTCGTGGCACAATATACCGGCCTTGTTATGGCCATTGCGTTATGGCGCTTCCGCTTCAAAGCGTGCCAATGGAAAGAGGTGCGCTGCGGTCTGTTCCAGAAAGCTGACTTGAAAAAGTTTTTCAGCGTAAACCGCGACATCTTCCTGCGCACGCTATGCCTCATTGCCGTCACCACCTATTTCACCTCGGCAGGCTCGGCGCAAGGCGAACTGGCGCTGGCGGCAAACACGCTGCTGATGCAGTTTTTCGTGTTTTTCTCTTACGTAATGGACGGTTTCGCCTATGCCGGCGAAGCCATAGGCGGACGTTGCTGCGGTGCACACGAAAGTGCAGCCTTCCGCCGCCTCACTCGCGGCCTCTTCCTTTGGGGCATGGTGCTAGTGACGCTCTACACCGCCGTCTACGCAGCTTTCGGCACGCACATCGTGGCTCTTCTGACGGACGAAGCGGACGTGGTGCGCACGGCGTGTGCGTTTCTACCCTTCGCCGTGGCAGTTCCCCTCACTAGTTTTGCCGCATTCCTCTTCGACGGACTCTTCATCGGCACTACTGCCACACGCGAAATGCTGCTGAGCATGCTTTGCGCCATGCTCCTCTTCTTTCTCATCATCGGGCTTTTCCCCGCAAGCAACACCGTGCTCTGGAGCGCCTTCCTCGTCTACCTCTTCAGCCGCGGCGCCGTACAGACCGCCCTCTTCCCACGCATTCTACGCAAGGTGGGCAAAGGAAGTGCGTAGTTACGCACATTTTGCACGCTTCAGTCTGCCTCGTCAAGCTTTTTGCTACACATTAAGCATTATTACCGCTCATTTTGTTATCTTTGTGCCATAAAACTAAACACAAAGAACAAAACTTCATGAATTTATTCGTAAAAAAGACAGCCGAAGAGCTCCTTCACGAAGCGGAGAACGACGGCGGACAGGGTCTGCGACGCGTCATCGGACCGTTGGGTTTGATAGCCCTCGGTGTGGGCGTGATTATCGGTGCAGGTCTGTTTAGCATCACGGGCATCGTGGCGGGCGAACATACCGGCCCGGCCATCATCATCAGTTTCGCCATTGCCGCTGTGGCTTGCGCCTTCTCTGGTTTGTGCTACGCCGAATTTGCCTCCATGCTCCCCATCTCGGGAAGTGCCTACACGTACAGCTATTTCACCATGGGCGAACTCGTGGCGTGGATCATCGGCTGGGACCTCGTGCTGGAATACACCGTTGCTGCCGTGGCGGTGAGCATTTCGTGGAGCCGCTATTTCTGCACCATGATGGCCGGACTCGGTTACCCGCTGCCCACAGCGCTCACAGCGTGCCCCTCGGAAGGGGGTGTGATGAATGTGCCAGCCATGGTGCTCGTAGTGGTACTTTCGCTCATCCTCATGCGCGGCACAAAGGGTAGTTCGCGATTCAACGACTTCATGGTGGTGCTGAAGATTGCCGTAGTGCTCTCTTTCATCGGCATCGGTCTGAAATACGTTCACGCTGAAAACCTCACGCCATTCATTCCTGAAAATACCGGCACGTTCGGCGAATACGGATGGTCGGGCATTCTTCGCGGAGCGGCCATCGTGTTCTTTGCCTACATCGGCTTCGACGCGGTAAGCACTGCCGCACAGGAAGCCCGCAACCCACGCCGAAACATGCCCATCGGAATTCTCGGTTCGCTGCTCGTCTGCACGGTGCTTTACATGCTTTTTGCTTTCGTCATGACGGGTGTGGTGGACTACCACGCTTACAAGGGCGCCGACAGCATAGCTCCCGCTGCTACGGCGGTAGCCCACATGGGCCCGATGCTTGCCGACGGCACGGTGGTGCCGGCTTTTCCGTGGCTGAACCGCGCCATCATCTTCGCCATCCTCTTGGGCTACGCCAGCGTGGTGCTGGTGATGCTTCTCGGACAGAGCCGCGTGTTCTTCAGTATGAGCCGCGACGGACTCCTTCCGCCCGTATTCTCACACCTCCACAAGCGTTTCCACACACCGGCACGCAGCAACTTGCTGTTCATGGTGGTCATCAGTGTGATGAGCGGTCTCGTTCCCGCCGGCATAGCGGGCGAGATGACGAGCATCGGCACACTTTTCGCCTTCGCCCTCGTTTGTCTAGGTGTCATCGTGGTGCGACGCACGCAACCCAACGCTCCGCGCAGTTTCAAGGTGCCCGGAGCGCCGACAGTGCCTGCACTGGGCTTCATCTGCTGCGTGGGCATGATGCTTTTCCTTCCTGCCGAAACGTGGATACGTCTGGTCATTTGGATGGTCATTGGCATTGACATCTATTCCTACTACGGCATTTCCCACAGCAAAGCGGGCGGCGGCAGTGTACGTCGCCACGGACAGACGGTGCTGAGTGCCGTGGGAGCTTTCGTATCGTTCCTCTGCATCATCACGGGCTTCTGGCACCAGCAAACGGTGGGATGGCAGGAAGACAAGACGCTGCTTTGCGTGGCCATCATATTCGGCGTAGTGCACATCTTCTTCTTCCTCGTGCGAGGCTTCAAAGACCGCACAGCGGAAAGAAAGGAATAAGTTGCCGAGGAAGCGCCATCGTTTATCACACAATAATCCAAAACAAAGCGAATGCCGCGCCAAGAGAAAGGCTCTCTTGGTGCGGCATTCGCTTTGTTGTTTTGTTTCTAAGGTCTAAAAAATCAAGCCTTCACCGCGCCGGCGGCATTGGCACGGGCGCGCTTGGCGGCAAGACGCTGCTTGGCGGCGTTGTAGGCTTCGACCACACGTTGGCGCGAGCGGATGATGGCGGCGCGATAGACCATGCACGTGGTAAAGAAGTAGACAATGGCCTGTACCCAAAGCAAATTCCAGTCGTGACGCACATCGACGAGTTCTGCGCCCATGTTGTTCATCGCCACAAAGCCATGGATGCCAAACGATGAGGGGAAAACGTAAGAGATGGCTTTCCAAACGGGCGGCACTGCGCTTCCGGGCCATGAGATGCCACTGATGAAGAGAAGGGGCACGGAGGAAAAGACAATGATCATGATGCACATCTCGCGGTTACGCACAAAGGCGCTGACGGTCATGGCGAAGAAGATGCAGGCAAGGAGGAACGGCAACACGAAGAGTGCCATGTCCACAGGATTGCCTATCTGGTTCAGCGAGAAAATCCTTGGAACAACACCGAGCACGTAGACCGACACGGGGATATACACTAAAAGATAAGCCAAAGCCTTGCTCTGCACAATGCGGAGCAGTCCTGTGTGGTGACGTTCTATAGGAAGGAGCGTGTGGAAACGGTTTTGTTCGCGCGCTGTACCAGCTGCCATGCCGACTCCGAGCAGGAGGGTTTGCTGGATGATGAGGATGAGCACAGCAGGTATGAGGAAGGTGGCGAAACCGTTCTGCGGATTGAAAAGGCTGACTTCTTCGTAGGCTATCGGGTGCTCGGTGACGCGCTCGTCTTGCTTGGTAGCGCCTCCGGCACGCGTCACTTTTATCTTTGCGTTGAGAGCAAGACTCACGTTGGTGTTGACCGTGAGCACACTCTTGTAGTAGAGCATTCCGCTCATGTCGGCATAGGCGCTGACGTGGGCTTGTTCGCCGCTCATGATGCGGCGGGAGAAGTCTTCGGGTATGCGCACCACGCCGTAAGCCTCGCGTTTGCGCACAAGGCGCTTGGCTTCGGTCATGTTGGTGCAGTGGGAGATGACTTTCACGTCGGGCGACGCGTCCATGTGGCGTACATATTCGCGACTGAGGGCAGAGCGGCAGTCGTCGACCACAGCAACAGGTACCTCGCGCACCACTTCCTGATTGTAGATGAAAGTGTAGAGCAAAGGATAACCGAGAGGGACGATAAAGAAGAAGATGAGCACGCCCTGATCTTTGACAATGGTGCGCAGTTCTTCGCGGAAAATGTAGTTCCAATCGGAAAGGGCCTGACGCCAATAGTCTTTTATTCGTTTGAAATTCATTGCGTAAAAGTAGTAAAGAGGAAAGCTACGCGGAGCTGGCTCACAAGTTAGGGTTCATACTTGCAGTGGAGCATGACGTGCTTGAGACGCCACATGCAGGGCCAGGGAAGTATGGCGAAAGCTATGAGCGCAGCGACGTAAGGCCATGCGTTGGCAAGAGCATATCCGTCGAGGGCGCAGTTGACGTAGAGCAGGAAGTAGTGGCGCAAAGGGAAGAGAAGCGCCAAGCCTTGCAGTACGGGGTGCATGGCCATAACGGGAAACGACATGCCGGAAATGCTGAACGAAATGACGCCCCAAAGCGATGCGAAGGAGAGTCCAAGACGTACGGTGGGGAACATGGCGAACATGAACACGCCGAGACCTTGACAAGCCAGCACGAAGAGGGCCATGAGTGCCCACATACGGGGTATTCCGCAGTGGCACGGGAAATGGAGATAGCCGTAAAGGAGCAGCACGTAGACGGTGCCCATGAGCAGGAACACGAGTGCTTGTGGGATGAGCTTGCTCGTCATGGCCACAATGATGCTGCCATCGGAGCGCTGCATGAGGTCGTCGGCTGTACCGAACTTAAGTTCCGTTCCAAGGCTGTAGACGGTAATCATGAAGATGAAGATGCCGAGGCAACCGGGAATCAACACATTGGAGAGGTACACATTATAGTTCAGCCACGGGTTGTTGACGGCATGCATGTCGATGACAACGGGTTGAAGGAATGCCATGGCCTGCTTTTCGGTAGCTCCCTTTGCGTAGAGCACGGTTCGTGTGGCAGCTCCCGAAGCGAGTTCGGACATGGTGCGCATGTCGCGGTAGAGGAGCGAACCTGCCACGAGGTAGGAGTAGTTCGTGTAGAACGATACGGTGGGGATGCGCTGGAGTTGTGCCTGACGTGTGGTTCCTTTGGGGATGAGATAGAAACCATACACTTCACCGCGCTGCACAGCCTTACGGGCTTCGGTGACAGAGGCGAAGGAGTATTTTATGTCAGTACCCTGAAAAGCGTCGAGATTGCGGGCGAGGTTGCGCGAGGTGGTGGTGTGGTCTTCGTCCACGAGTCCAAGGGGCAGACTTGAGGGCAGTCCTTTGGCCATGAGCGTGGTGAAGAAGATGTAGCAGAAGAGCGGGGCAATGACCATGCAGAAAGCATAGATGGGTTGCCTTGCCATTCGCTTGAGTTCCCTCCACAGCAGTCCTTTGCGCTTCGGCGCTTCAGCGGGCACGGCCTGAGTGGGTTGTTTGTCCATAGATTATTTTGACGGAGTAGACGAATAGATTGCGCTCATACCAGCACGGAGTCCTTCGACCTTGCCGGTGGGACGGGCTTTGACCTCAAAGGTTTTCATGTCGTACTGACCGGTGGTCTTAGTGGCTTTCCATGCGGCGTAGGAACCGAGATCCTTCATGTAGAAGACCTTGAGCGTCACTTCTTTGTTGCCGAGGGCGGGAATGGTGGCCTTAAAGGTCTGGTTCATCTTGAAGAGATTGAGATGGTCTTCGCGGATGTTAAAGGTGATCCACATGTCGTCCATAAGGGCTACGTTCATGACGGGAGAACCTGTGCCGACGAGTTCGCCGACCTGCGGGAAGATTTCTGTCACCTCACCGTCCTGCGAAGCGGTGAGGACGGTTTCGTTGATGTAAGAGTTAACTTCCTTCACAGCGCCCTTGGCACGATTCACGAGCGCGGCGGCAGCGTCTTTGTCTTCCTGTTCTGCACCGTTGCGCGCCATGTCGTATTGCGACTTGGCGGCTTTCTCAGTGGCGATGGCGGCATCGCGCTGTGCGGTGACCTCATCGAGTTTTTGCGCGGTCATAACGCCTTCGTCGTGGAGGCGCTTCACGCGGGCGTAGCTCTTCTCGGCAATGTCGACGCCGGCCTTTGCTTTCTGCCACATCTCGTAAGCGGCTGTGATTTGCTCTTGGCGTGCGCCTTTCTGGGCCTTGCGGTCCTGAGCGGCAGCTGCGGCTTCGGCGGCTTCGGCCTGCGAGAGTTTTGCACTTACGTCGGGGGCTTCAAGGATGGCGAGGGTGTCGCCAGCATGAACGAAGTCGCCTTCCTTCACGCGGAACTCGCGGATGCGTCCGGGCACTTTGCTTGACACACGGTACTCCGTGACGTCGGCTTCGCCCTGTATGGTGTCGGTTTCGTCGCTGAAGGCGTACATACTGCCTACGATAACCAAAATGATGACGCCGGCCAGAATGAAGATGGCGGGCAGGAGGTTTGCTTTTTGTCTTGACATAGTTCGGTGGATGGTTCTATGATTTGTCTTTGGGGTTGGAAGCCTCACTTTATGGCTCCAGCGCCCGTGGTTGTGTTCGTTTGCGGTTTATTTTCCCAAAGCCTTGTCGTAGGAGGCACGGCTGAGGCAGATGTCTATCTGAGAGTCTATTTTGTCGCTGTGAGCTTGGAGCCAGGCGGTCTGTGCGGCGAGGAGGTCGCTCGTAGTGACTACACCTTCTTTGAAGCCTACCTGTGCGGTGCGGAGGTTTTCTTCGGCTTTGCTGAGGTTCTTTTCGCTGAGCGTGAGTTTGCGGTTGGCTTCGTTCACGCGGAAGGCTTCCTGATTCACTTGGAGTTCAATCTTCTCACGGGCTTCCTGTTGCTGAAGGGCGGCAATCTGTGCGTCGATCTTGGCAGCGCGCACTTTGTAGCGTCCTTCGCCCCAGTTCCATACGGGCACTTTGAGCATGACGCCCACTGCCCACGTGCCACGGAATTTCTTTTCAAAACTGTTGAACACGTTGGGGTTGGAGATGCCGTAGCCGCCGGTCAAGGCGAGTTGGGGGAGGAAGGCGGCGCGTTCTATTTTTACCTTTTCGGTATACATGGCTTCGGCCTCACCGAGTTGGCAGAGTTCGGAGCGATTGTTCCAAGCCGTCTGCACGTCGGGGGTGACGTCGGCGCGGAGGGTTTGGATGTCGTCGCACGTCTCGTCGGCAAGCGTGGGATTGGAGTCGAGGGGAAGTCCGCAAAGCTGGCAGAGGAGCATGCGTGAAAGGGCAAGACCGTCGTCAACTTTCGTGAGAGTCATCTCTGCCTCGTTAAGTTTAACGCTCACGGTGAGTCCGTTGCTCTTCGTGGCCACGCCTTCGCTTATCATTTTCTGCACGTCCTCGTCGAGGTGCTGAAGCATGTCGCGGTAGCTGACGGCAAGTTTGCGTTTGTTGGCGAGTGAGACGACTTGCCAATAGGCTTTGTCTACATCCAAAATGACATCAAGCTCTTTGGCACGGTTTTGCTCGGCAGCGAGGGCTTCGGCGTGTTTGGTAATGTTGTAATAGGCCTTTATTTTTCCTCCCATATAGAGGGGTTGGGTGAGGAGGAT
>CAVKJJ010000004.1:0-24069 GCA_963656685.1 bacterium | reverse complement strand
CCGGTGCGCATATAGCCAGCGGTGACGGACACTTTAGGAAGGAAATTGGTGTAGGCGGCCTTACGGTTCCACTGTGCTTGGTCGGCTTTGGCCTGTCCGATGGCGAGCTCTTTGTTTCCACGCAGCGCGAGGGCGCGACAACTGTCGAGCGAGAGGGAGCTTTGGGCTTGGAGGGAAAGACCGAGAGCCAATCCTATACTTAAAGCGGCTATGCGGACTTTCGTGCGGTGGTTTTTATGTTTCATTACTTAGTCTGTTTCTGTGAGTATGCGCCGGGCGCAGTGGCTCGTGGCGCGTGAAACGTCTTGTAGGATATTTTTCCCAAAAAATCAGTGCAAAGTTATTGAAAATCAAAAGTGCACGAATCTCCACACGTTCAAAAACGGAAAAAGGGAACAATCGTAGCGTAATATATAATGCACAAGATTGTGGCAATGCGTGTTTTTCAGTCTGATTTGCGTGGTTGATAGACTTATTATCGTACTTAAGCAAAGCAAACCGCCCTTCACCGGTGACAATGCACGCGAGGAAAGGGCGGTTTGCTATTAGAGGGCTTTAATCTATGCGAATCTTTGCGACAGCTTTGCGAAGTTTGCCTTCGCCGATGATGGGGGCGTGGGCGTCTTCGGGAAACATCACGTAGAAATGGCCGGGCGCTACCGTGAAATAGGTGCTGGCGGTCTGACGGTAGAAGCAGAAATCGCGTTCGGCATTGTAGCCTTCGGACTTCTCTTCAGAGAGTTCGCTCAGCGGCGACCAACCTACGGTTTCTGGCCCGTCGATGGGGAAATGTACGTCGATGTAACGACGGTGCACTTCGAGCAACTGCTCTTCGCGCTTACGGAGCGTGGCGTCCTCAAGGTTTATGTAGAGCGCGTCGCCGTCAATTTCGATGCGGCCTACGGGTGCTTCGGTAAGGTTGTGCGTACGCAGATATTCAAAGAGTTGCCGAAATCGTTCACCGAGCATTTCGGTAGTTCGACTATGGGAAATGGTGTCGAGAATCATGAGCGGTTAAGGGTAGTTCTATAAATTACCACCATAAAATATTCAAAATCGGATGACTACCGTTTTGCCAGCTTTCGGGCTCTTTTAATTCTTGAATATCGGCTGCACTCGGCAAAGCAAAATGAATTTTTCTTTGCGCTCGCTTGCACGATATTTCCGCCCCTTTTGTTTGTTCGCTCAGTCGCATAGCCCGCTATGCTCCTTCGTTCACAAACAAAAGGGACGAAAAATAGCACCGAAATCTGACAAAGCTAATTTATAGAACCACCCTTAAGCGTGAACGTAGGTACCTATGGGTTCGCCTTCGAGCACTTTTTTAAGGTTGCCGACAACGTCCATATTGAAGACGTAGATGGGCATTTTGTTCTCGCGACACATGGCGGTGGCGGTGACGTCCATCACTTTGAGGCCGCGACTGAGGACTTCGTCGTAAGAAATTTCGTCGAACTTCGTTGCGGTAGGATCTTTTTCGGGGTCGGCGGTGTAAACGCCGTCCACACGGGTGCCTTTGAGCATCACGTCGGCTTCCACTTCTATGCCGCGGAGCGAAGAACCGGTGTCGGTGGTGAAATAGGGATTGCCGGTGCCGCAACTAATGATGGCTACTTCGCCGCGTTCCATGGCATCGATGGCTTTCCATTTGCTGTAGAGTTCGCCGATGGGCTCCATGCGGATGGCGGTGAGCACATGGCTCTTCACGCCGATGGCGCCGAGGGCTGAACTGAGGGCGAGAGAATTGATGACGGTGGCGCACATGCCCATTTGGTCGCCTTTGACGCGGTCAAAACCTTTGCCGGCACCGCTCAAACCGCGGAAAATGTTGCCGCCACCGATTACGATGCTTATTTGTACGCCCATCGCGAGGGCTTCCTTAATTTGTACGGCATATTCGTTGAGACGTTTCACGTCGATGCCGTAGCCTTGTTCGCCCATGAGGCTTTCACCGCTGAGCTTGAGGAGAATGCGTTTAAATTTTGCCATTGTCGTATGGAGTTGAATCTTGAGCCGACACGCATTAAGAGGTAAATTCTTCGTGTCAGCTGTTCGCTGAATTTCTTGTTTGCATGCAAATATAAAAAGATTTCTTCAATGAAACACGGCACTGAGCGACTTCGCTACAACAAGGCATGGTGGCGAGTGATGCTTACGCACGCGCGTTATACCAAAGTTTGTGCAAGCTGCCGTCACCTGTCACCCGTTGCTTCGCAAATGTGCAAAAAATGGAATGCAAACGTTTGCAAACAACTTTCTACAAGCTCAACGTGTTGAGCTCGTAGCAAATTTTTACGAGCTGCCCATAAGTTTTCATTTCCTCCTTTCTTCATGTTTTTAGCAAGCCGTCGAAGGTGACGGCAACCGCATTTCGTAAAGACATCGCTACACAAGTTTTGCTTTATTAAACCTTTGCTGTCACCTTCGTATGTGGCGACGCACATAAAATCGTCAGTGACGGTGACGAATTATTACCCGTACGAAAAAAGTTGCCGTCACCCCTTGCTTTTGGGCAACACACTGTGTTATAGGCTTTAATGATATTTTTAGCCCATAGCGGTGACGGGTGACAGCAAGTTGTACAAACTTCGGTATAATGCGCGCGTACGCGCACGCGCGAGAGCGAGTTTTGTGCCGTTACGTATAGCGGAGCGAAATGTAAACAGATGCAAACAACTTTCTACAAGCCCAACACGTTGGGCTCATAGATAATTTCAACAAATGGCGTGATAATTTTTCGTGGCTACGCTTCCCGATGAGGTGCAATCTTAAGTGATGATCAAGTAATAGTCACGAAACGGGCGTTATGCAACATTTTTTGAGTAAGTTTGCGCTATGAAGTACTCCTTTATTATACCCGTGTACAACCGACCCGACGAAGTGGACGAACTTTTGGAGAGCCTCACACACCAAAGCGTGAAGGACTTTGAAGTGGTCGTGGTAGAAGACGGTTCAAGCGTGCCGTGCGAAAATGTGGTGGCAAAATATGCCGACCAACTCAACGTGCGCTATTTCTCTAAAGCCAATTCGGGCCCTGGACAGACGCGTAACTACGGTGTGGAACGTGCCGAAGGCGACTACGTGCTCATCCTCGACTCCGACGTGGTGCTGCCCGAAGGATATCTTGCCGCCGTGGACGCCGAACTCACACAAAATCCGTGCGAGGCTTTCGGTGGACCAGACCGTGCACATGCCTCGTTCACGCCAATGCAGAAGGCCATCAACTACGCCATGACATCGTTCTTCACTACCGGCGGCATACGCGGAGGAAAAAAGAAGATGGACAAATTCTACCCCCGCTCGTTCAACATGGGCGTGGAACACGATACGTATCTCCGCCTTGGCGGCTTCAGCAAGATGCGCTTCGGTGAGGACATCGACTTCTCCACACGCATTTTCAAGGACGGATGCCGTTGCCGGCTATTTCCCGAAGCTTGGGTGTGGCACAAAAGGCGCACGGACTTGAAGAAGTTCTTCAAACAGGTGCACTGCTCGGGCATTGCCCGCATCAACTTGATGAAACGCCACCCCGGCACACTGAAACTTGTGCATCTGCTTCCCGCTGTCTTCACCCTCGGTTGCGCACTCCTCGTGGTGCTCGCCGTTTTGGCACTCGCTTTGGGATGTCCCCACTGGTGGGCGATGCTTCTCCCCTTTGTGCTCTTCGCCATCATCATCTTTGCCGACGCATCGATGCACGAAAAGAGCATCGGCGTGGGACTTCGCGCCGTGGCTGCGTCGTACATTCAACTTTGGGGCTACGGCTCGGGCTTCATCCGTTCCTGGTGGCAACGATGCGTACTGGGACGCGGAGAGTTTGAAGCTTTCAAAAAGAATTTCTACAAATAGCCTCACGCTGCAACACCTCTCACCATGAGCAAACTGACCATACAGGAACTCGGCAGCGAAGACCGTCCGCGCGAGAAGTTCGAGGCGAACGGCGGGGCGAGTCTGAGTAAAGCGGAACTCCTTGCCATTCTCATCGGGTCGGGCAACGTGGACGAAAATGCCGTGCAACTCATGCAACGGCTCATGAACGACTGCGACGGAAATCTCGGTCAACTCGGTCGAATGACGGTCAGCGACCTCTGCCAGTATAAAGGCATCGGCCCGGCAAAGGCCGTCACCATTCTCGCAGCATGCGAACTCACCAACCGACGCATGGGCGAAAGCTCAGAACGCAAGCAAGTGACGTCGTCGGCCGACATCTATGCGCTCTTTCGCGGCAAGATGCGCGACCTCGCCCACGAAGAAAGCCACGTGTTGCTCCTTAACCACAGTCTGCGTGTGCTCGGCACGAAGGTCATCAGCCGTGGCGGCATGACAGGCACTGTGGTTGACATACGCATGGTGCTGAAAGAGGCTTTGCAGAGCAACGCCACACACATTGCTCTTTGCCACAACCATCCGTCGGGCACGCTCCGCCCAAGTCGCGACGACGACAGGCTGACAGAAAGGCTCAGCGCAGCAGCAAAGACGGTGGACATCACGCTCATAGACCACGTTATCGTCACGGACCGCGGCTATTACAGCTACCAAGACGAAGGGCGGCTATAGAACCACCCTTAAACAGACTCAACAATACTACCACATACACAACGAATAGAAAATGACTCCTGAAGAAAAATTCAACATAGAAGCAAAAGTCGTAGAAGTGCTCAAAACGGTCTACGACCCGGAAATACCCGTGGACATCTACAACCTCGGTCTTATTTACCGCATTGACCTGCACGACGACGGCACACTCGACGTGGACATGACGCTCACCGCACCGAACTGCCCCGCGGCAGACTTCATCGTGGAGGACGTGCGCATTAAGCTCGACGGCATAGAGGGCGTGAAAGATGCCCACGTGCACCTTGTCTTCGAACCTGAATGGGACAAGGACATGATGAGCGAAGAAGCCAAACTTGAACTGGGCTTCATGTAATGTAACACGCATTCAATCGAGACTAAATCATTCCCGCCCATGAGCACTTCTCCCCTACCCCAAAACACTGCCACTTCCTCCGCAGATAATACAGAAAAAGAAACGACGAGGCAGAACATCTATTTTCTCTCCGACGCTCACCTCGGCAGCCTTGCCATAGAACATCCGCGCATGCAGGAACGTCGCCTCGTGAATTTCCTCGACGGCATCAAGCACAAGGCGAAGGCCGTTTATCTGCTCGGCGATATTTTCGACTTTTGGCACGAATACAAAACGGTGGTGCCAAAAGGCTATACACGTCTGCTCGGCAAGATCAGCGAGTTGACGGACATGGGCGTGGAGGTGCATTACTTCTTTGGCAACCACGATCTCTGGCAAGGCGACTACTTCGAAAAGGAATGCGGCATGACGCTCCATCCTCACAACGAGGTGGTGGAGATAGGCGACAAGACGTTCTTTCTCGCCCACGGCGACGGGCTGGACGCCGACGACAAGAAGTTCAAAGTGCTTCGTGCCGTATTCCACAACCCTTTGTGCCAAAAGCTCTTCGCCGCCATTCACCCGCGCTGGGGCATGGCCTTCGGCCTCGACTGGGCACGCCACTCGCGCTTGAAACGCGAGAACGGCATGGAACCGCCCTACCAGGGAGAAGACAAGGAGGTGCTCGTGAAGTTTGCCAAGCAGTATCTGCAGACACACCCGGACATCAACTTCTTCGTGTTTGGCCACCGCCACATCGAACTGGACCTGATGATCACTCGCGAAAGCCGCGTGCTGATTCTTGGCGACTGGATTACGCAGTTTTCCTACGCTGTGTTCGACGGCGTGCATATGTACATGGAAAACTTCATCGAAGGCGAGAGCGTGCTCTAAAGCCTCACGGAAGGCTTGAGCGAGGAGCGGGCTGAAAGCCCGCTCCTCGCACATTACAATTCTTCGCAAGGTACTTTTTGATATCACAAAATACAATTCTCCCCCACTAATACCTTACAACTCATGAAAAGAAGCATTCTCTTCGCGCTTTGCGTACTCTTCGCAAGTCTAACCGCCAATGCACAACTGCTTTGGAAAATCTCCGGCAACGGACTGGACAAACCGTCGTATGTGCTCGGCACGTACCACTTGGCTCGCGTCAACTTCCTCGACTCCATCCCCGGCTTCAAGCAATCCTTTGACAGTTGCTCACAGATGTACGGCGAGGTGGTGCTAGACGCCACCGACGCAGAGACCGTTAAGAACAACGAGCTGATGGCCTCCATGGTCATTCCCGATGGAGGGAGCCTAGACGACTTGCTGAGCAAAGAACAGATGGAGCGACTGAACGCGGCGCTGAGAAATACGCTCGGCGCAGACCTCAACAATCCGCTCCTGAGCAAAATCAAGACAAACAAACCCGCTTCGCTTGTGGCCACGCTGGAGTTTCTGATTAGCTCAAAGATTAGTCCCGTGGACATCACCAACGCGACTTACGACACCCACTTGCAAAACATAGCTCGCCAAGCCGGCAAGAACGTAGGCGGATTGGAGAGCATCGGACTTCAGACAAACATTCTTTTCGGTGCGCCACTTAAACGTCAGGCTGAAAAGTTGATGTGCCTTGTGGACAACTTGGACTACCAGACCAATCTCATCAAACGCGTCATCGACGCTTACTACGCACAGGACCTCAAGACTATCAACGACTGCACGGAAGAGAAACTCAACAACTCCTGCGACTCTACGCCCGAAGAGGACAACCAACTCATCTACGACCGCAACGCGGCATGGGTAGCCAAAATGCCAGCACTCATGAAAGACAAACCGACGTTCTTCGCCGTAGGCGCAGCGCATCTCGGCGGTGAGCGCGGTGTACTCAATCTGCTCAAAAAAGCTGGATACACGGTAACTTCAGTAAAATAAAAGAAACCCCATATCCTTATGCACGACAACTTCCTTGAAGCAACCCACATCGTGAAACGCTTCGCTGCCCACACTGCGCTCAACGACGTGAGCATAAGCGTGCCGCGCGGCAAAGTGTTCGGTCTGCTCGGCCCGAACGGTGCGGGGAAGACTACGCTCATACGCATCATCAATCACATCAGCGTGCCCGACAGCGGCACGGTGACATTCAACGGACACACGCTCTGCGAAGACGACATGCTCCACATCGGCTACTTGCCTGAAGAGCGCGGACTCTACAAAAAGATGGAAGTGGGCGAACAGGCCATTTACCTGGCGCGCCTCAAAGGACTCAGCAAGAGCGAGGCTAAGAAGCGCCTCACCTATTGGTTCGAAAAGTTCGAGATAATGCCTTGGTGGAACAAAAAGCTCGAGGAACTTTCCAAGGGCATGCAGCAGAAGGTGCAGTTTGTCATCACCGTGCTCCACGAGCCGCCTCTCCTCATCTTCGACGAGCCTTTCTCCGGCTTCGACCCTGTGAATGCAGAGTTACTGAAAAAGGAAATGCTCGCCCTCAGCGAGAAGGGACACACCATTGTCTTCTCCACCCACAACATGGCGTCGGTGGAAGAAGTATGTGATGAGATTGCGCTCATAGACCACGCCCAGGTGGTACTCACAGGAGCCGTGAACGAGGTAAAGAAGCGCTTCGCCACGTCCACCTTCGAGGCGGTTACGCTCTCGCCCGAACCACTCACCGACGTCGCAGGCGCTTTCGCCGTTCTCTCGTGCGAGGAAAAAGGCGACACGCGCATCTACCAACTCAGGAAAGCCGACGGACTGACGAATTCGCAGTTCATCGGTACGCTCGCCCAGCATGCCGAACTGCAATCAGTCTGCGAAAAGCTGCCGACAATGCAGGAAATATTCATCAACCAAGTGAAGAAAGGAGGTAAACTATGAGAAAGTTCTGGCTTATCGTAGCTCGCGAATACACGACAAGGGTAAAGAAGAAGTCGTTCATCATCCTCAGTTTGCTCATGCCCTTCCTCTTCGTCCTTGTAGGAGCCATGCCGTTTATTCTTGGCTCAATGGGCGGCGACTCACAAAAGAGCATTGCCATACATGATGCTACGAGCCATTATGCGGCATTGTTCAACAATGATGAGCACTACCAGTTTGTTCCCATTGCCGATGCTGACCTCACGGACAGCCTTTACACTGAAGACTCGCCCTACGAGGCGGTAATAGACATCAAAGGCGACTTGGCAGACAACCCGAAAGCCGTGACTATCACTTCGCGCAAGGATATTCCGTCGAACCTGCGTTCCTACGTGGAGGACGTGCTCAACGAGCAAGTTAGAAAAGACAAACTCTCGCGCTCTGGCATAGACGGATTGGACAAGATTATCGAAGACGTACAAAGCAGCGTTGACGTCACTACGCTGAAACGCGACGAGGCGGGCGATGTCACTTTTTCGTTTACGGAGATATCCATCGCTGCGGGTTTTCTCTTTACGTTTCTCATTTACATGTTTGTGATGTGTTACGGCGCGATGGTGCTGCAAAGCGTCACGGAAGAGAAGACGAACCGCATAGTGGAACTGATGGTCTCAAGCGTGAAACCGTTCCAGTTGATGATGGGAAAGATTGTGGGCATGGCCTTCGTGGGCTTCACGCAACTTGCACTCTGGGGCATTCTCCTCACCGTCATCCTGACCGTAGTAGGTGCCGTAACGGGCATTTCGTTCTTGGCAGGAGGAGAACTTGATGCCGCAGCCGGCATGACAAGCATGGCAGGCCATGGCGCAATGGCCTACCACATGGACGAAGACACAATGGCCATCGTCAGTTCGCTTTGCAACCTTCCGCTTGGAGAGATGCTGCTGATGTTCTTCATCTACTTCGTGGGCGGATACCTGCTCTACGCTTCGTTCTTCGCCGCAGTCGGTTCGTCGGTAAACGAGCCGCAAGACTCCACGCAGTTCATGCTTCCCTTCACGCTCATCATGCTCTTTGCGCTCTACGCTGCCATGGGGTCGGCAGAGAACACCAACGGTCCATTGGCCGTATGGACGTCTATCATCCCGCTCACGTCGCCCATCGTGATGATGATTCGCATACCATTCGGCGTGCCACTTTGGCAGGAACTGCTTTCCATCGTCTTGCTCTACGGCACTGCGATATTCGTCGTATGGCTGAGCGGCCGCATCTACCGCGTGGGCATCCTCATGTACGGCAAGAAGCCATCGTTCAAAGAAATGATTAAGTGGATTACATACAAATAGGCGCACTGCAACGCTGCAGATTTTTCCGAACGCGGAACACGCAAAAATAGTGGCCCAACTACGCAGAAAAGGCGGCAACCTCCCGAATGAAGGTTGCCGCCTTTTTGCGTATTTATATTTTGATTTGGATTGTTCTAAGGCGAAAAGACAAAGCGAAATGCAGTGCTCTTTCGCTGCGTTTTTTATTCTCTCACGTCCTCAAAGTCTACGTATTCGCCCTCGTCTTGTCTGAAGATTTTACCGCCTTGGCGGCTCTTGCTCGTGCCTTCATGGTGCGCATTGCCGGAGCGCATGTTGCGATATGCGCTTTCGGCATTTCTCGCAGAAGAGTTGGCATTGCCCCATGCACCTTGTCCCTGTGCAGAAGCGGCACGCTTGCTGCTGCGAAGGTCTATGCCGAAAAAAGTACGCACAAGAAACGATATAATGGAGCCAAAAAATGCGAACACAAAGAATACGAACGCTAGAAATATGAGGAACAGGACGTATAATACTGACATGGGGGAAAAGTGAATAGCTTAAATTTCTAAAGAATGGAATGAAATGGGTCTCTCGTGAAGGCTTTGTCCGCCGGAAGCAACGCGAAACAATACCTTCCTACGGAAACGCAAGGCAAAACGTGTGCCAAGCATTGAAGAGAGTTCTTAATAAACTATAGAATTAGGCGATTCTGCTACCGAACGACAATCATTCTTTAGTCTTGGAACAGAGGTTTTGTACAAGAGAGCACAATACATAAGCCACGATGATAGCTGAGAATCCGCCTACGCCCATAATGCAAAGCACAACGAGACTGAAGAGGATGAAGCCGTAACGCAATGCGTTGGGGCGCACAGCAAAGGTTTTGAACTTGAGTGCGAACATGGGTATTTCGGAAACAAGCAGCCAACTGCTCAAGAGAATACCGACCAGGAGACTAATGGCGAAAATGGGCGAGGTCATCCATTCGCCGAGTCTTACCTGCTGGGCAAGTGCAGCCCAGAAAAGCGCGTTTGCCGGTGTGGGAAGGCCAATAAAGGACGTGGTCTGGCGCTCATCGAGGTTGAACTTGGCCAAGCGCAAAGCTGAAAACGCGGCGATGAGGAAGGCCACATAAGGGATATAGGGGGCTACGCCTACAGGAATCGCGTCGCCGAAGACGTTGTTTTTCTCAACGAGCGTGCGCAACAAGGAGAATACGATTGCTGCTGGAGCAAAGCCAAAGGTTATGTCGTCGGCCAACGAGTCAAGTTCCTTACCTATGGGCGAAGACACATGAAGAAGTCGAGCCACAAAGCCGTCGAAGAAATCGAACACGGCACCAAGGATAATGAATGCGAGCGCCACCGTGTAGCCATAGTAAAACGCCGAAAGTGTGGCAATGCAGCCGCAAATGAGGTTGCAGCAAGTAAGTGTATTGGGGATATGTTTCTTCATTTCGGGAATGATTTTGTAGGTAAAGAGCAAACAAGTCCAATGAACGAGCTCTCACTGCACCCTCGCTCCAAGGAGCGGGCACGTAAGCGCATCTTTCACTGGACTTGCTTGACTATGGTCATAAAACAATTGTTTAAAAATTGAGCTCAACAAATTAACTGCTGAACGAGCCGACTTTTCAAGACGTCGTCAAGGCAACTTGGCGATGACGGTCTGATTGCCGACTGTGGCTTGGTGAAGATTGACGAGCACCTTGGAGTCGAGGGGCAGGTACACGTCGACACGCGAACCGAACTTGATGAAGCCCATGTGTTCGTCAATGTAGCAGTCCTCGTCCTCGCGGGCATAAGTTACGATACGGCGCGCTACAGCACCGGCAATCTGGCGAACAAGCACTTCGTGGCCGTCGGGTGTCTGGATTACTACGGTAGAACGCTCGTTCTCTGTGCTCGCCTTGGGAAGCCAAGCTTTGTGGAAGTTACCATTGTGGTGAACCACTTTCTTCACGTAGCCTTCTACGGGGAACCAGTTGGCATGAACGTTCGTGATGGACATAAAGATGGAAACCATCAAACGACGATCGTGGAAATACTCATTCTCCTCAACTTCCTCAATGACCACTACGCGGCCGTCGGCTGCTGCAACAACGGTCTTTTCTACATCGCCGTTGAACTGGCGAATGGGGCAACGGAAGAAGTTGACGGCAATGGCGTAAAGCACTACGCACACGGCGAAGACGCACCAAAAGGGTACGAGCGTGATGTCGCGCAAAAGGAAAAAGAGCAACGCGTTGATAACTACCAGCGCTGCGAAACTTTTCCTCAGCAGTTGTGTGCCCTCGCTATGAAGACGTATGTTTTTTATTCTTCGGGTTCTAACCATCTGTCAGTCTGTTCGTAAGAAATTAGGGGGTTCGCTATGATAATATGCTATATATCCGTGCAAAGTTAAAAACTTTTTTCTATTACGCAAAACGTTGAACGCTAATAGGCTATTTGGAAAGAACCGACAGCGCAAGTTGTAGCACAATTTGGACACAAACGTGGGGCAAATGTTAAATCCGTGACAATATAAATATGTGCGAAAAGCGGGCTTTCAGCCCGCTCCTCGCGCATTACTATTCCGCACAAATTCTTATTAGATCATTACTTTATATGCCCGCCTTCAAGATTGAACTGCAAGATACTTTCCGTAGCCCCTTTTGCATAAAGCGTAAAGGTGAGCGTGTCATTTATTTTGTAGCGGTTTGCAACGACGTAGATGACTTGCGAGAAGTTGTAGAACACGTCTTTTGCTTTTTGAAGACGCGCGCTATCGTTCAATCCATATACGGCGAATGCGGGATAATTGCCGTTCCACTCCGTGCCGAACGCTTCTTTCAGACGGTCTTTAATCTGCTGTTCCCAACGGGAGAAGAATGCCGGGTCGGAACATTCTATCTCGTATTCTACGCTGCGCACGGGCTGATAGAGCGGAATGGACTGGTCGGAGTCTATCCACGTAAGCGCTTCTTGCGTATATTTCATATCCTTTTTATAACCATACATTTCGCCGACGAGAACCATGTCCTTCAAATGTAGATTATAGCTGTGCAGCGGTTTTGGATTCTTTACGACAAATGCACAAGTGAGATCCTGCGACAAATCGTTCTTTTGGAAATCGCTGACTGAAGTATGCTGGATATACACATTCAAATCAACGCTTTGACTTCTAGTTTTGACACCAGCGCTGAGTGCTGGTATTCTTGGGCTGAAATCGGTCAACGTCACGTCGGGACCATCGCCGGAGAATACCCATTCCACGTAATTTCCACTCGCACCATTCTGCACGCACCTCAATCCAGCATTTTGATGGGAAAATGTCTGAGCGACCGTAACGGTTTTATTGTCTTGTCCGCCCCAAAAGGTAGTGTTTACAACGGACACGTTGGACAACGTAAAGTTAAGGCCAGAAGAAAGTTTATTTCCGCCCGAAAGGTCACTTGAAGGCAAGGGTTTGCTCAGCGAGATTTCTTCGCCCGCATTGCCAGACGGTTCTATGTTGAGTGTCATTTGCGCGCCACGGAAATAAGGTCCGTACCAATACTTGGCGGAGTTTAGCGTTGAACCGTCTTGAAGTTCTATGGTCTTGTCTGTAACGTACCAATAGTTTTCCCATTTTTCAGACTCCGAATATCGTTTCAGACATTCGAGCTGCGAATTGTGGTAAGTAGGGGTGCAATGAACGAGATAATAGTCCTCGTTGGTGTCGCCTTTGTGGAACGAATAGATTTCAAAATTCAGTTCATAAAGCATTTTGCGGTCCAAAGCACGCGTAGGACCGAGGGTTTGCTGAAGCGTAACCATCTGTGCCGAAATTTCCGCACCATCTGAAGTGGCTCCCGTAGAGAAACTTCCTGTGCCTGCATTGGCGCAGCGGGTCATCCATTGCACGAGCATGTCGGCGGCTTTACCGTAGTCGTAACCGTTGGGTTCGTACTCCTGGTCCGCGAGAGCTATGCGCACAGTGTCACCGTTTTCGGACACTTGCTCTATCACACCGTTATCGCCTTGTTTCTTTGATGACTTGGACATATTGGGCACGACGTAGGTGCCATTGCGATTTACGGCTACGGCTTCAGCCTGGTTGTCTTCGCTGCCGTTAGCCTGCGATATGAGTTGTGAAAAACGGGTGAGCAACTCCGTGGGGAGTGTTACGTCCTCGCCTTTTGACGACGCAACCTCTATGGCCTTCTGTAATGTGTCGACCAATGCGGTGCGGTCGGTATTGACAGGGTCGACCAAGACAAACGTAGCATTCGTGCGGTAGGCTTTGAACATGGCGGTCACTTGGTCCACGGTGAAGTGGCTGGTATAGCCTTTGGAGAAGATGAAGGCTCTCACACCAGAACTAATCTCATTCGTCGTGTTGGTCATACGACTGACGAGACTTCCATTGAAACCTGTGCGGTTGTCACCGAAGACGATGGCTGTTTTCTCGAACTTCTCTTCGAGTTGGTCTGTTGTGGGCAATGGGGTAACTTCTGCAACAAGGCTATCGCCAACGATTTCTTTGCGATTAGTCACTTCATCGCTGCATGAGAAAAAGCTGCTTGCTAAGACAAGCGTTACCAATGTCATACTCGCAGAGGAGATGTGCAAAAGGTTTTGATATGTCTGACGTATCTTCATACTCTGGCTCTTTTGGTTACAGTAAATATGTACAAAGGCAAAATTACAGATTAAATGACTATGAGCAGACGCTAAGAACGAAAAAGAGCCCGGACTTACCGAAGTGTCCGGGCTCTGTTTCGTTATTATGTTATTTCAAGCCTTGGTATTACAAAGCGAGAATGGTGTCGAGGCCATAGCTGAAGCCGTGGATGTAGTTGTAGAACACGCCACCAAGACCAAGAACAATGACGCCAAGCACGCAGATGAAGAGGGCGACACGAGTGTAGCCGTCGCTCTTGAACGTAGCAATGGGGTTGTCATTGGGCTTGATGTACATGGCCTTCACGATGAGCAGATAGTAGAAGAGCGAGATTACGGTGTTGGCCAAGGCGATGAATACCAAGAGAGGATATCCGGCCTTGAAAGCAGCCATAAAGACGAAGAACTTCGAGAAGAATCCTGCGAAGGGAGGAATACCTGCCAACGAAAACAAGCAGAGCGTCATGAGGAACGCGAGTTTGGGGTTGGTCTGGTAAAGTCCGTCGTAGTCGCTAATCTGAATCTTGCCCGTGTTTTCTTCTACCGACGTCATCACAGCGAAAGCGCCAAGGTTGGAAACCATGTAGACGAGGAGATAGAACACGAGAGCGCTCATGCCCTGTGCCGTGCCGTCCATGATGGCGAGCACAAGGTATCCGGCCTGTGAAATGGCGGAGAATGCCATGAATCGCTTCAAGTTGTTCTGACGGATGGCGAAGAGGTTGGCCACGGTGATGGAAGCCACGATAATCCAATACATACCGGTGTTCCAGCTGTAGAACAAGTCGGCATTGGAGAAGGCTTTCATGAAGATGGTCAGGAGCACGAAGGCTGCAGAACCTTTGGAGATGACGCTGAGGAAAGCTGTTACGCTAGTCGGAGCGCCTTCATAGGTGTCGGCAGTCCAAAGATGGAAGGGCACGAGAGAAATCTTGAAGCCCATACCGCCAATGAAAAGCACGAGACCAAAGATGCTGAGCAAAGAACCGTCGAGCAATGCACCGATCTGGTTGAAGTAGAGCGTACCCGTTGCACCGTAGATGAGCGAAATGCCATAGAGAAGCAATGCGCTGGAGAAGAGTGCAAGAAGGATAAACTTGGCTGATGCCTCGGCGCTCTCGAAACGCTTCTTGTCGAAGGCCACAAGTGCGGTCATGGGGACAGAAGCGAGTTCAAGACCAATGAAGAACATCAGGAAGTGACCGCTCGAAATCATGAAATACATACCAAGAAGGGTGAAGAGCGTAAGGAGATAGAACTCGCCTTGCTTAACGAGGTTCTCTTCACGGGTGAGCCATTTGTGTGCCATAAGGAACACGACAATGGTACCCACGTTGAGCACGCTCTTCATGATGGTCATCATCGGCGTGTACTGATACATGCCGCCGAAGGCTTCCGTAGTTTCTGCGCCACAGCAGGGCAACAGGTTAAGTACGGTGTGCACGGCAAGCAGCACAACGGGCAAACAGGTGTTGTAAACTCCCTTCCCGCTCTTTTTATCAGGACACATAAAGAGGTCGGCAATGAACAGTATCAGGATAACTGCCAAGAGCGACAACTCCTCATGCATATAGAGAAATTGACTATAATCCATTGATATCTTAGATTAGAAGTTGTTTAGAGGAAAGGATTGCTTGATGAAACTGTGACAGCTGCATTGTGGATGTGGTCCACGATGGGAGCTACGCCCGTAGAAATCATGTCGCTTACCCAAAGCGGTGCGAGGCCAAGGCCTGCAACAGCAAGGATGAGGCAGATGACGGCGAAGCGCTCGTCCCAAGTGGCATCGGTCAATTTGAGGTGGTGTTCGTTGGTGCAAGTTCCGTAAAGAATCTTGCCGACAACGCGGAGAATGTAGACCGCCGTGATAACAATGGAGCAGCAAGCTGCAATGGTGAGCACACGGTGGAACGTGTCAGCATTCTGGAACGAACCTACAAAGATGGTCATTTCGGCAATGAAACCGGAGAAACCAGGAAGACCCAAGTTGGCGAGACCTGCGATGATGTATCCTACAGAGAGGAAAGGCATGATGCGCATAAGGCCGTTGAGTTCGCGGATGTCACGGGTGTGAGTACGTCCGTAAATCATACCGATGAGGGCAAAGAAGAGTGCCGTCATCAAACCATGGCTGAGCATCTGGAGCACAGCACCGGTGCAAGCCGTCTGGTTGAGCATGAGGATGGCGAAGAGTACCATACCACAGTGCGAAACGGAACTGTAGGCGTTGATGTACTTCAAGTCGGTCTGCACGCAAGCGCTGAATGCACCGTAAACCACGGAGATACCCGTGAGGATGAGGAAAATCCAGCTGAGTTCGTTGGCAGCCTCAGGCATGAGGTACATGGCAATGCGGAAGCAACCGTAGCCACCGAGTTTCATGAGCACACCGGCGTGGAGCATGGACACAGCCGTAGGGGCTGAAGCATGACCGTCGGGAGACCATGTGTGGAAGGGGAAGAGAGCACCAAGCACACCGAAACCAATGAAGGTCAAGGGGAACCAGATGCACTGCTGTGCGAGGGGAATGGCATGAGCGCCGTTGATGTGGTTGGCAATTTCAACGATGTTCATCGTCT
This sequence comes from bacterium, assembly GCA_963656685.1. GTDB lineage: Bacteria > Bacteroidota > Bacteroidia > Bacteroidales > Bacteroidaceae > Alloprevotella. The sequence goes on along the minus strand of CAVKJJ010000004.1, from coordinate 7,787 downwards.
GACCGCCGGCACCGTAGAAGATGCCGAAGATGCCGCACATAAGGAAGGCGGAACCGCCCATGAGCATAAGAGTAAGCTTCATGGCTGCGTATTCCTTCTTACCGCTACCCCAAACACCAATGAGGAGGTACATGGGGATGAGGGCTATTTCGTAGAACATGAACATGGCGAACATATCTACGGAGATAAAGAAGCCGAACACACCGAGGCTCAAGAGCGTGAACCAAAGGAAGTATTCCTTGGTCAGCGGCTTGAGTTGCCAAGAAGCGAACGTTCCGGTGAACACGATGACGGAAGAAAGAAGCAGCATGGCTACCGAGATACCGTCAACGCCGACTGAATATTTGATGTGGAGCGGCTCAAACCAGTTGAAGGAAGCCGTATAGAGCATTTCATCAGTTGCTCCTGCGGCACGGTCGCCGAGGAACTTGATGGTAAGATAGGCCGCCATGACGAGCAGCAGCGTACTACCTGTCACCATCACCGCACGTATGCCCTTCACATCTCTTGCCAGCCACAAGCCAAGCAGCATGACAAGGGGAATCAATACGAATAATGATAGGAAATTCATTGTGAATAATTTGGGTGTTTTGTGGGAGGGGACCGTCGAAGTCCCGTTCCCGACAACTCATTTTAAGCAAACGCCATAATTGCAAGAAGTATCAAAGTGCCGAACAGGAAGACGTAAGCATACTGCTGAACGGAACCACTCTGCAGACCGCGGATACGGAAGCTGAGAGCATTCGCACCCCATGCAAGGAAATCGAAGAATCCGTCCACGATGTGGCGATCGAACCAAGCGATGGGCTTTGATATGTGTGCAAAGATGATGCGGTGAGTAACGAACTGGTAAACCTCGTCCATGTAGAAGCGCTTGTAAGCCCAGCGGTGAAGCTTCGGGAACTTTTCAGCCAAAGCATCGGCCTTAGGCTGACGCTCTCCCATATACATGTAGGTAGCGAGGAAGATGGAGGCTACTGCAATGACGATGCTTGTGCCTGCCACATCCCAGTCGAGATGAATGTCGTAGAGATGACCGTCGGCACTGACGAAGTGACCGAAGGGAATGAAACCTGCCACGCAAGTTACCACGGCGAGGAACATGAGGGGAAACGTCATCGTGAGCGGAGCCTCGTGGGGCGTGTGCTCAGCGTGGAGTTCCTTGTTTTCAGTGCCCCAGAAGATGCCGAAGTAGAGGCGGAACATGTAGAAGGCCGTCATGGCTGCGATGGCCGTCATGATCCAACCCATAGCGGGCATGTAGGCAAAGGCTGCCGTAAGAATTTCGTCCTTAGAGAAGAAGCCTGAGAAGGGAGGTATGCCGGAGATGGCAAGGCAAGCAATGAGGAATGTGATGTGCGTTATCGGCATATACTTGCGGAGACCGCCCATGGCAGACATCTCGTTACTGTGGACGGCATGGATGATACAACCTGCGCCGAGGAAGAGCAATGCCTTGAACATGGCATGAGTGAAGAGGTGGAACATGGAAGCCATGTAACCGAGAGAACCCACGTGTTCGTGACCAGTCTGGAACTCGGTGCAAACACCGAGTGAAACCATCATGAAGGCAATCTGCGAAATAGTTGAGAAAGCGAGAACACGCTTGATGTCACTCTGGCAGCAAGCTACGGCTGCAGCATAGAATGCGGTGAAAGCACCGACCCAAGCTACGATGTGGAGCGTTCCGGGAGCGTACTCAATCCAAAGCGGGAAGAGACGGGCAATCTGGAACACACCTGCTACGACCATGGTAGCGGCGTGGATGAGGGCTGACACAGGCGTAGGACCTTCCATTGCATCGGGAAGCCAAATGTGGAGGGGGAACATGGCACTCTTACCAGCACCGCCGATGAACATGAGGAACAAGGCGATGGGGAGCATCATGGCACCCTGAGCAAAACCTTCGAGTTTGAAGTCAAATCCAAAGGAATGGCAGTAGTAGCCATAAATAAGGATACCGATGAGGAAGAAGAGGTCAGCGAAACGTGTCACGATGAACGCCTTCTTTGAAGCAGCGATGGCTGCGGGCGACGTGTAGTAGAAACCGATGAGGAGGTAAGAAGATACGCCCACAAGTTCCCAGAACATGTACATCTGGAAGATGTTCGTTGCCACAACGAGACCTAGCATTGACATGGTGAAGAGGCTAAGGAATGCGTAGTAGCGCTGGAAACCGCGCTCACCGTGCATGTAGCCAAAGGAGTAGATGTGTACCATGAGCGAGACCGTAGTGATGACGATGAGCATCATCACCGAGATGGGGTCGAGCATGATGCCCATGTCGAAGCTGAGTCCCTGAACGAAGAAGGGCAGCCACTTGAAGTTGTAGGGCATAAGCGTGGGGAACACGCCGTCTGCCGTACGGGGCTGTGTGAAGTACTCGAACGCCGTGTAGTAAGCCAAGATGGCTCCTACGAGGAGAACGGCAGTACCAATCAGGCCCGCGGTCTTGTGGCTGAGGTATTTCCCGAACACTCCGAGGAGGAGGAACGAGAAGAACGGCAGCAAAAGAATAAGAATTGTGTAATCCATTGTCAAGTAGTTTAAGAGTCGTTGAGCTTAACCGAAACTTTGCGCCTCTACCCTATATATAAGGTATAAGGCATGAGAAATACGGTCGGCTCGCAAACTTTTCAACTTAATTTTTTACCACTTCATCTTCTCGAGTTCACCGGCCTGAATGTTCTTGACCATTCGGTAGATGTTGATCATGACGGCTATTGCAATGGCACTCTCCGCTGCAGAAATTGCGATGGAGAAGAGCGAGAAGAGATAGCCCTCATTACCCTCGGGATAAAGCATTCGGTTAAACACTGCGAAGTTGAGGTCGGTGGCATTGAGCATAAGTTCCACCGAAAGGAGTATGGCCAGTGTGCTGCGGCGCGTCAAGAATCCGAAAACGCCTGCAAACATCATCACGGCTGAAACGATGAGGATATATTCCAATTGTATCATAAGGATGTTTTCTGAATGTTTGCAATTAACGTTTACGGGCTATGAGGAGTGCGCCGACGATGCAGGCAAGCAGCAGCACGCTGACGGCTTCGAAGGGAAGCAGATATCCGCCGTTGCCGGAGGAAAGGATGCTGTTGCCGATGGCAGAGATGGTTGTCTGCGCGTTGGCCGTTTCACTAGGTGCTTCAAGAATTTGTGCTTTCCATTCGTGTGAGAGCACCACACCGATGAAGGTGAGGAAGCCTACGAAGCTGAGCACAAAACCCCAGGATGCATCTTTAAGTTTGCGCTTGAAGATTTCCTGGTCCTTGGCACCTTCTGTCAGCAAGATGGAGAACACGTAGAGCACGATGATGCCGCCGGCATAGACAATGACCTGTGCAGCGCCGAGGAACGTGTAGCCCATCAAGAAATACATGCCTGCTGTGCCGAGAAGCACGAAGAACAGGTATGTAGCAGCGCGGACTATGCTCTTTGTCAGCACCGTCGCGATGGACGAGAGCACCATAAGCACTGCCAGAATGACGAACATGATGTTTTGTGAATTCATTGTAGTTGGTGAGTTTAAGCGTCCGCTCTGTGCGTTAACCGCTTCCTATATATTATTAATGGGTAGCGTGGTGAGCGCGGGAGAGGACCTTTTCACTTTGTCTTGTTTATTTCTCCTCGACGTGGCTACCAGGATGATTGAGTTGCTTGACGAGTTTGGAACGGTCAAACACTGCATTCTCGTAGCTTTGGTCGAAGGTGATGGCGCCGTGAGGACAAGCACGGGTGCAAAGCATGCAGAACATGCAGCATCCCAAGTCGTACTCATACTTTACCAGACGCTTTTTCTTCTTGCCGTCGGGAGTTTCGTAAAACTCGCTGGTCACCGTGATGGAACCATTGGGACAAGCCATCTGGCAAAGGCCGCACCCTATACATTTGTGCTCATTGTTCTCGTTGTGAGGCATTGTGAGCGAACCGCGGAAACGGTCGAACATAACGTTCGTGTCGCGGTTTTCAGGGTATTGCTCGGTAATCTTCTTGGTAAAGAGTTCGCGCATGGTCGTTTTCAGACCTGTGCCGAGGCTCTTAAGACCGTCGACGACACCGCCTATATAACTTTTTTCTTCCATGAGGATGATTAGGTTAAGAGTTCAGAAGGAGGGAACTTCGTGCTGCTGCGTGAGCGTGCAACGGTTGTCCGTACCTTTTAGAACCATAATGTTAGAACGTCCATCCCATGGCTACACAGAGTGCCATAAGAATGAGGTTAACCATGCTGAAGGGTACGAGGTACTTCCACTCGAGCGAAAGAATCTGGTCAATTCGCAGACGGGGGAAAGTCCAACGGAGCCACATAAGGAGGAACACCACGAAGAACGTCTTTCCGATGAACCATACGGCACCGGGGATGTAGTCCATCACCCCATTGAAGGCCTCAAGTCCGTAGATGTGAAGGGGAGCCCAACCGCCAAGGAAGATGGTGGAAGCCATACCTGCACAGATGAAGAGGTTGAGGTATTCGGCGAGGTAGTAGTAACCGAAATGCATACCAGAGTATTCGGTGTGGTAACCTGCGGTAAGTTCGCTCTCGCACTCGGGCAAGTCGAACGGGCCACGGTTACACTCAGCGTTACCTGCTACGAGGTAGATGAGGAACGCAATCACTGCGGGAATGTGTCCGCGACAGATGTTCCAACCGTTGACGTACTGGTCCTGACAGATTTCGCTGAAGGACATTGTACCGGTGAGGCAAATCATGGCGAGCATGGTCATGCCGATGGAGAGTTCGTAGCTGATAATCTGTGCACCGCTTCGCATAGCGCCGATGAGGGAGTACTTGTTGTTGCTACTCCAACCGGCGAGGAGGATGCCAACCACGCCGATTGACGACATGGCGAGGAAGAAGAACACACCCACGTTGAAGTCGATGATGTGTGCGCCCTTATTCCAGGGAAGGCAAGAGAAGGTGACCATGGAAGCCGTCACAACGAGGAACGGGGCCAAGTTGTGGAGGAAGAGGTCGCTCTGTCTCATGCTGATAATCTCCTTGGTGAGCATCTTGAACACGTCAGAGAACACCTGGAGGATGCCCCACTTACCTACACGCATCGGGCCAAGACGGCACTGGAATGCAGCGCAGACCTTGCGTTCCATGTAGATGAGGGCTATAGCGAACACGGCGTAGAGGGTGATGATGACGAGTGCCACGAGCACGCTCTCCGTAAGGATTGCGCCCCACTCGGCAAAGCCACAAGTGCCCGTCAAGAAGCCGTGAAGCCAGTTTGTTACAATACTGAAATCAAACATTTTTCTTTTGAGAGTTTAGAAGTTTGTTTATCCGCACTCCTATATAATAAAGGAGTAACAGACGTCAACTCTGAAAACTTACTTATCGGTCAATGTCGGGCACGACGTAGTCGACCGTACCGCCGATGGTGATAAGGTCGGCGAGCATGTTTCCGCTGCAAGCAGTGTCCATTGCGGCCACCAGAGGAAGACCTGTAGAACGGTAGTGCAAACGGTAAGGACTCTTGTCGCCTTTGCTCTCGATGAACACGCCCATGCGGCCACGGCTTCCTTCCACTTCGCTGTAGAATGTGCCGACAGGAAGTTTGATGATGGGTTTCATCTTTTCCTGGAAGTTGCCTTCGGGAATGTTGTCCACGAGTTGCTCGATAATCTTGAGGCTCTCCATGATTTCGTCCAGACGAATCATGTAACGTGCGAAGGAGTCGCCTTCGGTGCGTACAATCTCGTTGAACTCTACACGGTCGTAAGCAGCGTAGGGACGAAGCTTGCGGAGGTCGTTGTGCCAACCGGAAGCACGTCCTGTACCACCGGTGCAGCCAAAGCTGATCACTTGTTCCTTCGTAAGTACACCCACGCCCTTCGCACGGTTCTGGAAGATGACGTTACCGGTGAAGATGTCGTGATATTCCTTGATATGCTCTCTCATCCAAACGATGAATTCCTTCACACGCTTCTGGAAGTTGGGATGGATGTCGTACATCACGCCACCGATGGTGTTGTAGTTAAGGATGAGACGTCCACCGCAAGTTTCCTCGAAGATGTCGAGAATCTTCTCGCGGTCGCGGAAAGCGTAAAGGAAGGCGGTTGTTGCGCCGAGGTCCTGGCAAAGACAGCCGAAGAAGAGGATGTGAGAGTCAATACGCTGAAGTTCGTCCATAATGGTACGAATGACCTGCACGCGGTCGCTAACTTCTACGCCCATGGCCTGTTCAATACACATACAGAGCGCATGACGGTTCTGCATGGCACCGAGATAGTCAAGACGGTCGGTAAGGGCGAGCGTTTGGGGATAGGTCAACTTCTCGCTGATTTTCTCTACACCGCGATGGATGTAACCGAGCACGGGATCGACCTTTGCTATGGTCTCGCCTTCGAGAGCCACGCGGAAGTGGAGCACACCGTGGGTTGAGGGGTGCTGCGGACCGATGTTCACAACGTAGTCGTCCTTATGGAAAATCTCATGTTCCACCTTGTTCACCGTACCGTCGCTCTGGAGTTCGTACTCGCACGTTACGTCCGAAAGCGGTTCGTTGGTCATGTGCTCAGGATCGAAGGGATTGTCCTTCTCGGGATCGTTGTCCTTACGCATGGGATAGCCCACCCAGTCCTCGCGCATAAAGATGCGACGCATATCGGGGTGGTTGGTGAAGATGATGCCGAAGTAGTCGTACACTTCACGCTCGTAGATATTGGCAATATCCCAAAGGTCGGTAACGGAGGGAATCATAGGATTCTCGCGGTCAGCGGTAACGCACTTGATGCAAGCCTGTTCCTTTGTAGAGGTATTCTCAAGTTGGTATACCACACCGAGACCATCTTCCTGCCAGTCTTCTCCGACGAGGTTGAGGAGGAAATCCATACCTTTCTCGTCGTGCAGACGCTTCATCTCTGCGTGAAGGTCAGCGGGAGCCACTTCATTGGGTTTGAGTTCGTTTACTGCGGGCTTTGCCGGTGCTACGGGGCGCGCTGCGGGACGTGCAACAGCGGGCTTTGCTGCGGCAGGCTTTGCAGGAGCCTCTGCTGCGGGTGCAGCGGGTTTTGCGGCGGGAGCTGCGGCAGGTGCGGGAGCTGCAGCCTGTTCAGCCTTGGGTGCGGAAGCGGCGGCATCCTGTGCTGCGGTTCCGGGATTTGCTGTAGGATTCAATTCTTCGCTCATGCCTGTTCCTCCTCATTATATAATGCTTCTTCTTTTTCAGCAGCTTCGACCTTGTAGGGGTCTTTCTGCTTACGATTGGTGGTACCGAAGAAGTTTTCAACTTTTACAATACGCTGCAGCTGCATCATACCGTAGAGGAACGACTCGGGACGCGGAGGGCATCCGGGCACGTAGACGTCTACGGGAATGATTTTGTCCACACCGTTGAGCACGTGGTACGACTTGGTGAAAGGACCGCCGCTGATGGAGCAACCGCCAATGGCTACTACATACTTGGGGTCGGCCATCTGGTCGTAGAGACGGCGGAGCACGGGAGCCATCTTAGTGGTGATGGTACCGCAAACGAGAATAACGTCGGCCTGACGTGGACTGTTACGCGTCACCTCGAAACCAAAGCGTGCGATGTCGTAACGTGCGGCACACACTGCCATAAATTCGATACCGCAGCAGCTGGTAGCGAACGTAAGCGGCCAAAGAGAGTTTGAACGGCCCCAGTCGATGAGGTCGTCGAGCTTGCGCACGATTACGTTTGCGCCGCCCGCATTGAGTTCTTCAACGAGCTTTTCGTAAGTCTCGTTGTCCTTGAATTCCTCGTAAGGAATCGACTTGATTTTTGCTCTTTTCATTGCCATTTCAACGCTCCTTTCCTCCA
>CAVKJJ010000003.1:0-96279 GCA_963656685.1 bacterium | reverse complement strand
TACAGCCAGATTGCCACATAAATCTCCGTTGGATTTTAAATCCGAAACTTAAGTCAGTTTATAGTTAAGCTATTGACGCTCTTGCGCCGCCTGCCCGACAAAAGGGTAGGCGGCGCAAGTGTTTTTTATGGGCATCTCGGTGCAATTTGTTGCGCATTGCGCTAAGCCGAAACTCGGAAATGGGTATATTTGCAGAAGGTTAGGGTGGTTCTTGTAAACCACGCGAGCCTCTCTTATCGCAATCGGCTGAAGCATGCCCGTGCGCATCTGCGGCAGCCGTGGCTTCCCGAACCATCGGTGAAAGCTCTTTGCCCAATTTGATATTCCCTATTTTTTCTCTCTTTTCAGATAACCTCACGATGAAGAAATTACTGTCGTTGCCTCCCAACGTGGTAGGCTCGTTCCATGAAATCACAGAATCCGACCGAAACGAATATTTTTGTACTTCCGACCCCGCCGACAAGAAACTCGGTTCTGGTGGCGGCACCGCATGGCTCCTCGCAGCCGCCCATGCCGACGAAGCCCCTGCCGACAGTTTCGCACAGTGGCTCGGAAAGGAAAAACGCATACTCCTCCATGCCGGCGGACAGAGTCGCCGCCTTCCCGCCTATGCCCCTAGCGGCAAGGTACTTACCCCCATTCCCGTGTTCCGTTGGGCGCGCGGCCAACGCATAGGCCAGACCCTACTCGACCTTCAGATGCCCCTCTACACCGAAATTCTCAACAAGGCACCCGAAGGACTGCGCACCCTCATAGCCAGCGGCGACGTGCTGCTGCGTACCACCGAACCTTTGCAGGACATTCCCGACGCTGACGTCGTATGCTACGGACTTTGGGCCGACCCCGTCCAGGCCTCCCACCACGGCGTGTTCCTCATGAACCGCGAGCGTCCCACCGATCTCGACTTCATGCTTCAGAAACCCTCTGTTAAGCAGCAAGCCGAACTCTTGCCTTCCCATTTCATGCTTATGGACATCGGCGTATGGATCCTTTCGGACCGAGCCGTAAAGTGTCTGATGGATAAGTGCGGCATGGACGCCGAAGCCGCTGCTGGCGAACTCAAGGTGCCCGACTGCTACGACCTCTATTCCGAGTTTGGCTGTGCCCTTGGTTCCAATCCCTCCAGCCCCGACAGTGCGCTCTCCGACCTCAAGGTCGTTATACTTCCCCTTCCCGGTGGCGAGTTCTACCACTACGGCACGGGCTCCGACATGATAGCCTCCAGCGTGGCCATACAAAATCTTGTGAAAGACCAGCGCTTCATCCTTCAGAAAGGCGTGAAGCCCCAAACCTCCGTCTTCACGCAGAATAGCCTCATTACAAACCGACCCACGGAGAGCACCCATTGCGTATGGATTGAGAACTCCTATCTCTCCGCAGACTTCCACTTCACGGACCACAACATCATCACCGGCATTCCCGCCCTTCCGCTCTGTGCCCATTTGGCGTCGGGTGTATGCCTTGACATTGTGCCCGTAGACGAAAAAGCCTATGCCCTTCGTCCTTATGGATTTGACGACGCATTCCGTGGCGATGTCAGCGCCCCCTCTACGCTCTTCATGGGGCGTCCCGTGGGAGAATGGCTTGAGCGCCGCGGCATCAAAGCCGAAGAACTCGGTCGTACCGACGACTTGCAGGCAGCACGCCTGTTTCCCGCAACGGAGTGTGCCGACGAACTTCAGCAACTGCTCACGTGGTTCCTTGCCGACGAACCCGACGCAAGCGTTACGGAACTTTGGCGCCGCTTGCCGCGCTATGCTGCCGACGAACTCAGCATCCATGCCAACCTGCGTCGTCTCTTTGCCCAACGCCGCGAACTCCAGGCGCAGACGTTGCCCATTGTGGCACGCAACTGGCGCAAGAGCGTGTTCTACCAGACCAACCTCAAGGACATGGCGCAGCGTTTCACCTCTGCAGGTCTGGCACTTCCCGAACAACTGCCCGCCGATGCACCTTTGATGACGCGCATCCACGACGCCATGTTCCGTTCCGAAGTGTTGCGGAGCTCGGCTGCCGACGAAGCTGCCGCTTACGGCGACAAAGCCTTCTCCCTTCTCCGCGAAGGACTCACCGAAAACGTGCTTCGCCACAAGAGTCAGCCGCGCATGACCACCATGAGCGACCAAATTGTGTGGGGACGCAGCAGTGTGCGCATCGACCTTGCCGGTGGATGGACCGATACGCCTCCCTATAGCCTTATCACAGGCGGCAACGTGGTGAACCTCGCCATAGAACTCAACGGACAACCTCCCCTTCAGGTCTATGTGAAGCCCTGCAAGGAACCCGTTGTCATCTGCCGTTCCATCGACCTCGGCGCCATGGAACGCATAGAGACTTACGACGAACTCGGCCACTTTAATAAGGTAGGTTCTCCCTTCTCCATACCCAAAGCCGCCCTCACCCTTGCCGGCTTCATGCCCGGCTTCGGTGTGGAAACGTTCGCCACGCTGCGCGAGCAACTTGAAGCCTTCGGCTGCGGCATCGAAATCACCCTCCTTGCCGCCATTCCCGCCGGTTCCGGACTTGGTACAAGCAGTGTGCTTGCCGCCACGGTGCTCGGCGCCCTCAGCGACTTCTGCGGTTTAGCTTGGGACAAGAACGAGATTTGCAACCGCACCCTCGTGCTCGAACAGTTGCTCACCACCGGTGGCGGTTGGCAGGACCAGTACGGCGGCGTGATGCACGGGCTCAAACTCTTGCAGACCGTGCCTGGTTTTGACCAGAACGCTGTGGTGCGCTGGCTCCCCGACACCCTCTTCACCGATCCCGAAACGCGTCCCTGCCACTTGCTTTACTACACTGGCGTGACGCGTACCGCAAAGAATATTCTTGCCGAAATAGTCCGTGGCATGTTCCTCAACAACACGCGCCATCTCGACCTCCTCAACCACATGAAGCAGCACGCCCTTAGTGTGTTCGACACGCTTCAGATGGGCAATCTCGAGCAGTTCGGTCGCATGGTCATGCAGACGTGGGAACAGAACAAGGCGCTCGATGCCGGTACCAATCCGCCCGTCATCGACGAACTCTGTCGCCGCGTGGACGACCTCTGCTACGGCTACAAACTACCCGGTGCCGGAGGTGGCGGCTTCATGTATATGGTGGCTAAAGATCCCGAGGCGGCACAGCGCATCCGCAAGATGCTCAACGACAATCCGCTCACGAAGACTTCGCGCTTCGTAGAGATGAGCGTTTCCAAGACCGGTCTCCAGGTGAGCCGCTCGTAAAGGATTTGACGGCGTAAATTGCGTGCGACAGCGTATGGGGGTCACGTCTCCGACGTGACAGGTGTGCGCGAAGAAACAAAGCGTAGCACGCAGAACCGTCCGTGACGGCCGTGTAGAGCGTCACGTCAGAGACGTGCCCCCCATGCGTTTCACCCCCATGCGTTGCATCTCGAGGCGCTTGCGCATTCAAAAGCTCGCACAATCTAAATCAGGAACTTCAGACGTTATTGTCCTTCAAAAGAAAAAGGTTTCTACATAATGAAATTCACCACAACGCTTGCCGCGCTCGCGTTGGCCGTTGCCCCTGTGGCAGCGCAGACCGTCGACGTGGCAGTATTCTCCATCAACGACTTTCACGGAGCTTTTGTGCGTAACGACCACAAAGGCATTGCCGGTGCGCCCACCGTGTGGCAGACGCTTGACTCCCTCAAGAGCGTCTATCCCTACCACGTGACCGTATCAGCTGGCGACAACTTCGGTGGAAGTTATTTCTACAACGCCACCCATGGCGCACTCCTCCCCGTGTTCTTCAACGACCTTGGCATACGTCTCTCCGCCGTGGGCAACCACGAGTTTGACGACGGCCAACGTTCGCTCGCCGAAAAGTGGGGCAGTTCGCCGCTGCGTCCCGCAGGTTGGGACATCACTTACGTCTGCGCCAACGTGCGCGACAACAAGACCGGCCGTGTACCCGACTTTGCGCAGCCCACCGCCCGCGTGGACGTTCCCGTAGGTCCTGGCAAGAAGGTATCCGTTGCCTTTGAAGGACTCATAGCCTCCTCCACACCGCAGCAAGCCAGCACCCGCCGCTTGGCAGGGCTCTCTTTCGACGGACGTTACACCGAGGTGATAGACTCCGTGGCTTTTACGCCCGATGCCGCACGGCTCAAGGACGCCACTGTGCGCCTGTTGCTCACCCACATCGGTACGTGCACCAATGCCCAAACGCACGAGCCCGCATGGTCCGACCTTGACGAGGCCGAACTCAAGAAGTTACGTGCAAGCGACTGGGACGGCATCATCTCCTCCCACTCCCACGAGACAGTGTGCGGCCGCATCAACGACAGCCACATCCCCGTGGTGCAGGGCCACTGGCACGGCGACTTCATCAGTGCCCTCATCTGCAAGGTCGACACCGCTACGATGAAACTCGTCAGCGTAGAGCCGCGCTCCTTCCGCGTCACGCCTAAGGCAAAGCTCGCAGCCGGTCCGGCGCGCTTGCAGGAGCAGATCGACTCGCTCTTGACTCACACCTGCACCGCAGGTGGCACCCCCATCGGCACCACGCTCACCACGGCGCATGCCGATATGGAACACGACCGCACGAAGAAGTACCGCCAGAGCGAGGTGGGCGCACTCGTGTGTCGTGCCTATGCCGAAGAGTTCCGGCGTGCGAAGCACCTAAAGGACAGCGAACCCATTATCGGTTGCAGTCATTTTGGTAGCATCCGTTCCGGTTTTGTAAAAGGTCCCGTCAGTGTGCTCGACGTGGGCGAGGTGTTGCCCTTCTCCAACAGTCTGCGCGTGTTCCGCCTCAGTGGCAAACAACTCTTGGAACTTGCCGAGTTCGGCATGCACAACCAGCGCTATGGTTGGCTTCAGGTGGGCAACCTGGAAATGGTTCAAGATGCCGACACCCATGTCAAGGAACTCATCTACGTCAGTCCGCAGGGCAAGCGTGTGCGCCTCAAGGCCAACAAGCAGTACTACCTCGTGGCCGACGACTTCATGACCCACGGCGGCGACGGTTACAGTGCTGACTTCTTCCCCGACGAACAGGAAGTGAAAGTGGAAGGCATGTCGTACACCACCGACGCTTTCATCAATTATCTGCGCGAGCAGAAAGAAATCTAATAATAAGCGAACGAAAGTTTCCTTTCTCCTTTGAGGTAGGAAACTTTCGTAAGTTATGGAACCGTCGTAAAGAAAAAAATAAAAAGCGTAACTTTGCGGCAGTGAGACAATCATTGTTAGGCATAGATTCTCACTCTGTTGTTCATGCTTTTTACAGTCCCTTGTATGTATAAGATAACGATAAACAATTTTCGCTGTTACGAAAAGAAATCTATGACTTTTCGAAAGGGAATAAATTTGCTGATTGGAGACAATTCAGTAGGTAAGACCTCATTGTTGCGAGCCTGCAATCTTGTGGCAAATTCTTTTTTTAGCGGTTATAGTGATGAGTATACCATTTGGAAAAGTGCTGCAGACGATGATTTTAGAGAAATCAAGAATGAGAATGTCAAGACAGCTGAAAAGCCCATAAACATTGCATTTCAGCTCAATGAAAGTGACTGTCCAGACATAGTCCTATCAGATGGTAGTGTAAAGTCAATTCAGTCCTTCACGTCGTCAGCAAGTAGTGATGTCCCTGATTTATACATAGAAAAGAAATCAAAGAAAAATTCCCGCAATCTCTTGACTGGTCTTAGGCCGTTGAAAGAGTATGCCGCATTACTTCAGAAAAACTCGCACGACATAGTTGATGGTATTGCAATACAACGCAATGCCTTGCCCCTTTTTGCTTACTTTACGACTGAAGATATTCACTCCATAAGAAAGTTTGATAAGGAGAAGAAGGAATTTAAGAAATACCCTCAAAAGCCCTCTTTTGGCTATTTTGAAAGTCATGATTGTAAGGGGTTGCTTGATTGTTGGATAAAGCGTTTGCTTGTGCTGAAAGAAGCCAAGAAAGGAGAGCAGGAGATTGAATGTGTTCGAAAAGCCGTTGCTTCAGTATTGGGCCCAAATGGTTGTAATATTATAGCCAATATGGAAGTGCGCGATAATGACAACGAAGTGTATTTTATTTATTGCGATGGAAGGGAAGTGCGATCCGACCTTCTTTCTGATGGCTATCGCAGACTTGTCAGCATCGTTGTAGACCTAGCTTTCCGCAGTGCATTGCTCAACAAAGTGATGTTTGGCGATGAAGCCTATAAACATACTTATGGAACGGTAATCATCGATGAAATAGACGAGCATCTCCATCCAGAACTTCAAGTACGCATTCTAAAGTCGCTACACGAATCCTTTCCCAAACTTCAGTTCATTGTAAGCACACATGCACCTTTAGTTATGTCTTCAGTCGAAACGAATGAAGACAATGTGGTTTACAAAATAGAGTTTAATAAGGGGCAATATACCCATGTGGAGGTGAACACTTATGGACTTGATGCCTCAACTATTATGGATGTGTATATGAATCAAGTGCCTCGCGACATTATAGTCGATGCCCAAATTAAGGCTATAGAGAAGTGTATTGACAATGGAGAATATGCAGAAGCAAGAAAATCCTTGGAAAAAATGCTTGAACGTCGAGGAAGTGCCGTCAATCCCGATTTGTCCAGAATAGAGGCCACATTGTCATTCTACGAGGATTAGTCATGATAAAAATCACCAAAAAGCAAGAGCCCAAGGAATGGATAGAATACCGGACCACTCCTGGGGTAGACTATCAAGCCACCTCAAAACTTGTTGAATCTCTATTGCAGGAACAAGGTTACATTTGCGCTTATTGTATGCGTCGAATACCTTGTAAGGACAATGCCTCGTCCGAAGACCATCGGGTAGAACATGTCTTAAGTAGAGAAAACCATCCAGACAAGAAGTTGGATTACAGCAATATGGTGGTTTGTTGTCCTGGACATGCAGGTAGTGAAGCGCATTGCGACCGCATGAAAGGAAGCAATGATGTATCGTTCAACTTGCTTGATGCGGACTTTATCGCCACATTATCCTATAAGATTGATGGCGAACTCGTATCCTCCAACAAACTCTTTAATGCCGAAATCAATGAAGTGCTAAACCTTAATACACCCATCCTGAAAGCAAACAGGAGAGCTACATGGGAGGGCGTTATTAGAGGATTGAAATCGCTTGTTGGAAATAAACCTTGGAATAAGGCAATTCTTACCAAGGAAATGCAAAAGTACAACAGTATGCACTCCAAAGATGGGAAGCTGAAATACATTCCTTATTGTGGCATCGTGCTATACTATATTCAAAAGAAACTGGAGAGGTTGTCATCAGTGAATAATCGCTGAGTCATCCTTACATTTGAAAACTTTATTCTTCGAAACTCCCCAATGGCTTTATTCTCCCTTCCCCCTTCCGCACCGCAGGCCGATTTGGACTTGGGCCTCTTTTTGGGCGGAAAGACCCATGCCGAAAGTTCCGTGACGCTGAGCCGCACCCTTGCGCCTGAATGGTTCCCGCAGAGCGGCGTGCAGCTCACTTGGCCTCATGCCGCAACGGACTGGGCTTATATGCTGCAGGACGTGACGGACTGCTATGTGCGTCTGGCTTTTGAAATCGCTACGCGCGAGCCGCTCCTCATTGTTGCCCCTGAGGTGGAAAGCGTACGCCGCTTGCTTGAGGAAAAACTCCCCTCGCGTGCCACGCAGAACATCCGTTATTTCGCATGTCCTACGAACGATACTTGGGCGCGCGACCATGGCTTCCTCACGCTTGTGACGAACGACGGTCCGCAGTTGCTCGACTTCCGTTTCAACGGATGGGGCGGAAAGTTCGCCGCCGACAAGGACAACAGCATCAATGGCCGTTTGGCAGCAGCCGGTGTGCTCCACGGGAAGTACGTGGACTGCCTCGACTTCGAACTCGAAGGCGGCAGCATAGAAACCGACGGTGCCGGCACGTTGCTCACCACGGCAGAGTGTCTGCTCAACCCCAACCGCAACGACGGACGCTACTCGCAGGCCGACGTGGAACGCATTCTCGGCGAGCGCCTCGGCGTGGACCATTTCCTTTGGCTCAGCCATGGTTATCTTGCTGGCGACGACACCGACTCTCATGTCGACACCCTTGCGCGTCTGTGTCCGAACGACACCATAGCCTACGTGAAGTGTAAGGACGAAAAGGACGAACACTACGCTGCGCTTGCCGCCATGGAGGACGAACTTCAGACCTTCCGCACCAAGAACGGAAAGCCTTACCGCCTTGTGCCGCTGCCTATGGCCGAAGCCGCGTTTGACGAAGACGGCATGCGTCTGCCTGCCACTTACGCCAACTACCTCGTGATGGACGGCACGGTGCTTTATCCCACTTATGGCCATGCCGAGAAGGATGCCGCCGCAGCCGCAGCCATCCGCTCGGCCTATCCCGACCGCGACGTGGTGGGCGTGGATTGTCGCGCCCTTATCCGTCAGCACGGTTCGCTCCACTGCGCCACCATGCAGTTCCCCCGTGGCGTCTTTAAGGCGTGAAAGATAAGAAGTAATGCTCACTTATAAGGTGCAAATTAATAATTACGCAGTTATTCAGCAATAGAACGGACGAACTTTATGGGCGAGGAGCGGGCTGAAAGCCCACCATTCGCAAGCCCAGGTCACGGCACGAAGTGACGCGGCCTGGGTTAATAAAATAAAGGGTGCGGTTGCGGGCTGAAAGTCCGCTACATCAACCGCCTCAAAACGCTTACGCAATCATTGTGGTGGGCTTTCAGCCCGCTCCTCGCTTAGTTTGTCGTACCACAAACCACCGAACTTTTTCCATTTGTATTTCTCCCAATAGTTTATGACAGAAAGAAAACTCAAGATAGGCCTTGTGCAGCAGAGCTGCTCGGCCAACGTGGAAGCCAACAAGAAGAAGTTGGCAGAGAACATTGCCTCCGTGTGTGCCCAGGGCGCAGAACTTGTGGTGCTCCAGGAACTCCACAACTCGCTCTATTTTTGTCAGGTAGAAAGTACGGACAACTTCGACCTTGCAGAACCCATTCCTGGTCCTTCCACCGATTTCTACGGAGCGTTGGCGCGCCAACACGGTGTGGTGCTCGTCACTTCGCTCTTTGAGCGCCGTGCTGCGGGACTCTATCACAACACCGCTGTGGTGTTTGAGAAGGACGGCACGATAGCCGGAAAGTACCGCAAGATGCACATCCCCGACGACCCTGCCTATTATGAGAAGTTCTACTTCACGCCCGGCGATCTCGGTTTCCGTCCCATCGACACCTCCGTAGGCCGTCTTGGCGTGCAGGTATGCTGGGACCAGTGGTATCCCGAGGGAGCGCGCCTCATGGCGCTTCAAGGTGCTGAACTCCTCATCTATCCTACGGCCATTGGCTACGAGAGCAGCGACACACCGGATGAACAGGAACGTCAGCGCGAGGCTTGGACCACGGTGCAGCGCGGCCATGCCGTGGCGAACGGTCTTCCCGTGGTGGCCGTGAACCGTACGGGCCACGAGGACGATCCTTCCGGCCAGACGAACGGCATTGACTTTTGGGGCTCTAGCTTTGTGGTTGGTCCGCAGGGCGAGATGCTTTTCCGTGCGGAGAAGAACGTGGAGACGAACGCCGTGGTGGAGGTGGACCTTCGCCGCAGCGAGAACGTGCGCCGTTGGTGGCCGTTCCTGCGTGATCGCCGCATCGAGGAGTTCGGTCCGTTGGCAAAGCGGTTTATAGATTGAGGCCGTGTAGAGCGTGACGTTTTGAAAACGTCACCCCCATGAGCGTTACGAGCAGACGCGCAAATGTCTGATGCTGACAAGGCATCAAGCGTTTGCGCGTCTGCTCGTTTATTTTGAACTTTACTTTATGCGTCGAATTGTGCGATGAGGCTTACGGCTTCGTCGGCTTCGGCTTCGGTGAGCGTGAGGGGCGGGAGGAGGCGGAGGATGTTTGTGGAGGCTGCGCCGGTGAAGACGTGTCCTTCGTGGACGAGGCGTGAGCGCATCTCCTTGATGGGACGGTCGAACTCTACGCCAATCATGAGGCCTTCACCACGTACGTCGACGATGTGGGGATGGGTCTGCTGGAGTTTCTTGAGGGCTTCGAGCAGATGGTTGCCCACGCGCTCGGCGTTCTCCACGAGGTGTTCGCTCTCCATCACGTCGAGAACGGCGAGTGCTGCGGTGCAAGCCAGGTGGTTACCGCCAAAGGTCGTGCCGAGCATACCGTAGACAGCTTCGAACTTGGGGCTGATGAGCACGGCAGCCATGGGGAAACCGTTGCCTATGCCTTTGGCGCAAGTGATGATGTCGGGACGCACGTCGAGGTGCTGGTGGGCAAAGAAGCGTCCGGAGCGTCCGTATCCACACTGTATCTCGTCGCAGATGAGCACCGTGCCGTAGTCGTCGCACACCTTGCGTAGTCCTTGCATAAACTCTGCTGTGGCCATGCGTATGCCACCCACGCCCTGTATGCATTCCACGATGACGGCTGCCACGTCGCCTTTGGCAATCTCGGCAGAGAAAGCTTCGAGGTCGTTGAGCGGAAGGAATGTCACGTGGTTGTTGGCGTTGATGGGAGCCACAATCTTCGGGTTGTCCGTAGCTTCTACGGCGAGCGAGGTGCGTCCGTGGAAAGCTTTTCCGGCGGCGAGCACGCGTTTGCGGCCCGTGTGGAAGGATGCCAGTTTGAGTGCGTTCTCGTTGGCTTCAGCACCGGAGTTGATGAGGAAGAGTTGGTAGTCGGGGTAGCCGCAGGCAGCGCCGAGTCGTTCCGCCAGTTGTTCCTGAAGGCGGTTCACCACAGAGTTGGAGTAGAAACCGAGCGTTTGGAGTTGTTCCGTCATGCGCTCCACGTAGTGGGGGTGGCAGTGGCCTATGCTGATGACGGCGTGTCCGCCGTAGAGGTCAAGATATTCCTGACCTTTGTCGTCCCATACGTGGCAGCCTTTGCCACGCACGATGTTGATATCGAAGAGAGGGTATACGGGAAATAGTTTCAATGTGGGGGAGTTTTATTCTTTTCAAATTAGAACCTTGTTGTCAGAACGCCACGGCTTTGAGTTGCAGTCCGGTGGTTTCCTCGAGTCCGAACATGAGGTTCATGTTCTGCACGGCCTGTCCGGAAGCGCCTTTGAGGAGGTTGTCAATGCATGAGGTGACGAGGAGCTTGTCGCGGTGGCGCTCGGCGTGGATGAGACACTTGTTGGTGTTGACCACTTGCTTGAGGTCGACGGCGCGGTCGATGTAGTGGGTGAAGGATGCCTCGCTGTAGAAGTCGCGGTAGAGCGCTTCGATTTCTTCGATCGGTGCGTCGCATTTTACGACCTCCGTGGCGAAGATGCCGCGGGGGAAGTCGCCACGGTAGGGTATGAAGTCAATCTCGCCGCTGAAGTCGGGTTGCAACTGCTGGAGCGACTGCACAATCTCCGGCACGTGCTGGTGTTCGAAAGCCTTGTAGATGCTCATGTTGCCCGAGCGCCAGGAGAAATGAGTGGTGGCGGCGGGCTTTACGCCAGCTCCGGTGGAGCCTGTGATGGCGTTCACGGCAATGTCGCCGCTGAGCAGTCCGGCTTCGGCGAGGGGCAGAAGTCCGAGTTGTATGCAGGTGGCAAAGCATCCCGGGTTTGCCACGTGCTGTGCGCTCGTGATGAGCGAACGGTTCAGTTCGGGCAGTCCGTAGACGTAGTCGTTGTCGTCGGCGGCGAGGCGGAAGTCCTGTGCGAGGTCAATGATGCGCACGTCGGGCGGTAGGTAGTGGTCGCGGAGAAACTGCATGCTCTTTCCGTGGCCGAAGCAGAAGAACACGACGTCCACTTCGTCGAAGGGGAGCGCATCGGTGAAGCGCAGGGTCGTTTCGCCGTAGAGTCCTTCGTGTACGTCGGTGAGGAGGTTGCCTGCGTTGCTTTCGCTGTTGACGAAGACAATCTCCGCCTCGGGGTGGTTGAGCAGAAGGCGGCAGAGTTCGCCGGCGGTGTAGCCGGCTCCGCCAATGATTCCTATTCTTATCATGAGTCCAATTTCGTTACGCCTGTTCGTCGGGGTGGTTCGTGTAGAACACGCGGAGGGGTGTGCTGAGCACCTTGATGAAGCCTTTGGCGTCGTCGGCGGTCCAGCCTTTCTGCGTTTCGCCATATTCGCCAAACTTCGTCTTCACAAGGTCGTCCTTGCTGTCCACGCCCACGGTGCTGAAGCCGAGCGGACGGAGTTCGAGGATGACGGTGCCGTTGACGTGGCGCTGTGAGGAGGTGAGCATCGCCTCGATGTCGCGCATGACGGGTTCGAGGTACTGGCTCTCGTGGAGGAACATGCCGTACCAGTTGGCCACCTGGTCCTTCCAGTACTGCTGCCACTTGGAGAGCGTGTACTTCTCGAGGAAGCGGTGTGCGCCGATGATGAGGGCCGGTGCTGCGGCTTCGAAACCTACGCGGCCTTTGATGCCGATGATGGTGTCGCCCACGTGCATGTCGCGGCCAATGCCGTAGGCAGCGCCTATCTCCTCCACCTTGCGGATGGCTTGGATGGGGTCGTCGTAGCGTTCGCCGTTGATGGCTTTCAGTTCGCCTTGTTCGAAGGTGAGCTTGAGTTGTTCGGAGCCTTCCTTTGTGACCTGCTTGAGGTAGGCCGTCTCGGGGAGTCCCTGTGCGGAGTCGAGAATCTCGCCGCCGCAGATGCTGGTGCCCCAGATGCCCACGTTGTAGGAGTATTTGAGTTTGGTGAAGTCGGCGAAGAATCCGTGCTTGTTGAGGTAGTCCACCTCTTCCTGGCGTGAGAGGTTGCCGTCGCGTGTGAGGGTGATGATTTCCATGTCGGGACACATCACGAGGAACGTCATGTCGAAGCGCACCTGGTCGTTGCCGGCGCCGGTGGAACCGTGGGCAATGGCGTCGGCGCCAATCTCTTTGGCATACTGTGCGATGGCCATGCCCTGGAAGATGCGTTCGGACGAAACGGAGATGGGGTACACGTTGTTGCGGAGCACGTTGCCGAAGACCATGTACTTGAGGCTCTTCTCGTAGTAGTCGTGCGTCACGTCGAGCGTCACGTATTTTGTGGCGCCGAGCTTGTAGGCGTTCTCCTCGTTGGTGCGGAGCTGCTCGTCGCTGAAGCCACCGGTGTTGGCGCAGGCGGCATATACTTCATATCCTTTTTCTTTGGCCAGGTACATCACGGTGTAGGACGTGTCGAGTCCGCCGCTGAAGGCCACTACTACTTTCTTGCTCATATCTTATATACGTGGTTTTGTTCGGTTGGTGTGTGTTGGTTAACGGGGGTGGGGTAGTGTGCTGCTACTGCTCGTGGCTGTGGATGAAGTCGATGACGTCCTGCGGAATTTCCACGGGCAGCGGCGTGTCGGGGTGGCGTGCGGGGTCGAAGAGCATGCCGGTGCACACGCAGTACTTGCGGTTGGTGCGGGCGAGCACGTCGCAGTTGATGCAGCAGGGCTGTTCGGGGGTGCCGCAGCCTTTCCAGTACTCGTCGTCCTGGGTGAGTTCGCTGAAGGGCACCGGCACGTAGCCGAGCGAGGTGTTGATGCGCATGACGGGACCGGAACTTGTCAAGCCGAAAATCTTGGCTTTCGGCCAGCGCACGCGGCTCAGCGAGAAGGCGAGGCGCTTGATGCGTGTGGCGAGGTGGTGACCGCGGAATTTGGGAACTACGATGAGGCCCGAGTTGGCCACGTATTGTTTGTTTTCCCAACTTTCGATGTAGCAGAAACCGGCAAACTCTTCGCCGTAGAGGGCGATGATGGCCTTGCGTTCCTTCATTTTTGTGGCTACATATTCGTGTGTGCGGCTAGCGATGCCCGAACCGCGCACTTTTGCGGCGTCGGTGATGGTTTTGAGTATGGTGTCGACGTATTTTTCATGTGAAGCGTCGGCAACGGTCACGGTTATTCCGTCGTTGTATTCTTCCATTGTCTTGTCCAGTGTGTGTTGTGTGGGGTGTGTTGCTACACCTTATATATAATGTGTAAGGGGAAAATCGAAATCAGAGCTCGAAATTAGAGTAAAATGCTCTTTACGGCCGGCACGATGGTGGCGAGTTCGTTGATGAACGTCTGTCGGTCGGTGTTTTCGGCCACTACGATGAGCACGGTGTCGTCGCCGGCAATGGTGCCAATCACGCTGCTGAGGTGATGTGCGTCGATGTCCGAAGCCAGTCCGCCGGCATAGCCTGGGCGGGTGTGCATCACGGCGAGGTTTCCAGAGAAGTCGATTCGTTCAAATCCGGTGTTGCGCAGAAATTGCGGAACTGTTTCCGGTCGCATGGTACGTCGGTAGAGGGGGTTGCCGGGGAGTACGTATCGGTAGCCGTCGGTGGTGATGACCTTCATGGCGTGGAGCTTTGAGAGGTCGCGCGAGAGTGTGGCTTGCGTCACGTTGATTTTGTTTTTTGCAAGCTCTGAAAGGATTTGTTCGTGACTGCGCATCTCCGAGCTGGAGAGTATCACGCGAATCATTTCGAGTCGGTCTATTCTGTTGCTCATTGTGTGGGTTTATCTTTTTGTGCCGCAAAGTTACAGAGTTTTCTTAGACCGAAAAGAATATATGCAGAGAAATTCTGCATAACAGGAGTATTTATGCATAATTACTGCATATTTTGGCGAGTTTCGGTCGGTTTATGCAATTTGTGTAGGTTAGAAAGTTGCGCCTTCTATGGGGGCGAGGTTTTCAAAACCTCGCGCTCTACACGCCGTCACGGACGGTTTTGCGTGCTTCGCCTCATAGCTCGTGTAGAACGTGACGTTTTGAAAACGTCACCCCCATGGAGGGCGCGGCCGTGCAAAAAACACTTTGTAAATAAGTTAGTCTGGTGAAAACTTCGGCAAGATTTTTCTCCCCGCCGCCAAAAAACCTTGCGAGAATCGTTTATTTTCGTTCGTCTTCCCACCTTGCGCGAAATGCGCCAGCCACGCGTTGCATAAATATGCATCCCCTCTGCACGAAAAGGCTTGCAATTTTGCATATACACCGTTTATGCGCATAAATGCCTGCCACGTTGCAAAATTTTGCTCTGAGGAAAGAAAAATTGCAAGGCATCCCGTGAAAATTCCAAGGCAGCAAATTTAAATTCCAAGCCTTGGAATTTTTTTGAGCTACGTTGGAGTGACGACAGCGTGCCCAAAACGGCAAAAAAGCTCCCGTTTCGTTGCTATTTTGAAGTATGAGATTGTCAATATATTTTATCTCCTTTTTGTTCTGAAAGTCGTATTTTAGGAAATAAGCCATGGCAGCTCGTCATTTCCCTAATCCGCGCAATGGAAAATATGACATTGTGGCGCAAGAACTGACAAAGTTGTCACGCTCCGCCTTGCCTCATAAAAATAAAGCACCCTGGCAAGCGTTTTTGGCACGCTTTTGGCAAATGGGGTTGGTGAGCGCCCGAAGGCAAAGGCACGAGGGAACTCAAGAAACAAGATATAAACAACTAAAAACATAGATCAATCATGAACATCAAACCGTTAGCAGACCGCGTGCTTGTAAAGCCCGCTCCCGCAGAAGAGAAAACCGCAGGTGGTATCATCATCCCCGACACCGCTAAGGAAAAGCCCCTTCAGGGCGAAGTGCTCGCCGCAGGCAACGGCACGAAAGACGAAGAAATGGTGCTCAAGGCCGGCGACAAAGTGCTCTACGGAAAATATTCCGGTACCGAAGTAGAACTCGACGGCGAAAAGTACCTCATCATGCGTCAAAGCGACGTGTTGGCCGTACTGGCATAACGCCGACGGCACGTTTCCGCCAAGCGCCGTCAAGGCAGCGCGGAAGCACACCTTATTATATATACAACTCCAATCCAAGAAAAGCTTAGAACAATCATGGCAAAAGAAATAGTATACGACGTAGACGCCCGCGAACGTCTTCGCGAAGGTGCAGACGCACTTGCAAATGCAGTCAAAGTAACCCTCGGCCCGAAAGGCCGCAACGTGGTCATCGACAAAAAGTTCGGCGCACCCCGCATCACCAAGGACGGTGTGAGCGTAGCCAAGGAAATAGAACTTGAAGACGCTTTCCAGAACGCAGGCGCACAGCTCGTGAAGAGCGTAGCCTCCAAGACTGGCGACGACGCCGGCGACGGTACAACCACCGCCACTGTCCTCACCCAGGCCATCCTCACCGAAGGCATGAAGAACGTAGCCGCCGGTGCCAATCCGCTCGACGTGAAACGCGGCATCGACAAGGCCGTTTCCAAGGTCGTTGCCGAAATCAAGGCCCAGAGCGAACAGGTGGGCGAAAGCTACGACAAGATTGAGCAGGTGGCTACCATCTCTGCCAACAACGACGCCGAAATCGGTAAGCTCATTGCCGACGGTATGCGCGCCGTAAGCGTGAACGGCGTAATCACCATTGAGGACGCCAAGGGCCGCGACACCGTGCTCAAGACCGTTGAAGGTATGCAGTTCGACCGCGGTTACCTCTCAGCCTACTTCGTGACCGACGCAGAGAAGATGCAGTGCGTGATGGAAAATCCCTACATCCTCATCTACGACAAGAAGATCTCCAACATCAAAGACTTCCTCCCCATCCTCGAACCCGCCGTACAGAGCGGACGTCCTCTCCTCGTCATCGCTGAGGACGTTGACAGCGAAGCACTCACTACCCTCGTAGTGAACCGTCTGCGCACACAACTCAAGATTTGCGCAGTGAAAGCTCCTGGCTTCGGCGACCGTCGCAAGGCCATGCTCGAAGACATCGCCGTGCTCACCGGCGGTGTAGTCATCAGCGAGGATAAGGGCTTGAAGCTCGAACAGGCTACCATCGACATGCTCGGTTCGGCCGAGAAGGTCACCATCACCAAGGAGAACACCACCATCGTCAACGGTAAGGGTGCCAAGGAGAACATCCAGGAGCGCATCAGCCAAATCAAGAACGAGATGGCCAACACTACCAGTTCTTACGACAAGGAGAAACTCCAGGAACGTCTTGCCAAACTCTCCGGAGGCGTTTGCGTGCTCGAAGTGGGCGCTGCCAGCGAAACCGAACAGAAAGAGAAGAAAGACCGCTGCGACGACGCACTCTGCGCCACCCGTGCAGCTGTCGAAGAAGGCATCGTGACCGGCGGTGGCGTGGCTTACATCCGCGCTCAGAAGGCACTCGACGGACTCAAGGGTGACAACGCCGACGAGACCACCGGTATCGCCATCGTACGCCGTGCCATCGAAGAACCTCTCCGTCAGATTTGCCGCAACGCAGGTGTTGAAGGTGCAGTCATCGTCAACAAGGTGCGCGAAGGCGAAGGCAACTTCGGCTACAACGCAAAGACCGAAGAGTTCGGCGACCTCCGCGCAGCCGGTGTGGTAGACCCTGCCAAGGTAACGCGTGTGGCTCTCGAGAACGCCGCTTCGGTAGCCGGTATGTTCCTCACCACCGAATGCGTCATCTGCGACAAGAAAGAAGACAAGCCCGAAATGCCTATGGGCAACCCCGGCATGGGCGGCATGATGTAATGCCTCTTCCAACGAAACAAACATACGCATAAATTCACTAAGTCCGGCGAACACGCCCCAAGAGGGGATGTTCGCCGGACTTTTTTGTGCGGCAGCGCGTAGAGTGATCATTTTTATTGAAGTAATGTTCAAAAAATAACTTGCGCAAAATTGTAATGCACGATTTCTCAGCCCGCTCCTTCCATGGGGGTGACGTTTTCAAAACGTCACGCTCTACACGTCTATTGAAAGCGAAGCTCGCAAAATCCATGTACTAACGCACGCACACGCCTCTGTGAGAGCGTGTAGAGCGCGGCAACCCACATTCCTTTGCCAAAAGGAATATGATTTGGCAAAAAAGCATTAATTTTGCTACGCTCTAAAAACTCATCATGCAACAAGACAACTCCTTCAAATACCTCAAGCAGATAAACTCTCCCGCCGACCTCAGAAAACTCAAAGTGGAAGAGTTGCCAAAAGTATGCGAAGAACTCCGTCGCGACATCATAGCCGAACTGGCACACAACCCCGGACATTTCGCCTCGTCGTTGGGTACGGTAGAGATTACCGTAGCCATGCACTACGTGTTCGACACCCCCTACGACCGCATCGTGTGGGACGTCGGCCACCAAGCCTACGGTCACAAGATACTCACCGGGCGGCGCGATGCATTCCGCACCAACCGTCAGTTCCACGGCATACGTCCCTTCCCCTCACCCGACGAAAGCGAATACGACACCTTCGCCTGCGGTCACGCTTCAAACTCCATCTCCGCAGCACTCGGCATGTCGCTCGCCGCACTCAAGCGCGGCGAGGCAAAACGTCATGTCGTGGCCCTCATAGGCGACGGTTCCATGAGCGGCGGACTCGCTTTTGAAGGACTCAACAACGTGTCCGACACGCCAAACAATATGCTCATCATCCTCAACGACAACCACATGAGCATAGACCGCGCCGTGGGCGGCATGAAGGACTACCTCATGCACCTACACACCAGCAACTGGTACAACAGGCTGCGCTTCCGCGTGTCGCAGAAACTCACCCAATGGGGATTTCTCAACGAGACGCGACGTCAGACCATTCTGCGTTTCAACAACTCCGTCAAGTCGCTCCTCACCAATCAGCAAAACATCTTCGAAGGACTCAACATACGCTACTTCGGACCCGTCAACGGTCACAACGTCATAGAACTCGTGCGCATACTGCGTGAGATAAAGGACATGCGTGGTCCCAAACTCCTTCACATCCACACTCGGAAGGGTAAAGGCTACGAGCCCGCCGAAAAAGAAGCAACCATATGGCACGCACCCGGAAAGTTCGACATAGAAAGCGGCGAACGCATCGTCGAAACCTCCTCGCAGCCCTTGCCGCCTAAGTTTCAGGACGTCTTCGGTGAAACCCTCCTCGAATTGGCGCAAAAGAACTCCCGCATAGTCGGCGTCACTCCCGCCATGCCCACGGGCTGTTCCATGAACATCCTCATGAATGCCATGCCCGACCGCGCTTTCGACGTGGGCATTGCCGAAGGCCACGCCGTGACGTTCAGCGCCGGCATGGCAAAAGAAGGACTCCTTCCTTTCTGCAACATCTATTCGGCATTCGCCCAGCGTGCTTACGACAACGTAATCCACGACGCGGCACTCCTCAAACTCCCCGTCGTGCTCTGCCTGGACCGCGCCGGACTCGTGGGCGAAGACGGTCCCACCCACCACGGCGCGTTCGACCTTGCCGCACTCCGTCCCGTGCCCGGACTCACCATCTGTTCGCCCTACGACGAAGCAGAACTACGCCGACTCATGTACACCGCACAACTACCCGACAAAGGTACGTTCGTCATACGCTATCCGCGCGGACGCGGCACGCTCGTCGACTGGCGTTGTCCGCTCCAAGAAGTGCCCGTAGGCCGTGGCCGCGTGCTCAAGGAAGGCACAGACGTGGCGGTCGTCACGCTCGGTCCCATAGGCACCACCGCCGCCGAAGCCATCCGCAAGGTGGAGGCCGAGAACGCCTCGCTCAGCGTGGCACACTACGACCTGCGCTTCCTCAAACCCCTCGACGAAGAAATGCTCCACACCATAGGCCGGCAGTTCAGCCGCATAGTCACCGTTGAAGACGGTGTGCGCATGGGCGGCATGGGATCGGCAGTGCTCGAATGGATGGAAGACCACGGCTACCGTCCTTCCATCGTCCGCCTCGGACTTCCCGACGCGTTTGTTGAACACGGCAGCGTAGGTCAGCTCCGACGCCTCGTTGGACTCGACGCCGACAGCATGGCGCAAGCCATTCTTGCCTGTGCGGAATAAATATGGTTGGTGACTGAAAGAACGAAAACATGAAAATCATCATAGCAGGAGCGGGAGCCGTAGGCACACACCTTGCCAAACTCCTCTCGCGCGAACACCACGACATCACGCTCATGGACGAGTCGCCCGAAAGACTGGAGGACATCTCCTCCAACTTCGACATACTCACCCTTCCGCTTCCTCCCTCGTCCATCTCCGCACTCAAACAGGCCGAGGTGGGAAGTGCCGACCTCTTCATCGGAGTGACACCCGACGAGGCACACAACATGACCAGTTGCATGCTCGCCTCAAAACTCGGTGTGAAGAAAACCGTGGCACGAGTGGACAACTACGAATACACCCTCCCCGAGCACCGCGACTTCTTCCGCACCGTCGGCATAGACTCCATCATCTATCCCGAAATGCTCGCCGGACAGGAAATTCTCCACAATATCAAGCGAAGCTGGATACGCCAATGGTGGGAAGTGCAAAACGGCGCCCTCATCCTCTTGGGCGTGAAACTCCGCAAAACGGCACACATCCTCAACATTCCCCTCAAGGACCTCTGTGGCCCTGACTCCCCCTACCACATCGTGGCCATCAAACGAGGCGACGACACCCTCATTCCCCACGGAGGCGACTGCATACTCGAACAGGATATCGTCTACTTCATGACCACGCCTAAGTATGTCAACTACATCCGCGACATCGCAGGGAAAGAGGAATATCCCGACGTGGCAAACATCTTCGTCATGGGAGGCCCAAGCACCGCCGTGCATCTCGTCAACTCCATGCCCGACTATATGCACGCCAAAATCATTGAAAGCAATGCCCGCCGTGCCGAACGCCTCAACGAAGTGGTCACCAACCGCCACACCATGATAATTCATGGCGACGGACGCGACCTCTCCCTCCTCGAGGAGGAAGGCATACGCAAGGCACAAGCCTTCGCCGCGCTCACCGACAACTCCGAAACAAACATCCTTGCCTGTCTGGCAGCCAAGCGCCTCGGTGTGAGAAAGACCGTCGCCATGGTCGAAAACACCGACTACATCAGCATGGCGGAAAGCCTCGACATAGGCACCATCATCAACAAAAAGACCTTTGCCGCCAGCCACATCTACCGCATGATGCTCAAGGCCGACATCACCTCCGTAAAAAGTCTCACCGTGGCCAATGCCGACGTGGCGGAATACCTCGTGCCAGAAGGCGCACGCATCACGCAGCGCCCCGTAAAGGACATCGACCTCCCTTCCTCCGTCACCCTCGGCGGACTCGTGCGCAAAGGAAACGGACAACTCATCAACGGACAAACTCAAATACAACCCGGCGACAACGTCGTGGCTTTCTGCCTCAAAGGCGGAATAAAGAAACTCGAGAAGTTCTTCAAGTAATGTAAAGAACAACTTAGCGATTCTTTTAAAAGTCAAGAATTAGAGAATTAAGTCATGGTTAAAAACAACTTGGTCTGATTCTTGACAAAAAATACATCAACTTGCTTATCAGCAAATCGCTCGCGCTCAAATGTGCATCTCATTTGCACATTCGCACATTTGCACATTCGCACATTTGCACATTCGCAAAGCGCCACATTCGCAAAGCGCCACATTTGCACATTGCAAAGCGCACCCTCCTCTCATGCTTAACTTACCTATTATATACCGTGCGCTCGGCACGTTGCTTTACCTCGAAGCATTGCTCCTCTTCGTCTGCTTCGGCATGGGTTTCTGGTTCTGCGAAACGCACCACCTCACGTTCGGTGTGCCCGTTGCCGTAGCCTTCGCCACGGGAGCCATACTGCGCTTCTGCGGCCGACATGCCGAAAACCGCATGGGGCGGCGCGACGGATTCCTCATCGTATCGCTGACGTGGATTGTATTCTCCGTTGTCGGCATGCTCCCCTTTATAATAGGAGGATACGAACCGCGCGTGGCAGCCGCCTTCTTCGAAACCATGTCCGGCTTCACCACCACCGGCGCCACCGTGCTCGGCGACCTCGAAGCACTTCCCCATTCCATACTTCTTTGGCGAAGCCTCACCCACTGGCTCGGCGGTATGGGCATCGTCTTCTTCACCATTGCCATTCTACCCAACATCGGCGGTGGCGACCTCAAACTCTTTTCCGCTGAGGCTACGGGACTAAAGACCGACAAACTACATCCCCGCATCAGTACCACGGCGCGCTGGATATGGTCGCTCTATCTCCTCCTCACGCTCTTTTGCACCATTGCTTACAAACTCGGCGGCATGAGTCTCTTCGACGCTGTCAACCACGGACTTGCCACCATCGGCACAGGAGGATTCTCCACCCACACCGACTCGCTCGCGTGGTTCAAGTCGCCCACCATCATATGGATTTCCACCGTATTCATGTTTCTCGCTAGTATCAACTACACGGTGCTCTACCTCTTCTTCATCAAACGTCGCTTCCGCGCCGTGTGGCACGACAGCGAACTGCGTTGCTTCATCCTCCTCTTCCTCGTTTCAGCCGTCAGCCTCACCGGCATTCTCCACTTCGTTCACCACATGAACCTCAGCGATGCGCTTCGCTGCGGCTTCTTCAACACAGCGTCGCTGCAGAGCACCACAGGATTTACCGAAGACGACTTTATGATATGGCATCCCGTCACTTGGCTCATCCTCTCAATGGTCAGCATCATCGGCGCCTGTGCCGGAAGTACAAGCGGCGGACTCAAGTGTATACGCATACTCACGGCGTGGAAAGTGACGCGCAACGAATTTCGCCAAATGCTCCACCCTCATGCCGTGCTCCCCGTGCGCATCAACAACGGCATTGTCACGGCGCAGACGGCACGCACCGTCTTCGTATTCTTCATCGTCTATTTCCTCCTCATCATCGTTTCGTGCTTCATCATGGTGAGCATGGGCCTCTCGCTGCTCGACGCCTTCGGCATTGCCATCTCCTCGTTCAGTAACATAGGGCCTACCATAGGCCACACCATCGGTCCGCTCTCCTCCTGGGGAAGTCTCAACGACGCCACCCTTTGGCTCAACTCCTTCCTCATGCTCGCCGGACGTCTCGAAATATTCTCACTCCTCCTCCCCCTCACGCCCAGTTTTTGGAAAGACGAATAATGCACAGATTGCACCTATTCATTTTTATTAATTCATAAATCATTTCATGCAACAACAAACCAAAGGAAAGTGCACCTTGACTTTCCGTCAGTTCAACCGCAAGGGCTGGAGCCTCTTCTCCGCTCTTCACCGCGAAGTGCGCATCGGCGTGCTCGGCGTGGCCACCATCGTTACCGCCACACCCCGCCTGATGGCTGCTAACGCTGCCTCGGTTGAAGGACAGAAAGAACCGGGAACCACCGAAATCTCCGCCGTGGCAGACACCCTGCTCCTCGGCGAAGCTGCCGTGTCGGCCTCCCGTGCACCGCTTGCAGCCGACGTGGCAGCACGCCAAGTGACTACCTTCCTGCAGCGCGACCTCGAAGCTGCGGGCGTAAAAACAGTCAACGACCTTCTCAAACTCTCTGCGGGAGTAGATGTCCGGCAACGCGGAGGGTTTGGTATTCAAACGGACATCAGCATCGACGGCGGAACGCACGACCAAATCACACTCCTCGTCAACGGCGTGCCTATCGTAAATCCGCAAACCGGTCACAACGCGGCCGACTTCCCCCTCAACATTTCAGACATTGAGCGCATCGAGATTCTCGAAGGCGCCGCTTCGCGCGTCATGGGTAGTCAAGCCTTCAGCGGCGCCATCAACGTGGTCACACGCAGTGCGGCACAAAACGGAGGCGAAAAGCCCTCGCCCCTCGAAGCCACGGTAGAAGGCGGATCGTACAATACCTACCGCGCAGAGGCACGCACCGCCTGGCAGTGGGGTGGGGGATGGACCGCCTCGGCAAGCGGAAGCTACCAACGTTCCGACGGAGCCGTAAAGAACGGTTCGTTCAAAGGCGGAAAAGGCTTCGGTCAACTCTCTTACAACGGCCGCGACCTCTCCTTTAATTTCCAAGCCGGTGCTACGGCCAACGATTTCGGAGCCAACACGTTCTACTCCGCTGCCTATCCCAACCAATGGGAAGCCACGCGCCGCTACCTCGTTGCCGTACAGGCCGAAAGCAAAGGACGCGTTCACCTCATGCCACAAATCTCGTGGGTGCGCAGCCTCGACCATTTTCAACTCATCAAAGATTCGCAGACGGGCGAGAACTTCCACCGCGGCGACGTGTTCACCGCCTCGCTCAACGCCTGGACGCAGTGGGCGCTCGGACGCACGGCCGTTGGCGCAGAAGTGCGCGAAGAGAGTATCTACAGCACCAACCTCGGACGTGACCTTTCCGAAGACCAATACGTCGACATTCCCAAAGAGAACGGACGCCAATACACTAAACACGACGACCGCACTAACGTGAGCTATTTCCTTGAGCACAACGTCGTGTGGAAGCGTTTCACCCTCTCTGCCGGTGTCATGGCAGAGCGCAACAACGCCATCGACTCCAAGTTCCGTTTCTATCCCGGCGTAGACCTCAGTTACCGTCCCTCATCCTCCTGGCGACTTTTCGCTTCGTGGAACAAGTCGCTCCGACTGCCGTCGTTCACCGACCTTTGGTACAAAAGCCCCACGCAAGAAGGCAACGTCGGACTCAAGCCCGAAGAATGCTCCGCCGTACGCCTCGGCGCCGACTTCGTCAACCGCGTGCTCACCCTCCATCTCAAAGCCCACTATCAGCACGGCAACCACATGATAGACTGGGTGATGTATAGCGCCGACGACAAATACCACGCCACTTCCTTCAAACTCGACAACTTCGGTGCAGGCTTCGATGCGGCGCTCAACCTCACTGAGTGGTGGGGCAAACGCCAGCCTTTCACACGCCTCGACCTTTCATACGCCTGGATTACGCAGAACCGACTCGAAGGCGAAGCCTATTTCAAGTCGAACTATGCGCTCGAATATCTCCGCCACAAATTCGTGGCGCGTCTTTCCCACCGCATCGTCTCGGCCCTTTCCGCCCAATGGACGCTACGTGTGCAGCAACGCGAAGGCAACTGGCTCGTCTACAAAGACCTCAAAGCCACGGGTGAACTCCGCCCTTACGGTACACATGCCCTGCTCGACTGCAAGGTACAGTGGACGCAGCCCCGATGGTCCGTCTTTGTGGACATGACAAACCTCACCGCCCATCGCTACTTCGACCTCGCCAACGTCCGACAGCCTGGCTTCCTCCTCATGGCAGGAGCCCACGTAAAGTTGTAACAGTTATGGCGTAATGCAGCAATAGAAAATCTGGAGTGACACTATATATAATGTATAGTCTCGCTCCGGATTTTTTCTTTTTCCTTGCAACACTTTTTAAAGCCAATTGCTCAAATATCCTAAACCTTTGAACGGCAATAGCCTATATTGCCGCTGACTATTTGCTCATTCTCACAAATAATCACTACCTTTGTGCCGTTTTGGGCACGAAGCGTCCAAACAAATAGACAACAGCAACGAAATCAACCGAAATAACAACACAACGCAAGATGAACAAGAAACTGTTAGTCGTGAGCGCACTTGCACTTCTCACCCCCTCGCTCCTGGCACAGGACCTCGTGGTGAAGAACACCGACCGCAAGTGGGACGGTACGTTCGACGAACTTATCGCCACACAAAGCGTGCAGCGCACACCGGCATCCAACGGAACTGCCGTAACGAAGGAAACCCTGAGCGGCGTAATTATCAACGTGACAAGTGGCGCTGCCGACTTGGTAGATTACATCAAGGGCGAAGGCTACGAAGCCGAAGAAATTTCCGACAAAT
Source organism: bacterium (assembly GCA_963656685.1). Lineage (GTDB taxonomy): Bacteria > Bacteroidota > Bacteroidia > Bacteroidales > Bacteroidaceae > Alloprevotella. Next base: position 70,875 of record CAVKJJ010000003.1, on the reverse strand, counting down.
GTCTCGTGGCTAAGATTCCCGCCAAGTTCGTTCCCATACTTGCCGAGCGTTCCGAAGTGGTATACATCGCAGCCGACGTGCAGCACCATCTTCTGATGAAAAATGCACGCTCAATGACGAATGTCGACGACGTTCACGCCGGAACCGGACTCGACACACCCTTCGACGGCACAGGCGTTGTGGTAGGTGTGATTGACCAAGGTTTTCAGTACGACCACATCGCTTTCAAAGGTCACGCCTCCTACTTCAGCGGTCTTAAGTTCAGCACCACCTTGCCCACCACAGGCGACCAGTACAGCACTTCTGCCCACGGCCACGCCACACACGTTGCCAACATCGCTGCCGGCGCCAAGGTCAAGGACAACGACTACTACGGCATGGCTCCCGCTGCAGAATTGCTCCTTTGCTCCAGCGACTTCTCCGACAGCAACGTGCTCACACGTGCCAAAGCCATCAAGAAATATGCCGAAGAAGCCGGCAAACCTTGGGTCCTCAACATGAGCTTCGGCGGACATCTCGGTCCTCACGACGGAACAACGTCGGCCAGCCAGAACATGGACGCTCTCTGCGGTAAAGGCGGCATTATGGTAGCTGCTGCCGGTAACGAACGTGCCGACAAAATTCACGCCATGGCCGAATTTGACGAAGACGACGAAGTAAAGAGCGTGTACATCAAGCCCTCTTCGAGCAACTCCGTGAAAGGCTTTATGCTCGACTTGTGGAGCATGAACGACAACGGTACGAAGGAACTCACGTTCCAGCCCATTATCAAGACGGCAAGCAAGGAATACGTTCCCACTACCACACAGCTCCGCAACTCCGGCTTCTCCATTACGGACGAAGTGAATTCACTCAACAACAAGCAGCACTACCGCCTCACCGGTTACATCAGCAATCTGGCACAGACGCTCGGTGTGACTACTTCCAGCACCTATTATTTCGTAATAAAGGTGACGGGTAAGAAAGGCAACGGCTATCACGCTTGGCTCAACAGCACCACCGACAACACATCTTGTGAGTTCGGCACGAGCTTGAGCAGTCTTTCTTCCTACAAAATTCAGAAACCCTCCGAGAGCTATCTCGTGGGCGAAGGCGCAGCTTGTAATTCCAAGACCATAGCCGTGGCTTCTTACAATGCCGCCACTTCTTTCCGCAACCTCAGCGGTAGTACTGCGACTCTTTCCATTGGTAAGGCAAAGGGCATTTCCAACTTCTCCAGCCCTGGACCCTCCATCAACACTTCTTGCGTGAAGCCCCTCGTAGCAGCTCCCGGCGGTGGCGTCATTTCGGCTTTCAACTCCACCGATACCAGTGTGAAGGACAATGCCGGCGATGTAGTGGCCAAGGTAACGTCAGGAAGCAAGAGCTACTACTACGGCGAAATGAGCGGTACGTCAATGGCTTCTCCCGCCATGACCGGCATCGTGGCCCTTTGGTTGCAGGCAAACCCCAACCTCACGCCCGCCGACATAGAAGAAATCGTGCGCACCACTTCCATTCAGGATACCTATACGGGTACGATGAACGAAGAAGGATGGAATGCCGACTTCGGCTATGGTAAGGTAGACGCTTATGCCGGTTTGAAGAAAGCCATCGAAATGGGCAAGTCCTCTGGCATCGCACAGGCTATGAACACCACAGCTCCCGTGTCGCTCCAGAAAGGTACTTCCTCATGGAAGGTTCTTTTCAACAACGACGAAACTTTCGCTACAATCGAAATCGTTGGCATGAACGGCCAGGTGGTTTCAACTAAGCGCATCGAATCGCCTCGTCGTGGCGAAGAAGAAGTGGTAGACCTTAGCAGTTACGCTCCCGGCGTTTATGTGGTGAACATCAAGACCACCGCAGCTTCCCTCTCCCGCAAACTCGTGCGCTAAGCGCATTACCCTCATACACACAACAGGCTGCCTTGCATTGCGCAAAAGCGATGCAAGGCAGTTTCATATTGAAAGACATCAACTCCCATGGAAACTTCCAACTCAAAGCCCAAACACCGCGTGCTTTTCATTTGTTTGGGAAACATATGCCGCTCTTGCACGGCCGAAGAGATATTCCGCACGCTTGCCGGCCGCCAAGGCAAGTCAGCCGAAGTCGTTGCCGACTCTGCGGGTCTCATTGACTACCACGAAGGAGAACTTCCTGACAGCCGCATGCGTGCCCATGCCGCACGTCATGGCTATCAGCTCACCCATCGTTCACGTCCCGTCTGCTACGAAGACTTTAGCAAGTTCGACCTCATTGTGGCGATGGACGAGCGCAACCGCGAAAAACTCCTTCGCCTTGCGCAGACCGACGACGAGCGCCGCAAAGTGGTGATGATGACCTCTTATCTTCAAAACCACAGCGGACACGCCATCGTGCCCGACCCTTACTACGGCGGCGACGACGACTTCGAACTCGTCATCGAACTCCTAGAAGACGCTTGCCAGGGACTTCTTGACCATTTGACGTTGCACTAAGGCAAATCTTAGCGAAAACTTAGCAACTTACCGAATTTATTGATTACTTTTGCCTTGTGTACTTGGCAGCAGTTGCTGTATCGAGCATACATATCATGAATTCCTAACAACCCAACTATATATCCGAGAACATACTATGGAACAGAAAGATCTGCAGCACATTGCAAGTCAATTTGAAATCAAGGGTAACGTGGTCGAGGTAAAGCCTCTCGGCAACGGACTCATCAACACCACATACCAGGTGATTACTGAGGGCGACGCGCCCAACTATGTGCTTCAGCACGTGAACAATGCCATCTTCCCCGATGTAGACCTCCTCATGCACAACATCGTGGAAGTGACTTCCCACATACGCAAGAAACTCGAAGCCAAGCATACTGCCGACATCGACCGCAAAGTTCTTCACTTCGTGCCTTGCAAAGACGGCAAGTACTACTATCTCCACGACGGCAAGTACTGGCGCATCATGGACTTCATTCCCGACACCGTTTCGAAAAGCGGCGTGACGCCCGAAAGCTCTTACATCGTGGGTAAAACCTTTGGCGACTTCCAAGCCATGCTTGCCGACATCCCCGTGGAACTCGGCGAAACCATCAAGGACTTCCATAACATTGAATTCCGTCTTAAACAGCTCGATGAAGCCATTGCCGAAGACAAGATGGGACGCTTGGCTGAGACGAAGGACATCGTAGAAGAAATTAAGAAGCGTGCCGAAAGCATGTCGCGCAGCGAGCGCCTCTTCCGCGAAGGCAAACTTCCCAAGCGCATCTGCCACTGCGACACGAAGGTCGACAACATTCTCTTCGACAAGAACGACGATGTGCTCTGCGTCATTGACCTCGACACTGTTATGCCGAGCTTCATCTTCTCCGACTACGGCGATTTCCTCCGTTCGGCTGCCAACACGATGCCCGAGGATAGTCCCGAATACGACAAGATTTCCTTCCGCATGGACATCTTCAAGGCTTTCACCGAAGGTTACATCGAAACTGCAAAGGCTTTCCTTACTCCCATCGAGATTGAAAACCTTCCTTATGCCGCCACGCTCTTCCCCTACATGCAGGCCGTACGTTTCTATGCCGACTACCTCAACGGTGACACGTACTTCAAGACGCAGTATCCCGAGCACAACCTCGTGCGCACACGCAACCAACTTACGCTCCTTAAGAGCGCAGAAGCTCACGTGCCCGAGATGCAGGCATTCATTGATGCCGAGCTTGCAAAAGCATAACGCACGACTCTTCTAAAGAGCGTATAACACGCCACAAAACAACGCCCCGAAACATTCTGTCAGAAGGTTTCGGGGCGTTGCCGTGTTATCGTTGTGCGATGGTTGTTATTCCAACGTCCATTCCTTTTCGAAAGTCAGCGTGGGGAGACCGTCGTCGCCAAACTTGATGGGGAGCCAAATGTAGCGGCCGTCGATGGGATTTTCGGGACGCCAGTTGTCAGCCATGAAGATGAACGTGTCCTTCTTTCCTTGTACGGGGAAGATAAAGGTGCTTTGGCCTTGGAATGTCTTGTCGGCTTCATTGCCCTGGCAAGGATTGGGATGCTGCGTCCAGGGACCGCTTATCTTGTCGGCTGTGAAGAGACGTGCTGCGTTAGGCTTCCATCCGGTGCAGCCCGAAGTAATCATGTAGTACTTGCCGTCCTTTTTGAAGATGGCGGGAGCTTCGTTGTGGCCGGCAGGAGCTAGGCGCCAGTAGCGGCCCGTGTGGGTGAGGTAGTCGTCGGAGAGTTCGGCAATCTGCAGCGTGAGGTTGTCCTCCGAAGAGTAGATGTGGTAAGCCTTGCCGTCGTCGTCGACGTAGAGCGTCATGTCGCGCGCCATCTGTCCGTCCTTCAAGTCGCGGCGAACGAAGAGACCGTCTTCCATGGCCTGGTACCACTCCTTGGACCACCATTTGTAGTCGTTGGGATTGGTCTTCATCTTGCGCTGCTCCTTGGTGAAGTTTTCGGGATATTTGCCAGGATTTACACGGCCGTGGCTCACGAGCTTGAATGGGCCTGTGGGTGTGTCGCTGACGGCAACAGCGCAATGGGCTGCTCCGTAACCCTTGCCGCGAAGCTCGAGGTGGAAATACATTACGTATTTGCCAGTACGTTCGCAGTAGATCACTTTGGGGCGCTCTATGATGCATCCTGCGGCAATTGCACTCGTCGTGTCGGACGACACGCTGAGCGCAGTGCCTTCGTTCTTCCAGTTGTAAAGATCGGTGGAGGAGTAGCACGTCACGCCAACGAAAGCAGAGTTGGAGTGCTCGCCTTTATGTTCGCCGTACCAGTAGTAGCGTCCGTCGCGGTAGAGCACGCCACCGCCGTGGGCGTTGATGACGCGGCCGTCGGTGTCGAACCATAGTTGACGCGGATAGAACTTCTCGTGCTTGAAGCCTTCAACCTGTTGTGCCGTTGAGGGAACAGCTACGGTGGCGGCAGCACAGAGCATAAGTGCGGAAAGAATTTTTTTCATCGTGGTTTTGTCTTTTAGTTGCTTGGGAGGTAAAACAAGTGCTTTGCGAAGTCCGTTGCAAGCTCTGAAGTTTTATGCAAGCGGGCTTCTCATTCGTTTCTCTGTTGCAAAATTAGTCCTATCGTGCAGCAAATAGGGGGTAATAATCCGTCAAATACGTGCAAAGTGACGAATATTTGATGGTTCGGGGCGAGAAAAGTAAGATTTGTGCGTGTTTTTATTGACAATAAAAGCAGTCCCGCTGAGGCTGTCTTGTGTGGAACAAGATGGCTGCAGCGGGACTGCTTGTTGATGGGCGGAAGCGTGATGCTTGTCGCAATGCGGTGATTATTCCATGAGCGATTCCGTGTGAACCGGAGTCGTTTTCTCTTCTTCGGCCTTCTTGTGTGCGGCCTTTTCTTCGGAGGCTCCGGTGTGCGATTCGTTGCTGTGTTGCTCGGGTGCGCTTTCGTGGTGCGCAGGTTCCGTAGCTTCGTGGGCGTGTCCGTGCTCTACGGTTGCGGAATCGGTCTCGAACAGAACTTCTGTGCCGAGCGTGTCGGTAACGAGCGTGTCGGGAGTCTCTTCTATGGTTTTCGGTGCTTCGAAGGGCACGTTTACTTCCTCAAGCGTGTCGGCAGGTAGCGGCTCGTCGAGAGGTGTTTCCACAACTTGTTGCAACACGGGCTCATGGTCGGCATCTGGCAGCAACGACCAGCTTCCGAAAATTACCACGCAGAGCAACCCGACGAGGGTGAGCGCATCGCATATTTTGTCTTGAGGAGATTTCACGTGTTACCTATGGGCAAGTTTTTACTTTTGGCTTATTCGGCCTTAGCTTCGGCTTCTTCGGCAGCGGGTTCTTCCTTCTCGACGAACTGTGTGTAGCCACCGTCGGCGAGGATGTTGTACCACTGGATGAGTTTGCGGATGTCGGAGTCGTGAACGCGGTCGCGGTCGTAGTCGGGGAGTACGGAAGCCATAAAGTCGGCGAGCTCTTTGGGTGTTGCTTTCTTGTGGTCAAGAGCAGTGCGCTTGCCGCCTTCCTTGTCGCTGATGGCCTGGAAGATTTCCATGAGCGGTTTGTCGTCGCTGTCGGTGTACATGGACACGTCGTTGAGGGAAGTGACACGCTCGCGTGCTCCGGCGGGAACGCGCTTCTTGGCGGCGTCGATGGTTTCAACAATGAGCATGCCGCGTCCCTGAGAGAGGAGGCGGTAAAGGCCGGGCTTTCCGGAAATGGCTAAAATGGTGTCTTGCATTTGTGTGTTCTTTTCAATTTGTTGTTTGTCGGCACGATGCCGTGCTGTTCTCTTTTGGAGAGAACCGGGTGCAAAGGTAGTTTAAACTGCATAAACTGCAAGTCGCACTTGTCACATTTTCTTCATTTCCCTGCTTTTTGAAAGGAAAAGTGTATCTTTGTCTTCAGTATCACTCACAAATAGAACAAGTCAACCCTCTAATTCCGACACCATGCTTATTATAGGAATAGCCGGCGGCACCGGTTCCGGCAAGACCACCGTGGTCAGAAAGATTGTGGAGAGCCTTCCGCAGGACTCCGTGGCCATCATCCCCCAAGACTCTTACTACAACGACCAGAGCCATCTTCCGCTCGAAGTGCGCAAGAAGACCAATTTCGACCATCCCGACGCTTTCGAGTGGCCGTTGCTCGCACATCAGATAGCAGAGCTTCGCGCTGGGCGTGCCATCGAACAGCCTACCTATAGTTACATCACGTGTACGCGCTTGCCGGAAACGGTTCACGTGGAGCCGCGCGAGGTGATTATCGTGGAGGGCATCATGACGCTTTACGACAAGGACCTGCGCGACTTGATGGACCTCAAGATATTTGTAGACGCCGAGCCGGACGAACGCCTTCTGCGCGTGATAGAGCGCGACATTGCCGAACGCGGCCATCCATTGGAGATGCTCATCGGCAAGTACCGCGATGTGCTGAAACCTATGCACGACGAGTTTATCGAACCTACCAAGCAGCATGCCGATATCATCATTCCAAATGGTGGCGAGAATGCCCGTGCCATAGCCATGATGCATCTTTACATCCTTTCGGCTCTCGCCCACCAGCGGTTGAACAAGTAGTTACTTTTTCCCCCTAGCTAATTTCTTTTCTTAACTAAAGTTTCCCACTCTTTAAAATAAGGGGTGGGAAACTTTAGTACTTTATCTTGAAATAATCAAGTAAAGCCTTGTAATATAACTTATCGGCATAAAAATGATTGTCTTTGGCAAAGATAGTTGCTTTCTTGCCGATAACGGCAAGAAAATGCCGCTTTCGCCTAAGATTCCCCCGTTTCTTGCCGCAAAAGAACACTCCGTGCCGCCGACAATTGGGACGCACTGGGTTTATTCGAAAATTCTGAATAAACCGTACATTATAGACACCAGACCAACAACTTATTCTTTAAGGGCGCCTATCGTTGTAGGTTTGGTCAATGCTTGTATCGGTCCCTATATTTTCTTTTTGGGGGGCACAAACATTCGTCCGCATGGTTCAAGGCATTCCATTCACGGCGACAACAGATGTGACTCTTCTAAAGAAGCCCTGTCCTTCAGGATGGCTGCCATATTGTCGGCAGCCCAGTCTATCAACTCATCGACGATTGGTATCAGGGAGATGGTGCGTGAAGTGAGCGAGTATTCCACCCTCGGCGGCACCTCGGCATACACCTTGCGACTAACGTAGCCATCTTCCTCCAACGTGCGAAGGGTGCTGGTGAGCATCTTCTGTGAGATGTCGGGGATGAGCTTACGCAAGGTGTTGAAGCGAAGGGGTTCGTTGCCATGGCTATGGAGGGTGTAAATGACAAGCAGCGACCACTTGTCACATATTCTTGCCAGAACATTGCGTATAGGGCAGTCCTGAAACACCTTATCCTTTATCATCTTTGTCATTATATCTTCTATAATTTGCTTATTTCCAACAATAGGCTACAAAAGTAACCTATCTTTCTGCAAGTAACCAAACATAGGATAGTTAATCTTGGTTAATGCTTTATTTTTCTTTCTCCGATGACTACGCAATGGTTACCTTCCGGTAACTATCTTACCACTTTGTGCCTTCATGCGAGACTGGAATCTTTGCTGTACCTTTGCAACCAAAATCAGATTACAAACATAAAAACAATAAGGAAATGAAAGAAACAAAAACAATTGCAAAGGCCAAGAACTTCGCTGCAGTGGATTTCGGCAAGTTGAGTGACATAAAGGACTACGTACTGGATATGGGACCGGAGATAAAGATCCCGGGCAAAGTGTTCGGCGGGCAGAGCGTAAATGCCACAGGCTGTGAGTTCTCCTTACAGAGTTTTGCACCAGGGCAGGAGACAGGATTCCTGCATACGCATAAGAATCATGAGGAGTTGTATTTCTTCCTCTCTGGCAAGGGCGAGTTTCAGGTCGATGGTGAAGTGTTCCCAATCGGTGAGGGAAGCGTGGTAAGAGTTGCACCTGGTGGAAAGCGCTCAGTTCGTAACAATGGCAAGGAGCCACTCCTCATGCTCTGCGTGCAATATCGTGGCGATACCTTCACGGCAGAGGATGCCACGGATGGAGTTATTCTGAGCGAGAAAGTAGTATGGTGACGAGTCTATAAAGGGTGGTTCTATAAAACAGCACCGAAATCTGACAAAGCTAATTTATCGAACCACCCTAAAATAAGTTGAGTTTCTGATTTAGATTTCAACGAAGCTATATGCAGCAAATAGACCTATAGCACGATTTACACTCAAATTTCAATGCAAAACCCAAATCAAAAAGTTGGGTTCCTAATATACAACAGCCACCGGCAAAACGCGCATTGTGCGCTTTGCTGGTGGCTGTTGCTTTTTGCTTGACTTATTTCTCGTCGTTTTGCTCCATAATTTGGTTGAGCACGATGAGGGCAGCTTCCACTGAGGTCACGTCGTTGACCACCATGCGGCGATGGTTGTTCACCTCGTCGAGGCGGCAACGTTTGTAGCTGCGGCTTGCGAAGTCGATGATGTGGCCGAATGTGTCGCTGCGGTAAAATGCGCTGTCGGGGTTCGAAACAAAATAGAGCGTCATGCGACGGTTCTTCAAGGTGAGACGTTCTGCGCCGGCTTTTCTGCCAAGTGCGCGGAGCGGCACAATGCGGAGCAACTCCTCACCTTCGGGCGGCAGGGCGCCGAAGCGGTCCTCCATGCGTTGGCGGAAAGCTGCAATCTGATCGTCAGACGAGAGCGAGTCGAGTTCGCGGTAGAGCATCATGCGCTCCGTAGCTCCTGGCACGTATGTTTCGGGGAAATAGGCGTGGAGGTCGCACTCCACGGTGCAGTCGTCCACGAAGAGTTCACCGCTGAGGTGTCCCGTCTTGCGGAGTTCGTCGGCGTAGAGGTCGGCAAACTCGTCGTTCTTGAGTTCCGTAACGGCTTCGGCGAGAATCTTCTGGTACGTTTCGTAGCCCAGGTCGGCAATGAAGCCGCTCTGTTCGGCGCCGAGCAAGTTGCCCGCGCCGCGAATGTCGAGGTCCTGCATGGCAATGTGGATGCCCGAACCGAGGTCCGAGAAGTTTTCTATGGCCTGCAGTCTGCGGCGCGACTCGTCGGGAAGCATGGAAAGCGGTGGGGCGAGAAGATAGCAGAAAGCTTTTCGCGAACCACGTCCCACGCGTCCGCGCATCTGGTGCAAATCGGAAAGTCCGTAGTGGTGGGCGGCGTCGATGATGATGGTGTTGGCGTTGGGCACGTCCACACCGTTCTCCACGATGGTTGTGGAAATGAGCACGTCGTAGTCGTAGTTGACGAATCCGGTGACCACTTTCTCCAGTTGGTCGGGCGGCATCTGTCCGTGGCCGATGGCTATGCGTGCATCGGGCACATATTTGTGTACCAAGTCGGCAAGGTTCTGCAAGGCTGCCACGCGGTTTGTTACGATGTAGACCTGTCCGTTGCGGCTCATTTCGAAGTTTACGGCTTCGGCAATCACTTCGTGGCCGAAGGTGTGGATTTCCGTCTGGATGGGGCGGCGGTTGGGGGGCGGAGTCTGAATCACGCTGAAGTCGCGTGCGCCCATGAGGGAAAACTGCAGTGTACGTGGAATGGGTGTGGCGCTCATGGTGAGCGTGTCTACATTGACCTTCAGCTGACGGAGCTTTTCTTTCACTGCCACGCCGAACTTTTGCTCCTCGTCGATGATGAGCAGTCCGAGGTCGTGCCACTTCACGCTTTTGCCGATGAGTTTGTGTGTGCCTACGAGAATGTTTATCTCGCCGGCGGCAAGGTCTTTGAGCACCGCCTTTGTCTGTGCCGTGGAACGTGCTCGGCTGAGGTAGTCCACACGCACGGGGAAGTCCTTAAGGCGCGAGGAGAACGTTTTGAAGTGTTGCAGTGCAAGCACGGTGGTGGGTACGAGCACCGCCACTTGCTTGTTGTCGCAGGCGGCTTTCAGTGCGGCGCGCACGGCAATCTCCGTTTTGCCGAATCCTACGTCGCCGCAGACCAAGCGGTCCATGGGTCGCGGACTTTCCATGTCGGCTTTCACCTCTTGCGTCACTTTCAACTGGTCGGGCGTGTCCTCGTAGGCAAACCCTGCTTCGAGTTCGTGCTGCATGAAGGTGTCGTGGCTGAAGGCAAAGCCCTTTTCTTCCTTGCGCTGCGAGTAGAGGCGTATGAGGTCGCGGGCAATGTCCTTGATCTTCTTCTTGGTGCGTTCCTTGAGTTTCTCCCAAGCCCCGGTGCCCAAACCCGTGATGCGTGGCGGCTCGCCTTCCTTGCCTTTGTATTTTGAGAGCTTGTGGAGCGAATGGATGGAGACGTACACGGTGTCGTCGTTTTTGTAGACGAGCTTAATCATCTCCTGCATCTCACCGTCGGAGGCGGGCATGCGTACCAGTCCAGCAAAGCGCCCCACGCCGTGGTCAATGTGGACGATGTAGTCGCCCGGTTCGAACTGCATGAGTTCTTTGAGCGAGAGCGCCATCTTGGCGTCGCGTGCGTGGTCGGACTTGAGGTTGTATTTGTGGAAACGGTCGAAAATCTGATGGTCGGTGAAGAAGCACGCGTGGAGGTCGTCGTCGTAGAAGCCTTCGTGGAGCGTGCGCCGTACGGGGGTGAACGACGCTCCGCCGCCCATCTCCTCAAAGATGTTGCGCAGGCGCTCCGTTTGTTTCTCGCTGTCGGCCAGGATGAAGAGTCCGTAGCCGTCGGCTTTGAGCTGTAGCAGCGATTTCTGCAGCAGTTCGAAGTTTTTGTGGAAAAGGGGTTGAAGATGCGTGTTGAAATGTAGCACCGTGGCGGGTTGCCCCAACGGTTGCGTGCCGATGTTGAGTCGTTGCAGTGAAGCCACACCACGCAGAAATGTTTCGCCTTTGATGAGCAGCGACTCTCGGTTGAGTTGTTCGCGCAGCTCCTGTTCTTCCATTTCGGAAGTGGCAGCGCGTTCCATCTCGGCTTGGCGTGTAAAGCCCTGGTTGTAGATGTGCTCTATTTCGTCGTGGATGAACGCAAGGTCCTTCACGACGAGTAGGGTTGAGGAGGGGAGGAACTCGGTGAATGGCACCAGATGGCCGGCTTCGTTCGTTTCCATGTCGGGCACTATGCTCACCTGGGTTTTCTGCTCTTTGGAGAGCTGCGTTTGCACTTCGAAGGTGCGTATGGAGTCGACGTCGTCGCCGAAAAAGTCGATGCGGAAGGGATATTCCGAGGCGTAGGAGTAGACGTCGAGGATGGAACCGCGCACAGCGAATTCGCCTGGTTCGTATACGTAGTCCTTGTGGACGAAGCCCAGTTCTAAGAGTCTGTGGGAGAGTTGGGTGAGGTCGTACGACGCACCCTTTTCAATGCTGATGGAATGGGAGGCTACGGCGTGGGGCGGTGCTACGCGCTCGCTCAGTGCTGCGGGAAACGATACAATGTATAATGGTGCGTTTGTATTTTCGCTATTCAGACAGTCGGCAAGTCGGTCGAGCACTTCCGTGCGGAGTATTTCGTTAGCCGCGTCGCGCTGGGCGTATTTCACCGCACGCCGATAGGTGGATGGGTAGAACAGTGCGGTTTCCTCGCTGAGCATCTGCGTGAGGTCGTGATAGAAGTATCCGGCTTCTTCCTCGTCGTTGAGCACAATGAGAAAGGGACGCTTCACGGGACGTTTGCATGCTGTAAGCGCCGCAAGCATTGCCGGTGCTGCCGATCCGTGAAGCCCTTCGGCATGGATGAGCGAGGGCGTGCCTGCCGTCAGTGCGCGTTGCAGGGCAAGCACTTTCGGATGGGTGGCTATTTGGGGAAGAAGTTCGGAAAGATTCATTTTAGGGTGGTTCTATAAATTAGCTTTGTCAGATTTCGGTGCTATTTTTCGTCCATTTTGTTTGTGAACGAAGGAGCATAGCGGGCTATGCGACTGAGCGAACAAGCAAAAGGGGCGAAAAAGAGCACGAAAGATGACAAAACGCCACGTGAGTGAATTTGTACATTATGAGGTGGTAATTTATAGAACCACCCTTTAAAGTTTGATTCAACTTTTGGATTTTAAATTGAAAACCATCGCCACGGAGAACCTTTTTGTGTTGTGCTTGGAAACTCCGTGTAGAGCGCGAGGTTTTGAAAACCTCACCCCCATGCGTTGTGCGCAAAAGCCTCTGTAAGACACGTGTAGAGCGTCACGTCAGAGACGTGACCTCCATGCGCTTGCGCTCTCACTCTCACCTTGTGCACAACCTCTATTTGCTCAGTCGTTGCAGAGAATGAATGTGGCGCGGCGCATTTTCTCTTCTTCGGGAAGCTGGAGTGCTATCCATTCGCGGGCTTTGGCTTCGCTGATAGCGTCGCGCTGCATGAGGCGCGTGAGCTGTGTGTGAGTAGAAACGTGTATGAGCACGCTTTGGTCTACTAGCGTGTCGAAACCGCTTTCGAAGAGCAATGCACACTCCATGACGAGCGTAGAGGCCGGCGGCAGCGCACAAAGGTCTTCAACTGTCACGCTGCGTGGAAGTCCCTCGGTTGACAATGCTTGCGAACTGCAGGGAGCCGGATGTGCGGCGGCGTGTGCCTTTACTCGCGCAGCCCATGCTTCCGCCACGCGCGGATGGACGATGGCATCCACGCGCTTAGCGCATTCCTTGCCACGGCAGAGGTACGCGGCGAGCACCGACTTTACGAGTCCTCCGTCCGCGTCGTAAACCTCGTTGCCCACGAGCGCTTTGAGTTCTTCGCGCACTTGGGGGTGGGAGCGGATGATGCGTTTCGCCTCGTCGTCACAGTAGAAAATGCTGAGTCCGGCGGCTTCCAAACGGTGGCATACGGTGCTCTTCCCGCTGGCTATGCCGCCCGTGACGGCAAGCAGGGTGAGGCCGCGGACGGACTTGAGCGATGCTGCGACGTCAGAAATCTGATTCGCCATGGCTTTCGGGTATTTCTTCTATGATGTATTCCACGTCTTGCGGTGAGATGCGCACATGCGACACTCCAGGGGGCACGGTCTTGAGCGAGAGGTGACACTTGTTGGACGTGTTGCGCAGGAGGTCCTCGTAGTTGACCACGAGCACGAAATTGTCTTTCGTTACGCTACGGTACTGTCCCATGCCCACCTGGAACGTGACGTTCACGTTGGCGGGGAATGTGCGCAACTGCTTGGAGGCGGGGAAGTTGACTTGCTGAACCGGCACTTGTACCGTCTTTTCTACCATGCGGTCCACGCAGAAGGTAAGGCCCACGCGGTTGGGCACGAACTTGGCTCCGTGCACGCTGAGAATTTCCGCTACCACTTTGGTGGTGTCGGTGATGTCGTGCAGGTTCTGAGGACGGGTGTAGGCGGCGGTGATGGTGTCGAGCACGGAACGGGTGGCATAGACGGTCACGGAGTCGCGCTGCTTAATGGTGTTGGCCAGCGTGAAGAGTTTGCCAGTGTGCACGGTGCCCTGAACGACGATGGGCACGCGCTTACACTCGCCGTAGTTGAAGTAGAAGTCGAGCGTGTCGGGCTTCATGGCGAGCAGCTGTGTGCTGGGCGCAAGCTGTCCTGCCACTTGCCTGATGAGTTCCGAAACGGGGATGCTCACGTGGCCTGTGGCACTGGCGTAGAGGTTGAAGTCTACGACGATGGGCGAAAGTTTCTTCGTGTAGCGGTAGGTGAAGAGCACGGTGCCTTTGTCGCGCAGCGACACACGGAAGTTTTGGGGAATGTCGGTGGTGATGACCACGTTGCTCGGCACGTTGCGCAGTTCTATGCGCACGGCAAAGTCCTCTTCGTAGGTTTCGTTGAGCGTTTGGAAGAGCCAGAAAACCGTGGAGAGGGCGAGGAAAAAGAGAAAGATGAGCGTATGGCGGTTCCAGAGTTTGGCACAGCAATACTTGATGACGGGCTTCAGTTTCATTCTTCTCGGTCGATGGTAATGAAAACGGAGCACGCACCGTTGGACCCGTGTCTAATGCTGCGGATCCAACGGCGCTTGCTCCGTTTGGGGTGTTCTCAGCAAGCCCTGACGATATGTGGAAATGTTTCCGGCAAGCTGTGAGAGGGTTGTTTGGGCTTATTTCTTTTCTTCGGCGTCGGCCTTCTTGGTGTCGGCAGCCTTTGCGTTGGCGGGGAGGGAAATGGCATCTTTTGAGAAAACCATCTTCACGCCAGTGGCTACTTCAACGGTTACGGTGGCTTCGTCGTCGTTGATGCTCTTTACCACGCCGTGGATGCCGCCGATGGTTACAATCTTTTGGCCAACGGTGAGTGAGTTGCGGAATTTCTGTATCTCTTTCTGCTTCTTGTTTTGGGGACGGATCATGAAGAAATATACGATGGCGAAGAGTACGACCATCATGATAATCATTTCATAGCCGCCACCTTGTGCTTGCTGTCCTTCGAGGAAAAATGTGTTCATGGGGTTTGTATGTTGTTTCTGATGTTATGATTGTGTGTGGAGGGGAACTAGCAGGAAGCCACGATGCAGCCTCTGTTGTACCCTTTTGGTCTCACCGCGTTTTACATGCGTCGGTCCGCTTCGGGACTTTCGGGCAAGGTGAGGTCCGTCACTTGCGGGTTGAAGCGGCGGGGCTTCTTGATGCGTACCTTTGTGGTGCGGCCTTCTTTTACGAGTCGGCGCGCGATGCCGTCGAGCATGCCGTTGATGAAGGAGGAGCTACGCGGTGTGGAGTAGACCTTGGCAATGTCGAGGTATTCGTTGAACGTGACGTTCAGGGGTATGGAGTCGAACGTGAGGAGTTCTGCCAATGCAATCTGCATGATGATGACATCCATGAGGGCGATGCGGTTGAAATCCCATTTTCTGCAGCCGCTCTTGATGATTTCGCGCAGTTCTTCACCACGGGTGATGGTGGTGCGGAATAGCTCGAGTGCGAACTGACGGTCTTCGTCGGTGTCGTAGGCGGGGAGCAACGGCTGGTCGGGGGTGGATTCGGGAGTGAAGCGCTTGATGGACTTCATGACGAAGGTGTCAATCACTTCCTTGTCGTCGTTCCAATAGAGGGAATGTTCTTCAAGATAGGGGTCGAAGTCGAAGTTGTAGCAAACGTGTGTCTTGTAGAGTTTGCGGATTACTTCGCGGTCGGCCTCGTAGCTGAAGTCTTCTTTGCTTATATAGTTTTGGAATACGTCGCTTTCCACAAACGTGGTGTAAAGCTTCTTGACGAAAGCGTCCTCGTCGGCCCAGACCTCTTTACGGTTTTCCTGATAGGCGATGAGCGCTTTGTTGTCTGACAATTGTTCGAGAAATTGGTTGTGGGCAAACTTGTTGACAGCTGAAATGCCGCCGATAGCGTTACCCGTACGCTTTTCGCGCGCCTCTCTCACTGCGTCTTTATGCTCGGCCACGCGTTTCATCTTCACCAGCATGGAGAGCAGGTAAAGATACAGGTCGTAAGCTTTTCCAAGGGAGAACGCGAGTTCTTTTTCGGCCACGTCGAGCGTTTTGCCTTCGTTCTGATAGTAGGAATAAACGAGCTGAACCACTTTCAGCCTTATCAGTTCTCTATTGATCATAATTTCGTAAAGGTACCTTGAGTTTTCTTGCTGCAAAGGTACGAATAATTGTATTGTGCCAAAGCGTTGACCACTTTTTCTTGTGCTTTGACTTTTGTTTTTCTGCGAAGTCTGTCGTGTAGAGCGCGACGTTTTGAAAACGTCGCCCCCACAGGCGGTGAATTCGTTGCACTATAATAATCGTTTCGCGTACGCGCGCGTATACACCAAAGTTTGTGCAACCTGCCGTCACCTGTCACCATCACGGATGGTTTTGCGTGCTAGCGCCGCATATGGGGGCGAGGTTTTCAAAACCTCGCGCTCTACACGGTGTCTTCAAACGCCAGCACGCAAAGCCATCCGTGACGGTGACGGAAAAAACAAACGCTTACAAAAGTTTTGCTCTATTAAGCATTTGCTGTCACCTTTGGCGTTGACCGATTTTTTATGGTCCTTGACGAGTTATTGGTGGTGGGTGAAAAGTTGCTGTCACCAGGGGCGGAAGGTAGAATCGTCAGAAAATCAATAAGATAATGGCATTTTGCAAGCGCAAGGGTGACGGATGAAGGTAGAATGTATAAACTTCGGTGATGCGCGCGCGTGCGCGCGTACGCGAGGCGTCGGTACGGTACCGAAATTACGCGCTGAAGAAAATGTAAACGTCTGCAAAATTTGGGCTACGTGCCCAACGTGTTGGGCACGTAGCAAATTTGAATTTGCTGCGGCCTTGTGGTAGCTTTTTGCGTACGTAGTGCATGGGGGTCACGTCTCCGACGTGACGTTTAGCACGAGGAAATAATGCGCAGCGTGCAAGAGCCTCCGTGAGGCCGTGTAGAGCGTCACGTCAGAGACGTGACCCCCATGCGTTGCACATTCAAGCGTTGTACATTCAATGTTGCACATTAATGTGCGAATGCCCCTTATGCAGTCCTCACACCAAGCCTTGGAATTTTTACACCGTGCCTTGGAATTTCAACACCATGCCTTGGAATTTTTACGCTGTGCCTTGGCTTTTCTTGTGGAGTTGGGCGTAGAAAGTTGGTATGTGAACGTCTGTGAACAACTTTCTACAAGCTCAACGTGTTGAGTAAGGCGCAAATTTAAATTTGCTGCCATAAATTTTTGCTTCTATATGCTGCTACTGAATGTAGCCTTCTTGGTCGTAGCAGCGGCGGTAGCGGTGGATGAGTGTGATGAGGTGCTGGAGGGATGGGATGGAGGACGTGAGCGTGTGGAAACGAAGGTACTGCGCCTTGTAACGCTCGGCGGAACCTTGCAGCAAGCGTACTTCAATGTCGGGCGGAATGAGAAACGATGCCCTTTCGCCCAAGTGTTTGTGGAACTCCGTGAGGAAAATGTGTATGCCGGCAAGGTCAAAGTCGCCAAAGTGCACGTATGGGTTGGGGATGCTTTGCAACCACAAGCGGAGGTCGGTGGACTGCGGATAGCGCGACACGAAGAGTAGCCGCTTGGCTGGAAACAACGCAGAGAACATAGCGCGCTGACGGCGGACGAGGCGGAAGTTTTCCATGTTTTCGATGCCCACAATCGTTACGTCATGTGGCACTTCAAATTGTTGCCAATCGGAAACGAATACAAAACATCCTTCCGGCGAGGCAATTGTGAAGGCCGTTCCGTTCAGGCGGCACGGAAGCGGCTCGTAGACATTGACGGGAAATCCTGGACAAGTGCGAGTACTGACAAGTTTGGAGTTTCCCGTGTGCGAAGCTTGCGTTGCTCGGGACGCTTCGCCGGCAAGCAGTTCCTTCATCTTGCAGAGGTCGCCCAACCGTTCGTCTACTAGAGCCAACGCTGTTTCGAGTTGTTGGGGCACGGCAGCCGCTATGGTGCGGTGGCTTTTGTGGGATGTGCTGACGAGTGTACCGTCGTGCAGGAGTTCTTCCACCCACTCGCCGCGGAGCGCGCTGGCAGGAACCGTAGCACCGCTTTGCAACAGAAGGAGTTTGTCTATGAGAGCCGGAGTGATTTTCATCGGGGAGGGCTTTGGGAAAAGGGATTTCAAAAAATGAGGGCTTACGCCTGCGAAACCAGTGGGCGGACCACGGTTTGCGACTTAGCGTCTTTGCTGAGCAAGTAGGTGTAGCGGTAGTCGGACACGTTGTAGGTAGTGGGCGACGAGTTGATGAGCAGAATGTTGCGTGCATTGGCAAAGTCGAGTATGCCCTTCACGTTCTGCGGGTGGAGTTTGCCTATCTCGTCCATCATGCAATGGATGCGGAAGTCGCCGAAGCGTTTGCTCACCTTTTCCTTGAATACGTTGATGAGCATGATGTTGACCATGGCTTTAACGAGCGTGTCGGTGCCTTCGCTGCCCACGTGCGAGAGTTTGTCGGCCCAACCTGTGTCGTTGTCGTTCTCCACAATGCGGAACTGGAGTTGGAAGAGGTCGGAGAGCGTGAGATGTTGTCGCTGCGGGTCTTCCAAGAGTTGCTTCATGAAGTCCAGCAGATGTACCACGGCTTTTTGGTTCACTTCGTCGCGGTTGGCTGAAGAGAAGAGGTTGACTTCGCCCATGGCAAACTGGTTCTCGTCGTTGAACTCCTTGATGCGCTTGAGCAGTTGTACCATCTTGTCGGACGACGGCACGGACTGCAGGGCGATGAGTTTAATGACGCCGGCAAAGTTGCGTTCGCGGAAGTCAGCGTTGATGTCACGGATAATCTTGTCCACGTCCGACTCGTGGCGCGTCAGTTCGCCCATCTCCTTTGAGATGCGCGAGAGAATCGCCACGTAGCGTTCGCTCGTGCGGCGGCGGTATTCCTCTATCTTGTTGTTCAAGAGGAAGTCGTCCAGATTGTTGGCAAAGTCGAGGAAATCCTCTTCGAGCGTCAGTTCCGTGCGGAAGTGGAACGTGTTCTTTGCAGAGAAGTTTTGCTTGAACTGGTTTACGCTTTGTTCGAAACTCTTCTGCTTTGTGTTGCGCGAAACGATGGTGCTCGTCAGTTCGTCTATCGCTACGGCAGGTGTGAGGTTCGTTTGGCACTCATGACCGTCGGCCAATGTGGGCGGACAAAGCGTGGTGTCGTGGCTGAAACGTTCGGCTTTCTCAAGGCCTTCTTCGATGTGAGTCTTTTCCTTCTGTCGTTCCGCCAAATCTTTCCGAAGCGAGGCCAGCAGCCCGTCGTGCTTCTGACGGCGCTGAGCGTACTTCTCGTTGAGTTGCTGGAGTTTTTCGGCAAGCAACTTTCTGCGTTCTTTCAGTTCTTCTTCGTGGTCGAACAAGTCTTCTTTGTCGCGCTGATAGTCGTAGACGAGGCGGCGGTTCTCATCAATGTATTTTAGTTCCGCACGGGCAACTCCGATGGCCTTTCGACACTCGTCGACCATAGCCGTGTCGGCTCCGCGGCCTTTCAGCGCTTCGCGTTCTTCGTTTCGCAGTTGCTGTAGTTCGGTCTCGGTGCGTTTTTCCTGTTCGCGTATGTCGGCTTCAATCTCTGCAGCCGCTTTGCCATACGCCTCTGCGGCTGCCGTCAATGCAGCGTGATAGGCCTTCTCTGCTTGTGCGAGTTGCTTGCGTTTGTCGGCCTTCAGCTTGCTGAGGGTATCGTCGGCGGCAGTGCGTTTCACGGCAATGTCCTGCTGGCGTGCAGTAAGCTCTTGCTGGCGGACTTCCTTTTCCTGCCGCCCTTTATCGATGAGGTCTTCAATCTTTAGCTTCAAAGCCTTTTGTCGTTGGGGAACTATGCGCAACTCCACTTCGAGCGCGGCTTTGCGTTGCAGTAAGTCCTTCATCTTCTCCGAGTAACGTGCCTTTAAACTGTTCGTCAGCTTCTCTTGTTCCGTGGCAAGGTCAGCAAGTTCGTGTTTCAACGTTTCCACTCTGGCTTCAAGAGCCGCTTTCTCTTCTTTCAGTTGAGCAGGCTTGCGCACAGAGGACGGAAGGTCGGCAAGGTCGAGTTTCACGCCGAAGAGCGAGGCACCTTCCGCTTTCTGTGGATGTAGCCCCGTGCGGTAGAGCACGTGCTCGTCGTGGATGACTTTGCCGATGTTTTGTTCCCATCCGCGTTGGTTCTCCTCCAACCATTCGTAGAACGAACCTTTGGTGCGTTCGAGCAGGCGGCTCAGTTCTTCAATCTGGCTTTCAGCTTCGGTCTTCTCTTTTTGTTTGTTTTCCAACAAACGGCCGTAGTGTGCTTTCAGTTCCGCCTCCTCTTTGTCCATTTCGGCTTGCAGTTGGTTGCCGTCCGCTTTAGCTGCCGCAATGCGAGCTTCAAGTTCCTTTGCCGAAGACGAAAGGCTGTCAAGTGCTTTGCGCTGCGCGTTGAGTTCTTCTTCGTACGGTTGCCAACAACTGAGTTTCAGCAGTTCTTTCTCCACTTCCGTCTGCTCGCTTTTCAGAAGGTCAATGGCGTTGGCGGAGAGCGAGAACTTCTCTTCAAAACTGTCCTCCGTTGCCGCGCACCGCTTTTTGTAGCCTTCGTACAGTTGCGCCTCCTTCTCTTGCTTTTTAAGGCGTAGGGCGAGTTCGTGCTCTTTCTGCGTTTGGCGGTATTGTGCCAAGCGGTTCTCAAGGCCTTGGCAGAGCGTCTTGTATTTTGCCGTCACGTCGTTGTAGCGTGCGGTGAGGTCGGCAAGGCGCACTTCTAGTGCTGCCAGTTCTCCGCGCACCACTTGTTCCTTGCTGTAGCGCGCGAGCACCTTGTCCATATTTCGCTTGGCGTAGAAGTCGCGGCGCTCTTTGAGGGTGTTCAGTTTGTCTTTCACCACCCCTTCTTCACGATGGATGCCGCTGCGCTCCTGCTCAAGTTTCTGTTCCAGTTCGCTGAGCAGACGTTTTTGTCGTGCCTCTTCTTCAAGAAGTTCGCTGATGCGCTTTTCTACTAACGGCAACCGCTCGCGGGAGGTGCGCACCGCCCAGTTCAGTTCGCCGCACAACTCAGTGATGCGCTGTTTGTGATAGAGCAGTTCGTGGTAGGCATTGACCACAGCCTCGGCCTGTTTACGCACCGCGCATACTCCCTTAGCGTCAAGTTTGTACCAGCAGGAAATGTCTTTGAATTCCTGCTCGAAGTCCGCCACCTGCCGACGGAAATAGCCGAGGTCAATGTTCGCTTCTTCTTCGCTCATGGAGCGGATGATGATGTCCTTGATGAAGTCGGCATCGAGTCGCGAGTTGAGAAATACGTTCTGTATGCTCCGCGGAATGTTACGGTAGCGGTTCGACTCCATCAGTTGGAAGCGTGCGAACTCTTTTCCCACGGCCTGTCGGTTGCCATAGATGATGTCGCGGTAGAGTTCGTAGCGGTCCACAATCTTGCTCATGTAGGCGTTGCCCGTACGTTGGCGGATTACTTTGCTCTCAGCCGTAACTTCCCCGTGGTCGTCAACGAGCCAGTCCTTGCTGTAAGGGGCGTCGACAAAACGGAAACAGGCTCTGCCAGAGGAACGGAAGGTGAGCACGGAGAAGGGGCCGTGTTCGTGGTCCACTTCGTAGACAATATAGGAGTTGGCGTGTGGGAGGTAGAATTCGTCGAAGGTCTTCATCTCCTTGGGAATGCCCAGATGGAGTTTGTCGGCATTATAAAAGAATAGTATGGCACGCAGCAAGGTGCTTTTGCCCACGCCCTGCGTGCCGATGAAATGGACGTTGCCGTCGAGCCGCACCTCCGTATAACGGATGTGTGCGCTGTTGACGAAAACGATTTTACGGAGTGCTCTCATGGCTGTTCGGTTTCGATGACGGTTAGACAATCAATGAGTTCTTCGATGTAGTGGAACGCAGCGGTCACCTTGTAGGTGCCGTCCAGTTCATTCTCAAGTTCGACAAAGCCTTGGCGCTCGAGGTCGGCAATGAGTTTTTCCACCTTCTCGTCGTTCGTCTTGAGATCGGAGTAGAGGTCGCGGGCTTTTTCCTTGAGTTCAATGTCGCTCGAGAACTTTTCAAGGATGTTCGACTTGCGGAACGTAAATCCCGATCCGAACGTCTGATTGAAAGTTTTGAGGAAGTCCACACGGTCAATCCATTCGGCGAAGCGCTGCAGCTTGTTGGCAAGGTCCACTTTGCTCTCGGTGCGCGAGAAGTAGTAGTAGCCGTTGCCGCCTTCCAGAAGGAAACCGATGCCTTGATAATAGTCGCGGTAGTCGCTGAAGTTGTCCTCTATGACGTCGTAGAAGTGGGCGCGCTGGGAGGAAATGGAGTTTTGCGGGATGAATCCGCCTTTGCTCAGTATGTCGAATATTTCTTTTGTGTAGCGTAACATGGTTTAAGCCGTTTTGGGAAAAATCAGTGGATACTCAATGCCCTCATGGCATCGGTAGTCGTCGCTCACGGTAAGTTCGTCGAGATATTGTGCGGTGAGTTGGCAGAAAAGCACGAGTTTCTCCTCCGTGTCCATGGGTTTGCGGTAAGCCGAGTAGTTCATGACGAAATGGAACAGATTGTCGCCCGAAGCCATGAATGCATTCTTTACTTCGCCGATGTCCACCGTCTGCACCACTTGTTGCTCTTCCGTAAGCTCCTCTTGCGTGAGCGGTTCGGCAAGGCGGCCTTTGCGCAGGCGGTCGTTGCCTTTCCCCTTGACGGCATCGCGCAGCAACTTGAGTCCTTCGTCGGAGTTGCGGAGCATGGAGAGCGATACCTTGAGCGCATAGCGTGGGCGGGATTCCATCCAAACGGGATTAAGCGTCGAAAGCCGTGCCTTGATGTCGGTGTTCGTTTCGAGCAACATCTGGTCGCGCAGGTATTTCAACTTTTGTACTTTCTCGAAGATGCGGTTTTGGTATTCGATGAGATTGAGGTAACTGATAATCTGTCGGTCGAGTTCCAAGAGATTGTGGTAAACTTCTCTCAACTGGAGCTTCACGTCGGTCACCGTTTCGCGCAGCGCCACGTCGGTGGCTACAAGGAAGAATGTGGTCTGCTTCTCGTCGATGACGCGCTCACACTCGTTGATGAGTGCAGCGATGTCCTTACGTTTTTCGTCAAGCCGCACAAGTTTTTTCTTCTTGATGGCAAAAGTAGGCTCGTTCTTGTACGTATTGTCAATGTTGCGCTTGAGGTCGATGACGTTGCGCAAGGTGGTGAGCGCAATGTTGCGCAAGATGCGCGTCACGTCTCTCAAGTAACCATACTTGCGGTTGGGATTACTCTCGCTCAGGTAGTAGTCGATGGCAGCGTTGAGGCTTCCAATGCTTTCCTTGACGCTTGCCACGCAGATGTCCTCGTTCACTTCCAGCACTTCTTCGAAAAAGCGGAGATAAACGTCCTCCAGTTCCACAACATCCGCATTGGTGCGGATGATACCGAAGCGACGCAGAAACTCCAAACTTTCGTCCTTCTTCGCCGCTACATCGCGTGCCACGTCGTAGCGCAACGAGAGGCGTTTGCGGTCTTGAAAGAGTGCTTGCAGCAACTTCCGCTCCCTATCAAGGGCGCGGATGAGTTCGTCGAGCGAATGGAAATGCGACAGTGTGTCCATATCTTGTGCTGTGTTTGTCTTTAGGGTTGTTCTATAAATTACCACCCTGGAAATTATAGACCAAACGGTAAACGTTTTGAAATGAGATGGCTAAAATACAAATCAAATGCGAGAACACGTACCTTTGTGACTAATATTCTCCCTAAAGGAACGGACTGGAATACGTTTGTTGCGCGCTTTTTTGCGCCTTGGCATTTGTTATGTGGTAAGAAATGACGAATTTAGCACGGTCAAGGACCTCCGTTGCGTACATCGGCTTACGGAGCGGACATCTACAATACTCTGAAATAGAAAAGAAAAAATATGAGCAAGCGCTACACATTTGAATCGTTAGAAGCTGAACGTGCCAAACTTCGCGGACAGCTTGACAAGAGCCGTTCGCGCATAAGCCAACGTTGGGCCGTTCTAACCTCTCCACCGCCTGAATCCACCCAATTTCAGCATTGGGTGAACCAAGGCGAGCGTCTCTTTGCCATCTACGACGGTGCCATGACAGGCTATAAGCTCTGTCGTCGCCTTGGCCAACTCACGTCATTTTTCAAACGCAAGAAAAAACGCTGAAGGCGGTAGACTCCTCCAGCGTTCGACATTAATGATGGGTGAACGTACTGTGTTACTGTTCGCTCTTCTTGAGTTGTGCTGCGGTGCCAAGTTCTACGCAGAAGTCGAAACGTCCTTCCTTTAACCAATTGGGAAAGGCAAGGCTTCTTTCTTTCTGCACGTGCTCTTCTACGGCGTTGCGGAGTGTGTCGAACAGCGCGTTGTACGTTTTTGCGGTGACAATGATCATACCGAGGAGTCGGTCGTCTTCGGTAACGGCTGCATAGTTATTGTCGCACCAGTCTACCTTCACTTTAATCTTTTCGCAGTCTTCAAGATCAGTTTCGGTTTGTTGCATGGTCAATGTAGCTGTCTATTAGTTGCAAAGATACTTCCTCGAAAATTCCTGTCAAAAAGTTGTAGCGCGTTTTTTGCGTAGAACCTTCCCATTAGAAAAAGATTTGTGGAATTTGCTTATTTGGAAACATTGTCATAGCTTTGCAGCAAAATAAGGTTATGGCGAAAAAGATTATAAGAGTCATCCTAAGTGACGACGCCGATAAGTTTGTAAGAAGTCAATCTCTGAAAGCGCAGCAGAAGATTGCGTATAACATCAGGCGATTAGAAAGAGGACTTGTAGACAATACGCTTTTCAAGAAACTTGAAGGTACCGATATTTGGGAACTTCGTACATTGTTCAACGGAGTTTGCTTCCGCCTTTTTTCATTTTGGGATACACGAACACAGACTTTGGTAGTTGCCACTCATGGAATTGTAAAGAAGACGCAGAAGACTCCTCTTAAGGAAATTGCGAAAGCCGAATCAATCAGAAAAGCATACTTCAACGAAACACGCATATGAAATTTGTATCAGCAGACAGTCTTATTGATGATGTATGGGGAAAGATTGGAACCCCCGAACGTGATGCTATGGAAGCTCGAATAGAAGAAGAAGCGCAGGCTTGCTACGTTGGCGAAGCCATTAGGAAAGTTCGTTTGCAGCAACACTTGTCCCAAGAAGAACTTGGAGAAAAGATTGGTGTAAAACGCGCGCAAATCTGCAAATTGGAAAATGGGAAATGTTCACCTTCCATTTCGACCATTAGTAGAGTCTTCCGCGCTTTAGGAATTTCTTCTGCGAGTCTTGATTTGGGAATTGGTGGCAGAGTCGCTCTTTGGTAAGTAATATCTTTCTTCTCCATCTATAGAAAAAAGCGAGCCTTCGGAAAGACTCGCTTTTTTAGTGACCCCGCAGGGATTCAAACCCTGGACCTTCAGAACCGGAATCTGACGCTCTATTCAGCTAAGCTACGGGGCCATGTCGCTTTTAGCTTCGCAAAGGTAATAAAAACTTTCGGATTGAGTGCTTGCAGCTGTTTACGTTTTAGTATATGCGGCTCGTAAACACAAAGAGAAAGCGGCTACATCTATTAAAAGGATGTAGCCGCTTTCTCGTGTTGTATATGACTATTAGTTTATCGTTGTCGCGTGGTTAGACCGAGGCGGGCTGGTTGATGGTGACAACGTTGCTGATGCCGTTGGAGGTGAGGGTGAGCGTCGCGGTGCGTGTCTGTCCAGTTGTGTTGGCCTGAATCGTGAGGTTTACTTTCTCCTTCACGCTTGCCGTGAAGCCGGATGTCTTTTCGGGGGTTACCCAGTCGGCAGAACTGGTGAGGGTGGCGTCGGAGGTGTAAACCGTGAAAGTGATGTAGGAGGTGAGGGGGTAGGACGACTTAGAGGAAGTCAGGTTGAGGGAGAACGTGGGCATAGTGGCCGTTGACGTTTCCTTGTAGGGGGCGGGATAGCTGATGTTGAGATAGGGCTGTTGGGTGACGGGAGTGCTCACGGTACCTATCTTGTCGAACGAACTTACTACGGCGAGTTGGCTTTGACGGCTTTTGCCCGTGGCGTTGGGTTGGAAGCGGAGGTCAAGACGCATGCTGCCTACGTAGCCTGCGGGGATGGTCACGCTGAGGTTGTTCTTCTGTCCGTCCTGCAGGCTGACGTCGAACCAGTCAGCGGTGTTGGTGAGCGTCCAAGAGTCGTAGCTGATGACGCGTGTGGAGTCGACGGTCTGGTCGGCATAGGCAATGATGCCGTCGTTGCTCACAGGGTAGAACTGTGTGCTGTGGTATTCGTTGGTGGCTTCGCTGCACGAGGTAAGGGCCAGCGCGGCTGTGGCAGCGGCAAAGATGATAGATTTGACTTTCATATGCTTCTTTGTTGTTTACGTTTTGGAATTGCTTCTCTACACAAAGTAAACGCGCACGAGGCGGAAATCTTGCTTGGCAGGGAGAAAAAGTTCGCTTAGTACCACTCTACGTTGGTGGAGTAGGAACTGCGTTTGTCCCACTTGAGGGCATCGGCGAGTTCGGAGGCTGTGGCGCGGAAGGTGAAGTTGAACGAGGTGTAAGGTTTGAGCACCACGGAGGCCGACATCTCGAAGCAGTGGAGGTCGCGCGAGAGCGACATGGTGGTCATGGAGAGTTTGTGCTGGTTGAAGTCGTAGCCGGAAGAGAAGGTGATGTTCCATCCGTCGGCAATGCGCACGTAGCCCGAAGCGTTTAGCGTTTGGGTGAAGGAGAAGGGGTAGCGCATGCGGCGCACGTTGATCTGTCTTGAGCGGTCTTCCGCCATGGTCACACCGTACGACAGCGTGAGCGACCAGGGGATGGAGAAGGTCAGATAGCCGTCCTCGTCGACCTTAGCCTTTTCCTTGCTCTTCTTCTTGGGACGGGCGTCGCGCGTGGCAAGCAGGTCGGGGTCGATGTTGGCGTCTTCAAGATCCGTTTCGTCGTTGGAGTTGTCGGTAGTCGAAGGCTTGTCTTCGTTCTTTCTTCCGTGGAGCTTGTCCATGAGTTTGCTCCACGTCTGGTTGTTGAACGTGTAGGAGAGGTTCTGCGACATACCTTGGAAACGTCCGAAGCGTCCGTAGCTCCACTCCGTACGGTCGGAGGTGACCACCTGACCATTTTCGTTAAACTTGTAGGCGTAGGTGGCAAACACAGCGTTGAGCGAGAAGGTGTAGCTCTTGGTGAGCTTCAAGCGCAGACGAGTGGAGAGGTTACTCCAGGGCTGCGTTTTTGCCGCCAAGTTGTACGACATGGAGGCGGAGAGTTCGTCGATGAGCGAAATTTTGCGCACACCGGTCGTGTCGCGGTCCGACTTCACTTTCATCTCCAGGTTGTTCGACACGGAGAAGTTTATCAAACCTTGCTTGGTGCCGGAGGGATAGCTGTAAAGTCCGTTGGAGTAGGGGGAATAGCGCACGTCGGTCACATTGCCTTGGGCGTCAATCTTGTCGTAGTGCTTGACGTAGCCGTAGCGCGAAGTGGTGAAGTCCGGTGCGTAACTGAAGCTCACGGAGGGCTTGAACACGTGGCGAATGGCCATAATCTTATCGCCGAAGAGCTTCTTCCAAGGTTTGTAGAAACCGTAGAGCGTGGTGTTGGCAGAGATGCCCACGTTCCAATCGTAGAGGTTGTAGAAACCGTAGGTGGTGTCGCAAATCTCCTGCTGCAGTTCGCGGTTCCATGAACGGTCAATGCGGCTGGCGTACATAATGTCGCGGAAGGAGAAGGAGGGCGAGATGTTGATGTACTTGAAGAGCTGGAACGTAGCGTCGATGGGGATGCGGTGTTGCATACCGTTGCGCCAGTCCTTGATGAGGTTCGACTTGAAAAGGAGGTTTTCCTTCGTGGTGATGCTGTTGCTCATCTGTCCGGTGTAGGACATTCTTATCTTCTCGTACCAACGTTCCTTTCCCACCTGCTTTTTGCGGCGGAAGGGGTAGAAACTATTGAGCGAGATGCTGAGGTCGGGGAGCGTGACGGCAATGGAGGAGTCGCGCATGTTTTGCGTGAGGTTGGTGGAGCCGGATATGGTAAGCCCTATGCTGGAGAACGTATGGCTGAAACTTACGGAGCTGGCACGTGTGCTCTGCGTGTAGGAGAGCGGGTTGTACATACTCGTGAGGTTCTTGCGCTCATAGTTTTCAGAGGCGAAGTTCACGCGGGCGGAGAATGTCGTGTTGGGGCTTGCCTTGGAGTCCTTCGTGTGGGTCCACTGAATCTTCATGCTCTTCGTCACGGAGTAGTCCGGCATATTCTTCTCGCCTTCCACCGTGCGGAGGAAGCTGAAGTAGAGGTTACCGTTGTAGCGGTAGCGCTTGCGGTAGTTCGTTTCAAGGCTAGCGCCCCACGAACCTTTGGTGTAGATTTCGCCGAGGAGTTTGAGGTCCATGTAGTCGCTTAAGGCGAGGTAGTAACCGCCGTCGCGGAGGTAGAAACCGCGACTCGTCTCGTCGCCGTAGGACGGCATGATGAAGCCCGAGGAGTATTTCTTGTTGAAGGGGAAAAAGCCGTAGGGGATGGCCAAGGGGAGGGGCACGTCCTCTACCACGAGGTAGGCGGGGCCGAAGATGGCCTCCTTGCCCGGACGTACTTTGGCGCGTGAGAGTTTAAGGTAGAAGTGGGGGTGTTTGGCGTCGCACGTGGTGTATTTGGCATGTTCCATGTAGAGCGTGCCGTCGTCGGTGCGCTTTGAACGTTCGCTGTTGAGAAAGCCGTTGCCCTGTGTGGTGCTCACGTTGGAGATGAAGCCCTTCTTCGTCTTGAAGTTGAAGGACATTTTCTCGCTCTCGTATTGGTCCGAACTCTGCTTGTAGACAGGTTTTCCTTCTTCTATGTAGGCACCGGTGGAGTCGCGGTCGCCCTCGGCGTGCACCATGCTGCTGTCCATGTTCATGGTGATTTTGGCAGCGTCGAGTTGCATGTCGAGATATTTCACGTTAGCTTTTCCGTAAAGGTAGGCGAGCCCTGACTGTGCGTCGTAAACCATGGAGTCCTCGGCGGTGTACTCTACGGGCGAGTCGATGCCCGGTTTGCGGGGTTTCACGGTGTCGACGGTTGCCGAATCGGTCGTGAGCGTGTCAGCCAAGGCGCGGTGGCGCAAGGTGTCGGTGGCGGTAGTGTCGGTTTGTGCAGAGTCGGTCGAGGCGGGGAGGGGCAGCGCGGTGGAGTCTGCCACGGTGTCGGCCACGACGGCTTCGCTTCCGCTCGCAAGGGGGCGGAAGTCGGTACGGCTGGCGGTGAGGCACAGCACGGCACAAAGGGCGAATATGACGATGAACGAAGTTCTCAAAGGAATGGCTTGTGCTTGGCTTGGTGGCGAAAGCCTAATAACCTAAATAAGATGGAGGAATTTTGTGAGGAAACGAAACTGAGGGATTAAGACGCACCTCGCAGTTGTTCTCGAGTGGCCTTATATAGTGGCGATTTACAGAACCTTTATTGTCCCTCAAACATTTTGGCCCAACGGAGAAAGATCTTTACGCCTTCTTCTCCGAATTTCTCAAGGCTGCGCGCTGTCTGTTCTACGGTACGCTCGCGCTCGGGATGGCTTTTGGAGTAAAACTTGTCGGCGTAGCACACCAGTTGTTCTTCCAACGTTTCGGGGCGGTAGTCGCCTTCGGGAAGTGGGAGGTGTTGCTCGCGGATGTTTTCGGGAGTGAGTCCGGTGCCTGTATGGCGTTCGCAGATGCGTGCCATGTCTTCCAGTCCTTCGCGGCGCATGAGTTGTGCGCCGAGGTAGCCGTGGAGCAGGTAGGGCTGCGTGCCGTGGCAGTGGATGGACGGGGCGTCGGTGAGGAATATGCCGATGTCGTGGAGCATGGCTCCGTGTTCCACCGTCGTGCGGTTGAGGTTCATTTCGGGGTGACGGTCTACCACAGAGAGTGCGCGCTTGCACACCTGCCGACTGTGGTGGAGCAACAGGCGTCGAAGGTCGTTGTCCTCAGGGTAATACTTGAAAATGATTTCAAGAGGATTCATGAATACACAATTTGGGCGCAAAGTTACTGCCTAATGGGCAAATGAGCAAATGTGGGTTTATAATAATGTGCAAATATGCAAATGTGCAAATGTGCAAATGAGGTCCGCTTTGTAATGTGCAAATACGCTTCGCAATGTGCAAATGTGCAGATGTGCAAATGAGCTGCGCTTTGTAATGTGCAAATGAGGTGCGCCTTTTGGTGCTTTTACGTGGCTTCTCTTTAATGTAGGCGTCGCCAGCGCCCATTTTTCAAGCTCGGTGGCCACTTTTGCCGATTTTTTCTATCCCGTTGCCCGATTTTTGCGCAACGCATTGCGCAAAATGCACTACTTTTGCCCTATCCAACAATTACACCCTCCGCGCAGCGTCAGGCTTGTTGACCACGCTGCCGGACTTTTTGCAAACAATCCATCCCACTCCATGAAGAAAACTCTCCTTCGCCGCTCGCTCCTCTGCGCTACTGCCGCGCTGGCCCTCACCGTGCCCGCCGAACTCAGCGCGCAGACCCTCGACCGCTATCTCATCCACTCGTCAAGCCTTGTGCTCGTACCCGGTGCAGCAGCCACCAACAATGCCGTGCTTGCCGACCCCGCCTCCGCCACCGTCATGCACCTCATCCCCGACGGACAAGGTTATTACAGCATTGAGAATGCCGACCACACCGGTTTCCTCGCCCTCAACGGTAAGTGGAACACCGCCTTTATTGCCGACTCCTCCAGTGCCACCGCAAAATTCCTTATAGAAAAAGCACAGGGTTCCTACTCCAAACTCCGTTGCAAGAGCAACAATAAGTACCTCGGTACCGATGCCAATACCGCAGGATCCTCCGTCTTCTGCGACAAGAGCGGTACCGACATGCGCCACTATTGGTTGCTCGGTGAGACGCCCGACGAAAAACCCGCTGTCGACACCGTACAGTTCGTAGTCAACGCCGCCGCCAAGGCACAGGATTTCGAAGGTTGGGGTACGTCACTCTGCTGGTGGGCCAACGTGGCAGGCCACTGGAGCGAAGAGAAAGTAGACGAACTCGTTGACTGGCTCGTCAGCCCCACAGGACTTAACTACAACTTGTTCCGCTACAACATTGGTGGTGGCGACGATCCCAACAACACCAATTGCACCGCCCACCACATGGGCAAAGGCAAAGGTCTCCGCGCAGAGATGGAAGGTTTCAAGGACTCCACCAACTGCGACTACATCTGGACACGCGACGAGGCACAGCGCCGCATCATGCTCAAGATTAAGGAGAAGCGTCCGGACGCCATCTTCGAAGCCTTCAGCAATTCCGCTCCTTATTATATGACCTATAGCGGATGCTGCTCCGGCAACACCACCTCGTCCAAGGATAACCTCAAACCCGAATACTACGAAGAGTTTGCCCACTATCTCGTTGACGTCTGCAAGCACTACAAGGACGTGTACGGCATTGAGTTCCGTACGCTCGATCCCTTCAACGAACCCATGACGAGCTACTGGGGTGCCAACGGCGGTCAGGAAGGTTGCCACTTCGACGTAGCCTCACAGGTAGCTTTCATCAAAGTGCTCTCGCCCATTCTTAAAGAGTCTGGTCTTGCCACCGTTATCTCCGCCTCCGACGAAACGAGCGTGGCACAAAGCGTCACCGACTTCAATACCTATACTTCCCAGGGCGTCATTGATCTCGTAGGTCAGTGGAACGTCCACACCTACACTGCCGACAATAAGTCGCGCACGCAGGTCGGCTCTCTCTGCGCTGCCAAAGGCATGCGTTTGTGGATGAGCGAGACGGGTTCTGGTGGTAGCGGCATCTCCGGCAACCTCAACATGGCGCAGAAACTCATCAACGACGTGCGCTACCTCACCCCCAACGCTTGGGTGGACTGGCAATATATGGAAGGCAACGACCAGTGGGGACTCGTGCGTGGCGACGTCAGCAAGATTACTGGCGGAACGGAAGGCGCAGAACGTACGAAGAACTACTACGTGCGCCAGCACTTCAGCCGTTACATCAAACCCGGTTACACGCTCCTCAGCGTGCTCAACGAGCAGACCCTTGCCGCACGCAACGCTGCGGGCGACTCCATTGTGGTGGTCAGCATCAATCCCTCGGCTGCTACGACCTGCATGAGTGTCGACCTCGCCGGTTGCACGCCCATCGCCAGCGGAGTGAGCGCTTACGTCACTAACGAAAGCAACGACAGCACCGCACTCACCACAGCCGACTACAAGATTGTCAACAACCAAGTAACCTACACGCTCGAACCGCTCAGCATCGTCACCTTCGTCATCCCCGTGAGCGGCACCGTTGCCGACGGCACACCCCTTACCGACGGAGCTACCTATCTCATCGCTCCGCGCCGCACCGCTACGAAGGTTGCTGCTTCGAACGGGACGAACGTCGTGCTTGCCGATATAGACATGAGTGCCTCGCAGCTTTGGAAAGCTAAGGCACAAGCCGACGGCCGTTACACCTTCACCGCCGCTACGGGCGAAGCCATGAACTATGAGAGCGGTTACTACGTGAAGCTGACCTCCGACGCTTCTGCTGCCACCCCTTTTGAAGTCTCTTCCGTAGGCGCACCTTATTATAAGGTAACGGAAGAAACGTCTTCCAAGTCGTTCGACCTCGAGGGCGAAGGCGTCAGTGTGGGCACGAAGCTTGGCCTTTGGACTTACGGCACATCAGCCACCGTCACCCACCGTCAGTGGACGTTCATCGCCGTGCCCGAAGATTTCATCCCCACGTCCATAGAGCAAGCCACGGCACTCGTAGCTCAGAAAGCGTTCCCCTTCGACGTGGAAACCGCTCATGGCGTGATTTCCGTATCTTCGCTCACTCCCTCCACAGAAACTCCCCTTGCCATCTACGATGCCGCAGGCCGTTGCGTATACCGCGCCTGTTCGCTGAAGTGTGGCAAAGTGCACGTGCCGGTAGCCGAAGGTGTTTACCTCGTAGCCTCCAAGCGAAGCGTGCGTAAGGTAGTGGTGGAATAAACCGCGTCTGAAAACAGATAATATTGCAAAAGGTTTCCTTCGTAATGGAGGAAACCTTTTGCCTTTTATGGGGGCGAGGTTTTCAAAACGTCGCGCTCTACACGGGCCTCACGGAGGCTTTTGCGCGCTGCGCTTTAATAAGTCGTGTAGAGCGTCACGTCAGAGACGTGACCCCCATGCGCTCGCGCTTTCATTAGCCGTGTAGAGCGCGACGTTTTGAAAACGTCGCCCCCATAAGCGGGGCTTTACAGCCAAAAACGTAAAAGGACCCGAATTGTAACAAAAAATTATTCATTCTTCTTTCCTGTATTTCCCTTTTTGTTCTACATTTGCAACTGAAAGGGATTGAGAACTAGTCACTTTGTTCCCATCAATTGCCTTTTACCTTCCTAGAAACATTAACATCGATTATTCACATAAAACATTTTTAAGATGAAAACACGTTTCGCATTCCGAACGTTCCTTCTCCTCTGCATGCTCTGCATATGGGGGGGTGCTAACTGTGCTTTTGCGCAAGAGACCACAACGGTTACCGATGAACTGACGGTGACGAGTTTGGGAATGAGTGCAGGTGAGAAAAATACATATTCAGAATTTACTAGTTCTGTATTTGACTCAGGTGCGCAATATAAAAGTAACGCATGTAACGATGGCACATATTTTAGAATTAGAACAGATAAGAATAATTCTGGTATTGTAGTTACCACGACTGGTGGCAAGGTTAAATCTTTAAAAGTGACCTTTAATCAAAGCACTGCACAAAACAGAATTATACAAATTTATGGTAAAAACTCTGCCTATGCCGCGACTACTGATTTATATGACGACGATAAACAAGGCACGCTGTTAGGTTCTTTAAAGCGAGAATCTAAAAGTGTTGACGAAACCAAAGAGCTTCCTATAGAGGGGAGTTACAAATATATAGGTATCAAATCCTCATCTAAAGTTATTTACATAACTTCCATTGAAGTCGTTTGGGAACCTACTACTGAATATCAGCCCGAAGCGCCTACAATCAATCCTTCAACCCAGACCTTCTCCAAGGCCTTTACAGCTACCATCACAGCAGAGGGTAGCGCTGACATCTATTATACTACTGATGGCTCAGAGCCTACAATAGAGAGCACGAAGTATGAAAGCGGTGTGGAGATTCCTGCTGCTACTACTACGCTTAAGGCCATTGCAGTAAAGGATGGTGTGGCAAGCGATGTGACTTCCGTCGTTTATACCTACGAATATTTAGACAGCTTCGACAACCTTAAAGCGCTTCGTGGAGGCGGCGTAACAGGAACGAAATACAATTTGACTTTCAACGACGCCGTTGTTACTTATGTAAACGAGCAGAACGCCTATATCCAAGATGCTACGGGTGGTATGCTTATCTATTATAAGAATCGTGGTCACGGACTTACCGCTGGTCAAAAACTTAACGGAACAACTGCTGTTACTTACACTATCTATAATGGACAGTGCGAGATAACGGAATTTACTAAGTCTGACCTTACCATTACAGACGGTGCAACTATCACTGAGACCGAAGTGACGCTTGCCGACCTTCTTGCTGACATGGACAAGTATGCCGATATGCGCGTGAAGGTTACCAACGTCACTGTAACGTCTGAATTTAGCAACAAATTTGCAAAGATTGAGCAGAACGGAAGTTCCATTACGGTTTACGACAAGGCAAGTACTACTTACGAAAACATGGTGGAGAATTATATTGTTAACGTAGTAGGCTATCCCGTAGTGTACAGCAATGTCAAGGAAATCAACGTATGGTCGTCAGACGATGTAACGCTCGTCAAGAAGCCTGCCGACTACGTTGACACTCCCACCATCAGCCCCGAATCCCAAACATTTAGCGAGGCTTTCACCGCTACTATCACCTCCGATGCTGCAGGTGTGATGTATACGCTTGACGGCACGGATCCTTCATATGAGAATAACAAGGGTGAACTTCTGACAGAATCCCCCTTTACTGTAGATATTCCTGCTGCCACCACTACGCTTAAGGTCATTGCTGTTGACGACGACGGTAACGAAAGCGAAGTGGCTACTGCCGTGTATACCTATTTAGCTCCGCTGCCTGAAGATGCAGGAACTTTTGACAATCCGCTAACGCCGGAACAACTTATTACGTTTAGCTCGAACTTCTCTGGAAAAAAAGTTTGGGTGAAGGGTAATATTTTAGGGCAAGCATATTCGTCAGGTAACGGATATAAAGACGGATTTACTGAGTCCAATATCGCTATTGGAGAATCTGGATTAAGTACTTGCATTGCTGTAAAAATGGAGAAAAATAGTGACAACATAAGCTATGCAAGTAATGTTTTGGATTATACGACGAATACAGCACTATTGAACGCACCTATTTTGGTCTATGGTACTGTAGGAAAATATTTCGGACGTATGGGTATATCTAGTATGATATACTTTGCCTTCCCTGGTGAAACCCTCTCTGTAAACACTGAAGAAGGCTACTCGACCTATTATTGTACTACTGCACCGACGCTTATGCCTACGGGCGTAAATGCAGGCCCTGTAACTATAAGCAATGACAAGATGACAATTGTCTATAAGTACAAAGGCAACGAAACGCTTGAAAGCGGCGAGTTGATTCCTGCGAGTATGCCCGTGCTTATCAAAGCAGAGAAGAAAGGTACTTATCCTTTGATTTATTCTGCTAAGAACAAAGGTACGAGCGATAGTAACAATAACCTCGTAGGCCAAGAAACGACAGGAACCATTACGGCTGAGGACGGATATTACTACTACAAGCTTGCTTACGACGACTACACGGCGAAGACGGACCTCGGCTTCTATTGGGGCGCAGAGGATGGCGGCGTGTTCAGCGTGCCAGCAGGTAAGGCTTACCTCAAGGTGGCCAAGACGGCTGATGTGGCAGTGACGGCTTACCGCTTTGACGGCTCTACGGTGACCGCCATTGGTAATGTGGTTGCCGACGGCGCCCAGCAGCAAGTGAAGAGCGCTTACACGATAGACGGTCGCCGCGTGGATGCCAACCGTCTCACGAAGGGCATCTACATCGTGAACGGCAAGAAAGTCGTTGTAAAGTAACGTTTCCCCTCATCCTATTAACACAGCACACAATGAAAAAGAAATATATCATCCCTGCGCTCCGCACCGTGGAACTTGGAGCGGAAAGCCTCATGACAACGATTGCCAGTGGAGGCATAAACAACCACAAGCCCACGACGGACGACAACGACAACCTCTTCTCTGACGTCTCGGCTTGGGACAGCAGCAATTGGAGCGACGCAGACGAAGACTAATCATTCTTCGCTGAAGACTATAGCATAAGAACAAGCGGCACTGAGACCCTTACAAAGGTTTCGGTGCCGCTTGCTTTATGCTTTATATGTCGGAGGCTTTCCTTTCTGGAAGGAAAGATTTGGCGAAAGTTTCCTTCTTGGAAGGAAAGATTTGGCGAAAAGTTTCCTTTTTGGAAGGAAAGCCTTACCAACAGCGCCGCAATGGGCGACATTTTCATTTGCTCATGGGGGCGAAGTTTTCAAAACTTCGCGCTCTACACGGTCTCACGGAGGCTTTTGCGTGGCCTCACGGATGCTTTAGCGTGGCCTCAGGGAGGCTTTAGCGTGGCCTCACAGAGGCTTTTGCGTGGCCTCACGGAGGCATTTGCGTGCTTCGCTTTATAATGCCGTTAGAGCGTGACGTTTTGAAAACGTCACCCCCATAGGTGTGTGCTTTGCCCTATGTTTTAGTTTGCATTTTGGTTTGGAGGAAGGTGTGGAGATGGCCAGCATAATAAAGCGGGATGTTGTAAAGCGTAAAGCATTTTCCCGCCTGTGTGCTGACGGTATCGGATGTCATGGGCCCGTTCCAAAGGCGCAAAGCCACGCTTTCTTCCGATTCGTCCATGAAGAGATGCAGCGAGCGTAGCTTTGAATTGCTGCCGCTTTTAACTTCAATAGGCAATAGGTGCGACTTGAAACGGACGATGAAGTCTACCTCTGCTTGAGAGTTCTTCGCATCGCGAACCCAAAACATTCTCTTCTCTCCAAACGTCGTAGTGGAAGCGAGCAACTCTTGTCCCACGATGTGTTCCGCAATGTCGCCGTTCCATAGTTCGTCGGTGTCTTTGCTGAAAAGCAAGTTGTCCTGCATGCCGGCCACGTAGTTAACAAGCCCGGTGTCAAGCCAAAGCAGTTTGGGACTTTTTTTCATGTCGGGAAGTATAGGGAACGAAGCCTTCGTTTGCGGATAGACCAATTCAAGTAGCAACGTTTTTTCCAACGTTCTGAATGCATTGCCGACTTCAGCCGCTTTGAAAGAAGATCCGGTAAATTTGGCAAATTGAATGCGATGGCTTGCCGCTGCCCAACCGTAGTTCAGAATGTAACGTATAGCATCTTGCTCCTTCGGTCTGTCGGCGTATTTCTCCACATCGTCTCTGTAGCCAGAGAGCAAAGCGTTGAACACTGCATTGAGGCGTACATAGTCGTGGTATTTGGCATAGTTTGCCACCGCTTCGGGAAGCCCGCCTACAATCATGTACTTCTTGAACAGTTCCATGGCCTCGTTGTGCAAGGAAGCTGGCAATGAAACACTTTCTATGCGTTCGGCCATCAAGTCTTGGCCTACAGCGCGAAGAAATTCCACGAAGCTGCAAGGGTGGAGAGCCA
The DNA here is from genome assembly GCA_963656685.1 of bacterium. Taxonomy (GTDB): domain Bacteria; phylum Bacteroidota; class Bacteroidia; order Bacteroidales; family Bacteroidaceae; genus Alloprevotella. The sequence continues at coordinate 33,573 of CAVKJJ010000003.1, read as the reverse complement.
TATATTCCACTCTGCCTACGGGAAATGAAATGTGGCGTCCCATCAGGCTTTCCAACAATGAACCAGCCGCAATTACATAAATGTCGGGGCGTTTTTCGTAGAAGTAGCGAAGGGTCTGAACGGCTCGGGGTTCGTTTTGGATTTCATCAATAAAAATCAATGTGCGTTTGTTGCTGTCTTGCGATACGTTGGCTTTGAGAAAAATGCCGGAGAGCAAGTCTTCAAAGGTGTAGTCGGCGGCAAACAACTCCGCATTGTCTTTTTCTTCAAGATTCAAGTAAATATAGGAGTCGAACTCTTTAGCAAAAAGTTCTACTAATGTGGTTTTTCCCACTTGACGGGCACCTCGCAAGACCAAAGGTTTCCGTTCCTCACTTTTGGCCCAATACTGTAGGTGCTTTATAGTAGCGCGTTGAAACATGTGTAAGTCTTTATAAATCAAGTAGTGATACGGCACAAAGATACGATATGTTTTTCAAAACTAAACCAACTTTGGCCGATTTTCTGTGCAAAACCAAACCAACTTTAGCCGATTTCTTGAGCAAAACCAAACCAACTTTGGCCAATTTTCTGAGCAAAACCAAACCAACTTTGGTGAAAACTTTGAGCAAAACCAAAGCAACTTTGGATGATTTGTGAGCAAAACCAAAGCAACTGAATCTTTAATGGGACCAAAACGAAGCGTGCGCCGCATCCCCTTGACGGGGTGTGGCGCACGCGCAGGTTCTCTCTCTTTTATGTGTTAGCTGTTCGTCAATGTTTGTAGTGTGTTGTTATTTCAGAGTGAAGGCGGCAGTGGCGCGTACGTCCGTTTCGCTGGCGCAGACGTAAGCTTTGAAGCGTCCCGGCGTGGCGGTGAAGGCGTGTGAGCGCGTGGACCAGTAGGTGAGGTCGGAAGGCTTTATGGTGAACGAAACCGTCTTCGTTTCGCCCGGTGCAAGTTCCACCTTCGCAAAGTTCTTCAGTTCCTTCGTGGGGCGTTCTTCGGCTGGGTGCTCTTCGCCGATGAAGAGTTCTACCACTTCTTTGCCCTTCATGCGTCCTGTGTTCGTGACCGGTACGGAGAGTGTGATAGAATCCGTTGCGGTGAGCGATGCGGCGGAGAGCGTGGGGGAGCCGTAGCGGAACGTTGTGTAGCTCAGACCGTAGCCGAAGGGAAATTGCGGAGCAACGTGCTTCGTGTTGAAGTAGCGGTAGCCCACGTAGATGCCCTCGTCGTAGTAGACGTGACCGTTCTCGCCCGGATATCCGCGTTTGCCGAACTGGAAGCAAGGATAGTCCGCCTGTTTGCGGGCAAACGTCACGGGGAGTTTGCCGCTCGGGTTCACCTTACCGCTCACGATGTTGGCGAGCGTTGTGCCCGACATCGAACCCAAGTACCAGCAGTGGAGCATCGCTTTGGCTTTGTCAATCCACGGTGTGGCAAAAGCGTTACCGCCGAAGGTAACCACCACGAGGTTCTTCTGCACCTTGGCAAGCGCTGCGATGAGTTCGTTCTGTCCGTAGGAAAGGTTGTAGTCCTCGCGGTCGCCGTTTTCGCAGTCCTGACGCGTGTTTTTGTTCAGTCCGCCAACGAAGATGATGAGATCAGCTTCGCGGGCTTTCTCCAGCGCTTCAGCCTTGAGGGCCGCTTGCTGCGTGGAGTCAATCGGGTCGACCGCGTCGTAGAGCGCACGTCCGGCACAGTAGCCCTGGGCGTAGACAATCTTGTCACCGTAGAGCGCCTTCAGACCCTCGAGCGGCGAAACGTCACTCTTCGTTTTCAGTTCCGACGAGCCGCCGCCTTCGCTCATGTTGCGTGTGGCGTTGTCGCCCACCACCAAGATGCGGCGGTACTTCTCCGGCTTCAGCGGAAGAATGTCCTGTGCGTTTTTTAGCAACACGACGCCCTCTTCGCCGACGGCTTGGCAAGCCGCATAGTGTGCCTCCGAACATTGCGAGCCGATGGCCTTCTGTGCGTTCATGCTTGTGCGGAAAATGAGGCGCAACACGCGAGCTGCCTTTTCGTTGAGCACCGTCATGGGAATCTTTCCTTCGTTGATGAGCCGTTCGAAGGGGTCGGCAAGGCGGTAGGTGTTGTAGCCCTGGCTGTTGTCCTCCGTTTTTCCGTTTGTGTCCGTGCCCATCTCAATGTCGAGTCCGTTGAGGGCCGCTTGCCACGTGTCGTGCGTGCCGCCCCAGTCCGAGATGACGCAACCGTCGAAGCCCCATTCCTTTTTCAGAATTTTGTTGAGCAGCGAGTCGTTGTGGCAGAGGTGTTCGCCGTTCCAAATGGGGTACGAACCCATGATGCTCCAAAGTCCGGCGTCGACGCATTTCTTGAATGCCGGCAAATAGATTTCGCGAAGGGCGCGTTCGCCCACATGAACGTTGATGGTGAAGCGGTCCACTTCCTGGTTGTTGAGGGCGAAGTGTTTGAGGCAACACGCCACGCCGTTGCGCTGTGCCGCCTGGATGTAAGGCACAGCCATCTCGCCGGCGAGGTAAGGGTCTTCACCCATGTACTCAAAGCTGCGGCCGTTGAGCGGCATGCGGCAGATGGTCGTGCCCGGACCGAGCAGGACGTCCTTGCCGCGGAAGGCAAACTCTTCGCTCACGGCATTGCCGTAGACGGCGCTGAGGCTGCGGTTCCACGAAGCTGCGAGACAGGTGAGCGAGGGGAATGCCACGATGGAGTCGTTTGTCCAGTTGGCCGTGTTCCAAGAGTTCCAATCCACTTCGGCACGTACGCCGTGAGGGCCGTCGCTCATCATGAGTTGACGTATGCCGAGGCGGGGCACACCGGCAGAGGTGAATTTGCTCTGTGCGTGGAGAATCTGTATTTTTTCGTGCGTCGTCATCCGTGATAGCGCGTCCTGAACGCGTTCTTCGAGCGGCGCTTGAGGGTTGAGATATGTCGGTTTAGTCTGTGCCGTGGCTGTGGTGAGTGTGAGCAACAGCGCGGCAGCGGTGAGAAGTGTTTTCATGTGTGCTTATGGTTTGAGGAAGTTATTTTGTGCTGAAAGATACTTGCGTTTCCGGCAGCGAGTAGCCGCGTGCCGAGAGCGTGATCGGACCGGATGTGCCGTTGTTCTGCACCACCACCAGACAGCGTCCGAAGAACGCCTTGCGGTGGTCCGCCTTGAAGCGTTCGGTGGAGATGGGGCTGCCGTTGTCCACACCGATGATGCGTCCGGCGCCCTTAATGGTGAAGAACACCTCGTCGTCGGCTCGGGGGCAGAGGTTACCGTCCTTGTCCACCACTTCCACACTGACGAAAGCCGTGCTGCGTCCGTCCGGCAGGAGCACGGTGCGGTCTGGCGTGAGGCGGAGATGGTGCGGTGCGCCGGCGGTGCGTATGGTCTGCTCCGCCACCGTCTGTCCGTCGCGGCGCGAAACGGCCTTCACTTCGCCCGGCTCAAAAGGCACGCTCCAGCTGACGTGGTACTGGTGGGAGTCCGCCTTGCGGCGAATGCCCTGGCTGCGTCCGTTCACGTAGAGTTCCACCTCGTCGGCGTTGTTGTAGTAGCACCAGAGGTCCACCGTTTGGCCCGGAAGCCAGTTCCAGTGGGGGAAAAGGTGGAGCACCGTGCTGTCCGACCACTCGCTCTGGTACATGTAGTAAACATCCTTCGGGAAACCCGCAAGGTCCACAATGCCGAAGTAGCTGCTGCGGGCAGGGTAGGAGTAAGGCGTGGGTTCGCCTAGATAGTCCCATCCCGTCCAAACAAACTGTCCGGCGCACCACGGCGTGTGTTTCACCACGTCCCAGTTGTGTTCGTGCGAAGCGCCCCACGACACGTGGCAGTTGTCGTAGGCCGAGCACATGTAAGTCGGGTCGGTGTAGGGAATCCACCACTCGCGCGGGGCGATGACGGTAGAGTCGGCCGGCATGACGTAGTAGCCGCGAGTCTGAAGGGCAGAGACGCTCTCCGTCATGAGAAACGGCTTTCCGGGAAAGTTCTTCGGCACGTCGGCAATGTACTGGTCGTGGTAGTTGAACCCGATGATGTCCAGCGACCCGCTTTTGAAGAGGTGGTTGTTCGGGTCCGGCTCGTTACATCCCGCTGTGACGGGACGAGTGGGGTCGAGCAGTTTCACCGTTTCAGCAAGATGCGAGGTGAGTGCTGAGTTCACGCTGCGCTTTCCCTCTTTGGCGAGCGTGGAAGCGTCGTGACCGAAGTTGAGCAGAAGGTTAGCCTGTTCGAGCGACATGGTGTCGGCGTCGGCTTGCGTCCATTGTTCGAGCACCTCGTTGCCAATGCTCCACATGAGGATGGAGGGGTGGTTGCGGTCGCGGCGTATGAGGTCAGAGAGGTCACGTTCGTACCATTTGTCGAAGAAGCGTGCGTAGTCGTTCTGCGTTTTGCGTTTGCGCCACATGTCGAACGACTCGTCCATGACGATGAGTCCCATGGAGTCGCACATGTCGAGGAGTTCCGGCGCGGGCGGATTGTGGGAGCAACGAATGGCGTTGCACCCCATGTCCTTGAGCGTTTTGAGCTGGCGGTGGAGGGCGTCCTCGTTGAGCGCAGCGCCCAGACAGCCGAGGTCGTGATGCTGGCAAACGCCGTTGATCTTGATGTTGCGTCCGTTGAGCCAGAAACCCGTGGCGGGGTCAAAGCGGAAGTCGCGCACACCCGTCACGGTGGTCTGCGAGTCGACGGTGCGTCCGTCCACGATGAGATCTGTGCGCACGTGGTAGAGTGCGGGGTGCGTGATGTCCCACACGTCGGGCTGCTGCAACTTGAGCGACTGCACGTTCTGCACGTCCGTCTGGTGCGGTTTGAGGCGTACGTTCTGTTTTACGGTGGCGAGTTGGCGTCCGTCGGGAGCGAGGAGCGTGTGCTGTAGACGCATGTCGGCGTTGCGGTCCGTTTCGTTGCCCACGTAGGTCAACACGGTGAAGAGAGCGCGTCCGTCCTTCTGCAAGAGCGGATTGACAAAGACGCCCCAGTGGGCAATGCCGATGGCCTCTTTGCGTTCGAGCCACACGTGGCGGTAGATGCCGCAACCGCTGTACCAACGGCTGTTGGGCTGGTCGCTGTTGTCCACGCGCACCGCCACCACATTGTCGCCCTCCTTGAGGTAGGGCGTGAGGTCGTAGCGGAAGGACGAGTAGCCGTAGGGACGCGTGCCGAGAGCATGTCCGTTGACGTAGACGGTGGAGTTCATGTACACGCCGTCAAAGTGGACGTAGACGCGGTCGGCGGCTTTGTCGAGATGGTCCACGTTGAGGTGTTTGCGATACCATGCCGTGCCTCCGGGCAGTGCGCCGCCGCCGGCACCGGAGGGATTGCTGGCGGAGAAGTCGCCTTCGATGGCCCAGTCGTGGGGCAGGTCGAGGAGGCGCCATCGGGAGTCGTCGTAGTCCGTTCGTGCCATGCTGGCGGAGTCGGCCAGGACGAAGCGCCAGGCGCGGTCCCAGTTGGTGCGTTCCGCCCAAAGGGTGAGCGGCACGAGGAGCAGGAACAGACAAAGGGAACGAAGTGTGTTCATGGCTTATGAGGAAAATGAGAATTTTACTTGCAGTGCCTCATGGATGCTTTTGCGTGTGCGCTTTGAGGGCGTAGCGTATGGAGGTCACGTCGTTAGGGACTATTTTGCGTGCGTGCTGCGCTTTCTGCGCCGTGTAGAGCGCGAGGTTTTGAAAACCTCGCCCCCATGAGCACTAGTCTCAGGAAAATTCCAAGGCTTGGAATTAAAATTCCAAGGCTTGAAATTTAAATTCCAAGGCTTGGAATTTTTGTCCCAAACCATGGAATTTATTTTGGGACTGCAAGTATTTGAATTTCAGTGCGTTACAAAAATGCGGTTCTGCAGGCTAAAAATCCGTTCAAAGTTTCACTTGAACGGCCTGTCCGTTGTAGTTCACCATGCGTCCTTCCGGGTTGTCGAGATTCAGTTCGCGGGGCTGCGAAGCATCGATGAATACCACGTTGAAGCGGCGCTTGGCGAGCATACCCTTGAAAGAACCTTGGCGCTTGCCTAACGAGAGCGTGCGGGAAGCATGATCGTAGTGGATGGAGATGGTGGCGAAGCGACCCTTCTCGTAGTTGTAGTTCGTGCCCTCGTCCTCGTAAAGTTCAAAGTCGGCATCGCGGCCACCATAGACGTAGAGATTGATGAGTTCGGGCTGCTTCTCGTCGGACCATTCTATTTCCGGTCCGAAAGGAACAATGCTGCCTTCCGGCACAAACACCGGGATGCGTTCGTAGGGCGCGTCAGCTTGGACGGTCTGTCCGCCAGCGTAATGCTTTCCCGTGTAGAAGTCGAACCATCCGCAAGGGGCGGGGAGATAAACGCTGCGTGAGCGCTCCTTGTAGCGGCCTACCGGGCACGCCATGAGCGAGGGTCCGAACATCCACTGGTCGCCAATGTTGTTCACGTGCGAGTCGGTGCCGAAGTCCATGACCAGTCCGCGCATCATGGTGTAGTCCTTGCGGTTCACCCATCCCGCCATGCTGTAGAGGTACGGCATGAGGCGGTAACGTAGGCGGTCGTAGTAGACGATGCTCTTGTAGGCAGGGTGGTCCTCAGGAGCAATGTTCCAAACCTCGCGGAGCGGCCACTGTCCGTGGGTGCGGTAGAGCGGTACGAAACACCCGAACTGGTTCCAGCGCGCCTGCAGTTCGCGCCACTCGCGGAGGTCGTCGTTCTCCACTCCCGTTGCGTCGAAAGTGCCTTGCGCTGCCTGGTAGCGGCTTTCGGGCGTGAAGCCGCCTTGGTCCATGCCCCAGAAAGGAATGCCCGCCATGGAGTAGTTCAGTCCCGCCGTCATCTGGTCGCGGAGGTCCTCCCAGCGTGTGCTGATGTCGCCGCTCCACGACGCTGTGCTGTAGCGCTGCAGTCCGGCAAAGCCGCTACGGGTGAGGAGGAACACGCGTTTGTTGGGGTCTACGCTGCGCTGTCCGTCGTAGATCGCTTCGGCGTTCTCAAGGGCATAAGCGTTGAAAAACTCTGTGCTTGAGCCCATTGCCGTAGGTCCGCAGAGCGCCTTGCGGTACTCGATGGGCGTGCAGTCGCGCACGTTAGGTTCGCTGGCGTCCATCCACCAAGCGTCGATGCCTTCGCGGTATTTCGTGAAGAGCCGTTCGTTCATCTGTCGCCAGAACATCTTGCGGGCGTCGGCCGAGTAAGCGTCGTAGAAGGAGCCCACGTAGCCCGGTCCCACCCAGTCGCGGAGCGAGTCGACGGCGGCTTGGCGGTACATCCATCCGTGCGAGTCGAGTTCATGGTAGTTGTCCGTGTTGCAGTAGAACTTCGGCCATACCGATATCATGAACTTTCCGTTCAGCGCATGCACGCTGTCGAGCATGGCTTGCGGATCGGGGTAGCGTGCGGGGTCGAACTCATGGCTGCCCCATTGATCGTCGCGCCAGTAGTTCCAGTCCTGCACAATGTTGTCGATGGGGATGTGGCGGCGTCGGAATTCGGCGAGCGTCTGCACCACCTCGTCCTGCGTGCGGTAGCGTTCGCGGCTTTGCCAGAAACCGAGCGCCCACTTCGGCATGACCTGTGCGCGGCCCGTGAGTGTGCGGTAGCCGCTGATGACCTGGTCCATGGACGAACCCGCAATGAAGTAGTAGTCCATGTCGCGCGCCATCTCGCTCCATATGCTCAGGCGGTTCTGCTCCTCGTCGGTCTGCGGGGTGGCTACGCGCAGTCCGCAGTAGGACACGTCGCCGTCCGGTTGCCACTCAATGCGAATGGGAGTGCGGTGACCTGCCACGAGTTGTGCGTCGAACTTGTGGGAATTGGGGTTCCATGCCGTGCGCCAGCGTTCCGGCACCACTTCGTGACCATCGAGGAGCACGCGGGTGTAGCCAGCGTAGTAGAGAATAAACTGGTAGTTTCGGCTTTCGTTCGGTTCGATGTAGCCTTCATAGACCACGCGCGAACCCACGAGTTTGAAGCCTTGCGGCAGATTGCCCACCGTGGCAGAGTTCTCAAAGTAGATCGAGTCCTCGCGGCGCGTGAGTTGACGTCCGTCTTTCTCCGTATAAGTGCCTGTGAGGCAACCTTCGTGTCCGTCGCAGTCGTAGAGTTTGAACACCTTTGCCAACTGCTGGTAAGGGTTCGGATTGCCAAAGCGACAGAGCGAGTAAGAGTCCCAAAGCAGACCGTAGCCCTTGTTGCTGAGAACGAAAGGCACGGAAATCTTTGTGTTGTATTGGAAGAGTTCTTCGTTTTTCCCCTTGTAGTTGAAGTCGCCCGCCTGGTGCTGGCCCAGTCCGTAGAACGCCTCGTCGGCAGGACTTTCAAACGTGGCGTGCCACGACCATGCCGTACGCTCGTGGTCCGTGAGTGTGCCTTGGCCAATGTTAGCCTCCGGCACGGTGTAGGGTGCGAACGTCATGCCGTTTTGAGCTCCGTCGAGCAAGCGTTGTCCGGCAGCGTTGTAGAAAGCAATGTGGCCTGTGCGCTCGTTGACCACCGCCTTCACGTCCGAGGCGGCAAGCGTCACCTCATCGCCGCTTTGCGTCACGGTGTAGTGCGGACGGAACGTCTGCGGCACGATGATGAGGCTCTTCGGCTTGTCGGGGAAAGAAGTTTCGGGCGTGGCGCGCACACGGATGATGCGGTCGTTCATGACCTGCAGCTGCACGAGATGTGCGCCGCCTGTCGTGGGCGATTTTACCTCAACGGTGATGCCGTTGCCGTTGTCCTTGAAGGCAAGGGCGGGCGAGGCGGCGAGGAAAAGCAGGGCAAGAGCCAAAGGGCGACTCTTGGCGGAGCGGAGGGGAGAGGGGAGAAGATGATTCATGGAAAGGTAAAGTTTACGACCCGTTCCGCGCGGTTGGCTTGCGCGGTGAGCCGGGTGGGGTTTGTAGAAAGGATTTGTCGTATGGTCGGTTTGTATGTTATAATCGTTAGGCTGATAGTGGGCAACATGGGCAAAGAGACACATACGTCCTTACTTTACCCCGTTGTTACCCTTCTTGGTTTTCGGTGGTGGCAGTGCCTCCGCGCGAGCTTTTGAGTTGTGAGGGCATAATGCCGAACATCTCTTTGAAGTACTTCGAGAAGTAGCGCGGATTGTTGAAGCCCACTTTGTAGGCCACTTCGCTCACGTTCATCTGTCCCTCGCGGAGCAACTGCTCGGCATGGCGCAGACGCACGGTGCGGATGAGTTCGCTCGGTGTGCTGCCTGTGATGGAGAGCAAGCGCTTGTAGAGGTGGGCGCGGCTTATGCCCAGCGCTTCGCCCAGCATTTCCACGGAGAGTTCCGTGTTGGAGAGGTTCTTCTCTATGAATGCCGTCGCGTCGCCCACCAGTTGCTCGTCGAGCGAGGTCACTTCTTCTTCCTTCACCTTCGGCGTCACCTTTTCGCCCACAGGCGTGGCGTTGTGCCACTTGATGAGGTTGTAGATGCGGAGGTTCAGGAGGTCGAGGTTGAAAGGCTTCGTGAGGTAGTCGTCAGCCCCGGCGGTGAGTCCTTCTATGCGGTAGTCCGTGGAGAGACGTGCCGTGAGCATGACGAAGGGGATGCGTTCCGTCTTGGGGTTTGCCTTCAAGCGGCGGCAGAGTTCGTTGCCGTCCATCTCCGGCATCATCACGTCGCAGAGAATGATGTCCGGCCGGTGCTCGGCAATGCGCTTGAGCGCCTCGTTTCCGTTGGTGGCGGTGCGCACCTTGTAGGTCGTGGAGAGGAGGTCCGTCATGAACGAAAGGAAGTCCTCGCTGTCGTCCACGAGCAGCACTTCGTACTCGCCCTTGCGCAGACGGTCGTTCATGGCTTTGCGCTGTGCCTTGTCGGCTGCGCTGTCGGCAGGAACGGAGGGAACGGCTGCGGACGGTGCCTCTTCGGTTTTAGCCTCGAGGGTCGTCGGCAGACTGAACCAGAAGACGGAGCCTCCGCCCTCGTTGTCGCGTACGTCAATAATGCCATTGTGCATACGGACAAACTCGCGGGCAATGTTCAAGCCGATGCCGCTGCCGCCGAAGGGCGTGTGCGAAGCACCTTGTGCCTGATAGAAGCGGTCGAAGACGTGCTCCTTGTCCGCATCGCTGATGCCCGGTCCCGTGTCTGCCACACTCAGCGTGACAGAGTAGGATTTCCTTGCCGCTCCTGCAAGAAGCAGTGTTGGGCGCCGCCACAGTTCGACCTCAATCTTTCCGCCTTCAGGTGTAAACTTGTAGGCATTGGAGAGCAGGTTGGTGATGACCTTCTCCATCTTGTCCGCATCGAAAGCCATGGGGAGCGTAGGCCAGTTGGACTGGAACGACAGCGAGATGTGCTTTTGCGAAAGCGAGGAGAAGTTTTGGCAGATGTTTCCCGCAAAGGCCACGAAGTCGGCTTTGGTCAGTTGCAGGGTGGCGGTGTGTTCCTCAATCTTGCGCAAGTCGAGCGTTTGGTTCACGAGCGAGAGCAGACGCTGCGCGTTGCGGTAGATGAGCTCTAGGCGCGAAAGGCGTTCGGAGTCTGCCTCCTTGTCGATCATCACGCGCAGGGGCGAGATGATGAGCGCCAGCGGCGTGCGCAGTTCGTGGCTGATGTTGGTGAGGAACTTGAGTTTCACCTCGTCCATGTGGCGGAGATGCTGGATCTTCAAGCGTTCCAACTTGCGGTGCACGGTGAAGTACCACACGAGCGAAACGGCAGCGCAGAGCAGTAGCGCGTAGAGCACAAAAGCCCAAGGCGTCAGCCACCAAGGCGGAAGCACCGTGATGCGGAGCGTGCTTTCCGTCTGGCTCACACTGCCGTCGCGGCCCACCACTTTTACACGCAGCGTGTAACTTCCGGGGGAGAGGTTCGTGAACGTCACGGCACTCTGACCGTCGGGGAGCATGAGCCAATGTCCGTCGGCAAAGCCCTCAAGGCAGTAGAGGAAACGTGCGCGCTGCGGCAGCGTGACGCGGTCCGAGGCAAGGAGAATGCTGAAGGCGTTCTCGTTGTGGCGAAGGCGGAGGTGCCGACTCGTGTTGAGCGAACGCTCCATCACTACGCGGCTGCCGAACGTCTCGCCCGTAGCGACAGGATGGTCAAAGAGCGTGAGTCCGCTGAAGACCGCCCGTGCACCAGCTGCAGAACTTTGAGGCGATTCGGTAGGGATGATGTTGATGCCCTGTTGTCCGCCGAACACCATGTTGCCATGGCTGTCGGCGAGGATGCTGCGGTAGTTGAAAGCCGGTTGCAGACCGTCGAGGCGGTCGTAGGACGTGACGGAAAACTGCCACTGTTTGTCGTTCCGTGTGACGACGATGCGCGAGATGCGTCCGTCGGCATGACTTGCCCACACCGTGCCTTGGGAATCCTCGCCTACGGCACTCGCCAGGCGCATATGGTCGTGGAGCGAGTAGAGACTGTCGGTGCGCGGATCGTAGATGTCTAGTCCAGCAGCGTTGGCACTCCATACCAGCGAGCGGCTGTCAGTGAACACCTGGTTGCACGTGGAATTGGAGAATGGCTTTCCGCTTCGCGTGTGTTCCATGTTCGTCCATTGGCTGGCATTGCTGATGTTGCAGAAACTCAGTCCGAGCGAGTGGCCAGCCACGAGGCGGCCCGAGTTGCAAAGTGCTACGCTCGCAATGTAGTCCGAGGTGAGCGCCGAGTTATGGGAATTGTACGTGACGAAGCTTCCGTCGCGGGGATTGAGCAGTTGCACTCCGCCGCCCAGTGTGCCTATGGCAATGCGTCCGTCGTTCAGTTCGGCGAGCGACCACACGCTTTCGTTGGCCAGTCCGTCGCGCTGATGGTAGGCGTGGTGCGTAATGCCGGAGATATGCGTCAGTCCGCCGTTGAATGTTCCAAACCAGAGCGAACCGTCCGAAGCGCACAGACTGCTCACGACTACGTCGCTCGAGAGTCCCACCTCGCGGCCCGCGTAACGTTTCAGTTCACCCTTTCCAGGCAAGTAGCAGACGATGCCGCGGTCGTTCGTTCCGCACCAGTAGCGGCCCGAGCCGTCCTCGGCAATGGTGCAGACGTCGCCCAAGGGAATGGTGGAGTAGCGTGAAAAGAACTTAGAGGTGTACGCCACACCGTTTTGGTACGTGGCGAGCCAGATGCCACCGAAGGCGTCGAAGTAGACGTTGCGAATGGTATGGTCCGGCAACGCATTGGGTCGGTCCTCATCTTTCGTGAGGTGCTGCAACGAGTGGGTAGAAGGTGAGGCAATGTAGAGTCCGTTGTGTTCCGTGGCTAACCAAAGTTCGCCTTCGGGACTTTCCTTCACGTCCTTGAGGAGCATGTGCGGCACGGCGGCGTAGCCTTCGGCGCGGAGGAACGCTTCGGCCGAGGTGAACCAACGGCGGGAGCGCTGCGCATAGACGTAGGTGTGCTTTTCGCCGAGCACCCAGTAGTTGCAGTGAGAGTCGATGTAGGTGGTGAACTTCTGGTAACTTCCCTTGCAGAGGGGGCGCAGCGCCGGCGAACTCCACACAACGCGGCGGTGGGCACCGTCGAGGCGCACCATGGCACCGTCGTCGTAGGTAAGTAGCAGCGCATTGTAGCGTTCGCTGATGTCCGTCACGGTGGTGGCGGGAATGCTTCCGGCTTTGCCGTCCATCGGGAAGAGATGGTGCTCGCCCGTGGAGGGAACGTAGAAGTAACAGCCACGGCGGTTCACCACAATCCAGAGGTTGCCGTTGTGGTCGGCATAGGCAAGGTCCGGGCGGCCATTCATGCCGTGGCGCTCCATCCATCCCTCCATGTTGCGGTCGAAGCGCTCGGTGGAAGGGTCGTAGAGGCAGTAACCCACGTTGGTCTCCACCCACATCAGGCCGTCGGCCTCGAAGATGCGGTTAATTTGGTTACTGATGACGGAGGTGGTGTCCGTGGCACTGAAGTAGAAGTTGCGAATGCGAAAACCGTCGAAGCGGCTCAGTCCGGCTATGGTGCCGAACCATAGGTAGCCGCTGCGGTCGCGACAGATGCAGCTCACGTGGCCGTCGGCGAGGCCGTCGGCAGTTTGCAAGTGCCAGAACTCGGGTTCCGACGTCCAGGCCGAGAGGCTGCAGACGAGGGAGAGGAGAATGAGGACAATGCGGCGTGTGAGAGATTTTCCGCCAGAGCGGGTGTACATGCGGTGAAAGCTGAAGGAGGTTTTCATGGACTTTATCCTTAGGGTAAGACGTTTCTTTATGTTGCTTGTGCAAAGCGGAGCCCCTGCGGCAAAGTGCCGCAGGGCTCTTCTCTACGGGCAAAGGTACGAAACGTCATAGACTGCATGCACACCCTGTGGGCAGAAAGTGAACGTGCAGGGATGTGTGCCGGCTATTACCAGCCCGCATTCTGCTTATAGACGCCTCCGGAAAGGTTGATTTCAGCTTTCGGAATCTGGAAGAAACCACGCTTGCTGCGTATGTTGCTTTCGACAAACGAGGAAGCAATGGTGGTCTTCTCCTTGTTGTAATAAATCTCAGCAGGATGTCCGTCCACGTTGGCTTGCTCCACTTCCGCTTTCACGAAAGCGTCGAGGCCCTGGCGGCGGAGGTCGAAGTAGCGTATGCCTTCACACATAAACTCCTTGCGGCGTTCCTGCCAAATCTCTTCGCAAGTGGGAGCGGAGGTGAGGTTGTGGGACGCGTTGCCGTAAGCACGTTCACGCACTTGGTTCACGTAGGAAACGGCATTGCTGCTGCCCAGCTCGGCAGCCATGAGAAGCACGTCGGAGTAACGGATGAGAATCCAGTTCTGGTCCTGCGAAGTCATGAAGTTGCCTCCCGTGACATCCGTCTCGGAAGCGGGGATGGAGGTACCATCGGTGAAGATCATGGGGCAGTACTTCTTGTTGAGGTAACCCGTGTAGTCCACACAGTCGGAGTTGGCCTGTTCGGAGTAGGCCGTGTTGCCGTTGCCGTCAGAAAGCGTGCGGCAATCAATGATGGTGGCTTGCAGACGCGAGTCGTCGGAGGAGAAAATGTTGTGGGCGGCATCGGTGATGGGGCAAGCTCCCCAGCCCATACCGTAAGGTGCATACTTGTTGAGGTTACGCATGCCGAAGTTCACAATGAAGCGGTTGCCGTCGGCGTTGCCGTTGCTCCAGTTCTGGTCGTTGTTGAACTTCACAACCCACACAATCTCGTTGCTCGCTTCCTTGTAGGTCGACTTGCGGCCTTCCTCAGTAGTGGTGGCTTCGGTGCATGCCGCAGGCCAAAGGTCGGCAAAGCGGGCTTCGAGCGAGTAGTTGCCGGAACGGATCACGTCCTCGCAGTACTGCAGCGCATCGGCCTTCGTCAGTCCGCCAGGCATGGCCTCGCCGCGATTGTCGTTGTAGACTCCGTCGTAGAAGAGGTAAACGCGGGCGAGCATGGCTTCGGCAGAGAACTTCGTGATGCGTCCGAGCGAGTTGGACTTGTCCTTATAAAGGTCGGCGGGCATGTTGTCGGCAGCGAAGCGGAGGTCGCGCACAATGAGGGTGTAGACGCTGTCGGGGTCGGCCTGCGGCACTTTGTCGTTGGTGGCCGTGGTGAGGAGAGGTACGTTCTCAAACATGCGCACGAGGTCGAAGTAGGCAAGGGCACGCAGCGAGCGCACCTGGCCTTCTATGGCCGTACAGTCGGCAGCGCTGCTCCAAGAGATGGCGTCGAGCGAGTTGATGAGTTGGTTGCAGTTGTAGACGGCTTTGTAGTAGTCGCCCCAAATGCCGCTGAAGAGGTCGCCTTGCGCGCTGTTGATGCTCTGGTCCATGCGGTCGAGTATGCGGTTGTCCTTGTCGTCGGGACCACCGCCGCCGTAGCAGTCGTCGCTCATGGTCTCGGCAGCCTGATAGAGGGTGGGGGTGTAGCCGTCTGAGACAGTGCGCTGGTACTGGTCGTAACAACCTGTCAGCGCGTAGTCGGCCTGCTCGGGAGTTTTGTAGAACGAGGTGGAGTTGAGATTTGTCTTCGACGTCGTGTCGAGAAAATTATCGGTGCACGAAGTCAGAAACGATGTGGCCAGCGTGGCGGAGAAAAGCATTCCGGCACAGAGGCATTTCGTATAGAGGGGTTTCATCGTGGTTCAGTTATAAGGAATTGGGAAATGAGGTGTCAGAACTTGAGGTTTACACCGAAGAGGAAGGTGCGTGCGTGGGGGTAGCAACCCGTGTCCACTCCGCTCATCCACGACTTTTCGCCGTAGCCCACTTCGGGGTCCATGCCGTCGTAGGAAGTGAAGGTGTAGAGGTTCTGCACTTGGAAATAGAGGCGAGCTTGGCTGATGCCCTTCCAGGCAATGAGCGGCGCAAAGTCGTAGCCGACAGTTATGTTGGCAATGCGTAGGTAGTTGCCGTTCTGAAGGTAGAGGTCGGAGAAGTTTGTCCAGTTCTTGTCGTCGTTGGTAAGACGCGGCAGTTTGTTGGACGTGCCTTCGCCGTGCCAGCGGCCAAGGTAGGTGGTGGTGTAGTTGCTCTTGTAGCTGTTACCCCAGTTGCGGTAACCACCATTGGCAATCTTGAAACCTGCAGCGCCAGAGAGTACGGCTGAGAAGTCGAAGTGTTTGTAGTTGAGGCCGAGGTTGAGGCCGAAGGTGAACTTAGGTATGCCGTTGCCAAGGTCCGTCTTGTCCTCGTCGTCAATCTTTCCGTCGTGGTTGCGGTCCACTACGATGATGTCGCCCGGTTCGGTGTTGGGCAGCGTACCGTTGCCGGCAGCTTTCCATTCGTCAATCTGCTGCTGGTTCTGGAAGATGCCCGCAGTCTCATATCCCCAGAAGAAGCCCATGGCGTGACCGTTCTGGCAGCGGAAGAACTCCGGCTGGTTGTTGAACATGATGTTAGCGTTGGTCGATCCGTTGCCATAGCCGTGGATAATGCCGCCCTCGGTGGGGATGCTGTTCACCTCGTTGTGGTTGACGGAGAAGTTTGCGCCCACGTTGTAGGAGAAGTCGTCCGTGATGTGGTCGCGCCAAGTGAGGGCGAGTTCCACACCCTTGTTCGTGACGTCACCGCCGTTGATGTAAGGTGCGTCGGCACCGGCAGTGGCAAGCACGGGAGCTTGGACAATCCAGTCCTTCGTCTTCTTGTAGTACCAGTCGAACGTGAGGGAGAGACGTCCGCGAAGGAAACGGGCATCAATACCGAAGTCGGTCTGCTCAGAAGTCTCCCACTTGAGGTTGTCGTTGCCAAGACGGTTGGAGTAAGCGCCGTTGGAGTTTTTCGTAGATCCTTTGCCCGTTCCGAAGTTGTAGCCCGAACCGCTGAGCGAAACGGTGGCGGCATAGAGGAAGGGGTCGATGTTGTTGTTGCCCACCTGGCCCCAGCTGATACGCAGTTTGAGGAAGTCGAGCCAGTCCTGCATGGACTGCATGAACTTCTCGCCCGTGACTACCCAACCTGCGGAAACAGAGGGGAACCAACCCCAACGGTGAGAGGGGGCAAAGCGGGAAGAACCGTCGCAGCGGAGCGTGGCGTTGAGCATGTAGCGGTCGTCGTAGGTCCAACCAAAGCGGCCGAAGTAGGAAGCGCGACGGTACTGCTCAGCGGGATAGCCCAGCACGTTGGTACCCGTGTGACCATTGCGGTCGTTGCTCAGATAGGCTGTAGACCAATTGTTGTAGAGCGAGAGGAGGGTGTTCTGTGCAGAGAGGTTGTCGCCTTCCTGACGTTCGGCTTCCATACCGAGCATGGCATTGAAGTCGTTCTTGCCAGTGGTCCAGTTGTAGGTTGCCGTGTTGGTCCAAGTGAGCGTCCAACCTTTGTACTGGTTCTGCAGCACTTCGGGGCCCTTCGTGTTTTGGTCCTGCGTGGTCGAAACGTATTCGGGAGAGTACTGGCGGTAGGAACTCGTGTTGTTGTTGAAACCGAGCATCGACTTGATGCGAAGGTTCTTCACGGGTTGGAGTTCCACGTAGAAGTTGGCCATCCAGTTCTGGCGGTCGGTGAGGTTGTTGCCACGATAGAGGTTGGCGATGGGGTTGCCGTCGTACTGGTACCAGTCCGTAGACTGGGAGTAGGAATATCCGTTGTTGAGGTCTTCGCGTCCGTCGCCCTGAAGATAGAGCGACTGGAGGGGGGAGGTGGCGAAGGCGGGGCGCAGTTTGTTGTTGTACATGTTGCCCTCGCCGATGCCACGGTTCTTGGTGTAGGCCATGGAGATGTTCTCGCCAAACTTGAGGATGTCGCCGTAGAACTTCTGCTCAAAATTGCCACGGAAGTTATAGCGCTCGTAGTTGGAGGAGCGCTTGCCGCCTACGATGCCTTCTTGGCTGAAGTAACCGAGCGAAACGGCGTAGGACGTGGTCTTCGAACCGCCGTTGATGCCGAAGGCGTAGTTCTGCACGGGGGCGTTGTTCTTGAACATGAGGTCCATCCAGTTCGTGTCGTAGATGTTGCCGGAAGCGTCGTGGATGCTGGCAATGTTGGCCCAGTCGTAAGCCTGTCCGCCGGAGTTGATGTTCTGTTCGTCCATCAGTTCCATGTACTGCTTGGCATTGAGCATCTTTACCTTCTTGGCTGCCGACTGCCAACCGTGGTAGGCGTCGAAGGTAATCTGTGCGTGGCCTTCCTTGCCGCTCTTGGTGGTGACGATGATGACACCATTGGCGGCCTGCGCACCATAGATGGCAGCGGAAGCGGCGTCCTTGAGCACGTCGAACGATTCGATATCGGCGGGGTTGATGGTGGAAATGTCGCCACCGGGCACTCCGTCAATGACGTAGAGCGGGGTGTTGTTGCTGTTAGAACCCTGGCCACGAATGATGACTTTCATGTCGGAACCCGGCTGGCCGCTTGAAGAGATGATGTTCACGCCCGGAGTTTGGCCTTGAATGGCCTGGAGTGCATTGCTCGTGTTGCGTTGTGCAATGTCGGCACCCTTAATCTGTGCGGTGGCGCCCGTGACGAGTTTCTTTTTCTGCACACCGTAGCCGATGACTACAACCTGGCTGAGCGAGTTGCCCTCTTCTTTAAGGACTATCTGCATAGGTTCGGCAGTAGCTTTCACTTGCTGCGGGGCAAAGCCGATGTAGTTAATCTTGAGTGCGGCACCAGGGCGTGCCTTGAGGGTGAAGTTACCGTTGGCGTCGGTCATGGCCATGGTCTTCGTGCCGACCACAACCACTGCTGCGCCCATGAGCGGCTCGTTGTCGACGCTGGAAACTACTTTTCCGCTGATGGTCTGTATCTGTTGTGTGCTGGCTGCGGGAGTCTGTGCGAACGTAGCCACAGGAAAAGTAAGCCCAAGCGCGGGGAACAGGAGCATGGATGCCAATGCAGCTTTGCAAAGTGAAGGGCTCATAGGGGAGCGTTCTTCAGGAGATTTGACTTTACTCATGTCTGCGAAAGTTTTGGTTAGTAAGAAAAAAGTAGAAAGGTGAATGTTGATGTTGCAACGCAGCCAACCGTTTTTCAAGGCTTTTACGCTAGATCTTTTAGTAAGGCTATTGTTAAGAGCACTTTGCAAATGGCTACTTGCAACGGCTGCAAAGTAGCAACATTCTTCTTTGTCCGTCTTCAAAATCGTGGTGCAGAAACATGCGCTGAATGTTTCAAAAGTGTGTACATTTTGTTTCAAGCGTGTTTAACTGCTTGAAAATCAGTATGTACGAAAGACTGCATATTTTGCATATTCGCAGTCGGTGTGATTTTTAATGAATAGAAAAAGTCCGGTGCTCTCTCCATTTGGAAAGTTCACCGGACTTAAAACGACAACGCCACACCGCTGCTGAAAGCGGTGTGGCGTTGTAAAGGGATAATGTGGCGAAACGTGTGTATTGCCTGCGTTACTTTCGGTAAGTCACACCGACGGCTTTGTCGTCGGCATAGACACACTTCTTGATTTCTTCTGCCGAGAGAGGTACGGCATCGCGGCTAAGTTCGGGCACGTTGTAACTCTTGTTGAGGAGAATGCTGTATTCCGGGTCTTGCTGCGGAATAGCAAAAGCCTTGTGGCCTTTTCCGTTGCGGTCGAAGTAGGCAATGTAGGGACGGGAGTAGGAACCGTCGTCACGGCGCGAAACAAAAACAATCCAACGGCCGTTGCTGCTCCATGTGTGGTAGGAGTCAGCATCGGGACTGTTTGTTTCGGTGAGCGGATAGATTTTGCCCGTCTGAAGATCCTTGACATAGAGGTCGGCGCTTTTGTGCCAAATGTGGAACTGTCCGTAATCGGCCAGTGTGAAGAGCACGTAGCGGCCGTCGGGACTTACGCGGGGCACAGCCACGCTCATGCTGTCGCCTTCGGCATAGTATTCAAGCATGGGAGCGGAGAACTTTCGTGTCTGTTCATCGAACGACATGGACATAAGATTGTAACGCACGCGGGTGGCAATCTTCGGAATGATGTCCTGACGCTCTTCGCTAGTCTTTCCGGCAAATTCGGGAATGTGGGCTACGCAATAGAAGAGTTTCTTTCCGTCGGGACTCCAGCAAGGGAACGTTTCCATGTCGAGGTCCGTTTTGAGAACATTGGTGAGCGTGTGATTGTCGGCGTCGTAGAGCACGAGGTCGGAACCGAAGTCGATTACTTCAATCTTTTGGTGGTCGCGTATGTGGAACGTCTGTCCCGTGAGGTTGGAGGAGAAAGCTACCCAGTTGTGGTTGGGATGCCAAGAGGGGTAGGTGCAACCCGAAAGGATGGAGTCGCACTTCATGTTGACTTTCTCGGCCTTTCCGTCTTTGATGACCACCGTGCCACCATGTTTGGCGCGGACGTGGAAGAGCATGTCGCGCGTACTGTAGTTACGGTAGTTATGGCAGTTCACGCAGTGGTTCTCATCGGGGTTGAACTTGCGGTTGTTCTCATAAATGGTTTGCACGTTGAACGTCTCGAGGTCGCGCTGGTAGAGTCCCACTTGGCGATAGAGCTCGTAGGAAGGCTCAATGAGACGGTAGGAGAGATAACGGTCTATGGAGTCGTTGGCTACGTCAATCTTATAGGAAGGGAACTTCACCCATGCACCTTCGCGCTCGGCATAGAGCGTCACTTCGAGCGATTGGCCTTTGGCGGCGGCAAGCATGTCGCGCCATTGGATGGAGTCGAATTCCAACTTTCCGTCCTCGCCTGCTGCGGCAATGGCTTCCTTGCCTCCACCGCTGATGTGGCCGACGAAAGCGTTGCCGTCAGACTTTACTTCTATGTTGAGCGGGGCAATGTTGGGCGGCACGATGATGTCGCGGTAGTCGGGGTAGATTTTTGCCGTCTCGCTCACAGGGGTGCTTTGCGCAGGAACAACGGCCTCGGGCGCAGAAGAGCATGCACTGAGGAGCGCAACGAGCGAGAGGGAGAATATGGTGATGAAATGTTTCATTTCGTAAAATAGAAAATTCGTTGAGTGGAGATTCTGAAGCATCAGTTTACGCCCGCCTTGCTGTCTTTCTGCTCGCTGTCGTAGCTCTTGACGGTTTGGCTGGGATCGTTGTTCTCTGTATAGTAATAATAGAAATACGTGCCGAGCCAAGTTTCCTTAAGCTCGCGGCGGAGCGCTTCGCGGTCGTCGATGTAAGGCTTTGCATCGAGAAGGAAGGAACGCAACTGGTCGGGAACGAACTGCCCTACTTCTGGGAACTGCTTGAGCGCATCGGGATTGTTCAGTGCAAAAATAGCTACAGCTTGCTGCATGGCTTCGGTGAAGCGCATACCCTTCTGCTTCATAATCTGTGCACGAATCATAAACGACCGAAGGTCTTTGGAGTAGAGGCATGCTGCGGCAGAGGTGATGAGCGTATTGTCCGAACCGCGGCTGAGACCTACGTTGTAGCCGAGGAATGCGGGCGGCATGTAGTTTTGCTCGTAGTGGTCTTCTTGGGGGTAGAGCGAAAGTACATGTTTTATTTCGGCATCGTTTTCAGTTATCTTATCCGGATTGTTGGCCAATGCCTGGTAGCGTTCAACGAAGTCCTCTTCAAACGGCATCTGCTTGATGAGGGCTAGATATTTGCGGCAGAGTGCAATTTCGCCGTTGGCAAGAGCGCAGACTGCCATGCGTTTGTAGGAAACGAGACGCGGACCGGCCACTACTGTGTAGTCCATGGCTGTGCGGTAACCGCAGTTGAGCAAACCGGCGTGGTAGTTACAGTCGCTCATAAAAAGTCCGTACTCCTCGTTGCCGTCGAACTTGTCGAGGTGGAGTTTGGGAAAATCAAAGGGAATGTCGAAGATGTGGTCGAGCAGTTGGTCCGTCTCTTCAAGAGCAATGGCATAGTAGGCAGCAACGGTACGTGTGGGACGTGTAGCCTTATGTGCTTCTTCTATGATGGTGTCCCAGTCCTGTACGGCTGCAAGGTTTTGGAAACGTGCCGTAAGAATCACGTTCTCGTTTATTTTCCGTGTTGTAATCCCCGTAGCAACAAGTGCCAACACCATGACGAGGCCACCCCACGGGCGCAGCCGTTCGGGGACGGACTTCTTTTCTCCCTTGGCAAAGTGACGGACGAGCGCTACGAGCACAGCAAGAACGAGTGCAACGGCCATAGCCGTGAGCGGAACGAGTACCACCATAGACGGTTCGTTCTTGTAGTAAAGGTTTGTGCCGCGCCAAACCATCCATGCTATTTCTGCTATGGGAACGATGAAGCCGAGTCCGCGCAGTTTGCGTGGTAGGCAAAAGGCGTAGTCTACGGCTGCTGCGGTAATCGTCATGACGAGGGCAATGAATGCACCGCCCAGTATGGACCATTTGCAAAGAAGCATGACCCATCGCGAGGCATAGAAGAGATGCCCCAAGGGTTGCGTGAGCAAATAAGCCATCGACTCAGGTGCCGAAGAAATGTACATATCCTGTTCGGCGCGTTCAATGACGTCGCCGTAGACGAGTGTGAAGAACCCGTAGATAAGGAGAAATCCCAAGATGTAGGTTACCCACTTCGCCGTGCCGGTGCGCATGGTGAAGAAACCGCTTTTTGTGCGGGTGGGACGTGCTGCGGCATGTGTTGCACCAACTTTGGGCGTGCCGTTGGGGCTTGCTCCGTTTGACTTTCTTTTTTTATTCACAATTGTTGCTGTTTTTCTTGATTTAGGTACAAAAGTAGTGCAAGGCGAGAGAAGAGCAAAAGGAAATCCTAAATTTCCTTTTGCTTTTCCGAGCCGCCGCCTACTTTGGCGCAGCAAAAGTAGTTAGTGCAAGGCGAGAGAAGAGCAAAAGGAAATCTAAAATAATCTGCTTATGGGGGCGACGAATCCTTTCGTCGCGCTCTACACGGATTTTATAGCTCACTGTTGATTGATTCAAGTTACGGATACTTCAACCACTATTACCGACCTTGTAGCGCAAACCTTGCAGCAAACGTAGTAAATGCATAAATTCGCTCCGTAAAAACAACAAAACCCTACGACTTATGTATTTGGAAAAAGTAAACGGCCCGGCCGACATCAAGAAACTCACTCTAGACCAACTCAATGTGCTCGCTGACGAGACACGCCATTGGTTCCTTCAGAAAGTGAGTGCACATGGTGGTCACGTCGGTCCTAATCTCGGTATGGTGGAAGCCACTGTAGCTTTGCATTATGTGTTCAATTCGCCCGAGGATAAAATAGTCTTCGACGTTTCCCACCAAAGCTATCCCCATAAAATACTCACCGGACGCAAGGAAGCCTTCATGAATCCAGAGCGTTACGACGACGTTTCGGGATATAGCGAACCCGCAGAAAGTCCTCATGACCATTTCGTTATAGGTCACACCTCTACCTCTGTAAGTCTGGCATGCGGCATGGCAAAAGGCCGCGACCTTTTAGGTGGGAAAGAAAATGTGATAGCCGTCATCGGTGACGGTTCGCTCAGTGGTGGCGAAGCGCTTGAGGGATTCAATGTGGCAGGTTCCGAACTTGGCTCGAACCTCATCATCGTTGTCAACGACAATCAGATGTCCATTGCTGAGAACCATGGCGGACTCTACCATAATCTTCAACTTCTGCGCGAAACAAAAGGTGAGGCAGAACTCAACCTTTTCCGTGCCATGGGACTCGACTATGTCTATGTGGACAAAGGAAACGACGTGGCATCCCTCATCGAAGCCTTCCAGAAAGTAAAGGACACAGACCACCCCGTAGTGGTACACATCAACACCCTAAAAGGAAAAGGCCTCAAGTATGCAGAGGAAGAAAAAGAAAAGTGGCACTGGAGTGTGCCTTTTGATCTTGCTACGGGCAACAAAAAGAATTCTTTCACAGGTGAAGATTATAGCGACCTTACCGCACGTACGCTCCTCGACCTCATGCCCAAGCGGCCCGACATCGTGGCGCTGACAGCTGGAACTCCAACAGTTATGGGCTTTACGGCCGACCGCCGTGCGCAAGCTGGAACGCAGTTCGTCGATGTGGGTATTGCCGAAGAAACCGCCGTTGCCATGTCATCCGGTATAGCCAAACGTGGCGGCAAACCCGTGTGGGGTGTGTACAGCACCTTTGTACAACGCACTTACGACCAACTTTCGCAAGATCTCTGTGTCAACGACAATCCCGCGCTGCTTCTTGTCTTTTGGGGCGGAATAGAAAGCATGAACGATGTGACACACACGTGTTTCTACGATATACCCCTTCTTGGCAATATTCCCAATCTCATCTATCTCGCTCCCACATGTCGTGAGGAATATTTCGCCATGCTCAGCTGGGGACTGTCGTATCGCGAACATCCCGTAGCCATACGTGTGCCGGTAAATGGCGTCGTTTCCCGTCCGGACACAAAGCTCGACGTTGCTGACTGGTCTGCTCCACGCTATGAAGTGGTCCGCAAAGGCAAACGCGTTGCAGTGCTCGGACTCGGTTCCTATTTCCAATTGGGTGAGCAACTCTGCGATGCACTTGCTGAAAACGGGTTGCAGCCTACGCTTATCAATCCGCGCATCATCTCTTCGCTCGACATCGACACGCTCACTTCACTCGTAGCCGACCACGAACTCATTGTTACGCTGGAGAGCGGACAGTCAGAAGGCGGCTGGGGCGAAAAGATTGCTCACCATTTTGGTGAAACGTCCGTAAAGGTGATGGTACGCGGAGAACGCAAACAGTTTGAGGACCGCTACGACCTCAACGAACTCCTTAAGGCCAACCGCCTTACCGTACCCCAACTGGCGGAAGACGTGTTGCGCCTGCTTGGCGAGTAAAAACTTATTTTTTGAATGCTCACTTAGCCCCGAAGCCGCTCTGGCTTTGGGGCTAAATCGTTAATGCAGGCCGAAATGTTTGCAGTGCTGAACTATATTGTTAATTTTGCCACATAACATTCGCTAAGACATACGTTCACTCTGCAACAAACAGAAAACTACACAAAGACAATCACAACAAATAGAACATAAAACCTCAAATACATTATACGCAATGGACATTGTAGAAAGATTCCTCAAGTACGTAAGTTTCGATACACAGTCTGCCGAAGATGCCGGAAAGACTCCCAGCACCGACAAACAACTTAAACTCGCCGAATACCTCAAGGCAGAACTTGAAGGCATCGGCCTTACAGAAGTGGAGATGGACGCAAACGGATACGTCTATGCCACTCTTCCTGCCAACACCGACAAACCAGTGCCCACCATCGGCTTCATTTCCCACATGGACACCAGTCCCGACTGTTCTGGAGCCAATATCAAGCCTCGCATCGTGAAGAACTACGACGGTGGCGACATCGTGTTGGATGAAAAGGACGGACTCGTTACTTCTCCCAAGAAATTTCCCGAACTTCTTGACCATGTGGGTGAGGACATCATCGTCACCGACGGCCACACACTTCTTGGCGCAGACGACAAAGCCGGCATTGCCGAAATAGTCCAGGCTATGGTTTACCTCCTTGCCCATCCCGAAGTGAAGCATGGTAAAGTGCGCGTAGGCTTCAATCCCGACGAAGAAATCGGCCTTGGCGCACACAAGTTCGACGTGAAGAAGTTTGCATGCGACTGGGCCTACACCATGGACGGTGGCGAACTCGGAGAACTGGAATACGAGAACTTCAACGCAGCTTCCGCAAAGATTGAAGTGAAGGGCGTGAGCGTGCATCCGGGTTACGCAAAAGGCAAGATGATCAACGCCGCCCGTGTGGCGTGTGAGTTCGCTTCTCTCCTTCCTGCCACCGAAACGCCGGAACAAACCGTAGAGTTCGAAGGATTCTTCCATCTTCTCGGCATGGAAGGCAACGTGGAGCACGCTTCGCTTTCCTACATCATTCGCGATCACAACCGCACCCGCTTTGAAGAGCGCAAAGCACTTGTTGAGAAAGCTGCCGAGTGGATGAACCTCCGTTACGGTGAAGGCGTGGTTACTGCCACCATAGCAGACCAGTACTACAACATGCGTCAGCAGATAGAACCCGTGCCTCACGTCGTAGACATTGTGCTTGATGCCATGAAGGAGTGCAACATTCCCGCTCGTGTGCGTGCCATCCGTGGCGGTACCGATGGCGCACAGCTTTCTTTCATGGGCCTTCCCTGTCCCAACATCTTTGCCGGCGGTTTGAATTTCCACGGACCTCACGAGTTCCTTCCCATCCCCTCGCTTGAGAAAGCCTCCGAACTTGTGGTGAAAATCGTAGAACTTACGGCACGCCGTTAAGCGTCAGCCAGATTCTCATAAAAAAGGAAGGACACGCAGCACAGTCAAATGCCCTGCGCGTCCTTTTCTCTTTTCCGAATTCCCAAAAACAAAACCTTTATGGAAAGTCTCATCTCCGACCTCGCACTCATACTTATACTTGCCGGTGTGGTGACGCTGCTCTTCAAACGGTTGAAGCAGCCCCTTGTGTTGGGCTATATTGTGGCGGGATTCCTTGCCGGACCGCACATGCCCTACACCCCGTCGGTAACCGACATGAGCAGCATACACACTTGGGCCGACATTGGCGTCATCTTCCTCATGTTCACCCTCGGTCTTGAATTCTCTTTCAAGAAAATTGTAAAGATGGGCATGGGACCTGTCATTGCCGCTTGTTGTGTGATGTTCTGCATGATTAGTGTGGGTACAGCCGTCGGCCATCTCTTTGGGTGGTCCAATATGAATAGCCTTTTCCTCGGCGGCATGCTAGCCATGTCCAGTACCACCATCATCTACAAAGCTTTTGACGATCTCGGCATCCGTCAGCAGAAGTTTGCCGGAGAAGTGCTCTCCGTGCTCATCCTTGAGGATATCCTTGGCATCCTTCTCATGGTGGTTCTTTCCGCCCTTGCCGCAAGCCGCAAATTTGAAGGCGGAGCACTTGTGGTCAGTTTGTTGCAACTTGCATTCTTCCTTATTCTCTGCTTCGTGGTAGGCGTCTATGTGGTTCCCCTTTTCTTGAAAAAGGTACAACGCTGGATGAACCGCGAAACGCTTCTCGTTGTGAGCATAGGCTTTTGCTTCT
Source organism: bacterium (assembly GCA_963656685.1). Classification (GTDB taxonomy): domain Bacteria; phylum Bacteroidota; class Bacteroidia; order Bacteroidales; family Bacteroidaceae; genus Alloprevotella. The sequence goes on along the minus strand of CAVKJJ010000003.1, from coordinate 7,409 downwards.
TGCTTGTAGTTTGTGCCACGAAAGCCGGCTATAGTTCTGCTTTCGGTGCCTTCATGATGGGAAGCATCCTTGCCGAAACCGTTCAGGCTGAAAGCATAGAACGTGTGGTGTCGCCCGTTAAAGACCTCTTTGGCGCCATCTTTTTCGTGTCCGTCGGCATGCTTGTCGACCCTGCCATCCTTGTGCAGTATTGGTTGCCGATTCTCGTTATTTGCGTCGCAATCATTGTGGGTCAAGCCGTGTTTGGAACCGCCAGTTTCCTGCTCTCCGGCCAACCGCTAAGTACCGCTATCCAAGGCGGCTTCTCTTTGGCGCAGATTGGTGAGTTCGCTTTCATCATCGCATCTATGGGCGTGTCGCTCCATGTGACAAGCGACTTTCTCTATCCTGTTGTGGTGGCAGTGAGCATCATCACCACATTCCTCACGCCTTACATGATTCGTGCGGCACGTCCCGCCTACGCCATTTTGGAACGCGTAGTTCCAGCACCCGTGTTGCGCCGCATAGACCATGCCGAAGGAACGGCGGTACTCCACAGCCGCAGCGAGGCAGAGAATGGTACCACCCGAAATCTCTGGAAAAGTCTCCTTCGCTCGCTACTCACCCAGATGGGAGCCTATCTCACGCTGAGCGTAGCCGTCATACTTCTTTCGTTTGCCCTGTTGCTTCCGCTCTCGCGTGCAACGTTTGGCCATTGGCCGGGCAATGCCGTGTGTGGACTGCTTACGCTCCTTGCTGCTGCCCCCTTCTTGCGCGCCATCGTAATGCGCAAGAACCGTTCCGAAGAGTGGAAAACGCTTCGTCGGCGCAGCTCTGCAAACCGTGCGGGACTTTGGCTCACCTTCTGCGTGCGCTATGCCGTGGCAGCGGCTGTCGTTTATTATGTGCTTGACTTCCTCTCGCCTTTTTTGTGGGTATGGCACGTTGCGGTAGCCCTGTTGGCCGTTGGCGTTATGCTTGCTTCGCGAGCCGTGAAGTGGACGAGTATAAAACTAGAACGCACGTTTCTCCAAAACCTTCGCTCTCGTGAGGTGAAAGCCCGCCAGGAGTCGGGTGGTGAACCTGCCTACGCCGGTCGTCTCACGAGCCGCAACGTCCACCTTGCCGAACTCGAGCTCCCCGAAAGTTCCGCTTGGGCTGGCCATAAACTCAGCGAACTTGCTTTCGGCCACTCCGATGGCGTGATGATTGCCGCCGTAGTGCGCGGTGAACATCGCATCAACATCCCCGATGGCGAGACCGTACTCTTCCCTTCCGACACGCTTGAGGTAATCGGTAGCGACGAGAGCATGGAAGCTTTTGCCGCTCGCATGCAGAGCGAGCTTCGCACAGATCTTGCCGATGCATCGCGACGTTTGCAACTTCGCCGTCTGATTATCCGTGAGAATTTTCCTTTTATCGGTCAAACGCTTAGCGAGAGCGGCATCCGTTCCGATTACCACTGTATGGTGGTAGGTTTCGAAGACACCGATGGCAACATTGTGACGGCTACGGCCGACCGAGCCATTCTCAGAGGTGACGCCATGTGGATTGTGGGCGAGGACAACAACGTCCGTCGCTTGCTGAAGTAATAGAGACGACCAATCAAAGGATAATACAAAAGAGGGGGCGACGTAATAGAAAACGTCGCCCCCTTTTGATTAATGATATCTCAGAGTTAGGGAAGTAGGCAAGCCAGCATCCAAAGTTTCGGTGTGATGCCGTCAAAATAGTAGACTTGTTCGCCATAGGCAGACCTCAAACGTATGCTTTGGCCGTCAATGTAGTAGATGGCATCACCGAAGGAACTGTGCTCGCGCAGCACATTTCCGTCCAATACGTAGAGCACGGCGCCGTAAGCGTTGCGGGCGCGTATGCTGCGGGCGTCAATGTGGTAAAGTTGCGTACCGTAGGCCGACTTGTTACGAATGTAAGTACCGTCAAACACGTAGAGCGCATCGCCGTAGCGACTTTTTGAACGCAACGTGTTGCCGTCCACGTAATAGACTACGTCTCCGTAACGATTCTTCTGACGGATAGTTTGTGCGTCAAGACCTGTGGTGAAAAGAAATATGCTGAGAAAAATTACAATGCGTTGTATCATGGGAGATGGGGCTAACAAGGTGTGGTAAGTTTAAAGGGTGGTTCTATAAATTAGCTTTGTCAGATTTCGGTGCTATTTTTTCGTCCATTTTGTTTGTGAACGAAGGAGCATAGCGGGCTATGCGACTAAGCGAACAAGCAAAAGGAACGGAAAAGAGCCCGAAAGATGGCAAAACGCCACTTGAGCGAATTTGTACATTATACGGTGGTAATTTATAGAACCACCCTAAAACCTACGTTGTGAAATTGACCTTAACGTAGCGGCATACGATTCCGCCTTCAAGGCTTACGTTGCGAATATAGCCATTTTTCCGCAAAGAATGTAGCTTTGTTGGCAGTTTTCTCTCATTATCAACACAAAAGAACCGTCGCACCCTTTCTGTGGAAACTTTCCGCATCGGGGAGCGACGGTTCTTTTTACCATTGCTTATCCTACTTTGTTCAGATAGTCTATGTCTCTTATTGTGCGTTGCTGAAGCGAAGCGTGTCGCCTTCGGCACTTACACGGATAGGCTTCGTCTTGTCCACCGTTCCTGCGAGGAGTGCACGGCTCAGGTCGTTGAGCAAAAGGCGCTGGAGTGCACGTTTAACAGGACGGGCACCGAACTCGGGATCAAATCCGGCACGTGCCACGAGGCGTATGGCCTCGTCGTCGACAGTGAGATGAACGTCTTGTTCTGCAAGCAGACGGCTTATGCCGTTGACCTGGAGACGCACAATCTGTTCAATCTGGGGCTGCGTCAGCGGTTCGAACATGATGATGTCGTCTATACGGTTCAAGAACTCTGGACGGATGGTCTTCTTCAACATGTCGAGCACAGCCGTCTTCGTTTCGTCGATGATGCGTGTACGCTCTTCGTTGTTTTTGTTCGCGATGGCTTCGAACTTCTGTTGGATGAGTTGCGAACCCATGTTGGACGTCATGATGATGATGGTGTTCTTGAAGTTGACCGTACGTCCCTTGTTGTCCGTGAGTCGTCCGTCGTCAAGCACCTGAAGGAGAATGTTGAACACATCGGGGTGAGCCTTCTCAATCTCATCGAAGAGCACCACGCTGTAAGGTTTGCGGCGCACGGCTTCCGTGAGCTGTCCGCCCTCTTCGTAGCCGACGTAGCCCGGAGGCGCACCGACGAGACGACTCACGCTGAACTTCTCTTGATATTCGCTCATGTCTATTCGCGTCATCATGTTCTCGTCGTTGAAGAGGTAGTCGGCAAGCGCTTTGGCAAGTTCCGTCTTGCCCACACCCGTTGTGCCGAGGAAGATGAACGAACCGATAGGCCGCTTCGGGTCTTGAAGTCCCGCACGTGAACGGCGTACGGCATCGGCCACGGCTTCGATAGCCTCGTCCTGGCCTACCACACGTTTGTGGAGTTCCTCTTCGAGATGAAGGAGTTTCTCACGTTCGCTTTGCAGCATACGCGTTACGGGTATTCCCGTCCAGCGTGCCACCACGTCGGCAATGTCGTCGGGCGTAACCTCCTCTTTTACCATGGCCTCTGCGCCCTGGCGGTTTTTGAGTTGTTGCTGCTGCTCGTCGATGTCCTTCTGCAGTTGCTGGAGTTTGCCGTAGCGTATTTCAGCCACACGTCCGTAGTTGCCTTCGCGTTCGGCACGTTCGGCTTCGAACTTAAGTTGCTCCATCTGCTGCTTGTCCTGCTGAATCTTTGTCAGCACTTCTTTCTCGCCTTCCCATTTGGCGCGGAAGTTCTTCTCCTGTTCTTGCAGTTCGGCAATCTCTTTGTTGAGCGTGTCGAGTTTCTGCTGGTCGCCTTCGCGCTTTATGGCTTCGCGTTCAATTTCGAGTTGGCGCAGACGGCGCGTAATCTCGTCGAGCTGTTCAGGCTGTGAGTCACGTTCCATGCGGAGCTTGGCAGCGGCCTCGTCCATAAGGTCAATGGCCTTGTCCGGCAGGAAACGGTCGGAAATGTAGCGGTGCGAAAGTTGTACGGCAGCGATGAGGGCATCATCTTGAATACGTACCTTGTGGTGGTTCTCGTAGCGTTCCTTCAGTCCACGGAGAATGCTGATGGCGTCCTCGGGAGAAGGTTCGTCCACCATGACCGTCTGGAAACGGCGTTCAAGCGCCTTGTCCTTTTCGAAGTATTTTTGGTACTCCTCAAGTGTAGTGGCACCGATGCTGCGCAACTCGCCACGGGCAAGCGCAGGCTTAAGAATGTTGGCGGCATCCATGGCGCCTTCGCTCTTTCCGGCGCCCACAAGGGTGTGGATTTCGTCAATGAAGAGGATGATGTCGCCTTCGGCCTTTGTCACCTCGTTGATGACGCTCTTAAGGCGTTCCTCAAACTCGCCCTTGTACTTCGCGCCAGCCACGAGGGCACCCATGTCGAGCGAGAAGAGCTTTTTGTTTTTGAGGTTTTCAGGAACGTCGCCGCGCACGATGCGCTGTGCAAGACCTTCCACGATGGCCGTTTTACCAGTACCCGGTTCACCGATAAGAATCGGGTTGTTCTTCGTTCTTCGTGAAAGAATTTGCAGCACACGTCGAATTTCTTCGTCACGCCCAATCACGGGGTCGAGTTTTCCGCTGCGTGCTTCTTCCACGAGGTCGCGGGCGTACTTTGAGAGTGCCTGGTAAGTGTCTTCGCTGCTTTGCGAAGTGGCTTTCTGTCCGCCGCGCAGTTCTTTGATGGCTTCGCGGAGAGCACTCTCGCTCACGCCGGCGTCTTTGAGAATCTGCGAAGCCATACTCTTTACCTCGAGGATGGCAAGGAGCAAGGGCTCAAGACCCACGTAGGTGTCGCCGTCTTTCTTTGCCGTTTCTGCAGCTTTTAGAACCACTTGGTTGGCTTCCTGGTCGAGATACGGATTTCCGCTGCCACTCACTTTGGGTTGGTGCTGAAGTTCGCTCTCTACGGTCGATTGCAAAGCGCGTTCGTTCACGCCGAGTTTGCCGAAGAGGAACTTTGTGACGTTCTCTCCCACGGCCATTACACCGCTAAGCAGGTGTACAGGCGAAATGGCCTGCTGTCCAGCTTGCGTAGCGCGTTCTGCCGCATTTTGTACGGCTTGTTGCGCTTTGATGGTGAAGTTGTCGAATGTCATATTTGTTGTTGTTTTGTTGCGTTAGTAATTTGTTTGTTGCTCTCGCGGGCTCTCCTTTGCGGAGCGCCCGTTCGACCTCTCGTTTGGCAAACGGGAAGCCAATGCAAAAAATATAACATTCGTTTCTCTTTTCTGACAGAGTGGCAGAAAGTATATGACAAATGTACCGCCTTCGGCAAATGTGCAAATGATGCGCTTCGCGAATGTGCAAATGTGCAAATGTGCGAATGTGCAAATGAGGAATGCTGATGCGCTCCTTACATCCTATATAAATATGTACTATAGAGCGTGTCGAGTATAAACGACAAATGTGCAAACGAAAGAATGAAACAATTACTTCATTCTCTCATTTGCACATTTTCTTATTTGCACATTTGCACATTCGCGAAGCGTTGCATTCGCGAAGCGCTGCATTCGCGAAGCGCGAAGCGAAGCTTACTTCACGAACACCTTTTCAACGCGGCCGTTGGCACGTTTCACGATGTTGATGCCGCGTGTGGGCATGGAAGTGCGCTTGCCGTTGAGCGTGTAGCGGTAGAGCACAGCATCAGAAGCGTTGTCAGTCGTAGCAGAGCCGATGGCTGCGGATACGGGGCAGGTGAGCACCCAACCTTCGTAGGCCAGTTCGTTGGAAGCGTAGCCCACAAGTGTCTTGCCGTCGGCAGAGATGCCGGTGCAGAGACCAGCACCGTTCTTCACGTAGTCGGCAAAATCGGTGATGCCGCTGAAGACCGTGGCGAAAGTAAGCGGCTGAGAGTCGGTAATGCGCTTGATGAAAGCTTGGGCATCGCCTTCCCAAACAGAACCTGTGTAGCCTACAACCGTTCCGTCGTCGGCAATGCCACAGGGATAGATAGAAGCACCGGCTTCAATGCCGTGTTCGCCGTCAATGCTGATTTCGGTGACAGTCTTGTCTTGTGTATCGTAGATGCAGAACTGACCATCGCCCGTATCCTCATATTCACCAGCGTCCCATTTTGCCTGTAAGTTACGCTGAGCGGACATACCGATGTAACGACCATTGGCACTAATGCATTCGGGACTGAATATCCAGTAAGGATTGTCGCCATATCCAGCTTCATAGTAGTCTGCGCTGATAATATCGTAAGCGTATGAACCGTCGTCCTGACGAGTCCAAATCATGGCGGGGTAGTTTGCCAAGTCATCTTCGATGTAACCTACAATGATGGAACCGTCTGCGCTGATGTACTTGGCTACGGCACCATTCACCGTGTAGCCAGCTTCATCTTCGGTAGGCATGGGGAGCTGTGAGAGTTTGCCGTCTTGCCAGATGACGGGCACGCTATAGGTTGTGAATGCGCAACCTACAATGATTTTTCCGTCGTTGCTTTGAGCAAAAGCGCTGGTTGTGGCGTGTTCCTCATCGCCTGCGAGCGTGTCGAGCTGCGTCACGTTGCCGTCCTTGTCCATGGTGATGGGGTAGTCGCCGGCATAACCTACAGCGAAACCGTTGTCGTTGATTTGACGGAGCTGAGAGTCGGCAGCGTCACCCGATGCGTCGTCGGGACCAGCTTGCCACTTGAAACTCTTCGTTTCAATGTCGTAAACGAAATAAGAAGACGTCAACGTGGTACCGCAAGCATATTTTCCGTTGTTCGAAACGGAGAGAACTTCAAGTTCGCCTGCTTCGCTGTCGCCGTCAATTTTAGTGAGAACCTGTGCGTTGAGGCTCATTGCCGTAGCAAGGAAAAGGCTGGAAAGGGTAAAGATTTTCTTCATAAGCCTAATTTTGTTGTGTTGTTTTGTAAAATAGATAGGCTGCAAAGATATGAAAATGCGGAAGAAAATGAATGTGCTGTGTACGTTTTGGACAGAATAATCGACAAACGGCTATTTTATTATTGCATAACTAACAACGGTCGTTGTATATTTATGCGAAAGGTGAGGATATAGCGTAGCGTTAGAAGTGTGTTGTCGGGAATCGCTCAAAGGCGTTTGATGGTAAAGTAAAAGCGTAGAGAGATTATAATTCAGCTTTCAGTTCGTTGTACAAGTCTACAGGGCCGAGATGCCAGTATTTGGTGCTTTCTATAGATAGTTTTTTGTAGAGTTCGGAATGGTATATGCGGTCAAGGCATTCTTGTAGCGTGAAACCGTAATCCTCTTGCATATATTCTACAAGCCAACAGATTTTGCCTGGAAGAAGCAAGTGGAGGTTGCTTTGGTTGATTTGGAACATGTTATTACTTAAGTTTCGGATTTAAAATCCAACGGAGATTTATGCGGCAATCTGGCTGTAG
>CAVKJJ010000002.1:46158-125278 GCA_963656685.1 bacterium | reverse complement strand
CCTATTCCGCCGAAGGCAAACGCCTCGTGAAGATCGGCATAAACTACGACAGCGAGCAGCGCACCATCGGCGAGTGGAAAATCCGCGAAGAAGCCTCACGGAGGCTTTAGCGGCCTCACGGAGGCTCTTGCGTGCTGGCGCCGAATAACAATGACGTTTAAACCACATATAAGAATACAAAGCAATCCGCTCAAGGAAAAGATGGAGAAAACGAGATTCTTCCATTCTTTCCTTGAGCGGATTCTTTTGGAATGCGTTGTCGCTAGAGAAAGAGTTGCGGACTTATGCGTCGATGTTTGCGTAGACGGCGTTTTTCTCGATGAACTCGCGGCGCGGACCTACGTCGTCGCCCATGAGCATGGAGAAGACGTAGTCGGCATCGGCGGCGTTCTCGAGCGACACTTGCTTGAGGAGGCGCGTCTCGGGACACATGGTGGTTTCCCAGAGCTGCTCGGGGTTCATTTCGCCGAGACCTTTGTAACGCTGTGTGGTGATGCCGTTTTCGGTTCCGTCGCTGTATTTGTCCATGAAGGCCTGACGGTCGCGGTCGGTGTAGCAGTATTCTTCCACTTTGCCTTTCTTGCAGCGGTAGAGGGGCGGCATGGCGATGTAGAGGTAGCCGTCCTGGATGATTTGCGGCATGTAGCGGTAGAAGAGGGTCATGATGAGCGTGGCGATGTGCTGTCCGTCGACATCGGCATCGGCCATGATGATTACTTTGTGGTAGCGGAGCTTGTCGAGGTTGGCTTCTTTGGAATCTTCGCCGAGTCCGAAGCGTATGCCGAGGGCCTGGATGATGTTGTTCACCTCGTCGCTTTCGAAGGCTTTGTGCCACATGGCTTTCTCCACGTTGAGGATTTTACCGCGCAGGGGGAGGATGGCCTGTGTGGCGCGGCTGCGGCCCTGCTTTGCGGAACCGCCTGCGGAGTCACCCTCGACGAGGAAGAGTTCGCATGCTGCGGGGTCCTTGGAGGAGCAGTCGGCGAGCTTGCCAGGGAGTCCGCCGCCGGTCATGGGACTCTTGCGCTGCACGCTCTCGCGGGCTTTGCGGGCTGCCACGCGGGCGGTGGCGGCGAGGATCACTTTGTCGACAATGAGTTTGGCTTCGCGCGGGTGCTCTTCGAGGTAGTAGCTGAGGGCTTCGCCCACGGCTTGGTTCACGGCGCCTGCCACTTCGCTGTTGCCGAGCTTCGTCTTGGTCTGTCCCTCAAACTGGGGCTCGGCCACCTTTACGGAGATGACGGCGGTGAGACCTTCGCGGAAGTCTTCGCCGGCTATTTCGACCTTGGCTTTCTCGAGCTGCTTGCCGGCGGTTTCTTCGGCGTATTTCTTGAGCACGCGGGTCACGGCGGAACGGAAACCTACGAGGTGTGTACCGCCTTCTATGGTGTTGATGTTGTTGACGTAGGAGTGGAGGTTTTCGCTGTACGAGGTGTTGTACATGATGGCCACTTCGATGGGTATGTTGTTCTTCTCGGTGTTGAGATAGATGACGTCGTCGAAGAGGTGTGTGCGTGAGGAGTCGATGTAACGGACGAACTCGCGGAGTCCGAGGTCGGAGTGGAACACTTCCTGCCGCGTGTTGCCCTCGTCGTCTTTGCGGAGGTCGGTAAGGGTGATGGTGATGCCTGCGTTGAGGTAGGCGAGCTCACGCATACGGTTGGCGAGGATGTCGTATTTGTAGACGGTGGTGGTGAAGATGGAGGCGTCGGGCCAGAAGTGTTGGCGTGTGCCTCGCAGTTGGGTTTCGCCCACTACGGCTACGGGTGCCTGGGGATGGCCTTTGGCGTATTCCTGGCGGTAGATTTTTCCGTCGCGGTACACTTCGCTGACCATGCGGGTGGAGAGTGCGTTGACGCAACTTACGCCGACGCCGTGGAGACCGCCGGACACTTTGTAGGAGCCTTTGTCGAACTTACCGCCGGCGTGGAGCACGGTCATGACCACTTCGAGTGCGGAGCGGTGCTCTTTGGGGTGCATGTCGACGGGGATGCCGCGTCCGTTGTCCTGAACTATGATGGAGTTGTCCTCGCAGATGGTCACTTCGATGTGGGTGCAGTAGCCGGCGAGGGCTTCGTCGATGGAGTTGTCTACGGTTTCGTAGACGAGGTGATGGAGACCTTTTTCGCTGATGTCGCCGATGTACATGGCGGGGCGCTTGCGCACGGCTTCGAGGCCTTCGAGCACTTGGATGTTGCTCGCGCTGTAGCTGGAGGCGCCTGTCTTCTCGATTTCTTCCATATGTGATGTAGAGTTTCTTTGCTGTTGGGGACGGGGTTTCCGCGGGTTGCTGAAAAGGCGGTGCGGATAACCTGATGAGAATGAGTCTAAAATCGTACAAAGATACATTATTATTCCCGGAAGTGAGGAACGCTCGTGGGCAAATGTGCATGTGCGGCAAAGAGAAACGGCTCGCGCGCAACGGCAAAGGCGGCAGCGGGGGTGTTCCGCTGCCGCCTTTGCGAGGGTATGACGGTGTTTATTTCTTCAACTCTCCGATGTGCTGGAGGGTGTTGACGATGGCTTTGAGGAGGGGTTTGACGGTGGTGATGTCGACGGACTCTTCGATGGTGTGGGCGCCTTCGAGCTGCGGGCCTACGGAGACGGCGTAGAGGCTGGGCTTCTTGAGGGCGAAGTAGGCGCACTCAAGGCCGCCCTTGGCTTTGTCGGTGAAGGCGGTGGGGACGGTTTCCTTGTAATATTTGAGGAACATGTCCTTGAGCGGACTGACGCCCGGCGTATCCCAAGTGGGCACGAAGCCCACAGTGGCGGTTGTCATACCCAGGTTGGCTCCGAGGCTGAGGAGGCGTTCCTTTTCGGAGTCGAGCCAGTCGTCGTTGTAGGTGCGGAACATGTCGTAGATGAAGAGGTCGCCGTCGTTGAGGAGCATTTCGCCTATGTTGTTGCTCTTGGTGGGGAGGTCGCCGTCTTTTTCAATGACGCCTTGCGTCACTTGGGCAAAGAAGGCTGCGAGGTCGTCGTTGAGCGCGGTGGGACAAGGCACGTCGTCGGCGGTGGCGGCTCGCTCGGTGAGGCTGTAGGCGAAGGTGGTTTCGTCGGGATACTCTTCCTTGTACTGCTCCATGACGGTGCTGATGATGCTGCGACAGGCGTCGTCCTTGTCGGCGGGCACGGCAAAGTCTATGGTGCTTTCTATGGCGATGGCGTTGACTGCATGGCCGCAGGAGAGGCTGATGATGTTGCCGCCGCTGGGGAGGATGGCACCGCCCAGCACGCTGGCTATGACGGTGGCTGCGCTGAGGCGGTGTTCGCCTATCATCACGCCGCTGTGACCGCCGCGCAGTCCGGTGACGTTGAGGGAGAGGACCTTGGCGTCGGAGGCGAGGGTGGCGGGGGCGTAGGTTTTCTTGAATTCTATGGTGGTGCTGCCAAGGCAGGCTATGGATATCTTGCCGGTCTCTTCTTCGTCGATGTTTATCATGTAGTCGGCGTCGAGCACTTCGGGGGCGAGACCTATGGCGCCCGACATGTCGTAGTCTTCGTTGGCGGTGAAGAGGAGGCGTAGCGGTCCGTGGGGAATGTCGGAGGCGGCTATGGCGAGCGCCATGCCCACGCCTATGCCGTCGTCGGACCCGAGGTTAATTTTGCGGCCTTTGAGGAGGTTGCCGTCGTAGTAGGGTTCGCCCACTTCGTTCTCGTAGTCGTAGGCCTCGCCGGCCTTGGAGGCGCATACCATATCGGTGTGACCCTGGAGGATTACTTTGGGATAGGCGGCTGTGGTCTCGCTGTTGGCGGGGACGTCTATCCACACGTTGTCGTACTCGTCGGAGTAGAAGGCGTAGCTGTGCTTTTCGGCCCATGCTTTGAGGTAGGCTTTTGCCTTTTCGAGGTGGAAACCGAGACGCGGGGTTTTGGCAAAGTCGAGGAACTCGCTGATGGAGGCGTCGGTGAGTTTTTGGTAGGCTTCGTCGGTGGGTGTGTCGGGCACGGTGGGTGCCACGGTGTCGTCGGAGCAGGAAGCTAGTGTGAGCGCGCCGGCGAGGAGGGCGGTAAGTGCGAGTTTACAATTTCCCATAGCGTGTTGCGTTTTTAGGCTCTGCCGTTGGGCCGGACAGGGCAAGAGTTAAAAGGTAGAGTTGGTTTCTGCCACAAATGTAAACATTTTGCAACGCGCAAGGGTGTTTCGTGGAGATTTTTTAGGAATATATTTAAATTACTCACCCTATAGAATGGTTTCATGGGGGGGGGGGTGGAGAGTGCAGACCTCCATGAAGCCGTGTAGAGCGTGACGTTTTGAAAACGTCACCCCCATAGAAGGCGCAAGAGCCTCGTGAGGCTATGTTGAAAACGCCATGAGTTTGCCGTCAACGAAAAAAGGACCGCACGAAGCCTTTGTGGGGCTTGTGCGGTCCTTTGCTTTTTAGTGTTCGCGTGCAGCGCGAGGCTGCGCGGAGGGGTTTACTTTACGAGGACTTTCTGTCCGCCTACGACGTAGATGCCTGCGGGGAGTCCGCTGACGGCGCTGGCTGCCTTCACGTTCTTGCGGAGGAGTGTGCCGTTGAGGCTGTATACGTTCACGACGGAGGGAAGCACTACGACGTTCTGGCTGATGCCGGTGATGTCGCCGCCTTCGGGGATGTCGATGGTGGCTGCTGCACCTTCAGTGCTGATGCCAGTGGCGTGCTTTCCGTTGAAGTAGCCGCTGTTGGCGCCGATGGCCACTGAGCCGCTCTTAGTGAGGCGGAGCGAACCGTTGTTGTCGAAGTAAGCACGGTCGGCACGGCAGGTGTCGGTCTGTGCTACGGTACCGGTGAGGCCGTTTACGCTCTTCGGGGTGAAGTCGTAAGTGAAGAGGCCGTCGAGGTCGGCGAGTGCGCCGTCGGCGGTTTCGAAGTAAGCCCAGGGACGGTTGTTGTCGTCCTTCACTTCGTCTTCGGCCTTGAAGATGAACGGTGTGCCGGCTTCGATGGTGCCGGTGGCTTCGGCGAGGACGAGCTTGCGGTCGTCGCTCTGGCCTACGAGGGTGTAGATGGTACCGTCGGCTGCCGACTTGCAGTCGATGCTAACGGGGAAGGTGAGAATCTGGTATGCGCCGGGAGTTACTGCCCAGTAGTAGGTAGGATCGGCGTAGTTGTCCTTGCTTGCGGTCTGGAAGGTCCAAGAGCCGTTGTCGTCGGTGGCGCTTGACCATGCTACGACGGCGCCGCCGCCCTGTGCGTTGAGGTAGAAGCCGTTACCGATTTCGATGGAGAATGCGCCGGCCTTGTTGAAGAGTACGTTGAGTTCAACGGGCTCTGTGCTCTGAGGAGCTGCGGCGTTGTTGTTGGTCACGGTGTTGGCGAGGTACATACCGGTACCTACGTTGCGAAGCACGATTTTGCCTTCGCCGCTCTTCTCTACGTACCAGAGGTACTTGACCTGAGTGTTGAGGTCGATGGAGTCAACGAGTTCACCTGCGGTGTAGTCGGAGGCGTTCTTCTTCTGAGTGAAGCGGAGCGCGCCGCTCACGGCGTTGGTTGCAGAGTAGACGGCAGCTTCCTTGGAGTTGTAGCCGTTGGCGTTGCCGTAGGCTTTGCTTTCGGAAGCGCTGCGGAGGTAGTAGAACTGTCCTGCGGCGGGGAGGATGAGTGTGTTGCCGAAGGCGTCGATGGCAGCCTGGAGGGTGTTGATGACGTTGTTGATTTCGTCGAGTGCCATACCGGGCTTGGCAGCGTTTTCGGCGGTGGTGATGGCAGCGTTGAGTGCGTCGAGGCCGCTCTGGGTGTAGTAGCCCGGAGTGTCGCCTACGGCAGCGTTCTTAGCTGTTTCGCGTGCGGTGTTGACGAGTTCGGTGATGCGTGAGGGATCGGGCAGAGCGGCTATGACGGCGTCGTAAGCGGCCTGGAGTGCGTCGATGCCTTCAGCCGTTGCGGTGCCGGCTTCGAGGGCTGCCTTGGCAGCTTCGAGCTGTGCTTCGAAAGTGGCGCGGATGTCGGCGGGCACTACGCTGTAGTTGGTGGTGCCAGTTTCTTCGGTGGAGAAGAGACGGAGTTCGGAGAGATACCAGAAGGGGTAGCCTGCTGTGGTCTTCTCTGCTGCGTCGCCTGCGGTCACTTCCATCACTTCGAAGCGGAAGAAGCGGTAGGCGGTTCCTTCGAAGTCGATGGTGAGTTCACCGGCTGCGTTGTCGAGGGTGTCGTTCTTGGTGCTGTTCACGTAAACCACGGGAGTGGTGTAGGTCATGTCGAAGGTGCCGAGGTCGGTCCAGTCGCCGTCCACGTTGTTCGTAGCGTAAGCTTCGATCTTGGCGGGCGAGTTGCCGCGGGTGGCAGCTGAGCGGTAGCGCTGTGAGTAGGTCATACGCACACCCTTGACGGCGGTGCCGAGGTCTGCCTGGAGGTAGTGGTAGGCGTCGGGGTTGTTGGTGCCGGTCCAGTCGGTGTGGAAGTAAGTGGAGGTGTTGTTGTCGAGGAGTCCGGCGAGCGAACCTTCGTTGGGGCAGACAGCGTTGGAAGAGAGGCTGGCGGCGCTTGAAACGAGTCCTAAGCTACCGTCGTTCTGTGCCTTGGTCTGCGCAGCGGTGGTGTAGAGGTTCTCCAAACGCTCGTTAAGGGCCTGCTGACGCACGAGGGCCTCGAGGGCTTCGATGTCGGCTGCTGCAACGGTTTCGAAGTGGAAGCAGTTACCTGCGTCGGTGGGCTGGCTGTTCCAGCTTACGATGTAGCCGTTGGAGGTGTTGAGCTGCTGGCTGTGGTCGCTGGCGTTTGTCTGGGGCACGTAGAGGAGGAAGGAAGGCGTGCTTACCTGACCTTCTTGTGCCACACCGATTTCGGCCTTCTGACCGAGGTTGAAGCGAGTGCCGGTCTTTTGGCCGGTGATGTAGCTTTCGGTGTAGTAGTTCTTGATGGTGTAGCGTCCTTCGGTGGTGCTGGGTTCAACGTACCAGATGTACTTGGCGTCGTCGGCACCGAGGGTTTCGGGCTGCGTGTAGCTGCCGGAACCGATGAGTTCGTCACCGTCGAGGGTGCGGGTGTAGAGGTAGTTGATGGTGCTGCGGCTGTCGTGGATGAAGTAGTAGCCGGCAGTGATGGGGTTGACGGATTTCTGGAGGTTCTCGCCTACTTCCTTGAGCTGTGCGCACATGGCGTCGTACTCGGCGTTGGTGTAGGTGCCTTCGCTTTCGGCGAGCATGTTGTTGGCCTTCTCATAGACGGTGCTGGCAGCTTGCCATGCGTCTTCGTTGTAGTCGCCGGGGTTCACGCTGTGCGAGTAACCGTCAATGCCGCTGGGGAAGTAGTAGTCTACGTAGGAGTAGAGCTTGTCGTAACCCGAGAGGCGGTTGAGCGAGTAAACGAGCCATACGTTGGTGTCGGTGTAGGGTGACCAGAAGGGCACGTCCACGCCGCCAAGGTAGGTGGGATCGTTGGCAGTGACGAATGCGTAACGGGCAAAGATGAAGCCCTGCTGCGAGAGGTCCTGCTTGTCTGCGATGGCCTTGGTGCGGGGGTCTTCGCCGTTTTCTTCAAAGAGAAGACTGGTGAACTTGTAAGCCTCGTTGACGTTGGCGGTCATTTCGACGGGGGTGTCTTCGCTGTCTTCGAGGATGGCACCGGCGTCTTTGTAGTAGAGGCCTGTGCTTACTTGCTTGAGGCGATAGAGGGCGTGTCCGTCCACTGTCTCGCCGTCAACGAGTTCGAAGGTGTAGATGTTCTCGTCGCCTATACGGCTGGTGTAGGTCGACGTGCCGTTGAGGTAACCTGTGGGGTGGTCCCAAGAGGTACCCGGACTCCAGATGAGCACTTCCTTGCCGACGATGTCGTTCATGTCGGTGAGGAGTTCTCCCTGTTCATAGTCCTGAGCCACGGCTGGCGTGATTCCGCAGATTGCGAGCAGAATCAATGAAAGGATTTGATAAAACCGTTTCATTTGGTCAGAATTTGAAATTAGTAAAAAAGATATTTGGTTTGTTCTCGATTTGCTATTTTGGAGGAATATCCAGCTTTTGGGAGCCTGTGCTTTTCGGTTGATTTGCGGCTCGCGGGCATAAATCCGTACAAAGTTAGCGAAATGGGGATGATTCTGACGTTGTGTTTATTGGGAAAACGAATCTCTTTTAATGATTATTGGCTATATGCATTGCGCTGCCGCGCGCTGTGGGGGAGGGGTTGGGGGGTGCTGAACGGACGAAAGGACCACTCGTGCGCCCGAATTTTAACACTGAGAATGGCGTAGAATTTCCGCACTGCCGTCTGAGCGGAAATACGCGCGCCACGGGATGCATAATTATGCAGCTTTCGGCTCAGAACGGGGCATAAATGCGCTTTTTGCTGCATATCGGTGCATAAACGGGGCGGTGGGAGGAAAAAGGGGCGTGTTTTTCGTAAAAATTCCAAGGCAGCTAGGAAAAATTTGCTGCCTTGGAATTTAAATTTGCTGCCTTGGAATTTTTACGAGCTGCCTTGGAGTGAAGCGTCGGTGCGTTTCTCGCTCAGAAAAAGGGTTTGTCGGCTCTAGTTTGAGCGTTGCGGACGAAGAAATGAGGGTCGAAAATTTAACAATCTAAAGGTTCGTTGACGGACGTGGGGGCGACGTTTTCAAAACGTCGCGCTCTACACGGCCTTACTGGGGCTTTTGCGTTGCGCTTTGTAGAGCCGTGTAGAACGCGAGGTTTTGAAAACCTCGCCCCCATAAGCGGCGCTGCACGCAGAACCATACGTGACGGCATGACGGCAATATACCCATATTAGGGTATTGAGGAGGCTTCGGAAAGCCCGTACCTTTGCACCGAGTTAAGTAGAATACTAGATTGTTATGTTCTTGTCCGAAATTGGGGCCGCACAGAGAGCTGTGCGACCCCGTTTCTTTTTATGCCTGTTCCCCCACTTGTTCCACAAAGCGGCCCTTGCGCGAGAGCCAGACGTAGACGCCCACGCAGATCAGCACCGAAAGGAGCGAACCCGCGGGCGAAGCGAAGCCCATGGGGTAGAGCGTCGTGGCGTAGGCGGCCGAAAGGAAGTAACACAGAGGAATACGCGCACACACAATGGAGAGCACGTTGTGGGTGAAAGCCACGAGCGAACGGTTGCAGGCGGTGAAGAAACCGCTGAAGCAGAAGTGAACGCCCGCCAGGGCACAGTCCCACGAATAGGAACGCAGATAGTCAGCCCCGGAGCAGACCACGGCCTCGTTGTCGGAGAAGATGCTCACGGCAAAATGGGGGATGAACTGACACGCGGTGGCTGCCACCACACCCACGCCGGCGGTGATCACGACGGCACGTTTGAGCGTGAGGCGCGCGCGGTCCATCTTTCCAGCGCCTATGCACTGCGCGCTGACGGCGCTCACGGTGGAAAGCATGGACGAGGGCACGATGAACAGCAGACCGATGAGTTTTTCCACAATGCCCACGGCGGCAGCGTCGGTCAGCCCGCGAAGGTTGGCAATGACCATGATGACGACGAAGCTCACCTGGATAAACCCGTCCTGGAGCGACACGGGGATGCCGATGCGAAGGATGGTGCCCACGGTGCGGCGGCAAAAGCGGAAACTCTCGCGGCGCAGGTGGAGCGAAGCGCGGTGGCGATAGATGGCCACAGCGGCTATCACCACGCTGAAGGCTTGCGAGAGACTTGTGCCGAGGGCAGCGCCGGCAGGACCCATGGAGAGGGCGCCGATGAACACGTAGTCGAGCACGATGTTTACCACACACGCCACAGCGACGAGGTACATGGGCGTGCGCGAGTCGCCCATGCCGCGAAACACGCTGGCTATGACGTTATACATGGCGATGAAGGGTACGCCAAGAAAACAGATTACCAAGTAGTGGAGCGTGCCTTCGACGGCCTCAGCGGGCGTGGCCACCCAGCCTACAATCTGGTGGCGAAGTAGGAGAAGAATGGCGGTGAGAACGAGGGAAAGGACGAGGAAGAGGCTGAACGTATTGCCAATGGTGCGGCCCACGCGCTCTTTGTCGCCAGCGCCCACGGCGTGGGCTATGCCTACGGTCGATCCCATGGCGAGGCCAATGACGACAACGGTAACCATATACATGATTTGTCCACCGTTGGACACGGCGGTGGTGTCGTGAACGCTGCCGTACTGACCGATGACGAAAAGGTCGGCAAGGCCGTAAAGAATTTGGAGAAAATAGGCGAGCATGTAGGGAAGGGAGAATACGAGGATGTTACCTACAATGCTGCCGCGCGTCAAGTCTTTTGTCTGCATACGTTGCGTGAAATTTTAAAAAGGTGATGAAAATGGATTGGAACAAAGGCTCAATTTTGCTTTTCATCAGTGTCACTGCTTTCACGCCGTGCAGTCTGCGCCATCGTCGGCGCGGGCGTCCGCAAAATGCCTGTCGGAACAAATCCGCCTGCCGGCAACGTGCCTTCAAGCGGATTTTCCGCGTGCAAAGGTAGGAAAACATTGCGTAAAGCCGAAATTTTGGCAACCATGCTCAATTATTTCCGCTCCGCAACGGCGAAAAATGGCAACTTTGCGACAACTATCATTTCATCCCGACTTTTACATTTCACTTATGAACCACTACCTCTTCACGGCACTACTCGCTGCGGCCACAGCAACGCCCGCCGCTGCGCAGAGCTGGACAGAATGGAAAGACCCGAACGTCAACGCGGTGAACCGTCTGCCCATCCACGCCGACTTCTTCCCCTTCCGCTCCGCCACCGACGCGGAGAAGAACTCCCCCACCCTCACCTCCAACTACCTCTCGCTCAACGGCACGTGGCGCTTCCGCTTTGAAGAACGCATCGACGACGACGAAGCGAACGTTCGCAACACAGATTTCGTAGCCACCACGTTCGACGACTCACAGTGGGCCTCCATGCCCGTGCCCGGCATGTGGGAACTCAACGGCTACGGACAACCCGTCTATCCCAGCGCAGGCTACGCATGGGGTTCGTGGACGGAAAACACGCCGCCCCTCGTGCCGAAGGACAAGAACCACATTGGCTCCTACCGCCGATGGGTGGACGTGCCGGCAGCGTGGAAGGGCGAACGCACGGTGCTCCACATCGGCAGCGCCACGTCGTGTGTCTACGTCTGGGTGAACGGCAAGTTCGTAGGCTACGGCGAGGACAGCAAACTTGAACAGGAGTTCGACGTGACGCCCTACCTCAAGCCGGGCGAGAAGAACCTCGTCTGCCTCAAACTCCTCCGCTGGTGCGACGGCTCGTACGTGGAGGACCAGGACTTCATTCGTCTCTCGGGCCTCGCTCGCGACACGTATCTCTACGCCTCGCCCGCTGCCACGCGCCTCGACGACATTCGCCTCACGCCCGTGCTCAACACGGCCAACAACTGCGCCTCGCTCCGCATGGAACTGGACCTCACGGGCCGCGCTGCCGTGCGTCTCTCTCTCAAGGACGCCAACGGCACTACGGTGGCGGAGGGGACGGCAACGAACGTCGTCTCAAAAAAGAAGGCTACCGCCCACACCTCGGCGGTACTCGACGTGAAGCAGCCTAAGCTCTGGACGGCTGAGACGCCGAACCTCTACACGCTCTACGCCACCGTCAGCGACGGCTCGCGCGACCTCGAGACGGTGCGTCAGAACGTGGGTTTCCGTTCGGTGGAAATCAAAAATTCGCAGGTGCTCGTCAACGGACAGCCGGTGCTCATCAAAGGCGTGAACCGTCACGAAATGAGTACCTCGGGCGGCTACGTGGTGAGCCGCGAGGAGATGGAGAGCGACGTGCGACTCATGAAGGAACTCAACATCAACGCCGTGCGTACCTGCCACTACCCCGACGACCCCTACTGGTACGAACTCTGCGACCGCTACGGACTCTACATGGTGGCCGAAGCCGACGTGGAGAGCCACGGCATGGGCTACGACGACAAAACGCTCGCCAAAGACTCTGCCTACGCCTGGACGCATCTCGAGCGCAACAAGCGCAACGTTACGCGTTGCTTCAACCATCCCGCGGTAATCTTCTGGAGCTTGGGCAACGAGGCGGGCTACGGCCCCAACTTCGAAGCGGCGTACGACTGGATTAAGCACACCGACCCCTCACGCCCCGTACAGTACGAGCAGGCGCACCTCACGGGAAAGTCGGACGTCTACTGCCCCATGTACCCCTCCTTCGAGTGGAGCGAACGCTACTGCAAGGACTCCACGCAGCTGCGCCCCTTCATCATGTGCGAATATGCGCACGCCATGGGCAACTCGGGCGGTGAGTTCTCACGCTATTGGGACATGGTGCGCAAATATCCCAAATACCAGGGCGGTTTCATCTGGGACTGGGCGGACCAGGCGCTCCGTTGGAAGGACAAGGAGGGACGCGCCTTCTATGCCTACGACGGCGACTGGACGGAGGCACGCACGGGGAGCCTCAACTTCAACTGCAACGGACTGCTCAATCCGGAACACAAGCCTAATCCGCACACCTGGGAGGTGAAACACTTCTACCAGAACATCTGGACGCGTCCCGCAGACCTCGCTAAGGGCGAGGTGGACGTCTACAACGAAAACTTCTTCACCTCGCTCAAGGACGTGCGCCTCCTCTGGGAGGTGACTCGCAACGGCGAGAAGGTGACGGAAGGTTCGGTGGAGAATCTCCGCGTGGCGCCGCAGCAAACGGTGCGCACGGTGCTCCCCATCCCCACAGGATGGACGGACGACAAGGCGTCGGAGTGGTTGCTCAACGTGCGCTACGTGCTGAAGACGGACACGGCGCTGCTCCGCAAAGGCCACACGCTAGCGGAGGAGCAGCTGGTGCTCACGCGTCCTGACTCGCTCACGGACCAAGGCCTGGCAGCCATGGAGGCTTTGGGCAAAGGCAAACTGAAAGTGGTGCGCAAAGGCGGACTTCTCACCGTGACGAGCGGCGAGGCTGCCATCGCGTGGAACGACTCCACGGGCCACATCTGCTCTTACACCCTTGCCGGTACGCAGCTGCTGAAGGACAGCGCAGAGATTACGCCAAACTTCTGGCGCGCACCGACCGACAACGACTACGGCGCAGATCTGCAAAAGAAGATGGCGGTGTGGAAAGCACCGCAAATGAAGCTCACGGCGCTCACCTCGGAGGTGAAGAAGGGACGCGCACGCATTACGGCTTCGTACGCTATGGTATCTCCTAAAGGCGAACTGACCATGGTTTACGACGTGGCGCACGACGGCTCGCTCCACGTGACGCAGACGCTCAAAGCGGACACTGCGCGCACTCCGGGCCTCTTCCGCTTCGGCGTGCAATGGCCCATGCCGGCAAAGTTTGAGAACGTCTCGTACTACGGCCGCGGACCCATCGAAAACTACGAGGACCGCCAGGCTGCCACACCCATCGGTCGCTACGCGCAGACGGTGACGGAACAGTTCTACCCCTACGTGCGTCCGCAGGAAACGGGTCTCAGAACGGACCTCCGCTCCTGGCGACTGACCGACGGCAAAGGACACGGCATTGAAGTGACGTCGGCACGTCCCTTCTCAGCTTCGGCGCTCCACTACACCATTGACCAGCTCGACGGCGGTGCCGACAAGCAGCCCACCCACAGTTCGCTCCTCAAGCCTGCCGACGTGACGAACTTCTGCCTCGACCTCCGACAGATGGGCCTCGGCTGCGTCAACGCATGGGGCGCAACGCCATCCAAGCCCTACCTCATGCCCTACGCCGACTACACCTTCGCCTTCACCGTACGACCGGTGAAATAAAGGCAACACAACGCTACTCATAGAATAAGCGGGTTCCGCCGTCCATCACATTGGACTTGCGGAACCCGCTTTTTACGCTTATGGGGGCGAGGTTTTCAAAACCTCGCGCTCTACACGGCTATCACGCCTTACAAAGCGCAGCACGCAAAAGCCTCCGTGAGGCCACATTTGCATATTAAAATACCTCGCGCTCTACACGGCTATCACGCTTACAAGGCGCAGCACGCAAAAGCCTCCGTGAGGCCACATTGGCAAAGCCCCCTCACCCCATCCCATAGATATTTGCGCCTTTCAGCTTACACACTTCTCCATCAAGTACAAGCATGGAAAGAGCCGAGCTCACCACTTGGGCCGTTAAGCCTGTAAGCTGAATGATGCGGTTTTCCGACAATCCGTCCGTACCCTTGAGCACATCCATGATGGCCTGCGCCTCGGGCGAGAAAGCCGATGCCGGAAACAGCTGCGGCTCTTGCTTGGGTTGCACGGGAGTAGGCTTCCACCCGAGGAGGTCTATGATGTCCTGCGCCGAAGTCACCATCTTCGCCACGCCATCGCGAATGAGGTTGTTACAACCCATGGAAAACTTGTCGCCGGCACGGCCCGGGAAAGCCGTCAAAACGCGTCCGTACGTACTCGCAAGGCGCGCAGTGATGAGCGCTCCACCATGCGATGCGCTTTCCACCACAATGGTGGCCTCACACATTCCCGCCACAATGCGGTTGCGGCGCACAAAATTGCCCTTGTCTATCTTCGTGCCCGAAAGATATTCGGTGAGCAGGCCTCCGTGGCTCGCCATGTCCTGCGCCAAGTGTTCGTGGAGCTGAGGATAGATGCGGTCCTGCCCCGTGGCCATCACGCCCACCGTTTCGAGTCCGTTCTCCAAAGCCGCGCGGTGGGCGTGGACGTCCACTCCGTAGGCGAGTCCGCTCACCACGAGCGTGTCCGGAATGAGGCGACCGAAGTCCTCCATCAGATGGCGGCAAATGCGCTTGCCGTAGTCGGTTATTTTGCGCGTACCAACCACCGCCAACGTGTGAGGAGCGTTGAGGTCGGCACTACCGCGGTAGTAAAGCACCGCAGGGGCATCGGCACACTCGTTCAAGCGCACAGGATAGGCCGCACTGCTCACGGGCACTACACGCACGCCTTTCTCCTGGCAAAACGCCATTTCCGCTTCGGCGCGCTTCATGGCCATATTCATGCCGCTCTCGTCGGCAAAAGCCAAGGCATATTCGGGGCAGTCGCGACCTTTGTCGGCCAAAGCTTCTGCCGCAGTGCCGTAATGCCGCATGGCCTGCAAAGCCTGCGCTTGCGTCAAACCAGGCAAGCGCGTGAGCACAATGGCACTGAAACATTCATTGTCAATATTCATCGAGGGAGGATTTTCAAGGGGAAAAGATTCATTATTTGGCGGCTCGCACTTTCCATAAGCGACATGTCTGCGGCTCGCGCCTTCCATGGAGGCGAGGTTTTCAAAACCTCGCGCTCTACACGGCCTTACCTTGAGGCAAAGAGCCCTTTACTTTGAGGCTTCAAGTATAGAGGCAAGTTCGTCGCTGTCGCCCAGGCGTCCATCCACAAGACACACGGCCTCAACGGTCGACTTGAGCGCGCATTTGCGGTCGGGAAGGCGGTAGATGTCCTGCGTGAACACGTATTTGATGCCTTCTTTCTTCCACGACAGGCACGACTCAAACTCATCGCCGCTGCGAAGCGGCGTTTTGAACTGCATCTGCATGCGCGCCACCACGGCATCGATGCCTTTGGCGTGGAGCGCCGCAAAACTCACACCGCGCGAAAGCAAAAACTCGTGGCGCGTGTGTTCGGTATAATGCTGATAGTTGGCATTGTTCACAATGCCCTGAAGGTCGCACTCATAGTCGCGTACCTTCATGCGGAGGGTATATTCGTAGGTCATAAATGAAATGTGCAAATGGGGTGCTTCGCAAATGTGCAAATGTGCAGATGAGGTGCTTCGCAAATGTGCAAATGTGCAGATGTGCAAATGTGCAAATGAAAGAATGCTCTATTAGGGAAATGGGAAAAGATTAGCCTTTAGGATGTCGAATTTGAACGATGGCAGACTGAAAGCTTTTGAGCGATGACGGGCTGAAAGCTTTTGAGCGATGGCGGGCTGAAAGCTTTTGAGCGATGGCGGGCTGAAAGCCCAAGGAGCATATAGCCCAGGGCAAGCGAAGCGGCACCCTGGGTTTACCGCAGTTCCCGCTCGAGCGCCCTGAAAGGGCAAAAGCCTATCCCCCAGGGCAAGCAAAGCGACACCCTGGGTATACAAATTCTTGACAAAAACAGAGTCTCTACCCGCGCTTCTGCCTGAGATACTCTGCGCCAAAGCGGCAACGAAGGCAGTCCTTGCGGTCGCAGTAGGCGGTGCGGAGCTGAATGAGGGCCTGACTGTCGGCAGCGGAGAGGCTGCGAATGCCGGCGCGATCCCAGCAACGGGTGATGTAGTTGCGCTCACTAGGCACGTGCTCCAAGATGTCGAAGGCACGCTCGGCGAGGTCTTCGTCCATCTGCTCGCGGCCATAAGCAAAGAGCAGCGGCGAAACGGTGTTGATGAGCAAAAGGTTGAGCGAACTCTGCTGAAGGGTTTTCAAACTCTTCGCACTCTCTTCGCCAAAAGCGTAGTGGGTTTGCCAGTAGGGCGTAACGCCTACGCGGAACAGCGCACGCAGCGCGTCGGCATCGCGAGCTTCGAGCAAACGCGAAAAGTCGGCTTTGCCCTCGTGGTAAAGACGCGCCAACTGCGAGAGGCGAACGTGGGGAAAGTTTTGCGGACGCAGCCGCCCAAACTTCCACGACTCGGGCGTCATGGGGGTGAGCCCGAACTTGTGGCGAAGAAAGGCGTACTCTTCCTTGAGTTGCATGTAGTAGCTGTCACGGCGCTCAAGGGGTACAAGGTCGTCGGTGAGCAGACCGGCCTGGCCCATGAAGAAGGCCTCAACCTGCACCACGTTGTCGCGGTGTTTGCCCACGGCAGAGGGTTCTATGCTGAAAGCCCAGCGCTCAAAGGGCTCGGCATTGGTGCCGAAGCCGAAATTGCGCGCAAGGGTGATGAAAAAGGCACGCTCCCAGTCGCCGCCAGTACGATCAAGGTAGTTGCGGATGCGCGCGGTCTTCGTTTCGAGGCGTTCCACGGTGAGGCGGCTCAGCCAACTCCTCACGGTGACGGGCGCGACGGAGGGAATGACGCGATAACAGGGCGGATAGGTCTCTTCGTTGAGCAAATCGCGGTAGTTCTCGTAAAGCTCGCGCGGAATGCCGATACAGACTTGTGGCGGGTGCTTACCGTCCTTCGTACAGACGTCGCCGTCGATGTCGGAGGCCACATGGAGCACCACGTTGTTGTAAGCGGCGTCGGTCTCGTGGTGATGCCGAAACCAGTCGGACGAACGGAGGTGTATCTCTACGTTGCCGGCCCAGAGGGTGCCGTCGATGCGCACTTTTGCGTTGAAGAAGTCGGGACCAGAGCCTAGATTGTGCACGCCAGGGTCTACCACCTCCACGCTGTGGCCGTCGGGGGTGGCAAGGGGATTGGCGTACAGTCGGTGTTGCCAAACGTAATGGAGCAGATATTCCATAATGTCGCTCATATTGGTTAAACTGACAAAGGTAAGTTTTTTACAAGGGCAAACAAAGCAGGCCACGTCATTTTCCAAGCACATCATGTAAAAACAACCTCCGCATTCGGCGAGCGGTTCCACACTCACACACAAAAAAGGCGCACACCTTGTTGAGGGTGTGCGCCTGAATTTATTGTTTCCGACCGCTAGAGCGGTTTAGGAAACGGCCAAGAGATGAGAGATGCATGTGGATGCATTTCAGCGTTCAGATCACTTTACAATGACCTTCTTGCCACCTACTACGTAGATGCCTGCGGGCAGGCCGTTGGTAGCAGCAGCGCCGCTGACGTTGGCACGAATCTTCACACCGCTGAGGGTGTAAACGTCTGACTTGGCAGCGTGGTTAACCACAGCGTTGTTGATGGCGGTGAGTTTGCCTTCAGTTACGAGGTATACGCTGGTGGCTTCGCTTTCGCTGATTTCGGGCACTGCACCGAAGTAACCAGTGTTGGCGGCAACGGTTTCGCCGTCGGTAGAGAGGGCGATGCTACCGTTGATTACCTTACCCAAGCCTGCGCCTACAGTCTTCTCTGCGAGCGTACCTACGAGGCCGTTTACGGTCTTCGGAGTGAATACGTATTCGAGGTCTTCTACGGGTGCGATATCGAAGAGGATTTCACCTTCCATATATTCGTTGGGAACGAAGACGAACGGTGTGCCGGCTTCGATGGTACCGCTGAGGGGTTCGAGGTATACCTTGTTGTCGGAGGTCTGACCCTTCACGCTGTAAGCTGTACCTTCGTAAAGCTTAGCTTCAACATCAATCGGGAGCGTGATGACCTGAGTGGTGTTGGTCGTAGCGTATGAGTAGCCGTCGAGTTCGATATCAGCCTTGAGGATGCGGAATGCGGAGTTGTCCGTACCGTTGCAAGAGTTCCAAACTACCACGTTGTGGCTGTTGGGCTGTGCGTTGACGTAGAGACCGTCAGCGAGAACGAAGTTGATGCTACCGCCTACCTTAGCAGACTGGAGACCTACCCAGCAAGTGTCGGCTGCCTGGCTTGTAGTAACAGCGGCGCTGAGGGTCTTGGGATCGTTGAGGTATTCGCCGGTACCTACGTTGCGGAAACGGAACTTACCGTTGCTCTTCTCAACAGCCCAGATGTAGTTGGGGCGAGAAAGGAGATCTTCGGGAATTGCCCACTTCACGCGAGCACCGCCGTTGTTGGCAGCGTAGAGGTAAGCGTCGGTTGCGGGGTTGTTGTCGCTAGAGGTCGTGGTGCTCTGGATGTAGATGTAAGAGCCGTCGGCAGGAAGGATGAGCTTACCGTTGAAGGCATCGAGAGCGGCCTGTACCTGTGCCTTGAGGGCCTGGATTTCGGCAACTGTCATCACGTCCTTAACCTGTGCTTCGATGGGAGCGAGGGCAGCTTCGAGTTCTGCCTTGGCGCCTTCCTGGAAGTAACCGAATTCACTAGAGGTTTCATCAGCGGCAGCGGCCTGAGCCTTGGCTTCAGCAACGAGCTTGGTGATGATAGTGGGATCGGGATAGTTGTTCATGAAGTCTTCGTAAGCTGCGTTGAGCTTGTCGATGGTAGCCTGAGTAGCGAGTTCGGCATCGAGCTCAGCCTTGGCTTCTGCCATCGTAGAGAGAAGCGTGTTGCGCACTTCCTGGGGTACAGCTTCGTTGAGAGACTTCTCAGTGTCGTAGTAAGTTCCGCCTTCGTAAACGCGAACTTCACCAAGGTTGAAGAACTTGTTGGTACCGCCGTTCGTACGTTCCTTCACGAAGAAGGTGTAGTAGCGGTAAGCCTGAGGTGCTGCTACGGCGCAGTAACCAATGCCGTTTGCAACGGTCTTGTCGAGTTCGGCGTTGTAAGCTGAAGTGCTCCAGTCAACAGTGATTTCGCCGATGGAGTCGGTGGCTTCGCCCATGGCGCTGTTAGAACCGTAAACGATGAATACCTTAGGAGCGCAGTTGTTGCTACCGTTGTTGAGACCGGACCAGTCGGAATTCATACGGCGCCACATCTTGAGCACGATGTTGCTGTAAGCTTCCTTGAGGTCTACGGCGAGGCTGTGGTAATCACCGGCTTCGTAAGTACCGTGCCAGTCGGAGTGGAAGAAGGTGCTGGTGTTGCCGTCGAGGAGATTGTCGATGGAACCTTCTGATTCTTCGGGATGGTTGCTGGAAATCTGCTCAGCGGAAGTTACGAGACCGCTAACGGAGAGGTCGTCCTTGCCAGCGCAATCCTTGAGGTTGTAAGAGTAGGTCTGACCTGCTTCATAGGCGGATTTAGCCTTGTCGTAAGCAGTCTGGAGGTTCTGGTTGAGGTCGTACTGAACAACGGAGGCTTCAATCTGCTTTACGAAGTCTTCGTCAACAGAGCGGAACTGCCAAGCGCAGCCTTCGGTGTCGGCGTTGGACCAGAGCACAACGATGTCGGTCCAGTTGGGGCAGTGCATAGCAGTACACTGGGTATTGTTCCAACCGATAACGGGATTGTCGATGAGGTCAACGCCTTCAACGGTGAAGTAACCCTTGTTGCCTTCCTGCGGGAGGATGATCCAGGGATCTTGAGCTTCTACGGTGGTGGGAAGGGCGGTGTCGCGCGTCTTCACGAGACCTACGTAACGCTTGGTGTGTACGTTCTGGATGAAGTAACCACCGCGGTCGTCCTGAGTGTTGGGGATGATGTGCCAGATGTACTTGGCGTCGGCAGGGTTGGGAGTTTCAGAGATTTCCCAGTCGGTCTTGTAGCTCCAGCGGATGTAGCTACCGTTGTCGTAAGCTGCGTTCTTGTCGCGGTAGTTACCGTCGACCTTCTGGTGTACGCGGAAGTAGTAGTAACCTTCCTTCACGGGCACTGCACCGTTCTTGGCAGCTGCGATAGAAGCTACACTACGGTTGTAGGCTGCGATGCATTCTTCCTGTGAGGGATTGTCCTGCATGCCGAGGTTGTTGAGGTTGTTGTAAGCGTTGATGAGCTCGTCGTAGAGTTCCTGGCTGATCTGGCCGGGCTGGTCGCCGACGTCGTAAAGATTGCTCACGCTTGCTTCACCGTTGGGGTAGAGCTCGGTCATCACCTGGTTGACGTAGTCAGCGCCGGTGAGTTCGGAAACAGCGTAGATAACCCATACGTTCTTGTCGTAAGCGTTACCGAAAGAGGGCTTGGTACCCTGAGCGTTAGAGAGGAGCTGGCTCACGTTGGCGCGGGCAGTGGTCTCGGTCACGTCGGAACGGGTGAGCACAACGGCACCTTCGAGGGCGGGAGTCACGGTCGTGGCGCAACGCCAGTCGCGGGTTTCGCCGTCACCGGGAACGATGACATCTGAAGGCCATGTTTCGCTGTCGTTTACCGTGAACACGAAGGCACGAGCCTTGGAGTCGGTGAAAGAGATGGTGGTAGCTCCGCTTACTTTGGGATCTTCCACATACTTGCCGGAGGCAAGGTTCTTCAGACGATAAGCTTTCTGTCCGGAAGCGGCGTCGTCGGCTGCTTCAAAGACGTAAACTGCATCGTCACCTACATAACTTGCTTTGGCATCGCCGTTGAACACGTCATAGTCGGCAACGCTGGCGTTTTGCAAGGCACAAGGTACACCTACTTGGACTGTTTCTTCCGTCCAGGCGGCTGACTCGTCGCCGTAGCCTTCCATCTGGTAACGCTTCTGGGCGTTGGCGCAGACGGCGCTCATGCAAAACATCAACAAGAGCATGAAGAGGTAATTGATTCTTCTCATGATACGTTGATTTTTAATTAGTAATTGTAAGATTGATTATTTTGATTGTTTGGTTTATCGCTTAGTTTCATGGCTCGTGCAACGTTCTTGTTTTGCCATGGAAAGATTGGGTTTTGTGCAGCAAAGATTGCAAAAAGTTTTGATAACGGATAGCGTTCCACCCGTTTTTTTCATTTTACGATCTTTGAGGAGAGGGTGCGCTGCCCGTCGGTAAGACGAACGGCATACACGCCGCTGCTGAGGGTGTCTATTGAGGGCACTTCGACCGACGCACCTGCTACCGCCTGTTCGGCAAGGAGTTTTCCGCTCATGTCGTAGACCTGAACCTTGGCGCTGCTGGAGAAATCGGCAGCGTTGACGGTCCATTTGCCACCGTTGATCTGGCGCAACCACTCGCGGCAAGGGGCTTCGGCGGTAGCTTCGCTAATGCCGGTTTGCGACCATTTGCCGTAAGCTTCGTACCACTGTCCGGGCTTTTGATACATGCGTACGTAGTCTACTTTATATTCGAGGGGCAACAGGCTTTGATCTATGGTGCCTCCGTTGTCGCCGCCCATGGCGAGATTGAGCAACACGTAGTTCGAATTGTCGCGGAAGGGTGTCTTTCCGGCAGCGGAACCGTAGGTGTTGTAGGTGTCGTCAATGCGTACGGCGTTGATGAGTTCGTTGTCGAGGTAGAGCTTGATGCTTTCGGAGTCCCAGTCCATGCGCCACTTGTGATAGAGGGTGGCCCATGCGGAGTTCATGCTGTTCCAATAGTCCATCTGCGTGTAACGGGAGTTCCACGAAGCGGTCCACGAGCCGTTGCCGCCCCAACATACGTTGGCCCAAGTGCGGGAGTTGTAATACTCCAAAAGGTCTATCTCGCCGCTGTGAGGCCAATGGAAATCGCCGCTTCCACCGTAGCCGAGGAACCAAATGGCGGGCCACGAACCGGAACCTACTGGTATCTTGGCGCGTACTTCTACGCGTCCGTAGGTGATGGAGTGCTTGCCGCTGGTCGTGATGCTAGAGGAAGTGTAGTCGATGTACTCACGGCTTTTCTTCCAGTCGCTCGATCCGGCTTCGTAGTTGGGATTCTCGCGACGCTCGGCACGAGCTTGAATCACGAGGTTGCCGTCACTGACGGTGGCGTTGTCTTCCTGATACCACTGAGCCTCGTGGTTGCGGGCAAAGCCGTGCTCGAAATTCCAGTCGGCTGCGTTGGGCACGGAGCCGGAGTTGAATTCGTCGCTCCACACGAGCTGGTAGTCTTCTTTGTCGCTGCGGGTCTTCTCCTCAGCCTGCGCCACTTCTTCGTCGGTGGCTTTAACGAAATACCACGAAGCGGCAGAACCAGTGTCGGTGTTATCGTAGGTTACCACGAAGCCTCCGGCGTTTTGGGCAAAGACGGGATTGCCGTTAACGGCTGCGAAGGTGTAGGTGGCAGAACTTTTCTGTTTGGTAAACACAAAGCGCGAACCAGAACTTTTGGACTTCATGCTGAAGACTGTGCCGGTGCCGCCGCTCACTGTGCGCGCCAACATGTAGGAACCGTTGGCTTTGTTCACTATATAATAGGTACCGTCGCCGGCATCTACAAATTTCCAAAGTGCATTCTCGTCGGTGCTCTTGCCGCCCCAACGAAGTCGCGTGTTGGCCGTCGGCTTGGTGTTGTAGATTACGCTCTTCGTGCAATAGCTTGCGTCGCCCGAAGCATAGGAGGTGATGTAGTACCAATATTCTGCAGTGTCGGTCGACGGCTTGAAGGGGAGCGTCTCTGCTGCAAGGGATGCCATGCAAGCGAAGAGAGAGGCGGTTAAAGTTGTCTTAAGTCTATTCATAAGTCAATCGTCGTTCTTTTACAAGTGCACCTTGCAATTTGTGTTGTTATCGTTTTGCAGTGGCAAAATTACAGACATTTCTGCCATGTGCACTTGAAAAATTGTGCATTGAGGGGGTAAAAATTGAGCATTTGCCGAATTTTTCGTCATCCAACCTGCAATTTCCCGACGAAAAAGCATCGCCTCGCCGAACCATCAACGTCACGCTTCATATAGCCAACTTTCTAGTTTGAAACTCCGCGTTGTCTATAAAACGTCACGCTTTTACTACTTTTGTTTCATTCCACATTGTTCATTACCAATAGTTTAGACCTCTCGCTTTCTACTCGCGACACATAATTTCCAACCCTCAAGAATCGATTATTTGCGCGCTACCCTACCCTCGGTAGGATTTACGCGAGCGTCTGAGCGTAAATTTTTGCTAACTGACGTTAATCGCGTATAAGCACATGCCTGAAGCAGATTTTGCTACCATAAGAATTGGCAATTCTTATGCAATGGAAAATTGGACGACGCACAAGAATCAAAGCAAACAGCACCGCGCGAAAATTTGCACGAGGCTTCCCCAATTTTTATGCTCCATGCGAAAACACATAAGGATTACGATTCAAACCAGAAAGCCGCTGCTTGGAATTTGCAAACGGATGCAAACAACTTTCTACGAGCTCAACGTGTTGAGCTCGTAGATAATTCAAATTTGCTGCCTTAAAGTTTTTCCGACCTGCCTAAAGCGGAATCGTAACGCGCGGCAAGTCTGATTTTTCCCCTCGCGCGTTGATAATAGAGCAGCGAGAAAGCAAGTTATTTGTGCAAGCGGGCAAAAAAAAGTAATTTTGCTGCAAACTACACGTCTTGCGCCACAAAACGAAAACGCTCAAGACCGACGGGTCTACGCAAAGCGCAGGCCGTCATGCAGAACAACCCACAATAAATGGATACTACATTTCACTACGACGTGGTGGTGATCGGTGCCGGACACGCCGGATGCGAAGCTGCTTCGGCAGCCGCACGAATGGGTGCGCACACCGTACTCATCACCATGGACATGAACAAGATTGCGCAGATGAGCTGCAATCCGGCCGTCGGCGGAATTGCCAAAGGACAGATTGTACGCGAAATTGACGCCCTCGGCGGAAAAATGGGCGAAGTGACCGACGCTTGCGCCATACAGTTCCGCATGCTCAACCGCTCTAAAGGTCCCGCCATGTGGAGTCCGCGCGCACAGTGCGACCGCCGACGTTTCATCCACGAATGGCGAAGAATTCTCGAAAACACCGACAACCTTGACATTTGGCAAGACGAAGTGGCGGAAGTGATTGCCGAGAACGGAGAAGTGAAAGGCGTGCGCACCGTTTGGGGCGCCACGTTCCTCGCCAAAGCCGTCGTGGTCACCGCAGGTACTTTCCTCCGCGGACTGATGCACATAGGCCGCAAAAAAGTGAGCGGCGGACGCTGCGCAGAACCGGCAGCCTCGTTTCTTACTGAATCCATCGAAAAACTTGGCATCACGTCGGCCCGCATGAAAACGGGCACGCCGGTACGAATAGACAAACGCTCCGTACATCTTGAAGAGATGGTGGAACAACCGGGCGAAACAGACTACCACCGCTTTTCCTACATTTCACCGTTGCGACCTCTGCCCCAACTTCCGTGCTGGACGTGCGAAACGAATGCCACCGTACACGAAGTGCTGCGCAGCGGACTGGCCGACTCGCCGCTCTACAACGGACAAATCCAAAGCATCGGTCCGCGCTACTGCCCGAGCATCGAAACGAAACTCGTGACGTTCCCCGACCGAACGCACCACCCGCTCTTTCTAGAGCCAGAAGGATTGGACACGAACGAGCTTTATCTGAACGGATTCTCTTCCTCGCTGCCGATGGACGTGCAAATTCGCGCACTGAAGCAAATGCCTTGTTTCCGCGACATCGTGGTGTACCGTCCGGGCTATGCCATAGAATATGACTTCTTTCCGCCCACACAACTCCACCACTCGCTGGAATCAAAAAAGGTAAGCGGCCTGTTCTTCGCCGGACAAGTGAACGGCACAACGGGCTACGAAGAAGCGGCAGGGCAAGGTCTGATGGCGGGCATCAATGCCGCGCTTGCTTGCGGCGCCGGAAAGGACGTAGAAAACTTCGGAACGAACGATTCCAACGGCAAAAAGCAATTCGTGCTCGGCAGAGACGAAGCCTACATCGGCGTGCTCATCGACGATCTCGTCACAAAAGGCGTGGACGAACCCTATCGTATGTTCACTTCGCGTGCAGAATACCGCATTCTGCTGCGTCAGGACAACGCCGACATTCGTCTCACTCCCTACGCCGCACAACTGGGTCTCGCCTCGCCCGAACGAATTGAACGCTTCAATGCAAAGAAAGAGGGCATCGCACGCATCATCGATTTTTGCAAGACCTATGCGGTGAAGCCTGCCGAAATGAACGACTGGCTGGAGAGCATCGGCACAAATCCGCTACGAAACGGATGCAAACTCTTCGACCTCATAAACCGTCCGCAGATATCGCTCCTCGGCTTGAGCGGAAAGGTCGGTGAATTTTCCGATTTCCTTTCAGCCTTCACCACCGACCGCGAAGAAATCATAGAGGCAGCCGAAATAGAAATGAAGTACCACGGCTACATTGCGCGCGAACGTGCACTTGCCGACAAGATGCAGCGGCTCGAAGACATCAAAATACGCGGACACTTCCGCTACGATGAAATCACACAACTCAGCACCGAAGCGCGCCAAAAGCTCACATCCATCGACCCCGAGACGTTGGCGCAAGCGAGCCGCATCCCCGGCGTTTCACCGAGCGACATCAGCGTACTCCTCGTACTCATGGGACGATGAAAGCACAAACCCGTTTTTAAGTACTTCGCCTCACTCACTTAAAGTAACGCTCTAACCACTTTGAGCCAAAACCTCGCGTAAACACCGCAAATCGCCCGAAAAAGCCCATCCCAACGGCTTTTTGGCTCGCGTTCCACGTGAAACAAACCCGCAAAACCTCATTTAAAATCAATAAGTTATGAATTCAAAACTGCTGTTGGAGAATCTCAGAAACGTCCCCGATTTTCCGAAGCCCGGCATACATTTTAAAGATGTAAGCACCCTCTTCAAAAACCCCGAATGCCTGAAAGAAATGACTGACGAACTTGTGCGCATCTACAAGAACAAAGGCATCACAAAGGTCGTAGGCATTGAAAGCCGCGGATTCGTCATGGGCGCCATACTCGCCGAAAAACTCGGAGCGGGATTCGTCATGTGCCGCAAGCCCGGAAAACTTCCCGCCGAGACACGCAAGGCAACCTACCTCAAAGAGTACGGTTACGACACCATAGAGATTCACACCGACGCCATCACACCCGACGACGTAGTGCTCATCCACGACGACCTCCTCGCAACAGGCGGATCCATGCAAGCAGCCTACGAACTCGTGCAGCATTTCGGTCCGAAGAAGACGTACATCAACTTCCTCATAGAACTCAAAATGGAAGGACTCGAAGGCCGCAAATTCCTCGGAAAAGACCACGACATCACCACACTCCTCACCATCACGGAATAAACAGCGCTACCCGCGCATCCATCACCACACAAAAGCTTATAAGCGACGATTCGTCCGACGAGAACCGCCCTTATAAGCTTTATCTTTTTGCAGCGTATGAAAACAAAAGACGAACTCGAATCCTACCTCAAAGGCATCGTGCTGAATCTGCCCGAAACACCGGGATGTTATCAGTACCTTAACGACGAAGGAACCATCATCTACGTAGGAAAAGCCAAGAATCTCAAGCGTAGAGTAAGTTCGTATTTCAACAAAGAGCAACAGTCGCGAAAGACACGCCTACTTGTGCAGCACATTCGCGACATACGTTACGTGGTGGTGCCTACCGAAGAGGACGCACTGCTCCTTGAGAACAATCTCATCAAACGCTACAAACCGCACTACAACGTACTTCTCAAGGACGACAAAACTTACCCGTCCATCGCCATATCCTCCGAATATCTGCCGCGCATCTTCAAGACCAGACAACGCGGAAAGCGCGGCGCCACCTATTTCGGTCCGTACAGCCACGTACCCACCATGTACGCCCTGCTCGACCTTTGCCAGAAGCTCTACCAACCGCGTCCGTGCCACACCGCAATGACACGCGAGGGCGTAATGCAAGGAAAATACGACGTATGTCTCGACTACCACATCCATCGCTGCAAAGGTCCTTGCGTAGGCCGTCAGTCGCACGACGACTACATGCGCGGCATTGAAGCCTGCAAAGAAATCCTCAAAGGAAACACCACAGAAGTGCAGCGCAAAATGCGCGAACGCATGATGCAACTCGCCGAAGAATTGCGGTTTGAAGAAGCACAGGAACTGAAGGTGAAGTACGAACTCATAGAGAAATTCCGCGCCAAGAGCCAGGTCGTTTCGAACGTTATGCACAACATCGACGTGTTCCACATCGAAACCGAAGAACGCGTGGCTTACATCAACTATCTCCACGTCACAAACGGTTGCATCAACCAGGCTTTCACGTTCGAATACAAGAAAAAACTCGACGAGACGGAGGAAGAACTCCTCACCTACGGCATAATAGAAATGCGAGAGCGTTACGGAAGCACTTCCAAGGAGATTGTCGTGCCGTTCCACGTAGACATCCCCGAGGAAATGGCCACGCAGACCATCCCCGTCAAAGGGGAGAAGAAGAAGCTGCTTGACTTGTCGAAACTCAACGTAAAACAGTACAAATTCGACCGCCTGAAACAAGCCGAAAAACTCAATCCGGAGCAAAAGCAAGTGCGTCTGATGAAGGAAATACAGCGCGACCTCGGACTTCCTAAGCTCCCGATGCGGATAGAACTCTTCGACAACTCCAACATCAGCGGCGACGACGCCGTAGCCGCCTGCGTTGTGTTTGAAAAGCTCAAACCGAACAAACAGATGTACCGCAAGTTCAACATCAAAACCGTCACGGGCCCCGACGACTACGCCTCCATGAAAGAAGTGGTGCGCCGCCGATACAGCCGACTGAAAGAAGAAGGCGAGGATATGCCCGACCTCATCATTGCCGACGGCGGAAAAGGACAAATGGAGATGATACGCGAAATCATAGAGGACGAACTCCACCTCGACATCCCCATAGCCGGACTTGCAAAGGACGACCGCCACCGCACCCGCGAGATGCTCTACGGTTTCCCAGCTGCCGTGGTCAGCATAAAGCCCGACAGTCAGCTCTTCCGCACCCTCACCGCCATGCAGGACGAGGTGCACCGCTTTGCCATCACTTTCCACCGCGACAAACGCTCCAAACGGCAGACAGCCTCCGAGCTTGACAGCGTGAAAGGCATCGGACCCGCCACAAAAGCCACGCTACTGAAACATTTCAAGAGCGTGAAACGCATCAAAGAAGCTACAGAAGAGGAATTCTGCACGCTCCTCGGTCCTGCAAAAGGGCAAAAACTCTACAGCGCAATCCACGCATCCGCCGAAAAGTAGTACATTTGCAAAGAAAGAGGCTATTTTGAGCCTTTCTCAGCGCAAAACACACCACAAACCGAACAATCCCTCATGAGAGCCATAATACAGCGCGTAAGCCACGCTTCCGTCACCATTGACGGACAAGTAAAATCGTCCATAGGCAAAGGATTTCTCGTCCTTTTGGGCATAGAAGCCACCGACACCAAAGAAGACGCCGATTGGCTGTGCCGAAAAATTGCCGGACTGCGCGTCTTCGACGACGAGAACGGCGTGATGAACCTCGACCTCGAAGCCATTGACGGCAACGTCATCGTAGTGAGCCAGTTCACCCTCATGGCGTCGTACAAGAAAGGCAACCGTCCCTCATGGCTACGTGCCGCCACCCACGACATTGCCATTCCGCTCTACGAATACTTCGTCAGCACACTTTCCTTGACCATCGGCAAACGCGTCGGCACGGGCGAATTTGGCGCAGACATGAAGGTAGAACTCCTCAACGACGGCCCCGTGACAATCTGTATGGACACGAAAAACAAAGAATAGGCAAAGCGAGGACAGGACCAAATATAATCACAACGATGACCATCAAAGAAGCGCAACAAGCCGTAGACCGTTGGATTAAGACCTATGGCGTTCGCTACTTCAGCGAACTCACCAACATGGCATGCCTCACCGAAGAGACGGGCGAGCTTGCCCGCGTCATTGCCCGCAAATACGGCGACCAGTCCTTCAAGGAAGGCGAAACGCAAGACCCTTCAGAAGAAATGGCCGACGTGCTCTGGGTGCTCATCTGCCTGGCAAACCAAACTGGCGTGGACCTCGAAGAAGCGTTGCGCAAGAGCTTTGAAAAGAAAACAAAGCGCGATGCCGAGCGACACATAAACAATCCGAAACTCAACAACCAAAACCACTGATACAACCCTACTTATGACAACAAATTCCACTTTCGACGCCACTGAAGGCGCAGCAAAAGGACAGAACGAAGCCAGCAACAAATACGAACAGGCTTTTGCAAAATACGAGACGGAACTCAACGACAACGCCGTCAGCGAAGCCGTAAAAACGCTTGTAGAAAAGAACCGCGACAAGTACGACACCCCCGAAGTGCTCCGTACACTTCTCAGCACCGTAGAGCTCACCACCCTCAAGGTGACGGACTCGCAGGAGAGCGTGCTCAAGTTTACTGAAAGCGTCAACAAATTTGCCGACGAGCACCCCGATCTTCCCCCTCTCGCCACCATCTGCGTATATCCCAACTACGCAAAAATCGTGAGCGAAAGCCTTGAGGCAGACGATGTCAAGGTAGCCTGCGTCACTGGCGGTTTCCCCGCATCGCAGACCTTCATCGAAATCAAAACTGCTGAGACCGCCCTCGCCGTACACGACGGAGCCGACGAAGTAGACATGGTGCTCAGCGTAGGAGAATTCCTCGACGGCGACTACGAAACGTGTGCCGACGAAATCAGTGAGATCAAAGCCGCAGCCGGAAGTGCTCCGCTCAAAGTAATCCTCGAAACAGGCGCACTCAAGAGCGCAAAAAACATAAAGAAAGCCTCCATCCTTTCCATGTATGCCGGTGCCGACTTTATAAAGACCTCTACGGGCAAAATAGAGCCCGCTGCGACGCTTGAAGCCGCCTATGTGATGTGCACTGCCATTAAAGAATATCACGAGCTCACAGGCAATCTTGTAGGCTTCAAGGCAGCTGGCGGCATCAAAACCACGGCAGAGGCCGTTTCGTTCTACACCGTAGTAGCCGAAATCCTCGGCGAAGAATATGCCAAGGACGGCCATTTCCGCATAGGCACCAGCCGCCTTGCCAACCTCCTCGTGAGCGACATTCTCGGCGAGGACGTAAAGCCATTCTAAGCTGAAAAAACTCGAGAAATAATTGTTCTTGAAACGCGACGCGCAAATAAGGGTTCCCCACCCTATTTGCGCGTCGTTTGTTTTGAAGAAAGCAGAAATGATGGACAACAAAAAAATTACCCGACACTTTAGAGCATCGGGTAAAGAGTTTATTATCAAGAAGTTGCCCATAACTTCAACCCTTATAAAGGACAAAAATGCAACTTCACAAAAGGGCAAAAAAAGTGCCGGCCCTCTGGCCGGCGATTTTAAAAAGGAAAACAATGTGGCGTTAAGCCAACAAAAATATGTTCATAATTTACGTTCCATTACATAGTCAATGTAATGGTGCAAAGCCTCTTTTACCGTAGCATTTTTCCAATTTGACAAAAGCTGAAGTGCTTCGTCGTGGAGTTCTGCCATTCGCTGTTCAGCGTAAGCAATGCCACCGGAAACTTTACTGTACTCAACGAGCGACTGTATTTCGCTTGTCGAAGCAGATCCGTCTTTGACTTTCTTTGCCCAAAGCTTAACGTCTTCGCGAGAAGCATTGTTAATGGCGTAGATGGCAGGCAAGGTGATTTTTCCTTCGCGCATGTCGTTGCCAGTGGGCTTGCCAATCTCGGAATTCTCGTAATAATCGAAGATATCGTCGCGAATTTGGAAACAAAGTCCGACAATTTCACCGAATCTGCGTGCTTTGTTGACGTAATCTTCGTCTGCACCGCAAGAAATGGCTCCCAACTCTGCACAAGCTGCGAACAAAGCGGCTGTTTTGTGCTTGATGATGGTGAAGTAAGCCTCTTCGGTAATTTCTTCGTTGCGAATGTTTGCCAATTGCTTGATTTCGCCCTCTGAAAGTTGTCCGCCAAGCTTAGAAATAAGCTCTACAACGCGAATGTTTTGCGTTTTGGCAGCTTGCAGGAGTGAGGCAGAAAGCAAATAGTCGCCTACGAGAACTGCAACCTTGTTGTCGTAAACAGCGTTGACAGAGCGTTGTCCGCGTCGCTCGCTGCTTTCATCCACTACATCGTCGTGAACTAGCGATGCCGTATGGAGAAGTTCGAGGGTCACAGCAGCACGCAAGGTTTGCGTGTCGACATTTCCCTTTTCCTTAGCAACAAGGAGTACAAGAACAGGACGCATCATCTTTCCCTGCCTTCCTCTAACGTAAGCTAACGCCTGACCCAAAAAATCGTCTTCGTGGGTCAGCGCATCTGCAAAAAGTTTTTGGTATGCCGTCAATTCTTGAGCGACGGACTGGCGGATGGCTGATAGTTTGTCCATGTCTCGGCTTTACGATTGCAAAACTACTACTTTTCTTTCATAGTAACCAAGCTTTTTCCTAATTTTGTGAAGAAAATTTTACAACAACCCTCCAAAAAGGCCCAAAACCACGAAAATTCCCCTTATGAAGACTCTTTTTTTGCTCGATGCTTATGCATTGATCTTCCGAGCATACTATGCGTTGATACGTTCGCCGCGCATAAATTCCAAAGGCCAGAACACTTCGGCCGTGTTTGGTTTCGTCAACACGCTCGAAGATGTACTGAAAAACGAACGCCCCGATTATATAGGTATAGCTTTCGACCCCGCGGGCGGCACATTCCGCCACGAAGCCTATCCGGAGTATAAGGCGCAGCGCGAAGCGACGCCCGAGGACATTAAGTCGGCGGTACCCATCATCAAGAAAATCATTGAAGCTTACGGCATTCCCATTTTGGAAGTGGCGGGTTTCGAAGCCGACGACGTGATTGGCACGCTTGCCCTTCAGGGTGCAAGCGAAGGGCTTGAGGTCCACATGGTTACGCCCGATAAGGACTACGCACAGCTTGTTCGTCCAAACGTCTTCATGCGCCGTCCCGGTCATGGTGCTGCAGGCATGGAAAAGCTGGGCGAAGCGGAAGTCTGCGCCAAATATGGCATCAGCCAGACGTCGCAAGTGATAGATTTGCTCGGACTTATGGGCGACACGGCCGACAACGTGCCGGGCTGTCCGGGCGTGGGCGAGAAGACAGCTGCTAAACTGATCGGGCAATTCGGTTCCATAGAAAACCTTCTCCAACGTACCGACGAACTGAAAGGCGCGCTGAAGAAAAAAGTGGAGGAGAACAAAGAGCAGATTTCCTTCTCGCGTTTCTTGGTGACCATCAAAACGGATGTACCCATAAAACTCGACCTCGAAGCTTTGGCGCGCAAAGAACCCGATGCTGAAAAGTTGCGACCCATATACGAAGATTTGGAATTCCGCAACTTCCTGAAGAAACTCGACGGCGACGATGCGCCATTGTTAACTAATGCGAAAAAAGAGCCCTCTCTCTTCGACGCAGAAGTGAGCGACTTACCGAGCGGAATCGTACACGCGAATCTCGCAAGCCTAAAATCGGTGCCACACGAGTATCATCTCATTGAATCAGAAGATGATGCGCGCAAATTATGCGACCTTTTATTGACATTTGACACTTTCGCGTTAGACACAGAAACCACTTCGACCGACGCAATTCGGGCAAAATTGGTAGGATTGAGCTTCGCCGTGGCGGGAGACCGCGCTTGGTACGTGGCTGTTCCACGTGAAACTGAACTTGCGCAGCGAATGGTGGAAATTTTCCGTCCCGTCTACGAAAACACTGAAAAGTTGAAAGTGGGGCAAAACCTCAAGTACGACCTCACGGTGCTCGCCTCGTACGGAATAAGCCTCGCCGGTCCAATGTTCGACACCATGCTGGCGCACTACCTCATCCAGCCCGAACTCCACCATAACATGGACTACCTCGCCGAAATATACCTCGGCTACCAGACCATCCACATCGAGAAGCTCATCGGGCCGAAAGGAAAAGGACAACTCAACATGGCCGACCTTGCCCCGAAAGACATATGCGACTACGCATGCGAGGACGCCCATGTGACGCTGCGCCTCATGGAACCCTTGAAGAAGAAAATGGAAGAGGACGGACTCATGCGCGTGTTCCAAGAAGTGGAAATGCCCCTCATGCCCGTGTTGGCACGAATGGAACGCAACGGCGTATGTCTCGACACCGCAACGCTAGCCGAAACTGGCAAACACTTTGAAGAACGACTCGCACAATTGGAAAAAGAGATTTACGAACTCGCGGGCCATTCCTTCCTCCTCACCTCGCCACGACAAGTGGGAGAAGTGCTCTTCGGAGAACTCCGCCTCAACGACAAAGCCAAAAAGACGAAGAGCGGACAGTACTCTACGGGCGAGGAAGTGCTCGAAGCCATCAAGGGCAAGCACCCCATTGTGCAGAAAATCTTGGACCACCGCGCACTGAAAAAACTCCTCAGCACCTACGTCGACGCGCTGCCCAAGCTCATCAATCCCGCTACGGGCCACATACACACGTCGTTCAACCAAGCCGTGACTGCCACCGGCCGACTCTCCTCGTCCAATCCCAACTTGCAAAACATCCCCGTGCGTGGCGACGACGGCAGAGAAATACGCAAAGCCTTCGTGCCGGAAAAAGGATGCACGTTCTTCTCTGCCGACTATTCGCAGATAGAGCTGCGCATCATGGCACACCTGAGTCAGGACGAGCATCTCGTGGCAGACTTCCGCGAGGGCCGCGACATTCACGCCGCCACGGCAGCGCGTGTGTTCCACAAAGCTCTCGACGACGTGACGCGCGACGAACGACGCAAGGCGAAGACGGCCAACTTCGGCATTATCTACGGCATTTCGGCCTTCGGCCTCGCCGAACGAATGGACGTGAGCCGAACGGAAGCAAAGGAACTGATAGACAACTACTTTGCGACCTATCCGAAAGTGCGCGAATACATGCTCAAGAGCGTAGATGCCGCCCGCGAAAAGGGTTACATCGAAACCGCCTGGGGGCGCCGTCGCTACCTTCCGGACATCACTTCGCGCAACTCCGTGGTGCGCGGTTATGCAGAGCGCAATGCGGTGAACGCCCCCATCCAGGGCACCGCTGCCGACATCATAAAAGTAGCCATGGTGCACATTGACGAGCGCTTCCGCCGCGAGAACATTCAGTCGAAGATGATACTGCAAGTACACGACGAACTCAACTTCTCCGTCCTGCCCGAAGAACGCGAAAAGGTGCAGCACATCGTCATTGAAGAGATGGAGCACGCCTTCGCGATGAGCGTTCCCCTCGTGGCCGACTGCGGAGAAGGCAAAAACTGGCTCGAGGCGCATTGACGATACGGCCCCAAGCATAAGAAGCAAATAAGAAAGACCGCCTTAGTGTCAAGCCGAGAAAGCATTCCGACACGAAGACGGTCTTTTTCGGCCGTTTTCGGGCATTAGAACAGACGGGAGAAGAAGATTTCAAGGCGTTTTACCTAATTTTGCACAACACACAAAAACGAAACAACCCGATGCGGCTCGCACTCCGCATTCACTACGACACAAAAACAAAGAAAAGGCCAATGGACTTTATGCACATCCTGACCCAAATGCTCATGATCTTCGGCATTGTGATGGTCGGACTTTTTGCCGCAAAGCGCAACCTCTGGTCGGGCGACCTCGACCGCAAACTCTCCATCTTCATTATGAACATTTCGATGCCGGCGCTCATCCTCGCCTCCGTGATGGGCAAAGACCTGGCATTTGAAAACTCCGAACTCCTTGCCCTCGTGGTAGTAGCCATTGTAAACTACGTGGTGCTCATCGGCATGGCCTACATCATCCCCCACATCTGGAAAGTGAACCGCTCACGCCAGGGCATTCTCAAGTTCATGCTCGCTTTCGGCAACGTAAGCTTCATCGGTTATCCCGTTTGCGACGCTGTGTTCGGTCCGAAAGCCGTGTTCTGCGCCTCTGTGCTCAACATTCCGTTCAATCTGCTGGTCTTCACCATAGGCATATCGTTCATCAACGGCGGGAAAGCCAAAAGCGCATTCTCTCCGAAACTCATTCTTTCGCCTTGCGTCATCACGTCGCTCATTGCCGTGCTCATCGCCGTGTGTCGCATACAAGTTCCAGCCCCTGTGGGACAATGGTTTCACCTCCTTGGCGACCTCACCATTCCCTGCGCGCTGCTGATCATTGGTTCCAGCCTCAGCCACATCCCTATGCGCGATATGCTTGGCAACCGTTTCGTCTACGCCATGACGGCCCTCCGCCTCATCGTGCTTCCTCTCTTGGTAGGAGCCGTGCTGGCACTGCTAGGCATCAATCCTTTCGTTTGCGACGTAGCTGTTGTGCTCAGCGCCATGCCCGTTGCCACCAATGGCATTATGCTCTGTCTGCAATACGGACAGGACGAGCGCGTCATGACGCAGGGACTTTTCTTCACCACGTTGCTCTCCGTCATCACCATTCCGCTCGTGGCCTACATCGCCATGCTGTTCTAAAAACAAACGTTTTGAAAGAAAAATCGTAACACACTGACAATCAATAATGTGCAGTCCCAAAACAAATTCCACTATTTGGGACAAAAATTCCAAGCCTTGGAATTAAAATTTCAAGGCTTGGAATTTTTGTTTCAAGGCTTGGAATTTTTGCGAAATGCCTTGTTGGCGCAAGAGACTAATTGATAACTCGGAGAAAGTGGCACAAACGTCTTTATTGTGTACACTTTCTCCGTTCTTTTTTGTAGATTTGCGCTACGCAAAGGAAACTTGGAGAACGGGATTAGTTTTCTAGAAAAACAAAGCCTCAGCAAGTAGCCTTGGCGAAGAGTAGAACCCATAGTACACAGCACAACACTACACCCCTT
The DNA here is from genome assembly GCA_963656685.1 of bacterium. Taxonomy (GTDB): domain Bacteria; phylum Bacteroidota; class Bacteroidia; order Bacteroidales; family Bacteroidaceae; genus Alloprevotella. Next base: position 89,494 of record CAVKJJ010000002.1, on the reverse strand, counting down.
TATACAGAACCGTATGGAAACCATCCGCACCCTCCACGACCTTACCACACATTTGAAAAAAAGAGCACAACGCTGCCGGCTCGCAGTAGTGTGCGGAAGCGACGAAAGCACCTTGCGCGCCGTAGTGCGCACCGTCGAGGAAGGATTCGCCGAAGTCTACTTCGTGGGCGACTGCGAAGCTATCCGGCACCTGCCACACGTCGAAGCCCTGCAAGGCGAACACACACACTTCGTAGAAGCCGCCACACACGAAGAAGCAGCCGAGAAAGCCGTGCGCATGGCACGCGAGGGAAGAGCCGACATCGTAGTGAAAGGACTGCTCCACACCGCCACGCTCCTACGCGCCGTGCTCAACAAAGAGTGGGGCATTCTCAAGAAAGGTCTGGTGCTCACCCACATCGCCATGGCCGAACTTCCCAGTCGCGACAAACTCCTTTTCTTCTCCGACGCTGCCGTAATACCCTACCCCACCGACGAACAACGCGCGCAGCAAGTGGCCTACATGAGCCGCATGCTCCACGCCTTCGGCATAGAAGAGCCGCGCATTGCCCTGCTCCATTGCGCTGAAACGGCAAACGAGAAATTTCCACACACGATGGGCTACGCCGCTCTCTGTCAGCGCGCAAAGGATGGCGAATGGGGCAAACTCATCGTTGACGGACCGCTCGACCTGCGCACGGCATGCGACGCAGAAGCGCTCCGCATAAAAGGCATCGACTCACCCCTTGAAGGACAAGCCGACGCACTCATCGTTCCCGACATCGAAGCCGGCAACGTGCTCTACAAAGTGCTGCCGCTCTACGCCAACGCCAAAATGGCCGGCACGCTCCAGGGCACCGACGCCCCCGTGGTACTCCCCTCGCGCGGCGACGACGCGGAAGCCAAATACCACAGCATTGCCCTTGCCGCAATGAGTTTGTAACTTTCGCACAAAAGAAAGCTTTTCGTGCAAGGTTCCAGCAAAGTTGCTGTTTAGGGAATGTAACAAAATGGGAGCTCGCAACGAGCGTTTCGTCCCTACCACACCGCCTCAAGGTCCAAGACTCACACTATGCGCATATTAGTAATAAATCCAGGTTCAACGTCCACGAAAGTAGGCGTGTTTGACGACGAGAAAAAGGTTGTCTGCAGCGCCATACGTCACACCCCCGAAGAACTTCTGCCTTTCAAGAAAATCACCGACCAGCACGAGTTTCGCAAGAAGCACGTGCTCACGTGGCTCAAGGAGAACGGCTTCGGGCTGACGTTCGACGCCATCATAAGCCGTGGCGGACTGACGAAACCCATACCTGGCGGCGTGTACCGCGTGAACCGCAAAATGTGTTACGACACGTTCCACGCCATGCGCAAGCACGCCTGCAACCTCGGTTGCCTCATAGCCCTCGAAATATCGCAGATGCAGGAGACGCCCTGCCCCGCCCTCATGGCCGACCCCGGTGTGGTAGACGAACTCGTGCCCGAAGCGCGCATCAGCGGTTCGCCCCTCATGCCCCGCATCACCATCTGGCACGCATTGAACCAGAAAGCCATTGCCCGCCGCTACGCAGCGTCGATCGGTAAGACCTACGAGGACCTCAACCTCATAATCTGTCACCTCGGCGGCGGCATCTCCGTAGCCGCCCACGAGCACGGCCGCGCCATCGACGCCAACAACGGCCTCGACGGCGAAGGTCCCTTCTCACCCGAAAGAGCCGGTTCGCTCCCTGCAGCCGACCTCATACATCTCTGCTACAGCGGCCGTTACACCGAGGACCAGCTCAAGCGCCGCATAGCAGGCGAAGCCGGACTCATGGCACACCTCGGCACCACCGACATACCCGCCATACTCCACGCCATCGACGAGGGCGACAAACACGCCAAACTCATCATCGACGCCATGATATTCCACACCGCCAAGACCATAGCCTCCGAGAGCGCCGTGCTCTACGGCCACATCGACGCCATTCTCCTCACCGGCGGCATAGCCCACTCGCAATACATCACCTCGCGCATTGTGGAACGCGTGGAGCACCTCGCCCCCGTCCACATCTTTCCGGGCGAGGACGAGATGGAAGCCCTCGCGCTCAACGCCCTTGCCGTAATGCGCGGACAGCGCACCGCGAAGGAGTATGAATAGAGGAAAACTAATAAACGTATCGGGAACGAAACGTATAAAACACACAAAACGGCTTCGCTACAAATTGTAAGCAAAGCCGTTTTGTGTGTTTTATACGTTTTATTCTTTTCTCTTACTACAGCGAACGATAGCACGATTACCGCGCTGTGGTCAAGATGGTGCGCAGCGCCTCGCATTCGTCATCGGTCAAGCCACATTCTTTGAGATATTTCTTTGCCGAAGCTTCCAGTTTGACGCCCTGCAAGTTCTTCTTGTAAAAGCCGAAGCCCTCCCAGTCGATGTTCGAAACGTCAATCTCGTCCCAATTGATGGACTGATAGTTAGCAAGCGCATCTTCGTTGCACATGAGCCAAATCATGCGGTCGATAGACAGCTTCTGCCTTTCCTGATACGACTCGCCGTAATCGGGAATCTTATAGAAGTTGAGCATCGTCACCATGTAGTCTCTGCGCAACTCGTCGGTGCTCGCACCAGCCAAGGCTTCGAAAAGCATAGACACAAATCCGCAGCGGTCCTTACCTTCGTTGCAATGAAGGAGGTAAGGAGGCTCGTGGGCAATCATAAACTTCACCGCCTTGCCCAGGCGAGTCTTAAAATCGTCGCAGAACGAGTTGGCCATCATGCCGCAAGCAATGGTATTACCCTCCTTGAAGAGTTGCGGACAGTAAGTCGACGCATAACCTTCAGTGGCCATATACTTCTCCACGCTTTCGGGCGTGTCGGCAAGGTCTATCTCCGTCTTTATCCCCACCACGCGCGCCAGACTGTCTACCACGCCATAGCGGCCAGGATTCTTCACGCAGTTGAGCGGATTGCTTGAGCGGTAAAGCACATTAGGCGCAATGCCCGCAGTGGTAACCATGCGGAAGTTGGCATATTCCTCAGCACTCTCGCCGGGCTGGCGGTTGATGGCATAGACCGACTTCATCAAGTTGTAAGTCTTGCTGTAACCGCCTTTTTGGGAGAGTTTCATCGTCACTTTGTCGCCCACTTCTCCTCCTATATAATAATGGAAATCGCCGTTGAGCATAGCAAAGCCGTAGTCGTCGCCGCGCGCGTTATAGTCGACATACGACGGACCCAATATGGCCACCTCGTTGAACGAACTCACGTAAGGCACGTTGTGGAGCTTCACTTTGTCGCCAATCTCCACATCGACGAGGTCGGCATAGTCAAGACCCGCCTTCTTCATGTCGGCAGGCGTAAAACTAGGAATAGGCTGACCGTAACCATTGACTTCCGTGACGTAACCCGTTATGGTGTTGTCGGAAGAAACGACGTTCTCGTTGTCGTTGCATGACGAGAGCGAAACGGCTGCGGCAACTGCGGCAAGAATAATAGACTTTCTCATCATATTTAATTTTAGAAGATTCTTACAAGACGTATGTCGAATATCTGACATAAGGCAAAGGTAGACATAAAGTCCGTAACGCTCACTGCTTTAGGAGGCTTATATTTCGCAAAATGGGCATTTATGGACAAATCTAAAATTGGCGTCGCATAATATGTAAGGGACTGACAAGAACTCCATAGGGTGGAATAGCTGCAACGTAGGAAAAGAGCCCAATAAATTGCGTTAAAAAGTTTCGGAACATAAAGGATTTTAGTACTTTTGCTCCGGTTAAGCGCAAGGCTTCGCACGGTCTGGCGCAAAGCCCAAAGAAGACAAACCTTTATTTATCAAATCAATAAATCATTATGGCAACATTAGATTTAACCAAGTACGGTATTACCGGTGTGACTGAGATCGTACACAACCCCTCTTACGAGCAGCTCTTCGAAGAAGAGACCAAGGCAAGCCTCGAAGGCTTCGAGAAGGGTCAGGAAACTGAACTCGGCGCCGTCAACGTAATGACAGGTATCTACACTGGCCGTTCTCCTAAGGATAAATTCATCGTTATGGACGAGAACTCCAAGGACACGGTATGGTGGACTACTCCCGAATATCCCAACGACAACAAACCCGCCTCTCAGGAAGCCTGGGCTGCCGTGAAGGAAATCGCCAAGAAGGAGCTTTCCAACAAGCGCCTCTTCGTAGTAGATGGTTTCTGTGGTGCCAACAAGGAGACCCGCATGGCCGTCCGCTTCATCGTGGAAGTAGCATGGCAGGCTCACTTCGTGACCAACATGTTCATCCGTCCTTCTAAGGAAGAACTCGACAGCTTCGAGCCCGACTTCATCGTATACAACGCTTCTAAGGCAAAGGTTGAAAACTACAAGGAACTCGGCCTCAACTCCGAAACTGCTGTAGTATTCAACATCACCAGCCGCGAGCAGGTTATCATCAACACTTGGTACGGTGGCGAAATGAAGAAGGGTATGTTCTCCATGATGAACTACTACAACCCCCTCAAGGGCATCGCTTCTATGCACTGCTCTGCCAACACCAACATGGAAGAGACTAGCTCAGCCATCTTCTTCGGCCTCAGCGGTACCGGTAAGACCACCCTTTCTACCGACCCGAAGCGTAAGCTCATCGGCGACGACGAACACGGATGGGACGACAACGGTGTGTTCAACTACGAAGGTGGTTGCTACGCTAAGGTTATCAACCTCGACAAGGAAAGCGAACCCGACATCTACGGTGCCATCAAGCGCGACGCCCTCCTCGAGAACGTTACCGTTGACGCTAACGGCAAAATCGACTTCGCCGACAAGAGCGTTACGGAGAACACCCGCGTAAGCTACCCCATCTACCACATCCAGAACATCGTGAAGCCCGTCAGCAAGGGTCCCGCTGCAAAGCAGGTCATCATGCTTTCTGCCGACGCTTTCGGTGTGCTTCCTCCCGTATCTATCCTCTCTTCTGAGCAGGCTCAGTACTACTTCCTCTCTGGCTTCACCGCCAAGCTCGCAGGTACTGAACGCGGCATCACGGAGCCCACTCCTACTTTCTCCGCATGCTTCGGCCAGGCATTCCTCGAACTCCACCCCACGAAGTACGCTGAAGAACTCGTGAAGAAGATGGAAGCCAACGGTGCTAAGGCATATCTCGTTAACACTGGTTGGAACGGTAGCGGCAAGCGTATCTCCATCCGCGACACCCGTGGTATCATCGACGCCATCCTCGACGGTTCTATCGACAAGGCTCCCACCAAGACTGTTCCCTACTTCGACTTCGTCGTTCCTACGGAACTCCCCGGTGTTGATCCCAAGATTCTCGATCCCCGCGACACTTACGCCGACGCTTCCACTTGGGAAGAAAAGGCCAAGGACCTCGCTGCTCGCTTCATCAAGAACTTCAAGAAGTACGAGACCAACGAAGCTGGTAAGGCTCTCGTTGCCGCTGGTCCCCAGCTCTAATATTGACGCTTCACTGAAAGCATCATAAAACCCTGCGGGGCACTGTCCATCACGGACGGTGCCCCGCTTTTTGTATACGAACGAGCGAATAACGACTACCAACGCCATTTTCAGCAAGAGAGACACCGATTATAAGCAAGAACCTCCGCGATTCGGCAAAAGGTCGCTCTGTGAGGACAAAGAACGAGGAACAATGTGAGTAACTTTGCACACCGAAACGAAAAAGACCACACAAAAACAATGACCAACAAAGACAACCTCCGCCTCACAGGAAAGATTTTCGCCACGGGCATCATGTCGTTCTGCGGCGTAGTGAGCGAAACCGCCATGAACGTCACCTTCCCCACCCTCATGGAAGAGTTCGGCGTGGACACGAGCACCGTACAGTGGATTACCACAGGCTATCTCCTCGTTCTCTCCCTCGTCATCACCCTCTCGAGCTACCTCAAGCGCAACACCTCGCAGCGCACGCTCTTCCTCATCGCCATAGGCAGCTTTATCTGCGCCACGGTGGCCTGTTTCGCTGCGCAAAACTTCGCCCTCCTCATGGCAGGACGCATGGTACAAGGCATCGGCACCGGCATCGCCCTCCCGCTCATGTTCAACATCATCCTCTCCGAAGCCCCACGCGAGAAGACCGGCACATTCATGGGCGTAGGCATGCTCATCACCGCCGTGGCACCCGCTGTAGGCCCCGTGCTGGGCGGCTTCGTCGTCGACATGTTCGGCTGGCGCTACATCTTCCTCTCCCTCCTTCCCCTACTGCTCCTCTCGCTCTTCGTAGGCGCACGGCTCATCAAGCGCAGCGTACCCACCGAGCGCAGCCGTTTCCACTTCATGGACTATCTCCTCATCGTTGTGGGCTACACCACCTTCATCCTCGCCCTCGTCAAAGCCTCATCAGCCGGCTGGCTCAGCGCAGTGGTGCTCTCGTTGCTCCTCGTAGCCATCCTCTCCATGGTATGGTTCTTAAGGCAAGCCCGCCGCGAGGAACACCCGTTGCTGCGCCCCGAAGTACTCGGTTATCTTCGCTTCATGTTGGCCCTCGGCGCCATCCTCGTGACGCAGTTCACCGTGCTCGCCATGGGCTACGCCATCCCCAACTATTCACAGATAACCAACCACACCAATGCCTTTACCGCCGGACTGCTCCTCGTGCCGGGTTGCGTGGTAGGCGCCATTGTCTCCGTCCTCAGCGGCCGTCTGTACGACAAAGTGGGCGCACGTCTTCCGCTCATTACGGGCTACGGCCTGATGCTCCTTGCCACGGTGCTCTTCGCCTGGCACGGCAACGCGCTTACCACGGGAATGTTCTTCACCATCTACGTAGTCTACACCCTAGGCCAGGGCTTAGGTTGCCCTAGCGCCATCACCTTCGGCCTTTCGCAGCTCCCCAAAGACCTCTCCGCCGACGGCAACGCGCTCATCAACAGTTTTCAGCAACTCGCCGGCGCCATGGGCACAGCCGTAGTGTCCACCATCGTAGCTTCAGCCCAGCACAGCACCGACGCAGCACATTTCTCCGAAGCCACGGCCACAGGAAGCCAGCACGCCTTTGCCGTGCTCACGCTCATGATGCTCGCCGCCTTCGTTTTCTGCTGCACGATGACTAGAAAAAGACGATGTTAAATAAAAAGCTTCCGCAGATTTTCAACTGAAAATTTGCGGAAGCTTTTTTGGATAAACACCAAGAGCCTTGTTCGTCTGTTTACAAAGATTTTAGTTCCTTTGCATTTGAATTTCCTAACACAACACGCTTACAAAAGGTTCCTCAAATGCTCACAAAACTATTCGGTTTCGACCCTTCGAAGATGACCGTACGCAAGGAAGTGATAGCAGGCATCACCACCTTCTTCACCATGGCATACATTCTTGCCGTTCACCCCTCTATCCTTTCTGCAACAGGCATGGACAGAGGAGCTATTTTTACCACCACAGCCATCTCCGCAGCTGTAGCCACGCTCGTGATGGCAATCTATGCAAAAATGCCCTTCGCGCTAGCGCCGGCAATGGGTCTCAACGCTTTCTTCGCTTACACTGTGTGCCTCACCATGGGATATCCGTGGCAGTTTGCGCTGACCGCAGTGTTCTTTGAGGGCATCATCTTCATCCTACTCACCGTTACCGGCCTGCGCAGCATCATTGTGGAAGCCATGCCGCAGCCGCTGCGCAAAGCCATTGCACCAGGCATCGGACTCTTCATTGCCTTCATCGGTCTGAAGAACGCAGGAATCATCGTGAGCAACACCACAACTTTTGTAGCTCTCGGCAACCTCCACTCCCCTGCCGTGCTGCTAGCCATCCTTGGCATCCTCGTCACATCGGTACTGCTCATAAAGAACGTATTGGGCGCCTTACTCATCGGCATCGTTGTGACAACGGTCATCGGCATCCCAATCGGCGTAACGAACTTCAGCGGCATCTTCGACACACCGCCAAGCATTGCCCCAATTGTATGGCAGATGGACTGGAGCCATGCGTTCTCGCTCGACATGGTCATCTGCGTGTTCACGTTCCTCTTTGTGGACATGTTCGACACCATCGGCACGCTCGTAGGTGTCAGCAGCCGCGCCGGAATGATAGATAAAGACGGTAACATCCCCAACCTGTCCAAAGCATTCATGGCCGATGCCGTCGGCACTGTTGCGGGCGCTGCCCTAGGAACTTCTACCGTTACCACCTTAGTGGAGAGTGCTGCAGGCGTCAACGCGGGAGGACGAAGCGGTCTGACGGCCTTCGTCGTGGCCGTTTGCTTTATCCTGTCCCTGTTCTTTGCTCCCCTCTTCCTTGCCATCCCGTCCGAGGCCACAGCTTCGGCCCTTTTCCTCGTGGGCGTTATGATGGCGTCGGACATGAGCAAGATAGACTTCACCAAGTATGCCGAAGCCATTCCTTGCTTCATCACCGTCATCTTCATGCTGCTTGCCTATAGCATATCCGACGGCATTCTGCTTGGCGTCATCTCTTACGTCATTCTTTATATGGTTACGGGCAAGATACGCGAACTAAAAATCAGCACCATCGTGCTCGCCGTTCTTTTCGTTGCACGCTACGCGCTACTTTAAACAGTAGTGCTATAAATAAATAAACGCGCAGCAAGACGCTTTTAAGGCTCTTGCTGCGCGTTTTGTTATTTAGGTGAGGGATGGTTACTTCCCGTTCAAAATCTTCTTAATATCGTTGAGTTTGTTCAACGCTTCGAGAGGCGTGAGGGAGTTGACGTCGAGATGTAGAATTTCGTCGCGAATTTGGCTCAACACGGGGTCGTCGAGTTGGAAGAAGCTGAGCTGCACGCCCTCGTCGGTGCGCGTGCGGCTTTCGGCACGGGGCACGTCGCGACCCGCTTCGGCACCGGCGCGCTCCAGTTCTACAAGAATCTGCTCGGCGCGCTTCACGATGCTCTGCGGCATGCCCGCCAGGCGCGCCACGTGAATACCGAACGAGTGTTCCGAACCGCCGCGCTGCAATTTGCGGAGGAAGACGACGCGACCGTCCACCTCGCGCACCGACACGTTCCAGTTCTTGATGCGCTGGAACTTCTGCTCCATCTCGTTCAGTTCGTGGTAGTGCGTGGCAAAGAGCGTACGGGCGTGCGCCTTGGGGTTCTCGTGGATATATTCCACAATGGCCCAAGCAATGGAAATGCCGTCGTAGGTCGACGTGCCGCGTCCCAGTTCGTCGAAGAGCACGAGCGAACGCTCCGTGAGGTTATTCATGATGTTCGACGCTTCGCTCATCTCCACCATGAAGGTACTCTCGCCCACGGAGATGTTGTCGCTTGCGCCTACGCGGGTGAAAATCTTGTCCACCACGCCCACGTGTGCCGATTCGGCTGGCACGAACGAGCCTACCTGCGCAAGGAGCGTGATGAGCGCCGTCTGGCGGAGCAGTGCACTCTTACCCGCCATGTTCGGACCGGTCACGATGATAATCTGCTGCTGAGTTGTATCGAGTTCCACGTCGTTAGCCACATACTCCTCGCCTACGGGCATGAGCGTTTCGATGACCGGATGGCGTCCGCCTTTGATGTCGAGCACGAGACCCTCGTCCACCACAGGCCGCACGTAGCGGCGCTCGCGTGCCACGTGGGCTAGGCTCTGCAGACAGTCGAGCATGGAGATGGCTGCCGCGTCGCGCTGGAGGGGAGCGACGTAGCGCGCCACTTCGCGCACGAGTTCGGCGTAGAGCTGCGTTTCGAGGGCGAGAATGCGGTCTTCGGCGTTGAGTATCTTGTCCTCATATTCTTTGAGTTCCTGCGTGATGTAACGCTCGGCGTTGGCAAGCGTCTGCTTGCGCACCCAACCTTCGGGCACGTGGTCCTTAAACGTGTTGCGCACCTCGATATAGTAGCCGAACACGTTGTTGAAGCCTATCTTGAGGGAGGGAATACCCGTCGTTTCGCTTTCGCGCTGCTGTATTTGCAGGAGGAAATCCTTGCTGGAGGTAGAAATGGCGCGTAGCTCGTCGAGTTCGGCGCTCACGCCGGGGGCTACGACACCGCCTTTGTTCACGAGGATGGGCGGGTCGGGAAGAAGCGTTTGCTTGATGCGGTCGCGCAGCGGGGTGAGGGCGTCGAGTTGCTCGCTCACCTTCTTCACGGCAGCGCAGTCGGCATGGGCACAGGCGTACTTGAGGAGTGCTGTGCTCTCGAGCGCAGCGCGGAGCTGCTGGAGTTCGCGCGGATTGACGCGTCCCACGGCCACGCGGCTCACAATGCGTTCCATGTCGCCAATCTTCGGAAGTTCCATCTCGCAGAGTTCGCGGAAGTCGGGCTCGCGGAAGAAGTGTTCCACGCCGTCCTGCCGCATGACGATGTTCTTCACCGAACGCAGCGGGAAGATGAGCCAGCGGTGGAGCATGCGCGCTCCCATGGGCGTGAGTGTGCGGTCCATCACCTGCAGGAGCGACGTGCCGCCTTCTGCCATGGGCGCGACGAGTTCGAGGTTGCGTGTGGTGAAGCGGTCTAGGCGCACGTAGAGGTCTTCCTCAATGCGTCGGAGGGAGGTGATGTGGCTGGTCTGCTTGTGTTCCGTCAGTTCGAGATACGAGAGCACAGCACCGGCAGCCACTACGCCGTCGCGGAGGTGGTCCACGCCGAAGCCTTTCAGGTTGCGCACCTGGAAGTGTTTGGTGAGTTTGTCGTTGGCGGTCTGGGGTGTGAATGCCCAGTCGTCGAGTTCGAAGATGAAGTATTTGCTGCCGTAGAGTCCTTCGAAGCGCGCTTTCGTGCCGTGCTTCACGAGCACTTCTTTCGGCGCGAAGCCTACGAGGAGTTTGTCGACATATTCGGGTGCGCCTTCTGCCACGAGAAATTCGCCCGTGGAGATGTCGAGGAAGGAGATGCCCACAGCTGCGGCACCGAAATGGACAGCAGCGAGGAAGTTGTTCTCGCGTGCGGAGAGCACGTTGTCGGACATGGCGACGCCGGGTGTGACCAGTTCGGTGATACCGCGCTTCACGAGTTTCTTGGTGAGCTTCGGGTCTTCGAGCTGGTCGCAGATGGCCACGCGGTAGCCGGCGCGTATGAGTCGGGGGAGATAGGTGTCGAGGGCATGGTGGGGGAATCCCGCCATAGCGGCCGAATTGGCGTTGGACGGAGCCTTGCCGTTGTTGCGGCGCGTGAGGGTGATACCGAGCACTTGAGAGGCCGTAACGGCGTCGTCGGCATAGGTTTCGTAGAAGTCGCCGCAACGGAAGAGCAGTATGGCGTCAGGGTTTTTGGCCTTGAGGTCATAGAACTGTTTCATCATCGGTGTAAGCGCTTCTTTGTCGTTTGCCATTGTAGGAGATAGTATTTACGATTATAGGGCAAAGGTAGCAATAAAAAACGAACGTTTCTTTCTTGCGCTGTATGTGGCGGAGGAAAATGAAAGTGCCAAGAGCAGACCAACAGCCCGTTCTTGGCACTTTCTATTATGGTGTAAGATTATTTCAGAGCGTCACTTTGAAGGTTTCGCCGTCGGCCACTACAACGTAGACGCCGCTGGGGAGCGTGCCGTCGATGCTTACGGTGCGGCCCTCGGCGTTGTAGACGCTGACGTGGGTAGCGCCCGAAACGCTGATGCGGTGGTTTGCCGTGCTAACCGTCACGGACGAGGCGCTGGCGGCATCAATGCCTGTGGTGTTGCCGGCATTTTCGGTAGACGCGCTGCTGGTGTAGCGGTCGGTCACCTTGAGAAGAGCGGCCATGTCCTTCACCACCTCGGAGGAGGTGAGGTAGGGATAGTCGAGTTCGTCCTGTGCAGCGGCAATGGCGGCTTTCACTTCTGCCACGGCCTGCTCGTCGGTGAGCGTGGAGAGAAGGGTTTCGGCCTGGGCTATGGCGCTTTGGAGTTTGTCTACGTCGTCCTTAGCGGGAAGGGGTACGAGGCGGAAGCAGAAAGCGTCACTGAGCGTGAGCGACGAAGCGGTCACGGTAGAGGCGGTGGAGTTGGCAGCCACGCACTTGAGGCTTTCGCTCTGAGCGGCTTCGGAGGTGCTGCCGGCATGGATGGCCACGCGGGTGTCGAGTCCGAACTCGTCGGTGTTCATGAAGAACACGAAGGAGGCCTTGTCGCGGTAGGTGTCGACGGTTTCCTTGGCGCCCTTAAGCGAGGAACTGTTGAGATAGACGTAGAGTTCGCTTTGGGGAAGGGTGATGGTGGTGATGCCGTCGGCGTCGGTCGTGAGGAGGAAGCGCGACTTCTGATAGGTGTAGCTGGCGGCGAGGGTGGGACTTCCCGAAGTGGAGAACGAGAGGAAGCGGCCTTCGCTCGCGTAGTTGTAAGAGGGATAGGCGCTCACGGTCTGCAGGGCGTAGTAGCCGTTGGGGAGGGGTTTGGCGGCAGTGGGGAGCGAAGCTTTGACGAGTTTGATCTGCGAGTTGGCGTCGGTCTTGGCGCGGAGCGTGAAGGTGCCGTCGTCGTTGTAGCCGTAGCACTTTGCGGAGTTTTCGTAAGGCACCATGAAGTAGTTGCCGTCGTCGGCTGCCACGAATTTCCATTTCTGGTTGTTACCGCCTGAAGTCTGCCACTGTAGGAGCTGGTTGTTCCACTTGGCGTGCGACTCGGAGGGGTTGTCGGCGCATACGTTGCCCACGCTGCTCTTTATCTGCCAGTAGCCGGAGCTTTCGGTGAGTTCCCAGAGCTGACCCTCGTCGGCATCGTCCACGGCGGCCATGCGGAGCACCACGTTGTTATTGGCGGAACCGCCGTTGGTGAGTGCGGAGAGTCCGTCGGCGGTGCATATTCTGTAAGTCTGTCCGCTCACGGGCTCGTCAGCGCTTGCTGTAAGGCTACAGAGAAGGAGCACGAAGAGCGAGAATATTGTCTTTTTCATATTGTCGTCAAATGAATGAATTGTATTACTGAAGGTCCATGTATTCGGTGGGCATGGAGAAGGTCACGCCGCGACGCTGGAGGTCGAGCATGAGGGGACGCGAACGCTTGAGGAATCCCTTCCATGAGCGGTTCTTCTGTGCGCTCCATCCGGCTTCGGCGAGGATGAGCGAACGCGGATAGGCTTGATAGAAGATGCGTTCGGGTGAGTTGATACACTCGCTCCACAGCGTGCCTGCCACGCCGAAGAGGTTGTTCTCTTCAAAGTCGGAACCTTTGTTCCATCCCGGGTCGAACTGATAGACGGTCTCGAACGTGCGCACGGGCATGCCCCAGTTCGTTTCGGGCATGTCGCCAGAAGCCATGGGGTAGTCGAAATAGCAATAGTCGCCGGGACACATCATAATCTTGGCATTGTTGCTGACGGCAGCGTTGACGGCGGCGTCGGTAAGGCCGTTACGCCAAGCGAAGGTGACGCAGCCTTCCTGAATTTCCTGGAAGTCGGTCTCGTACCAGAACATGGGCGTCTTGTCGTACTTGGTGCGGAGCGTGTCGATGATGCGGTCGAACATGTACTTCTGCAAACGCCAGTTTTCGGAGCGGTCGGTGGTGGTGATGCCGAGTTGCTTTTTCAGTGCCTTGTCCTTCTCGCAGGTGGTCCAGCAGTCGAGGGCGGGGCTACCGGCTTCGTCGCCACCGAGGTGGATGTATTTGCAGGGGAACACGTCGGCGAGTTCGCGGAACACGTTGCCGAGGAATTCATAAGTGAACTCGTTGCCGGGGCAGAGGAGTTCGTTCGAAACGCCGCAGGTGGTGCGGATGGGCACTTCCTTAGCGCCACAGGTGAGTTCGGGGAAAGCGTGGATGGCAGCCACTTCGTGACCGGGCATTTCGATTTCGGGCACCACCATGACGTGGTACTTGGCGCAGTATTCGACGAATTCCTTCATCTCCTCCTGCGTGTAATAGCCGGAGATGGGCATCTGCATGTCGTCCATACCCACGCGTGAGGAACTCTTCTCGAGGAGTTCGGGATATTTCTTTATTTCGATGCGCCACGCCTGGTCGTCGACAAGGTGGAGGTGGATGCTGTTGAGTTTATAGCGCGCCATTTCGGGGACGATTTCCTTGAGGCGTTCGTAGGGCACGAAGATGCGGCAGGGGTCGACCATGAGTTCGCGCACGTGGGTGCGGGGAGTGTCTTCGATGTCGATGGGCGAAGTGGAGATGCAGCGTGCTGAGGCGTTGTCGTCAATCATGAGCTGCTCCAGGGTCATGAGTCCGTAGAACACGCCAGCGGCGGTCTTGCCGTAAATCTTCACGCCGTCGGACGAGAGGGAGAGGGTGTACGCCTCGTCGTCGGCGAGGGAGGTGTCGAGGCCGAGGGTGATGGTGGCTGTGCCTGAAGCGTTGAGCGTTTTGAGTCCGGCGCGGTCGGCGAGGATGCGGAGCAGGTGTTCCTTCTCGTTGGCGAGGGTTTCGGGGCAGTCTATCTGACCCACGTTGAGCCAAACGAGCGGAGTGCCCGTAGTGGTCTGCATCTTAAGGGGTATGGGCACGAGGTTCTGGGCTGTGGTGGCAACGGGTGCGAGGAAAGAACCCAAAAGGAGTGCAAGGGAAAGTATGGTTTTCTTCATGATGAGGAAATGTTCGGTATTAATATTTCACTTTTTGGGTCTTGCCGTTGACTTTGAGGAGATATACTCCCTGCTGGGGCAATGTGAAGTGGGCTTCGCCTGTGGCTTCGGCCGATTCGATGAGCTGGCCGTTCACCTGGTAGAGAGCCACGGCTGAAGCTACGGGAAGGTTCTTAACGGTGAGCACGCCGTCGGCCACGGACCACGTGATGGCGGTTGTCTCGGCAGTATGGATGCCGGAGACGAGGGTTTCTATCTTGAATTCTTTCCACACGTCGGCTTCCTTATAGGCCGTCTCGCTGCCCTCGGGCACATAGAGCGACACGTTCTTGCAGTCCACTCCGGCAAAGGCGGTGGCGTCGGCCACGGGCGGCGTGGCGGCGAGGACGTAGAGGGAGGAGAGTCCGGTGCAACCGGCAAAGGTGGCAGCGGGCACGGAGGTGAGCGTAGAAGGAAGGGTGAAGTTCTCTACTGACGAACAGCCGCAGAAAGCGCCCTGGCCAAGTTGCTGCACGCTTTCGGGGAGCGTGAGGTGACCGCCGAGCGAGGTGCATCCGGCAAAGGCGGCGTCGCCGAGCTGCTGGAGGGCACGGGGGAGGCTGATGTGGGTGAGACTTTCGCAGCCGGCAAAGGCAGAGGCGCCGATGCGGGTGACCATGCGACCGAGTGCCACTTCGCCCGAGAGTTTGGCGCAACCGCTGAAGGTGTTGGCACCGATGCTCTGAAGGGTGGAGGGGAGTTTCACGCTTTCGAGGTTTTTACAACCGGAAAAGACGCCGTCGCGGAGCACCACCACTTTGGAGGGGATGATGACCGTGCCGCTGAGGCTCTCGCAGCCTTCGAAGGCGTAGGAACCGATGTTCACGAGCAGACCCGTGGAGAGGATTTCCACACCTTCTATGCTCTTACACTGAGCAAAAGCGCTGGCGCCGATGCTGGTGGTCGACTTGGGGATGGAGAGTGTGCCGGAGAGGGAGTCGCAGGCAAAGAAGGCTTGCGAACCGATGGTCTTGAGCGAATTGGGGAGGGTGAGCGTGTGAAGACGGTGACGCGAATGTAGCGCGTTTTTGGGAATGTTGGGACAGGTGGCACTCTTGAGGTTGAGTGTCTGCATCTGGTAGCAGAGGTCGCGCAGTTGGCGGAAGTCGCCGTTGCTACCGGTTGAGAGCGTTCCGGTGAGGGTGACGTCGACGGCAGCGGCTTTGGAGCTTGCCGAGAGCGACGTGATGTTGGACGTGCTCACCTTTTGGGCATAGAGTGCCGAAGGTGAACCCGCAAGCGCCGCACCGAGAAGGAGCAGTTGTAGAGTTTTTTTCATAGTGGAAAACTAAGATTTTGTTTTATCATGCAAGAATAGTGTGAGGCACACGGAACCATCCGTTTATTGGCCTACGCGCCTCACCCGTGCGAAGTTAGTGCAAAGATAGCTTTTGGGCAAGAAAATGCGCAGGAGAAGTTTACACAAGCTCGTAGCAAATTCAAATTTTCTACGAGCTCAACACGTTGAGCTTGTAGAAACTTGTTTGGAAATATTCACACGGAGGCTTCTGCGTGCTGCGCTTTGAGGATGCAACGCACGCAAAACGCGCAAATTCCAAGGCAGCAAATTCAAATTTCCTCGTAGCCCAACGCGTTGGGCTCGTAGAAAGTTGTTTGGAAATATTTACACGGAGGCTTTTGCGTACTCCGCTTTGAAGGTGCAAGGCATGGGGGTCACGTCTCCGACGTGACGCTCTACACGGCCTCATGGTTGCTTTTGCGTGCAGCACTTTGTTTTTCTCGCGCTAAACGTCACGTCGGAGACGTGCCCCCCATGCGCTAACGCACGTAAAACGCGCAAACTCCAAGGCTGCAAATCAAAATTTGCTCCTATGCCAACGCGTTGGCCTACGAGGCCAAAATTCACAAAGCTTTACATCTACTTTCGCTTGAATATTTCGGTACGCTACCGTTCTCTCTCGCGCGCACGCGCGTTATACCGAAGTTTATACATCTTACTGTCACCTGTCACCATACGCACCTTGGAACGCACTTATATTTCTGATTTTCTGATGTTTTATATTTCCACTAAAGGTGACAGCAAATTCTCACCAAGGGGTAATTTTTCGTCATAGCGTATGACAGGGCTGCACGCGCCCTCCATGGGGGTGACGTTTTCAAAACGTCACGCTCTACACGAGATATGAGGCGCAGCGCGCAAAAGCCGTCCGTGAGGCCGTGTAGAGCGCGAGGTTTTGAAAACCTCGCCCCCATACGCAGCGCAGCACGCAAAGCCGGCCGTGACGGTGACAGGTGACAGCAACTTGCACAAACTATTGGTGTATACGCGTGCGCGCGAGAAGAAGAAAAAAATCGGTTTTTCTTTCCTTTTCTCTCACCTTGCACTACCTTTGCTTTGCATAAGGCGGCAAGTCATTGCAACGGCCTCATGGAAGCTCTTGCATGCTTCGCCTTGCCATAGTATATTTTAAAGATCAACCAACCCCCTTCCCCGATATCCTAAGCCTCTATGGACTGGATAAAAGAAACCCTACTAACCCCCTCGGCACTACAAGCCGTCATCATCATTTGCCTCGTCTGCGCCCTCGGGCTGGCACTCAGCAAACTTAAATTCCGCGGCATAAGCCTCGGCGGCACTTATGTGTTCTTCTTCGGCATCCTCGCCGGAGCCGTAGGTCTTGAAATAGACCCGCAGATGTTGGGCTACGCCGAAAGCTTCGGGCTCGTGCTCTTCGTCTACATGCTCGGACTGCAAGTGGGTCCGGGCTTCGTCAGCGCATTCCGCCAAGGCGGCACACGCCTCAACCTCATGGCCATCGGCGTGGTGGTGATAGGCACCGTCATGGCACTCATCGTGGGGTGGACCGGACTGCTTCCGCTCCAAGACATGATGGGTGTGCTCTGCGGCGCCACGACCAACACGCCCGCGCTCGGTGCCGCACAGCAGACGCTCAAACAGCTCGGTCAACCCGCCTCGGGAGCCGCGCTGAGTTGCGCCGTGACCTATCCGCTCGGCATGGTGGGCGTCATCATCGCCCTCATCCTCGTGAAAGGATGGCTCGGACGCCACGAACGCGCCAAAGAAACGACCGACGCCGACGAAGCCTTCATTGCCTCGTTCCTCGTGTGCAACCCCGCCGTATTCAACCACACACTCGGCGAGATAAGCGGCATGGACGAGTCGAAGTTCGTCGTCTCACGCCTTTGGCGCGACGGCAAAGTGATTCTCCCCAACGCACAGACGCGCCTCGAAAAGGACGACCGCATACTCGTCATCACCAAACCCGCCGAAATCAACCACCTCACCATCTACTTCGGACAACGCGACGAGACTAACTGGAACCGAAAGGACGTGGACTGGAACGCCATTGACTCTACCCTCATCTCCCAACGCATCCTCGTGACGCGTGCGGAGATAAACGGCCGTCACCTCGGTTCGCTGCAGCTACGCAACCGCTACGGCGTGAACGTGAGCCGTGTGCAGCGCGCAGGCATTCAGCTCGTAGCAACCCCCGACCTCACCATGCGCATAGGCGACCGCGTGACGGTGGTGGGCGAGGCAGAAAGCATCAAAAAGGTGGCGGAGGAAATGGGTAACGTGGTGAAACGACTCGACGAACCCAACATGGTGACCATATTCCTCGGCATCGTGCTGGGACTCACCCTCGGCTCCATCCCCTTCTTCATCCCCGGCATGAGTTACCCTGTGAAACTGGGTCTTGCGGGCGGCCCCATCGTGATGGGCATTCTCATCGGCGCCTACGGTCCGCGTCTGCACATGGTGGCCTACACCACCACGAGCGCCGGCCTTATGCTCCGCTCGCTCGGCATAAGTATGTATCTGGCTTGCCTCGGCATCGACGCGGGGCGCGACTTCTTCTCCGTGGTGATGCAACCGGCAGCGCTGTGGTGGATTGTCATCGGACTGGTACTCACGCTCGTGCCGGTCATCATCATGAGCATCGTCACGGTGGTGATGGGAAAGAAGAGCTACGCCACCACCGCCGGCATGCTCTGCGGCGCTATGGCAAACCCCATCGCCCTCGACTACGTGAACGACACCACTCAAGGCGACAAAGCCTCCGTAGCCTACGCCACCGTCTACCCCCTCTGCATGTTCCTACGCGTCATCATCGCACAGCTCATCGTCATGTTCTGGGTGGGATAACAGTCACCGTCACGGACGGTTTTGCGTGCTGCGCGTTATTAACGCGCTTAAAATTCGAATTCAGCCCGCACCTTATGCTCTATATTACACCTTAATAACCATGCAACTTGTTCTTTACACCGCGCCAAAACGCATTTTATAGAAAAAGCGTTAAGGCACTTTCGGAAAAATGCCTTATATTTGCACGTCAAACACGTCTGCCGGGCTCTGCATACGATGCCGGGCTCGGCGAGTTCACGTTTCCACACAAACAAGAAAAACAAAACAAAACAATAAATCAATAATCTCACAATCACACAATGCAAAACAAAGGATTTGTTAAAGTAATTGCAGTGTTGCTGACTTTGATTTGCCTCTTCTACCTCTCCTTCTCCTTCGTCACCAGCAAGTACGAAAAGAAGGCCGAGGCCCTCACGGCACAAGGCAAAGACGGCGCCGCTTACCTTGACTCCATGCGTAACGAGAAGGTCTACCTCAACTGGAAGACTCTCAAGGAGTGCGAGGAACTGCAGATCGGCCTTGGTCTTGACCTCAAGGGCGGTATGAACGTAGTGCTTGAGGTGAGCGTGCCCGACGTAGTGAAAAACCTCGCCGGCGAAAGCGCCAACGACCCCAAGTTCAAAAAAGCCTATGACGACGCACAGGCAAAAGCCAAGAAAGAAAACTCCGACTTCGTTGACGCCTTCGTAGCTACCTACGCGCAGCAGAACGGCAAAAACCAGCTCGGTGGAGTGTTCGCCTCCAAACTCAAGGAAAAGAACATCTCCTACACTTCCACTGACGCCGACGTAAAGAAGGTGCTCAACGAGGAAGTCTCAGCCGCCGTTGAAAACTCCAATAAGGTGGTACGCTCACGTATCGACCGCTTCGGTGTGGCTCAGCCCAACATCCAGGTGCTCCACGGCAAAGGCCAGATGGGCCAGATCATGGTGGAGATGCCGGGTATCAAAGAGCCCGAACGTGTGCGTAAGCTCCTCCAGGGAAGCGCCAACCTCGAGTTCTGGGAAACCTACACCCTCAGCGAAATCTACCCCACCCTCCAGGCCCTCGACCGCCGTTTGGCTAAAGCCGACGTAGACACCGCTGCCACCGACAGCACCAAAGCTGCCGCAGCCGCTACCGCTGCCAAAACAGCCGACGCAAGCAAGAAGAATCCTCTTCTCTCCAAGCTCGTACAAGTTCAGGGCATGCAGCCCAACAGCTGCGTTGTAGGCTACGCTGTAGCCGCCGACACCGCAGAAGTTAACAAGCTCCTCGCCTCTGCCGACGCTAAAGGCGTACTCCCCGCCGACCTCCGCCTCGCTTGGGGCGTGAAGAGCGCAGAAGGCATGAAGGGCAACGTGTTTGAACTCTACGCACTCCGTGCCGTAAACGGTGCTCCCTCCATGAGCGGCGACGTCATTGCCGACGCTAAGGACGACTTCGACCAAAACCACCAACCCATCGTTTCCATGACGATGACTACCAACGGTGCACGCGACTGGGCAGCACTCACCAAGAAGAACCTCAAGAAGTGCGTAGCCATCGTGCTCGACGGCTATGTATACAGCGCTCCCGTCGTTCAGAGCGAAATCACCGACGGTAACTCACAGATCTCCGGTCACTTCACCACCGACGACACTCGCGACCTTGCCAACGTGCTCAAGAGCGGTAAGATGCCCGCTCCCACCAAGATTGTACAGGAAGAGACCGTAGGTCCGAGCCTCGGTGCCGCATCAATCCAGGCCGGCTTCACCGCCTGCGTTGTAGCCTTCGTGCTCCTCATGATTTTCATGTGCCTCTTCTACGGATTCATTCCCGGCATGGTGGCCAACTGCGCACTCATCCTCAACTTCTTCTTCACCTTCGGTATTCTCATCTCCTTCCAGGCGGCACTCACCATGAGTGGTATTGCCGGTATGGTGCTCTCGCTCGGTATGGCAGTCGACGCCAACGTGCTTATCTATGAGCGTACGAAGGAAGAACTTGCCAACGGAAAGAACATCCGCACCGCCCTCGCCGATGGTTACGGTAACGCATTCTCCGCTATCTTCGACTCCAACCTCACGTCCATCATCACCGCCATCATCCTCTACAACTTCGGTACAGGACCTATCCGCGGTTTCGCCATGACGCTCGGCATCGGTATCGTTGCCTCCTTCTTCACCGCCGTATGGGTAACCCGTATGGTTTACGAACACTTCCAGGAACGCGACAAGTGGCTCGGTCTCACCTTCACCACTGCCCTTTCCAAGAACTTCCTCGTGGGTAAGAAACTTAACTTCATGAAGATGGGCAAGAAGAGCATCCTCGTGTTTATCCTCGGTGCACTCATCAGCATCGGCTTCCTCGCTACCCGCGGACTCTCCAGCGGTATCGACTTCACCGGTGGTCGCAACTACGTGATCGAATTCGAGCAGAAGGGCGTAACCCCCGAACAGGTACGTCAGGCTGTTGCCGAGAAGGTTCACGCCAAGGATCCCGAAGCTATTGTGAGCGCCATCGCCATCACCACTACAAGCAACGAAGCCGTTCGTCTCACCACGAACTACCGCATCAACGACGACAACGAGAGCATCGACCAGGACGTTGAACGCTTCATCTTCGACGCACTCCACGACGCTAAGCTCATCAAGGCCGACTACAAAACCTTCATCGACCGCGATAACCACACAGGCGGTTCAATCATCTCCGCTCAGAAAGTAGGTCCTACGGTGGCAGCCGATATGACGAAGGGCGCTATCATCGCCGTTGTCCTCTCGCTCGTTGCCATATTCCTCTACATCCTCGTACGTTTCCGCAACGTGGCGTTCTCCATCGGTAGCGTCGTAGCGCTGTTCTTCGACACGCTCCTCGTAATCGGTGTGTTCTCCATCTGCTGGGGTTGGATTGGATTCTCGCTCGAAGTGGACCAGACGTTCATCGGCGCTATCCTTACCGTAATCGGTTACTCCATCAACGATAAGGTGGTTGTCTTCGACCGTATGCGCGAAAACCTCGCACTCTACCCCACACGCGACCACTGGACGCTCTTCAACGACTCGCTCAACAGCACGTTGACCCGTACGGTGATGACGTCAACCACCACACTCCTCGTACTCCTTTGCATCTTCATCCTCGGCGGCGACAGCATCCGCTCATTCGCCTTCGCCATGATTCTCGGTGTAATCTTCGGTACGCTCTCCTCCATCTTCCTCGCTGCGCCCATCGCTTACCGCACGCTCAGCAAGAAAAGAGTAAAGAAAGGTGTAGAAGCTGAATAAGCCCGCACAACACACACAACCAGCATAACAAGCCCCGCAACCCGCCTCACAACGGATTGCGGGGCTTGATGCGAAAGGGCCGCCCCAAACCGCCCGCAACGAAGAAAACGAACGTTTTTCTTCATTCTTCACCAAGCATACATTAACTTTGCTACGTGAAAGATTGTGCACGTTCGAAACTTGGCCCTCAAAAGACCGTGCACAACGCACACACCACACGCTGAAACAATACAAAACAATGAAAATAGACCAACAACTCACACAAGCTGTCATCGATGCCGTAAAGGCAATCTACGGACAGGACATCACAGCCGACCAGGTGACCCTTCAGAAAACAAAAAAAGAATTTGAAGGACACCTCACTCTCGTAGTGTTCCCCTTCCTCCGCATTTCACGCAAAAAGCCCGAAGACACGGCAAGCGAAATCGGTGCTTGGATTAAGGAAAACACCAACCTCATTGCCTCCTACAACGCCGTAAAAGGCTTCCTCAACCTCGTCATTGCTCCCGCGCAGTGGGTGGCGCTTCTCGACGACATCAATGCCGACAGCGAATTCGGCATCACACGTCCCAACGAGAACAGTCCGTTGGTCATGATTGAATATTCCTCCCCCAACACCAACAAGCCCCTCCACCTCGGACACGTACGCAACAACCTCCTCGGTTGGGCACTCGCCAACGTGGTGGAAGCCAACGGCAACCGCGTGGTGAAAACAAACATCGTCAACGACCGAGGCATACACATCTGCAAGTCTATGCTCGCTTGGCTCAAATACGGCAACGGCGAGACACCCCAGACTTCCGGAAAGAAAGGCGATCACCTCATCGGCGACTACTACGTGGCTTTCGACAAACACTACCGCGAGGAAGTAAAGGAACTCCAGGCCAAGTACGAAAAGGAAGGACTCTCTGCCGAAGCTGCTGAAGAAAAGGCCAAGCAGGACGCTCCCCTCATCAAGGAAGCCCACGAAATGCTCGTCAAGTGGGAGCACAACGACCCCGAAGTGCGTGCCCTCTGGCGCAAGATGAACGAGTGGGTTTACGCCGGATTCGACGAGACGTACAAAGCCCTCGGCGTAAGTTTCGACAAAATATACTACGAAAGCGACACCTACCTCGAAGGTAAGGAAAAGGTCGACGAAGGTCTCGCCAAAGGCATATTCTTCCGCAAAGAAGACGGATCCGTATGGGCAGACCTCACCGCTGAAGGTCTCGACGAGAAACTCCTTCTCCGTGCCGACGGCACAAGCGTATACATGACGCAGGACATCGGCACCGCCAAACTGCGTTTCCAGGACTTCCCCATCAACAAGATGATTTACGTCGTAGGTAATGAGCAGAACTACCACTTCCAGGTGCTCTCCATTCTCCTCGACAAACTCGGATTCTCTTGGGGCAAGAGCCTCGTACACTTCTCCTACGGCATGGTGGAACTCCCCAACGGCAAAATGAAGAGCCGCGAAGGTACCGTTGTCGATGCCGACGACCTCATAGCCACCATGGTGGCACAAGCACGCGCCAAAGCCGAAGAAGCCGGTAAATTTGCCGACATGAGCGAAGCGGAAAAGGCCGAAGTGGCACGCATCGTGGGCCTCGGTGCGCTCAAGTACTTCCTCCTCAAGGTCGACGCACGCAAGAACATGCTCTTCAACCCCGAAGAGAGCATCGACTTCAACGGAAACACCGGTCCGTTCATCCAGTACACCTACGCACGCATCCGTTCCATTCTCCGTAAAGCCGCCGACGCCGGCATCGCCATTCCCGAAAAGCTCCCCACCGACGTGGAACTCTCTACGAAAGAGGAAGAAATCGTGCAGCACGTGGCAGACTTCGCCACCGTGGTACGCCAAGCCGGAACGGAATACCAGCCTGCAGCCATCGCCAACTACTGCTACGAGCTCGTCAAGGAATACAACCAGTTCTACCACGACTTCAGCATTCTCCGCGAAGAAGACGAGAAGAAGAAAGCCTTCCGCCTTGTGCTTTCCAAGAACGTGGCAAAGGTCATCCGCCTCGGCATGGGCTTGCTCGGCATAGAAATGCCCGAACGCATGTAATATGCGCTAACAACTCTATCTGAAAATTCAAGAATCTACACGCACTTTATGCGGAAACCCGAATGTCACAGTCCTGCACCGTAGCCCATCCACACGGCACGGCACGAAAAGACCGCACATTCTGGTTTCCGCATTTCTTTTGAAGAAAAAACGATATGGCAAAGAAATACTACGTCGTTTGGCAAGGCACCACGCCCGGAATCTACACCACTTGGGAGGAATGTCGAGCGCAAGTGCACGGCGTGGCAGGCGCTGCATACAAATCATTCCCTACTGAGGCGGAAGCGCAAGCCGCTTTTGCCGCACCTCCGCCAAGGGCGGTAGCAAAGAAGGAAACGAAGGGCGAAATTTCTGCCGAAGACGCTCCGGCTGACGGCACTTCCAAAGCCGCGGCAAAGATGCCGCCCGCCCGACAATGTGCAGACCTACCGCCCAATCCCCCCTCGGACCGCCACGACACCGTGCTGCCCCTGCCGCCCGAAGTGACCGCCAACGCCATTGCCGTCGACGCCGCTTGTTCGGGCAACCCCGGACCTATGGAATACCGCGGTGTAGACCTTGCCACGGGAGCCACCATTTTCCATTTTGGTCCCGTTCACGGCACGAACAACATCGGGGAGTTTCTCGCCATTGTCCACGCACTTGCACTCCTTAAGCAGCAAGGCATCAGCAAGACGGTCTATTCCGACAGCCGCAACGCCCTGCTCTGGATAAAAACGCGCAAATGCAAGACTACGCTGCAGCGCAACGCACGTACCGAAAAGCTTTTCCAACTCATAGAAAGAGCCGAAAACTGGCTCGCCACGCACGACTGGAGCGACATTCCCCTGCTCAAATGGCAAACCTCACGATGGGGCGAAGTGCCAGCCGACTTCGGAAGGAAATGACGCGCCACGGTGCAATAATGCCCTTCCCTCGCGCTACAAGAAGCACACTCCCCCACCCCATTGTGCGCACCCTGAGAACAAAGAAAAAAGGGCTTTTCCTTTATTCTTCACCCACCATGCAGTAACTTTGCTTCGCAAAAGCACAAAAAGCATACATTTCATACCCTAGAATATGGACTACAACTTCAGAGATATCGAGAAAAAGTGGCAACACACATGGGCCACAGAGAAAACATATCACGTAGAAGCCGACACGACAAAGCCGAAGTTCTACGTGCTCAACATGTTCCCCTACCCCTCCGGCGCCGGACTCCACGTAGGACACCCGCTCGGATACATTGCCTCCGACATCTACGCTCGCTACAAGCGTCAGCAAGGCTACAACGTGCTCAACCCCATGGGCTACGACGCCTACGGCCTTCCCGCTGAACAGTATGCCATACAGACAGGACAGCACCCCGCCATCACCACAGAAACGAACATCAAGCGCTACCGCGAACAGCTCGACAAGATAGGCTTCTCGTTCGACTGGGACCGCGAAGTGCGCACCTGCGACCCCAAATATTACCACTGGACACAGTGGGCCTTCCAGCAGATGTTCAACCACTTCTACTGCAACAAATGCCAAAAGGCGCAGCCCATCAGCAAACTCGTTGAGCACTTCGAAACTCAAGGAACTGAAGGACTCGAAAGCGTGGCATGTAGCGAAGAGCTCCACTTCTCTGCCGAAGAGTGGAAGCAGATGAGCAGTGCGGAGCAGCAGCAAGTGCTCATGAACTACCGTATAGCCTACCTCGGCGAAACGATGGTAAACTGGTGTCCGAAGCTCGGCACTGTGCTCGCCAACGACGAAGTGGTCGACGGTGTGAGCGAACGTGGCGGCTACCCCGTGGTTCAAAAGAAGATGAAGCAATGGTGCCTGCGCGTGTCGGCCTATGCCCAGCGCATGCTCGACGGACTTGAGACCATCGACTGGACCGACTCGCTGAAAGAGACGCAGCGCAACTGGATAGGCCGTTCCGAAGGTACGGAAATGGAATTTGCCGTGAAAGATTCGGACGTGAAGTTCACCATCTTCACCACCCGTGCCGACACCATCTTCGGCGTAACGTTCATGGTACTCGCTCCCGAAAGCGAACTCGTGGCTCAACTCACCACTCCCGAGCAGAAAGCCGAAGTGGACGCTTACCTCGAAGCCACAAAGAAGCGCACGGAGCGTGAACGCATCTCCGACCGCCGCGTGACGGGCGTCTTCACCGGTTCGTACGCCATCAATCCCTTCACTGGCGACGCCATCCCCGTATGGACGAGCGACTACGTGCTTGCTGGCTACGGCACGGGAGCCATCATGGCCGTTCCCGCCCACGACTCGCGCGACTACGCCTTTGCCCGCCACTTCAATTTGCCCATCATCCCCCTCATTGAAGGTGCCGACGTGAGCGAAGAGAGTTTCGACGCAAAAGAAGGCACCGTGATGAACTCGCCCGTCGAAGGCAAGCAGACACTCAAAGGCTTCACGCTCAACGGACTTTCGGTGAAAGAGGCCATCGCTGCCACAAAGAAGTTTGTCACCGAGAACCACTTGGGCCGCGTAAAGGTGAACTTCCGCCTCCGCGACGCCATCTTCTCGCGCCAGCGCTATTGGGGTGAGCCGTTCCCCGTTTACTACAAGGACGGCATGCCGCAAATGGTGCCCGCCGAATGTCTGCCCCTTGAACTCCCCGAAGTGACGAAGTTCCTTCCCACCGAAACGGGCGAGCCGCCCCTCGGCAACGCCACACGCTGGGCTTGGGACACTGCCGCAAACTGCGTGACCGAAAACAGCCGCATTGACAACGTCACGGTGTTCCCCCTTGAACTTTCCACTATGCCGGGCTTTGCAGGTTCTTCGGCCTACTACCTCCGCTACATGGATCCCCACAACGACGAGGCGCTCTTGAGCAAGGAAGCCGACAACTACTGGCAGAATGTGGACCTCTACATCGGCGGTTCGGAACACGCCACGGGTCACCTTATGTACAGCCGTTTCTGGAACAAGTTCCTCTTCGACCTCGGCATCTCGTGCAAGGACGAGCCTTTCCAAAAGCTCATCAACCAGGGCATGATTCAGGGACGTTCCAACTTCGTATACCGCATCAAGGACACCAACACGTTTGTCAGCCTCGGACTGAAGGACCAGTACGACACCACGCCCATCCACGTGGACGTAAACATTGTGCAGAACGACGTGCTCGACGTGGAAGCCTTCAAGCAGTGGCGCCCCGAATATGCCACGGCTGAGTTCGTCCTCGAAGACGGTAAGTACGTGTGCGGCTGGGCCGTTGAGAAGATGTCGAAGTCGATGTACAACGTAGTCAACCCCGACCTCATTGTAGAAAAATACGGTGCCGACACGCTCCGCCTTTACGAAATGTTCCTCGGCCCCATCAACCAGAGCAAGCCTTGGGACTCCAACGGCATTGACGGTTGCTTCCGCTTCCTCCGTAAGGCATGGAACCTCTTCTATCCGAAGAACGGCGACTGGGCAGTGACCGACAGCGAGCCTACGAAAGAAAATCTTAAGACACTCCATAAGCTCATCAAGAAAGTGAGCGAGGACATCGAAGTGTTCTCTTACAACACGAGCATTCCCGCATTCATGATTGCCGTGGGCGAACTCGCCCAGCAGAAATGTACGAGTCGCCAGGTGCTCGAACAGCTCGTGGCACTGCTCGCTCCCTTCACGCCCCACATGGCAGAAGAACTCTGGCATGCTCTCGGCCACGACACTACAGTAAGCAGCGCACCCTGGCCGAAGTTCGACGAGCAGTATCTCAAAGAAGACACGCAGACGCTCTCCGTCTCGTTCAACGGCAAGACGCGCTTCACTCTCGACTTCCCCGCAGGAGCCGCCAAGGACGACATCGAAAAGGCCGCACTGGCTTCCGAACAGGCACAGAAGTACCTCGAAGGCAAGCAAGTGGTCAAAGTCATCGTCGTGCCCGGCCGCATTGTCAACGTGGTAATCAAGTAAACTCCTACCTCCATGCCAACCCTCATCAAGACAAGCCTTTTCCAGGACGTCCGCGACTACGTGACCATCACGCTCGGCCTGCTGCTCTATGCCATCGGCTTCACGTGTTTTCAGTTGCCGTACGAAATTACCAACGGCGGACTGGCCGGTGCCGGAGCCGTGATTTTCTACGCCACAGGATTTCCCGTGCAGTACACGTTCTTCATGGTCAACATCATCCTCTTGGCCGTCGCCGTGCGTGTGCTTGGATGGCGCTTCTGCGTGAAGACGATTTATGCCGTGTTCATGCTCACGTTCCTCATGGGCATCACGCAGGAAGTGATGATATACCTTGCCGCCCACAACCCCGACATGTTTGCCTACGTCAATCCGCGAAGCGGACTGCCGCAAGTAGTCACGGACAACATCTTCATGTCGTGCATCCTCGGTGCGTCGATTGAAGGCGTCGGCATCGGCATGGTGTTCCTGAGCAACGGTTCGACGGGCGGAACGGATATCATTGCCGCCATCATCAACAAGTACCGCGACGTGACGTTCGGCCAGATGATGATGCTTTGCGACATCGTGATTATCACCTCCTCGCTCTTTACGCCCACCGGCAGCGTGGACAAACTGCTTTACGGCTACTGCACGCTCATCATCACCAACCTCCTGCTCGACTACGTGGTGGACCGCGGACGCCAGTCCGTGCAGTTCCTCATCTTCTCGCGCAAGTACAACGACATTGCCGCTGCCATCTCCGCCACCCACCGCGGTGTGACGGTGCTCAACGGCTGGGGCTGGTACACGAAGGAAGAGCGCAAGGTGCTCGTGGTGCTCGCCAAGAAGCGCGAGAGCACAAACATCTTCCGCATCATTCAGGGCATCGACCCGCAGGCTTTCGTTTCGCAGTCGAAAGTCATCGGTGTGTTCGGCGAAGGCTTCGACCGCATCAAGGTGAAATACGACGAAAACAAAGTGGCTGCCGACACCGCCCGTGCAGCCCAAATCAACGCGAAAACCAATCCCGGGACGCAAGCTAAGGACAGCAAACCCCAACAGAAGTCCTGAAGCACCGTCCCCACTCCACGACGTACATCCGTGCGCAGCCGGTGCAATGACTCTATGCCTTGTACCTGCTGCGCACGTTTCTTTTAGAAGAACCTTTCCCAAGCCTTCTACTACCTAAAGGGTGGTTCTATAAATTAGCTTTGTCAGATTTCGGTGCTATTTTTCGTCCATTTTGTTTGTAAGTAAAGGAGCATAGCGGGCTATGCGACTGAACGAACAAGCAAAAGGGGCGGAAAAGAGCCCGAAAGATGACAAAACGGTAGTCACCCAATTTTGAATATATTACGGTGGTAATTTATAGAACCACCCTAAAACCTTCATATGTTAACTCTCGTTCCAATGGGCGGACTGTGCAACCGACTTCGTGTGGTGCTCTCCGCTTTGGCGCTCTCGCACGACTACGACGGACAGATACGCATTGAATGGGGAGCGACGGACGAATGCAAAGCATGGTTCGAAGAACTCTTCGTTCCGCTCAACTCCGGCCGCCTCACCATCTGCCACCGCCACTGGTGGACTTATCCCTCACGTAAAGCCCACCTCCACCTTCCACGCCTGATGCGTTGCCTTTTGGGCTACACTTGCCAGCACGACGACTTCAAGCCCCGCTCTGCCGACGACGTGCACAACATGCTCGAGACGCACCGCAAGGTCTACATCTCCTCGGGCAACACCCTTACCCCCTACCCTGCCGACTGCCTGCGCCGCCTCAAACCGCGCATTGAACTTCAGCAGCGCATAGACCAGATTTGCAACCAATTTGCCGACCACACCATCGGCGTACACATCCGCCGCACGGACAACACGAAGAGCAAAGCCGAAAGTCCGCTCTCCGCTTTCATCAAAGCCATGAAACGCGAAGTGGCTGCCGACGGCGACGTGCGCTTCTTCCTTGCCACGGACGAAGCTGAGGTGAAAGCCGAACTCAAAAGCCTCTTCCCCAAGCGCATCATCACCCAAGAACTCCCGTTGCAGCGCCACACGCTCGAAGGCATGCAGGGAGCGCTTGTAGACCTCTGGTGCCTAGCCTCTACGCAGTCCATCCTCGGTTCCTACTGGAGTTCCTTCAGCGACGCGGCGGCAGAGATTGGCCACATTCCGCTCACCGTGGTGCGCGGAAAATGAACAACTAATCCCCTTTTCCCCTACTACATCCCCAATGAAACTCGTTTTTGCCACCAACAACGCCCACAAGCTGGAAGAAATACGCGCCATGCTGGGCACAGATATGGAAATTCTCAGTCTTGCCGACATTGACTGCCACGACGACATCCCCGAAACGGCCGAAACGCTCCAAGGCAATGCGCTCATCAAAGCCCGATGGGTGAAAGAGCGCTACGGCTTTGACTGCTTTGCCGACGACACGGGCCTCGAAGTCAGTGCCCTGGACGGCGCACCCGGCGTGCATACCGCCCGCTACGCCTTCCCCGACCGGCACGATCCCGAAGCCAACACGCAGAAACTTCTCGAGGCACTGAAAAATAAAAACGACCGCAGCGCACGATTTCGCACCGTCATTGCGTTAATATATAATGGCGAGGAACACCTCTTTGAAGGCATCGTCAACGGACATATTGCCACCGAGAAACGCGGAACGGAAGGTTTCGGCTACGACCCTGTGTTCTCGCCCGAAGACACGGGCCGCACGTTTGCCGAACTGGGTGTGGAAGTGAAAAACCGCATCAGCCACCGCGCCCGTGCCGTACAGAAGCTCGTGGACTTCCTCCGCAAATAGCGTCCTTCTCCCTGCGGGGAAATAAGCCCGTGCCTCGCCCCGCCACTACAACAAGAACCCAAGCCCCTATGCCCACAATGAAACGCATCATCACCTGTCTACTCCTGTTGCTTTCCGTTCTGCCTTCCGCGCTCCGCGCTGACGACAGCAGCCTTTGGACTTACCACCTCTCCTACCGCAACGCACACCGCGTGGTCTGCGGCGGGAATCTCGTCTACGGCCTGTTCGACGGAAATCTGCTCGCTTACGACACCACCGACGGCTCCGTGAGCGAGTACGACCGCCGCAACGCACTCTCCGACAAGTACGTGAGCTACATGGGCTACTCCCTTACGCAGCACTGCCTCGTACTGCTCTACTCCGACCGCAACGTAGACCTTCTCTACTCCGACGGAACGGTGGTCAACATTCCCCAAATAAAAAACTACTCCGACTACGACATCACCGTCAACAACCTTTGCGTCAACGCCGACTGGGCCACCATCTCCACCACCGACGGCATCATAGCCCTCGACCTCAAAAAGCAGGAAGTGAAGGGTTACTACCGCATCCAACAAAGCGTGAGCGATGCCGTCGTTACTGCCAACGGCACCGTCTTCGCAGCCATCGGCAACGCCGTCTACAGCGGCCAGCTCACGGACAACATCTACTCCTTCTCTGCCTGGAAAAAGACGTACGGCGTGCTCGTGAGCAGTTTCGTGCCCTTTGCAGGCGGGTTCTACATGATAGCCCCGTTCCTCACTGGCCAGGCTGACGGCGAGGGTGGACTCTACTTTACGGCTGAAGACACTTCGGGCAATTGGACTACCGAACGCATCAGCACCGTTTGGCTCGACCGCGGCAACGCCTCGGCACAACGCGCACAGTTTGTGGGTTCGAACGGCGTCTACGTAGCTTCCGCCGAAAGTCCGAAAGCCGTAACGGGCGCCACCTTGGGCCACTACCTCTACGACGTGACGCGCGACGCGAAAGGCAACGTGTGGCTTGCCGACGGCGAGAACGGCCTCAACGGCTACGACCTCTCCGTAAATGGCAGCGAAGCCACGCTACAACTCAACGGAAGCACCATAGGCGGATTCGGTCCGCTCCGCGACTACGCTTACCGCGTGACCTACAACGGCAACCGCTTGCTCGTTTCCGGCGGACAGTTCTTCATTTCGCGTGCAGGTACGGCAGAAATCTACGAAGACGACAAATGGACCTTCCTCAACGCCACAAGCAACGAACTCACCGACGGAGTGAACTACATAGACGTCTCGTCCATAGCCCAAGACCCCTCTGACGCGAACCACCACTTCGTTTCGTTCTTCGGCGGCCTTGCAGAATTTCGCGACGGTACCCTTGCCCACCACTACAACGCTTCAAACTCCTCGCTCAAGCAGGAAGAGCGCACTGGCCTCAACCGCCCGCAATACACCTTTGTGGACGGACTCCAATACGACGGCGAGGGCAACCTCTGGATGCTCAACGTGCAGACCAAAGAGGTGGTGAAAGTGCTCACCCCCGAAGGAAAATGGCACACCATCCCCGTTGACGGCTTCAACGCCAGTTCTACTCACGCCCAAACGCTCCTCTTCGACAGCGAAGGCCGTGCCTGGATCACCTCGCGCAACTCCTCGTCCGTCTCATCCGGACTTGCCTGCCTCGACTACAGTGGCACCATCGACGAAACGAGCGACGACCAGAGCCTCTTCCGCTCCACCGCCCGCAACGAGGACGGCACGCAGTGCGACATCAGCGACGTTCGCGACATCTGCTTCGACCGCAACGGACAACTCTGGATTGGTGCTGCCAACGGCGTGTTTGCCGTGACCGACCCCTCCACTTGGTTCAACTCCGACTTCACAATCTATCAACCCAAAGTGCCGCGTAACGACGGTACGAACTATGCCGACTACCTCCTCACCGGTATCGACGTGACGGCAGTAGCCGTCGACGGCGGCAACCGCAAATGGCTCGGCACCGTAGGTTCGGGCATCTACGTGGTCAACGAAGACGGGGCGGAGGTGCTCCAACACTTCACCACGGACGACTCCCCCATCCTCTCAGACAACGTTTATTCCATTGCCATACACCCCACTACGGGCGAAGTGATGATTGCCACCGACCTCGGCCTCTGTTCTTACCGCAGCCGCATCACAGAACCTGCCGAAACGCTCGAGAAAGCCAACGTGAAAGTCTACCCCAATCCCGTGCGGCCCGAATATCGCGGCAACGTAACCATCACGGGCCTCACCGCCGGAGCCGAAGTGAAGATTCTCAGCACTTCGGGCCAGCTCGTGGCCCGCGGACGCTCCACAGGAGGTTCGTTCATCTGGGACGTTTGCGGTCCGAACGGCGACCGCGTAGCTGCCGGCGTCTACTACATCATGGTGGCCAACGCCAACGGCAGCACCAGCGTAGCCGCCAAGATGGTGGTCATCTAAAACGGCATCGCGCAAAAAATCCAAGGCATTCCGCAAAAATTCCAAGCCTTGAAACTAAAATTCCAAGGCTTGAAATTTAAATTCCAAGCCTTGGAATTTTTGTCCCAAACCATGAAATTTAATTTGGGACTGCACATCGTTGATATTCAGCGCCTTATAAAAATTCCTACGTTGCGGTGATTTTTGAGAAGAATATAGGTGGCAACAAGACATAAACTATCCGAAAAACCGCGACTCATTAGACATTTGCACAACGCCCGTTTTGCACATTTGCACTTGAGCAAATCCTTATTTTCCGAAAACGAATTTGTATTTTTGCACCGATAACCACAAGGGCAAAGCATAAACATCCTTCAACGCCCTTAAGCACACAAAAAAACATATATGAATTTCACGAGCATGATAAAGAAAGCCACGCCCGACATCATCTTCATCGTGGCCTTTCTCGTACTAAGCACAGTCTATTTCCTCACCCCGATGAGCGAAGGACTTGTGCTCGGCGGACACGACTCCGTGGCAGGCATCGGCCTCGGCCACGAACAGCAGGAATACCGTGCCACGCACAACGGCGAAACCACACGCTGGACCAACGCCATATTTAGCGGTATGCCCACCTACCAGACCGCACCGTCTTATGGCGCCACCGATGCCGTTTCGACCGTCGAGACGGTCTACTCCCTCTGGACGGGCCATTGGTTCCCCGCCATCAGCTACTTGTTCCTCTACATGCTCGGATTCTACATCCTTCTGCGTGCGTTCAACTTCAAGCCCTACTTAGCCGCCCTCGGTTCCGTCATCTGGGCTTTCTCTTCCTATTTCCTCATCATCATCGCCGCCGGACACATCTGGAAGGTGATGACCCTCGCATTCATTCCGCCCACCATTGGCGGACTCGTGCTCTGCTACCGCCGTAAGTACCTTTGGGGCGGGGCCGTCACAGCACTCTTCACCGCGTTCCAAATTCAGAGTAACCACTTGCAGATGACCTACTACTTCCTGTTCGTCATGTTCCTGCTCGTGGTCTGCTACGCTGTCCACGCCGTCGTAAAGAAACACTTCGTAAGCTGGCTGAAAGCAACAGGTGTGCTCGTCGTGGCAGGACTGCTCGGTGTGGCAGCCAACCTTCCCAACATCTACCACACCTATTCCTACGCCAAGGAATCCATGCGCGGCAAAGCGGAACTCACCACACCGAAGAGTGAACAAAACGGCACAAAAGCCACCGACGGCCTCGACCGCGACTACATCACCGCATGGAGCTACGGCATAGACGAAACGCTCACGCTCCTCATCCCCGACTACAAAGGCGGCGGCTCCTCGTCCATACTCGACCGCGAAGGCGTGGAAGAACTTCCCGGCTACGACGATTTCTACCAGCACGCCGGACAAACGCAACAGATTTTCCAAGAAAAGCAAATACAAGCCTACCCTCCCGGCATTCAGCTCTACTGGGGCGACCAGCCCTTCACCGTTGGCCCTGTCTACGTAGGCGCACTCGTATGTTTCCTCTTCATTCTCGGCCTCTTCTATGTGAAAGGTCCCGTGAAGTGGGCACTCCTCCTGGCCACAATAGTAAGTCTTGTCTTTGCTTGGGGCAAGAACATCCCCGACGTAACAAACTTCCTCATTGACCACCTTCCCGTCTACGCCAAATTCCGCACGGTAAGCTCCGCGCTCGTCATTGCCGAGTTCACCATGCCGCTCCTCGCCGTGCTCTGCTTGGCAGAGATCATCAAGAAGCCCGAACTCTTCACGCTCACCGCATGGAAAGGCGCCGACGCTCCGCTGCGCAAACGCATCGGTCTGCCCGTGTCGCTCATTCTGACGCTTGGCGTTTGCCTCGCACTCTGGATGGCACCCTCGCTCGCCGGAAGCTGCATCTCAGCGGCCGACACCGAAACGTTCAGTCAAATGCAAAGCAACGGATTCCCCACAGAGTTCGTCATGGCTTACCAAACGGCGCTCTCGTCCATGCACCAGGCCATACTCTCGGCCGACGCGCTCCGCTCTGCAGGCTTCATCGTCGTGGGCGTGCTCCTCATCTGGCTCATGGCAACAAAGAAGTTGCCCGATTGGATGGTATGCATACTCCTCACCCTCGTTTGCCTCGTAGACCTCTGGCAAATTGACAAGCGCTACCTCAACGACGAAAGCTTCACCGACCCCACCGAACAGGCCGAAAGCTTTGCAAAGACGCCTGCCGACGAAGCCATTCTGCGCGACACCTCTTACTACCGCGTGGTGAACCTCGGCGGCGGAAGCCCCTTCAACGAAACGAGCAACGCCACGTCGTACTACCACCACTCCATTGGCGGTTACCACGCTGCCAAGCTCCACCGCTACCAGGACCTCATTGACCACCAGCTCAACCGCGAAATAACGCAAGCTGCGGGCGCCATCAACATGGCCAACGGCGACATGACCCTCGTGCCCATGGACAGCGTCGCTCCCGTGATGAACATGCTCAACACGAAGTACTTCATCTTCGGCAGCGGACAGACAGCAACTCCCGTTCTCAACCCCGCAGCCAACGGTAACGGATGGTTCGTAAGCCAACTCAACTTCGTGAAAGACGCCAACAGCGAAATGGCAGCGCTCACCGGTCTCGACACCAAGCACAAAGCCGTGGCCGACGCCCGCTTCAAGGCACAGCTCGACGGTTCCCCGCTCGACTCGGGTAGCGTGGTGCTCACGTCCTACGAGCCCAACCTCCTCAAATACACCATCGACACGAAGAAAGGCGGCGTGGCCGTATTCTCCGAAATCTACTATCCCGGTTGGACAGCAACCATCGACGGCAAGCCCGCCGAACTCGGTCGCGTCAACTACGTGCTCCGTGCTCTCAAAATCCCCGCCGGACGACACGAGGTGGTAATGGAATTCCGTCCCACGTCGGTAAGCACCACAAACGCCATCGGCTATACGGCACTCGCCATCGTGCTCATCCTCTTCGTCGGCGCCCTCGTGGTAGCAGCAAGAAAGAGCAAGAAAGCAACCGTCGAAACCGAAGAGACGAAATAAAAAAGACGTAAACAAACATAACAGTCGGGGAGAGGCGGCTCGCTCAAAAAAGCGCCGTGTCGCCCCGACCGTTTGGTTTTACAAGACCATCATTTCTCCATTCCTCATCAACACAATCCAATGGCTCAAAAACTCGAACAGACGCAAGCTGCCGTACAGACACAGCAACTTCAGACGCTTCAGGTGGCCCTCGCCAAAATGGTGGAGCTACCCGTGGAGGAACTCGCCGAACGCGTACGCAACGAGATGCTCGACAATGCCGCGCTTGAGGAAAAAGACGACGACTTCAACGACGCCGACAACGAGGAAGAACGCAACGACTCCAACGAAGAGGAAAACGACAACAACGAGGAGGACCACAACGAAGAGAACGACGACACAGACTACGACAACGGCAACGCCGACGACTTCGGTGTCGAAGCCGACGCCATGGGCGACTACTTCTCCGAAGACGACGTGCCCGACTATCTCCGCCAGCGTGCCGATGCCGAACGCGAACGAACGCAGATGGACTTCTCGGGTTCAACTTCCTTCTACGACGAACTTCGCAGCCAGATAAGGGAACACAACCTCACGCCACACGAGGAAGAACTCATGGAGTACATCATCGGTTCGCTCGACAGCGACGGATTTCTCCGCAAAGACCTCCACACCCTCTGCGACGAACTCGCCATCTACCACAACGTGGAAACTACGCCCGACGAACTTGAACGCGTGCTCCACATCCTACAGCAATTCGAGCCCCGCGGCATAGGTGCACGCAACCTGCAGGAATGTCTTCACATCCAGCTCGCCGACCCCGACCGCCATTCGCCCTACGGCAAACTTGCCCTGCAAGTAGTGGACCGCTGCTTCAAAGACTTCGCCTCCAGACGGTGGGACCTCATTGCCAACCGGCTCCACATGGACGAGGAAACACTTGCCCACGTGAAGCACGAACTCACCCACCTCAACCCCATGCCAGGCAGCGCGCTGAGCGACAGCGCCACGGCAAACCTGCCTACCGTCACACCCGACTTCTTCGTGCGCCTCACGCCCGACGGCGAACCCATCGTGACGCTCAACAACGGCGATGTGCCCGAACTCCGCGTGAGCCGCGCCTTCCGCCAAAGCATCAAGGAATACGGAGCACACCGCACAAAGCTCAACCGCCAGCAGCGCGACGCCTACACCTACGCCCGGCAGAAGGTCGACGCCGCACAGTCGTTCATCAACCTCGTCACGCGCCGCCGCCAAACGCTGCTTGCCGTGATGCGCACCATTGTCAGTCTGCAACTGCCCTTCTTTGAAGACGATGACGAACAACAACTCCGTCCCCTCACGCTCAAAGACGTAGCCGAAAGGGTAGGGGTGGACATCAGCACCGTGTCACGCGTAACGAA
This sequence comes from bacterium, assembly GCA_963656685.1. Lineage (GTDB taxonomy): Bacteria > Bacteroidota > Bacteroidia > Bacteroidales > Bacteroidaceae > Alloprevotella. The sequence goes on along the minus strand of CAVKJJ010000002.1, from coordinate 52,142 downwards.
CAGCAAATACGTGCAGACGCTCTACGGCACCTATCCGCTCAAGTTCTTCTTCAGCACACAGTTCACCTCCAGCGAAGGCGACGAACTCTCCTCGCGCCAAGTGCGCGCCGCACTGCGGGAAATATTAGAGAACGAAGACAAGAGCCATCCCATGTCCGACGAAGTCCTTGCCGCAGAACTCAAGAAGAAAGGCTTCGACGTGGCACGCCGCACCGTAGCAAAATACCGCGACATGCTCGGATTCCCCACCGCACGGCTAAGAAAAGGATAGCGGGAGTACATATATAATACGGTCTGTCCAAGACACCACATCACATCACTCATGGAAGAAAATCCCGACAGCAAATACATGCCGAAAGAAGAGCGTCACGATAACCACGCTCCTCACACGACGCGTCACTCTTTCATACGCCACGAACTGCCCACCATGCTGGAGGAACAGTCGTTGCGCGGACTCCACATGCTCGTGCCCGAAAGCACCATCGCACCCGAAACCGACGAAAAAGAGGAAAAGATTCAATGGCACAGCGAAGAGAAAGGCAGCGGAAGCAAGCGTTACTTCTGGATTGTACTCACATCGCACGTCGTGTCGCTCGTCTTCTCGCCGTTCTACCTTCCCGCCGTGGCCTTCGTGGTGCTCTTCGCCTTCAGCTACCTCAACATGCTGCCCATGCAGACCAAAGTGGTGCTCACGCTCATTGTCTATTTCTTCACCATACTTCTTCCCCATCTCACCATCTTCATCTACCGGAAGATAAACGGATGGACACGCCACCAACTCGGCAAACGCGAACGGCGCTACGTGCCCTACGTGCTGAGCATCACGAGCTACGCCGCCCTGCTCGCACTCCTCTACCGCATACACATGCCGCGCTTCACGCTCGGCATCATCGTAGGCGCACTCGCCATACAGGTCATCTGCGCCTTCGTCAACAGCCGCATCAAAGTAAGCACCCATGCCGCAGCCTCAGCAGGAGTGGTGGGCGCTCTCCTCGCCTTTTCGCTCATCTTCAACTTCGACCCCACGTGGTGGCTCTGCCTCACCGTGCTCCTCTGCGGCATGGTGAGCACGGCACGCCTCATTCTTCGTCAGCACACGCTGCGGGAGATAGGGTGGGGGGTAGTCATCGGTTTCGTAAGCGGCCTGCTTTCCATCATCCTTGTGTAGACTCCGCCTGACTCATGCTCAAAAAATACACCAACTATCTCATGCTTGAGCAAGGCTTGTCGGCCAACACGCGCGACGCTTACCTTCACGACGTGGAAAAACTCCTCGACTTCTTCCACGACGAAGGCACAGACTTTCTCCACGCCACGCTCGACGACTTCCACCGCTTCGCCTTTGCCCTCTACGACCTCGGCATTGCTCAAACGTCCATCGGACGCATTCTTTCGGGCGTACGCTCGTTCTACCGCTTCCTCTTGCTGGATGGATACATCGAAGACGACCCCACGGAACTCCTCGAATCGCCCAAACGTCCACACCGTTTGCCCACGGTGCTTACCATCGACGAAGTGGACCGCATAGAAGCCGCCATTGACCTCTCCCTTCCCCATGGCCAGCGCGACCGCGCCATCATCGAAATGCTCTACAGCTGCGGTCTCCGCGTGAGCGAACTTTGCGGCTTGCTGCTCAGCGACCTCTTCCTCGACGAAGGCTTCATCCGCGTCACCGGAAAAGGTTCCAAGCAGCGCCTCGTACCCATTTCGCCCCGCGCCGTAAAAGAACTCAACCTCTGGTTCGCCTCGCGCTGCCACATCGACATACGCAAAGGCGAGGAAGACTACGTGTTCGTCAGTCAGCGAAGGGGCAAGCACCTCTCGCGCATCACCGTGTTCCACAACCTCCGCGACTATGCCGAGCAAGCCGGCATCGACAAGACCATCTCCCCCCACACCTTGCGCCACACCTTTGCCACACACCTCCTCGAAGGAGGCGCAAACCTACGCGCCATACAAGCCATGCTCGGCCACGAAAGCATTTCAACCACGCAAATCTACACCAACATAGACCGCTCGTTCCTCCGCTCGCAGGTGCTGGAGTGTTTTCCCAGAAACAAGAGCAAATAACCACACTTCTTTTCTTCTATAAATCCTTCATGCTTGACGACTACATACTCAGCCACACCACTGCACCCGACGAATATCTGCAGAAACTCTACCGCGCCACAAATCTCCACTTGCTGCGTCCGCGCATGGCATCGGGCCATCTGCAGGGACAGTTGCTGCGTATGCTCATGCAGATGGCCAATCCGCAAACAGTGGTGGAGATAGGCACCTTCTCGGGCTACTCCGCCCTTGCCATGGCATCGGGCATGAAAGCCGGCGCAAAGGTTTACACCTTCGAAATCAACGACGAGCAGGAATGCTTCACCCGGCCTTGGCTCGAAGCCGCACCCTACGAAGCGAAAGTGGAAATGATGGTGGGAAATGTCTTTGAACTCCTTCCGCCGCTGAACCTTTCGATTGATGCGGCATTCGTCGACGCCAATAAGCGAGAATATGTAGAATACTACGACCTTCTGATGCGCTACACCCACAGCGGTTCGCTCATTCTTGCCGACAACGTGCTTTGGGACGGACACGTCGTTGACCCTGCCTACGACCACGATGCACAAACACAAGGCATTCGTCGCTTCAACGACTACGTGGCTCAGGACAACCGCGTGGAACAACTCATCCTCCCCGAACGCGACGGACTTTCACTCATCCGCGTGAAATAAAGCCTCCACTCCCGTTGCGCCCAAAAGGCGCCTTTTCTGCAAAGACGGCTGACAAACGGAACGGCAAACGACAAAAATGTTGTAATTTTGCAACTTGTTACGGCAAACCGCCGAATTTTGTGCCGAAAAAGCATCCATAGCCGGTACATTTATCACCAGAAACAGATCAACCCCATTATACAATCAATGAAAAAGTTCGTCACCCTCACCCTCATGCTCCTCGTGGCAGCCGTGACGGCCGTACAGGCGCAGGTGAACTTCAACGTGCAGTACAAGCGCGTAAACCCCACTACTGTCGACATCGTCTTCAGCGGTTCGGCACAGCCCGGATGGCACATCTACTCCACCAACATCGGTGAAGGAGGTCCCACACCCGCTACCTTCACGCTCGAAAACATCAAAGGGGCAAAACTCAAAGGAAAACTCACTCCCGGTCCCGGTGCAAAGACCATGCAGGACCCCATCTTCGAAATGCCCGTCACGTTCTTTGAAGGACACGCCACTTTCACGCAGCGCGTGGAACTCCTCGACAAGAACTACGAACTGAGCGGTTATCTCAAATACGGCGCTTGCAACGACGAGAATTGCTTGCCGCCCACCAGCGTCGACGCCAAACTCAAAGGAACCGACGGTCCCGCACCTACCGCAGAGAGCAAAGCCGAAGAGGCCGCCGCACAAGCCGAACTCGCAGCTCCCGCCGCAGCCGACACTGCCGCAACCGCCGCTGCTGCTCCTGCCGACTCTGCCGCAGCTCCCATAGCCATAGCTCCGTCCGACTCTGCCCAGATTAAAGCCTGGTGGACTCCCGTCGTAGACCAGCTCAAAAGCATGGGCGAAGGCAACGGCGACATGAGCGGAAAGGCCTGGTACTACATCTTCTTCCTCGGCTTCCTCGGTGGCCTCGTAGCCCTCTTCACCCCTTGCGTATGGCCCATCATCCCCATGACGGTAAGCTTCTTCCTCAAGCGTTCCGGCGACCGCAAAAAAGGCATACGCGACGCCATCACCTACGGCATCAGCATCGTGGTCATCTACGTGGCGCTCGGACTCATCATCACCTCCGTCTTCGGAGCCAACGCCCTCAACGACCTTTCCACAAACGCCATCTTCAACATTCTCTTCTTCCTCATGCTTGTAGTGTTCGCCGCAAGTTTCTTCGGAGGATTTGAAATTACACTGCCCTCCTCTTGGGGTGCAGCCGTCGACAACAAGGCAGAAAAGACCACCGGTCTGCTCTCCATCTTCCTCATGGCGTTCACCCTCAGCCTCGTCAGCTTCTCCTGCACAGGCCCCATCATCGGCTTCCTGCTTGTAGAAGTGAGCACATCGGGCGGTTCGGCACTCGCGCCTACCATCGGAATGTTCGGCTTCGCCCTTGCCCTCGCCCTTCCCTTCACCCTCTTCGCCCTCTTCCCCACGTGGCTCAAGAGTGCGCCCAAGAGTGGCGGATGGCTCAATGCCGTGAAGGTAACCCTCGGCTTCCTTGAACTCGCCTTCGCCCTCAAGTTCTTCTCCGTAGCCGACCTCGCCTACGGATGGCACCTGCTCGACCGCGAAACGTTCCTCGCCCTCTGGATTGTTATCTTCGCCCTCCTCGGCGTGTACCTCCTCGGCGGCATCAAGTTCCCCCACGACGACGAAGACGAGCACCACACCTCCGTGCCTCGCTTCTTCCTCGCCCTTTGCTCCCTTGCCTTTGCCGTCTACATGGTTCCAGGACTTTGGGGTGCTCCCGTCAAGGCTGTCAGCGCATTCGCTCCCCCCATCTCCACGCAGGACTTCAACCTCGACCCCGTAAAGATTGAAGCCAAATTCCGCGACTACGAAGAAGGCATGGCCTATGCCCGTCAAACCGGCAAGCCCGTAGTAGTAGACTTCACCGGCCATGGTTGCGTGAACTGCCGCAAGATGGAACTTGCCGTATGGCACGACGCCAAAGTGCGCGACCTCCTAATGAAGGACTATGTGCTCATCTCCCTCTACGTGGACGAGAAAGCTCCGCTTCCCGAACCCATAAAAGTTCAGGAGAACGGACAGACCACCACACTGCGCACCGTAGGCGACAAATGGAGCTACCTGCAGCGCTCCAAGTTCGGCGCCAACGCCCAGCCTTTCTATGTACTTGTCGACAACGAAGGTCGTCCGCTCAACTCCTCCTACTCTTACGACGAGGACGTCGACAAATTCGTGAAGTTCCTCAAAACCGGACTCGACAACTACAAGAAGTAAACAAACTTCCCCAAACAAATCCCTTAGCGCATCTCCCATATGCCAAAGCCACAAAAGGCTTCCGCGTATGGGAGATGACGTTTTGAACCGATAAGCAACCGATAAGTATGGCACTGTCCAACATAGAAAAACATTACAACAAACACCCCGAAGACTTGCGTCTGCAGCGCCGCCACGGCATTGTAGAGTTTGAGACCACCATGTACCACTTGCGCCGCTATCTGCGTCCCGGTTTCCAATTGCTCGACATCGGAGCGGGCACCGGCCGCTACACCTCTGCCCTAATGGCCGAAGGCTATGCGGTGAAAGCCGTCGAACTGGTGCGCCGCAACATCGACGTGTTCCTTAAGCGCGAGCCTACGGCCGATGTGGTACAGGGCGATGCGCGCCACATGCCCTTCCTGCCCAACGCTTCGGCCGATGTCACCCTTCTGCTCGGTCCGCTCTATCACCTCATCGACGAAGAAGAAAAGTTGAAAGCGCTGTCCGAAGCCAAGCGTGTGACCAAACCCGGCGGCCTCATCTTTGTAGCCTATCTGATGAATGAGTACAGCATCCTTTCCTATTGTTTCGACGAGGACCGCATAAGCGACCTGATGCAGCGCGGCGTGGTAGACGAAGATTTCCACATCCAAGCCCAATCCGACGAACTTTACGACTACCTCCGCCTCGACGACATAGACCGCCTCAACGCCAAAGCCGGCTTACAGCGCGTTAGCATATTCTCCCCCGACGGGCCTGCTGACTTCATGCGAACACGCCTCAACCAAATGAGCGAAGAGACGTTCCACCTCTTCCTTGACTATCAGAAGCGCATGTCGGAACGCCCCGACCTTTTAGGAGCCGGCAGCCACGTGGTTGACGTGGTGACTTATCTTTCTTAACCGTTTATTACTCAGGTCGCAAAGTTTGCAGATTTGGCAGAAAGACATTACTTTTGCAAAAAGCCTTCTTCACAACAATCCACACCGACCACCTCCTATGCGCCAATCAGAAGAAAAATACATCAGTTTGCTGACCGACTTCGGCTTT
>CAVKJJ010000002.1:0-45545 GCA_963656685.1 bacterium | reverse complement strand
ACGAATACGAAGACAGTTTGAAAACCTACCGCGACCTCAAAAACTCCATAGACACTGCCATTCTGCAAGGTCACGAAAAAGGACTCGAAGAAGGCCTCGAAAAAGGACGCGCTGAAGGACGAGCTGAAGGACGAGCCGAAGGACGCGCTGAAGGACGCGCTGAAGGTAGAGCCGAAGGACGCGCTGAAGGTAGAGCTGAGGGGCAAGCTGAAGGCGAAAAGAAAAAAGCCACAGAAATCGCCAAGAATCTCAAGAAAGCAGGGATGTCTATCAAAGATATATCCCAGTTGACGGGTTTACTAGAATCTGAGATAGAACAACTCTGATTCCTTAGAAGCCAATGAGAATGAGAGATAAGTATAAATGTAACTACTTTTTCGCAACGCTCCGTTTGCGTGACTAATATATTTTGCGTTCCTTTGCACCACAGTTAATAAACAAATATAAAACAAAATGACAAGTCTTACCATTGCTATTGTAGCGGTATTCGTGCTCGGATACTTCTGCATAGCCATTGAAAGCCTTACGAAAATCAACAAGGCAGCCATCGCATTACTGATGTTTGTCTTCTGTTGGACCATCTTCATGGTCGACCCCGGACAATACATTGCCGCAGCCGTAGGCGAAAACACAGCACAAGCCGTCAGCTCCGTCATGGAAGCCCACTTGGGCAATACCGCCACCACGCTCTTCTTCCTCATGGGCGCTATGACCATTGTGGAATTGGTTGACCAAAACGGTGGATTCAACTTCGTGCGCGGCATGATGAGCACGCGCTCAAAGCGTGCCTTGCTTTGGCGCATTGCGTTCATGACATTCGTCCTTTCCGCCATCCTCGACAACCTCACTACGAGCATCGTGATGGTGATGATTCTCCGCAAACTCGTCAGCGATCACAAGGATCGCATCATCTACGCATCGCTCGTCATCATCGCTGCCAACTCCGGCGGTGCTTTCTCACCCATCGGCGACGTCACCACCATTATGCTTTGGAACAAGGGACTCATTACCGCTGCTGGCGTAATCAAGGAAATCATCGTTCCCTCACTTGTTTCAATGATTATTCCCGCCCTCATTCTGCAGTTTATGCTCAAGGGCGAGCTGAAGGTAGCAGAACCTCAAGCCACACTTTCTGAGAGCGAACTCCTCACTGCAGCCCAACGTAAGACCATTTTTTTCCTCGGCGTAGGCGGACTCATCTTCGTGCCCATCTTCAAGAGCATCACGCACCTCCCGCCGTTTGTTGGCATTCTCCTCGTACTCGGTCTCCTCTGGACCGTGACGGAACTCTTCTACCGCCACCTTCCCCACACCTCCGACAAAGGAGGCATGCAGAAACGCGTGAGCAACATGCTCGCCCGCATTGACATGAGCACCATTCTCTTCTTCCTCGGCATTCTTATGGCCGTAGCCTGTCTCGAAACCATAGGCGTGCTCACGCAGCTCGGCACCGGACTCAACACGGCATTCAACGGCAACCACTTCCTCGTCACTGGCATCATCGGCGTGCTTTCAAGCATTGTAGACAATGTGCCCCTCGTAGCCGGTTGTATGGGTATGTATCCCGTGGCCGCCACTGGCGACTTTGCTCAGGACGGTGTGTTCTGGCAACTCCTTGCCTACTGTGCCGGTGTAGGCGGCTCTATGCTCATCATCGGTTCCGCTGCTGGCGTAGTAGTAATGGGACTTGAAAAAATTACTTTCGGTTGGTACATGAAGCACATCTCATGGATTGCCTTTGTAGGTTACATCGTGGGCATTCTCTGCTACTTCGTACAACGCGAAATTCTTTGTTTCTGAATCACACATGTATCCTCAATTTACATTCATAGAATGTAAGTTGTCATTTCTCAGCCTTCCACATTTACTATAAAATGTGGAAGGTTTTTTGATATAGAGCACATTCAGTTTACGTGTTTTTACGTTACCTTTGCACTTGCATAAGCGGTTCGCTGCAGTTTTCAACGCTGTGGCGATGAAAAGGGAAACGGGTGAGAATCCCGTGCAGTCCCGCTGCTGTATGTTCCATTATCGCCGAGTTCACTCGTGCCACTCTCCGCCCAAGTCGGGCAAAGGCAAGCATCGCAACGATGCTCTGCATTTTGCCGTAACCGGGCTGATCGGAGGGGAAGGCGAACCCGTGCGGGAACAAGCCAGAAGACCTGCCGCCTTTGCCGGACGCCACGAGCGCTGCTTGACGAAAGCACCCGCGTCCCCTCAGTTGCAGTTTTCCGAGGAGAGAACACGCAGCTACCTGTCACGACAATGTTCCACGTCGCCGCACCAACGAGAGCGGTAAAGGAACAGTCTTTCCAAAAATCAAAAAGAAAAATGAGCCTACTCTTGCCCATGGCGTTCGCCACCGTAGCGGCAAGCGTCGGACATGCCTCTGTGTCCGCCCCGTTGCCCGTCGACACGCTCGGAACGGCCGTTGTCACCGCCAGTGCGCGCATGCGTCTTTTGGCAGCACCGGCGCCCTTGCAGCGCATCGACTCGCTTTCGCTCACCACCCGCGGCATCACCGACACAGGCGATGCCCTCCGACGCTTGGCTGGAGTGAACCTCCGCGACTACGGCGGTGCGGGCGGCCTCAAGACCGTCAGCGTGCGCGGACTCGGCGCTTCGCACACCGCCGTCACCTACGACGGCCTTCCCGTGACCGATGCACAGCAAGGTCAGATAGACCTCCAACGCTTTCAGGTGGAACGACTCAGCGGCATAGAACTCCAGACGCTCGACAACGACCGCCTGCTCTGCCCCGTGCGTAGCATGGCTGCAGCTGTAGTCAATCTGTATGCCGCCACAGCAACCCCCTCCGACAACCGCCTCCACGGATCGCTCACGCTCCGCCAGTCATCGTGGAACGTCTACAACCCGTCCTTTTCGCTTGCTAAAAGAAGTGGTCAACGTACCTGTCTATCCTTCGGCGCCGACTACTTTTTCGGCCTCAACGACTATCCCTTCTTCGTCAGCAACGGAGTGGCTTCGGAACACAAGCGCCGCACAAACAGCCGCATGCAGAGCTATACGCTCGAGGCCAACGCCACACACACCACACGGCGGGGTGGGGCAGTGAAGGCAAAGGCTTTCTACTACAACAACCACCGGCGGCTTCCCGGACAAGTTGTGCTCTACGTCGACGACAACAACGAGCGGCAGAGCCTTCAGAACGCTTTCGGGCAGATGAACTGGACACAAACCTTCGGTCGATGGAACGTCATGGCTGCAGCCCGCTACAACTGGCAAGAGTCGCGCTATGCCGACATCGACGGACAATATCCCGGCGGAGCTTTGCGCCAAAACTATTGGCAGAGCGAAGCCTACGCCACAGCAGGCGCCAGCTACCGCATCGTTGGCGGATTGAGTGCCGCTTATGCACTGGACTACGCCCACGCTTGGCTCACGAGCAATCTTTCGACGGACAACGACGTGGCGCGCGACACGTGGCAACAAGCCCTCTCGCTGCAGTACCGCACACAACGATGGAACGTCATGGCGCGCGCTGTAAGCCTCTTGGCACGCGACAACGTCAGCGCCACGGCGACAACCTCTGCCGCCGCGTCCCCTTCGCTGGAGAAGGCGCGCAACGTGAACCGCATCTCGCCTTCGTTCATGGCCTCGTATCTCGTGACGGACCGCGCTTGCCGGTTGTACCTCCGAGGTGGTTATAAGGAAACGTACCGCCAGCCCACCTTTACCGAGTCGTACTACTACCATCTCGGTTCCACATCGCTCCTTCCCGAGCGCACGAGCCAGCTTAGCGGCGGTCTTACGTTCCAAGCCTCGCCTTTCACGTGGTGGACACTCGTAGCCCTCACCGCCGACGCCTATACCAACCGCGTGAAAGACCGCATTGTCAGCGTGCCGTACAACCTGCAAGTGTGGCGCACGGTAAACCTGGGCCGTACAAAAGCTACGGGCGTGGACCTCACGCTCGAAAGCGAATTTGTTCCTGCCGCACGCCACACCCTCTCGCTTGCCGTGAACTACTCGTGGCAACGCGCCGTCAACGTGCGCCAGCAAGGCACCATCAATGCCGGTCTGCAACTCCCCTACACACCGCTCCACAGCGGTGCAGCATCGTTCACCTGGCAGAACCCCTGGCTGTCGGCAGTGGTCCACACCACCTTTGCCGCTGGTCGTTGGAGCACATTGGAACATATGGCCACCACCCACATGCCTGCTTACAGCGAGTGGGGCGCAGCCGTGTTCCGCACGTTTACTCTCCGCAGCCTCACGCTTGAAGCGCGTGCCGACCTCGTCAACGCCTTCAATAAGCGTTACGAAGTGATACGCCGCTACCCCATGCCGGGCCGCAGCTACAAGCTTTCGCTCTCACTGAAATTCTAAACATAAACTCATACAAATGAAACAATCACTCAAACACCTCAAGTTCGCAGCGCTTGCCCTGCTTCTTTCTGCAGGTTTCGCTGCCTGTTCCGACGACGATTCGGAAGTAACGACTCCCAAAGACTGGACCAACGACGCCAACGGCGCTTACGTCATCAACCAAGGCAACCAGTACGGCGGCGTGGCCGGTTCTGTAAGTTATGTAGACCTTTCTACGTGGAACGTCACCAACGACGTGTTCCAAGCTGCCAACGGCCAGAGCCTCGGCGACTCGCCCCAGGCTGCCGTTCACTACGGTTCCAAGATTTATGTGCCCGTTTACGGCAGCAACAAGTTGTGGGTCGTTGACGGCACCACGCTCAAGAAGGTTGCTGAAGTGTCAACCAACGAGCCCGAAGCCGTTTGCGGTGCAGGCAAGTATGTGTTCGTGACGAACAACGACGGCAAACTCACCCGTGTGGACACCCTCTCCTACGAGACTTCTCAGATTGAAGTAGGTCCCAACCCCGCCAACCTCTGCGAGGCCAACGGCAAGATTTATGTGAGCATCAGCGACGGTTACAACTATGCCAACGGTTATGCCGACGGCAAGAAGGTGGCTGTGATCAATCCCGAAACCTTCACTAAGGAACGCGACGTGACGGTGGGCACGAATCCCGGTGCCATCGTGGCCGACAAGTGGGGCAACGTTTACGTTGTGGCTCGCGGCAACTACTACACCGAAATGCCTAAGGTTCAGCGCATCGCCCCAGACTACACCGTGACGGACTACTGCTCCGGCCAACTCGTGGCTTGCCAGGACAACCGCCTCTATGTGGTTGACTACACTGCCAACTACACGACCAACACGTGCGACGTGCAGTCTGCCCTCTACCTCACCGCTCAGGACGCTACCGCTACGCCTGCTGCCACAACTGGCTGGACACTCGACGCTGCCCATCTTCCCGAAATGCCCAATGCGCTTGACATCAATCCTGCCAACGGCGACCTCTACATTTGCTCCGACAATGGTCCTATGGGCTATTCGTCCAATGGCTTTGTCTATGTTTACGGTTCCGACGGTGCTTTCAAGACCAAGGCCAACGTGGGCATGCACCCCTACGGCGTAGTCTTCACCCGCAAGTAAGCTGAAGCTTTTTATAACACAAAGATTCCCCTTCACAAGTTGCTTTTCCTGTAATGAGAAAAAGCGTTTGTGAAGGGGAATCTTCGTGTTAGTTTCAGCAATTTCGTAAGCGGTGCATGGGGTCACGCCTTGCGGTCGCTCTCAATGAGTGCGAGGAGCTTGTCCACGGCGTCTTCTGCGGGGATGTTTTTCTCCACACAGACCTTGCCGCGGTAAAGGCTCACCTTTCCGCGTGCAGCGCCCACGTAGCCGTAGTCGGCGTCGGCCATCTCGCCGGGACCGTTCACTATGCAGCCCATAATACCTATTTTCAGGCCTTTCAAATGAGCCGTGGCGGCTTTGATGCGCGCTATGGTGCCTGGCAGGTCGTAGAGCGTACGGCCACATCCCGGACAACTGATGTATTCCGTCTTCGAGGTGCGCAGACGCGCTGCCTGGAGTATGCCGAAAGCCGTGGCGTTGACAACCTTCAGGGGAAGGGCGCGTCCATTCTTCGGTTTTTGACAGAAAAGCATGACGCCGTCCGTGATGCCGTCGAAAAGGAGTGCGCCGAGGTCGGCAGCTGCATGGAGTTGGAAGTCTTCCTTTTCGTTGAAGCCCATGGTGTAATGTTCGAAGAAGACCACGGGCGTGGGGATGTTCTCGCGCCAAAGTTCGTGAACGAGAGCACGCTGCTCGCCGAGGCGGTTGGGATGGTTGCTTTGGGCAATGACCACCACGTTGGAGTCGTGACGCAAGCAAGCCTTCACTTCCTCGTCGAGGTCGAGGTAGCTGAGGAAAAGGAACTTCACGGGCGTGTGGCAAGCTGCCACATACATGAGGCACGACTTGTTGAAAGCCGGATAGGTGTTCTCCTCACCGTTCCACTTGTCGGCGTCCACGATGTAGCCTGCTCCGGCAATGCGTTTGGAAGGCTCGGGGAGTTGCTGTCCGCAGTATACGTAGTCGGGCTTGAGTTCTGGGTCCACGTCGGCTGCGGTGCCGTCGCTGACGGCTATTACCACGGGCACGTTTGTGCCGCCTATGTTACGCACGGCACAAGTGTCACGACGCACGGGGTGGAGGTAGTCGAACTGCAAGGCTGGTGTGGCGGGAATCATGGGGTGCCCGGCGCGCTGCACAACGTACGAAGCGAGTTTGTAGGCTACGGGGATTTCCGCCTCAGGTGCTTCGGAGAGCGACACACGTAGCGTGTCGCCAATGCCGTCGGCAAGGAGTGCACCGATGCCCACGGCGCTTTTTATACGACCGTCTTCGCCTTCGCCGGCTTCCGTCACACCGAGGTGGAGGGGGAAGTCCATGTGCTCTTTCTCCATGGCGGTGCAAAGAAGACGTACGGAGCGCACCATCACTTGGGTGTTGGAGGCTTTAATAGAGATGACCACGTCGGTGAAGTTTTCCTTCACGCAGACGCGGAGAAACTCCATGGCGCTCTCCACGATGCCCTCGGGTGTGTCGCCGTAGCGACACATGATGCGGTCGGAGAGCGAACCGTGGTTCACACCAATGCGCAGGGCTGTGTGATGCTCGCGGCAGATGGCCAGCAGACGCTTGAATCGCGTTTCGAGGCGCTCGAGTTCGGCGGCATATTCCTCGTCGGTGTATTCGAGGTGCTTGAACTGGCGCGCGGGATCCACGTAGTTGCCGGGATTGATGCGCACTTTTTCCACTATGGTGGCGGCGAGGTCGGCCACGGCGGGATTGAAGTGTACGTCGGCCACGAGGGGACGGTCGTAACCGAGGCGGCGCAGTTCGGCCTTTATGTTGCGGAGGTTTTCGGCCTCGCGCGAACCTTGCGTGGTGAGGCGCACGTAGTCGGCGCCGACGTCGAAGAGTGCCACGCACTGGCGCACGCAACCTTCTGTGTCGGTGGTGGCGGTGGTGGTCATGCTCTGTATGCGGAGCGGATTGTCGCCGCCGAGCGGGCGGTTGCCTATGTGGACCGTGTGGGAACGGCGCGGGTTGTAGTTGAAAATGTCCATCAGTTGGTCTTGAACTTATACTTCACTTCCTTGAGGTCTGCGTTGGCCTTCACAATTTTTTCCTTCAGTCCGCCTTTGTAGGCGGCAAGGCGTGCGGCAACGTTCTCGTCGGAGAGTGCGAGCATTTCGGCGGCGAGGATGGCAGCGTTCTGTGCGCCGTTCACGCCAACGGTGGCTACGGGAATGCCGGGAGGCATCTGTATGATAGAGAGCATGGCGTCGAGTCCGTCGAGCATACCTTTTATGGGCACACCGATGACGGGGAGCGTGGTGCTGGCGGCGATGACGCCGGGAAGGGCGGCTGCCATGCCTGCTCCGGCAATGACAACGCGCAGGCCGCGGTCTTTTGCCGTGCGTGCAAATTCTTCTACTTCAGCGGGTGTGCGGTGGGCGGAGAGGGCATTCATTTCGAAGGGTATTTCCATCTCTTCGAGAAATTTTGCCGCTTTCTCCATGACGGGCAGGTCGCTTGTGCTGCCCATGATAATGCTTACTATAGGGGTCATATGGCTATGGAGTTAGAGTGTTGTGGATGCAAAGTTACAAGTTCGCGTGGGAAAAGGGAACGGATTGGCGGTTGTTTCGCCACCCGTAAGCGTGGTTCAATAGTTCATGCCGAAGTTCCACAAGGGAACAACTATGCCATGACCGTTTTCGATGTCGTCTTTTACCACTATTCCGTTCTTCACGTCTTCTATCTGCTTTTTGCCTTTGTTTCGCCCGCCTATTTCAAGGGTATACTCGCCAATGGTGAAGTCCGACACCCTTGAGGCGCTAACAAGTTGCCGTTCGCGCATTTGGTTGTAGAAGAACGTTTCCCTCACGTTGCCAATGTTGGGTTGAGGGGTAAGCACGGCCATGAGACTGGGGTTGTCGACGTATACTTTCTCTATTTTTCCGAGATTTCGCAGTCCGTTTGTGTCGTCTCTGAGCAGACCTATCATACCTGCGCGCTGAAGGTACACGAGGTAGTCGGGCACATTGTTTTTGCTGACGCCTATTTCGGAGGCCATGTTTTCGAAGTTGGGCTTGAAGGGGGCAAGTTCGGAGATGATGACGAGCATTTGCTTGAGTTTCCTTGCTGTAGAAACTTTCATGTCGGCATATTGCGGGATGTCCACATCGAGCGTCTGGTCCACCACTTGCTGCATGCGCAACGCGAAGTCGCCTTCGGTGGCAAAGGGATAGTAGCCGCTCTGGAGATATTCGCGGAAGAGCGGCAGGGGGTGTTCGAGTTGGGGAATGGTTACCTCATGATTGATAATTTCTTCAAACGTATAGGACCGGCTGTCTATGCCGTGAAAGAGTTTGAGGTATTCTCTGAACGAAAGGCCCTGCATGGAGTAGACGAGTGCCCTACGGCTCAGGTCGGCCTCGCCGCGTTTGATGTCGAGGACGGACGAACCGGTAAACGTCACGTGCAATGCCGGATGGGTGTCGTAGATTTGCTTCAGTTCGCGGCTCCAACCGGAATATTTGTGAATTTCGTCTATATATAAGTGTGTGCCTCCTTCCTTCATGAAATCGTCGGCAAAATCTATCAGGCTGTGATTGGCAAAGTATAAGTTGTCGGCCGACACATAGAGGCGCTTGCCATCCGTGCTTTGCTTAATGTGCTGAAGCAGCATGGTGGACTTGCCTACACCGCGCGGACCTATAATGCCCACCAAACGGCTCTCCCAGTTCACTTCGCTGTATTTGTAACGAACGAATTCAAGAGGAGTGCGCTTCAACTGCTCGGTCATGTATTCATATAGTCGGTTGTCTATCATCTTTGCACCTTTTTATTGTAAGTAACGCAGCAAATATACGCATTAATCCCTCATTGAGTGACGAATTCGCGCAAATTCGTCACTCAATGAGGGATTGAATCGCTGGTTTTGATCCCTCATTGAGGGATTTTGCGGTTTTTGATGTGCTTCGGGTTGATGTACTCTATTTTGGGATTGAAGTGGAGACCGTCGCGACAACCGCGCTTCACGGCTTTGAGAAATTCGGCTTCGCTCCCGTCGCCGCGCCGCTTGATGCGGTGTTTCATCACGCGGAGTTTGTTCAGAGTGGATATCCAGAGGAAGGGGTAGAACTTCACGTGGGTGTGCTTCATGTAGGTGGTGTTGCGCATCTGGTAGTAGAAGCGCGAAGCCATGTGGGCCGGGGCTTTGTCGACCGAGGGGAAATAGTTGGAGACGGACTTGTGGAGCGCTACGGCGCTTTTCACGTAGAACGACTTGAAGCCGGCTTTGGATATGCGGAGGGTGTACTCTATGTCGTCGCACCAGATGAAGAATTCCTTGATGGGGAGTCCCACTTTAAGCACGGCCTGGGTGCTGACGAGGAGCGATACGAAGGAGGCGGTGTGGCAGGGTGCGCACTCTTCGGTGGGGTTGGGGTTGTATTTGCCAAAACCGGGAGCGTTCATCTGGTGTTGTTCGCCGTCGGTCCAGTTCACGCGGCCGTAGACGAAACCCACGTTCTCTCTTTCCTTTGCCACGGCAGCAAGGCGCGCCAACTGGTCGGGGGCGGGTATGGTGTCGTCGTCCATGAGCCAGGTGAAGTCGGCTCCCTCGAGCACGGACTCCTTGAGTCCGCGGGAGAATCCGCCCGAACCGCCTACGTTCTTGTCCATATACACCACGTGCAGTCCGAGCCTTTCGGCATTGTCGCGGAGATAGTCGGTGGTGCCGTCGGTGGAGCAGTTGTCCACCACGATGATGCGGTCGGGGTGGCGAGTCTGGTTGGCGACGGCCTGCAGACATTCTTTGAGGAGGGCGAGACGGTTGTAGGTTACAACGACGCAATAGATATTCATATAACGGGGAAAATCAACGGGGAAGGGTGATGTATTTGGGCTTGCGGAGATGCAAACGGTAGGGGAGGAGTTTGAGAGCGCGCGCCGCGGCATGCCATAGTTTGGTGAGGGGCGAACAGGGGCATACGCTGACCGACTTTTGCTCGTAGAGGGCATAGAGGTGGCGCAGGGGGTGCTGGTTGTCCCACTCCCAAGGCTTGCGGTTGGTAAAGTGGAGTATGGCGGGGTGGAGGAGGTCGGCGCCGGTGTGGCGGTGGAGCACGGGATCGAACTTCTGACGGGTGCGGTAGAAGGCGTCTTGCATGTTCCACTTGATGTCGACGAACTTCTTGTTGCCGTGGAACAGGCTGTTCAGAAGGTCCTGGTCGTTGAAGAGGATGCGCTCGGGATGGGCCTTGTAGTAACGGGCGCAAGCTTCGGGCACGTGGTGGCTGCGCCAGTAGTCGAGGTTCACGAGGAGCACGCCGGCGTTGAAGTAGGAGTCGGCGGCGGGATAGTGGAGCGTGTCGTAGCGCGCCGTTTCGTTACACGCCATGTCGGCCACGGCTGCCACGGGTGCAGTGTCGAGCGCCATGTCGTAGAAGTCATCGAGGGGCTCGAGCACGAGTATGTCGCAGTCGAGGTAGAGCACGCGGCTGAGACTCTGGGGCAGGAGGTCGGAGAGGAGACAGCGGTAGTAGGTTGCCATGGTGATGCGGTGGCTGAAGCGCTTGATGGCGAAGCCTTCGAGGGCATCGGCGGCGGGACGATAGTAGCTCACGCGGTGGCCGTACTTTTCGGCATATCCGCTGATGAGTCCGCGCTGTGCATCGCTGAGGCTTTCTTCCACAATGTGGAACCAAAGCGGACGTGCGTTGCGGTTGTTTTCCATGACGGAAACCATCGTCACGATGCATTGCGAGACGTAATGGCGGTCTATGTTGAAGGCGATGTGTATGGTGCTGTCCTGCATAGGGGGGATTGTTCTACTTCGGATTTGGGTTGCTCTTATGTTATATAAATCCGAAAAATCTCGATTTATTGCTTTTGCCCGGAGAGTTTAAAATAGCGGTCCATGACGAGGAGCGAGATGAGGAGTTCGCGCTTCGGGTCCATGAACTGTCGTACGTAATCGTGGGCGTGGTCCACTATGGCGGCGGCTTCGTCGGGGTGGGCGTTGTAGTAGGCTATCTTTTCCTCAAGGTCGGAGAAGTCGTCCTTCACTTCGATGTAGTGGTAACCGGCGCGGAGCGTGCCTTCCATAAACCACGTTTCGCACGTGGGACGCGTCATGACGGCTATGGAGTTGGACGACATGACCCACTTCAGGTTGCTCGCCACGTCGTTACCCTCGAGGGCCATGATGTATTTGTAGTCCAAATGCTGGCGGATGGTCTTCTTCGAGCTCATCCACTCCTCGGGACAACCTTCGTTGCGGCCCACTACGCCACAGTCGAAGCCTTCGCGACCAAAGAACTTTTGGAGGAAGAGGGTGCGCACACGGCTTTGGCGTATTTTGCCGCGAAAGATCACACAGTTCTGCTTTTCCGAGAACGGCACGGGGTCGTTGACGAAAAGGAAATGGCGGAGTTTGTCGAGTTTGAGAATTACGGAGTTATGGTTGTCGGCAGCGAGGAGCCGGCTTTTCACCACGGTGGGAAGGGTGGGGGTGAAGTAAACGTCGCCGGGGCAGAAGCTCCAGCGGAACGTGGAAGGGAACCACCGCGTGATTTCCTGTTGGTCGAGGTAGTAGGCGGAGTGGAACGTGTTGTGGCGGAAACCGCTGAGCGGACCGATGTAGTGGAGCCAACTGCGGTCGCGCTTCTGGCTGTCGGCCTGCGGAAGGGCGAAGGGGGCGGTTTGCTTCATGTAGTAGTCCACCCGCTGCTCTATGTAGGGATAGTCCGTCCGCTTGCGGGCACGCTCGAGCACACGCTCAAGGCGCTTGCGGAAGAACACGCCGGGAACGAGCGTGCGCAGATAGCCTGTGAGGAAATGACGGAACTTATTGGGCTTTCCGCTGCTCAACTTGTAGGCAATGCTATCTTTCATTTCGTAAGGGTGAGGTTTTGGGGTGACTACTTGGGACACAAATTTAATTACAACATGCAAATTTAAGGAATAAGCACACGTGTGCAAAACGTAGGTGCACAACTTTTTGCGCTTTACACAACATACGAAAAAGGCCGCACGGAGGCTTTTGCGTAGCTTATGGGGGCGAGGTTTTCAAAACCTCGCGCTCTACACGTCCTCATGGCGCTCAATTGTCACGTCGGAGACGTGACCCCCATGCGTTGCACGCTCTACACGGCTTTTTAAAGCGAAGCACAAAGAACCGTCCGTGACGGCTTACTTCTTCAACTTTCGGATTTAGGTTTCACACTGAGTTTGAGCGGAAATCGTGCTGTAGGCACGACGCGTAAATAGCCCACGGTGTCAACCGTGGGTGGTGTAAAGCGCGGAAATGCTGGGCTGTAGGCTCAGCACAACCAAGAAAGAAAAATTTCTTATCCCCGCACCTTATCCGTCCTTGTGCTGAGCTTACAGCCCAGCATTATCGCGCAAAACTTACCCACGGTTGACACCGTGGGCTGGTTACGTGTCTGGCCTACAGCCAGATTGCCGCATAAATCTCCGTTGGATTTTAAATCCGAAACTTAAGTTACTTCTTTCTCACAAGATAAAGCGTGCCACGCTTGGTGTGTCGCCTTGCCACGCCGACGAAGGTCAACTGGCGACCAAGCTGCGAGGGTGTTCCTGAGAGTACACGCTGGGAGTAGCGCTCGGTAAGCGATGTGTAGATGTCCGTGGCGGTGAGCCACGAGGGCGAGGCGGTGTCTGCAGAAGTTTCAGAGACACTTTCTGCGTCTACATCCACCACGTCGTAGGTGGCAAGGAACGCTTCGCGCAGCGCCGAGGCGCGGTAGTAGGGCTTGTTGTGCTGCTCGAGCGCATCTTGGTCGGCAGCAGAAAGCGTGCAGGGTTCGCCACGTAGCACTTCGGCGAGGAGTTGGGCGTAGAGTTGGGGGTAGTCGATGGGTGTGGCGCAGTCTATGGGAACGGTCACTTCCTGGCAGTAGAAGCGGCGCGAACCGGTGGGGTCGGTGAGGAGTTCGGCGGTATTGCTCGTGCCGATAAACGATGCTGTGCGTTGGAGCGTTTCGTAAAAACGGGCATGCGGACGGCGCACGCTCATCGTGGAGAGTTGCATGAGGTTTTTGAGGCGCACCATCTGCGAGGCGGAGAAGCGGTCGAACTCGTCGAGGTTGACGAGGGCGAAGCGCGAGAGTTCGAGGTCGTGGTTCGTACGGCCAGCGAGTTCGAATTTGTCGGTGAAATAGGTGCGGAGTTCTTCAGGTAGCAACAGTCGGCAGAAGGTGCTTTTGTGCAGACCCTGTTCGCGGCTGATGAGCACGGGGGCGAGTTGGTTGCCGCCCTGTGCGCTGATGTCTGTGGCGTCGAGGGCGGTGCGGTGAACCTCCGTGGCGCACCACATCTGACGCACGGCGGCACGCATCCAGGTGTGGAACACGGTGTGCCAAAGTGCGTCGTCGCTCACGCGCGAAGCCAACTCCGCCACGCGGTCCGTGCCGTCCCACTCGGGGAGCTGCTCAAGGTAGGCGGTGAGGGGGTGGTACTGTTCGGGGAGGAAGGAGCAGACGAGGCGACGCACGTCGCGGTCCCACACGCCGATGCCGGCGGTGTGGAGGTGGAGCACAATGGTGTTTAGCACGAGTTCGTCCACGGCGCAGAAGTCGGCAAGGCGTTTGCGCTCGGCTTCGCAGACTTCTGCGGCGGCTTCGGGTTTGAGGCGTATCTCGGGCCGTCCGTCGAGCACGTTGTAGCGCACGTCGTAGCGAGCGGCGAGGAAGGCCTGGGCTTGTTCGGAGAGTTCGCGCATGGCACTGCCGGAATCGGACGTTTCGGGCTTTGAGCCTTGGTTCTCAGACAAGTTTTCTACAGCTTTTTGCGTCTGAGTTTTCAGTGGCCAGATGCCGCGTTGGCGCAAGCGGCGCAGCACTTCGACGATGGCTGCACGCACGGTGATGCCGCGACGGAAGAGCATTTCGGTGACACGGCGGATGAAGGTACGGAGGGTTTGGGAGTATGATCTTTTCATGGCAAGGACGCTAATATGCAAATGTGCAAATGTAGGATGCTTTGCGGTTTTGAGTAAGGTATATGTAACGCTTATGAGCAATTGTGCTATGCTTTGCGCTCATGTGATGGGCTATGTTTTGCGCAAATTTTTCGTCGCTTATGGAGGCGAGGTTTTCAAAACCTCGCGCTCTACACGAGCTTAGCGTGTTGCAAAGGTAACGAGCCATTTCACTCATCTCCAAATTTTTAGGCAATGTCGTGTGTCAGTACTGGTGTCAAACTCCA
This sequence comes from bacterium, assembly GCA_963656685.1. Classification (GTDB taxonomy): domain Bacteria; phylum Bacteroidota; class Bacteroidia; order Bacteroidales; family Bacteroidaceae; genus Alloprevotella. The sequence goes on along the minus strand of CAVKJJ010000002.1, from coordinate 30,913 downwards.
GTGTATTGACACATTACTTTTTGCTTCTTCAAAAAGCCTTTTGTGACCTTGGCATCAAGCATTTAGCAATTTAGAAATTTGCTATAAAAGGCCCAAAATCTGTACAAAAAAACTGTAAGCCGTTTAGAGCGCAAGGTTTTGAAAACCTCGCCCCCATATGCGGTGCAAAACCGTCCGTGAAGGCAGCAAATTGAAATTTGCTCGTAGCTCAACACGTTGAGCTTGTAGATAGTTGTTTGCACTTTGGGGCGCAAGCGCATGGGGGTCACGCCGTCACGGACGGTTTTGCGTGCTGCGCTTTGAATGCGAAGAAATCAAAGCGCAGCACATTGTGTAGAGCGTGACGTTTTGAAAACGTCACCCCCATATGCGGAGCAAAACCATCCGTGAAGGCAGCAAATTGAAATTTGCTACTAGCCCAACACGTTGGGCTAGTAGCCCAAAATTTGCAGACGTTTGCAGTTCTCTCTTCTCTGTACATTTTGGTGAAAAACAGCGGCTTTTTCGCGCACGCGCGCGTTATACCGCAGTTTGTGCAACCTGCTGTCACCTGTCACCGGGGCAGCCGTGTAGAGCGTCACGTCGGAGACGTGACCTCCATGCGCTTGCGCCCTCAAAACGCAGCACGCAAGAGCGTCCATGACGGCCGTGTAGAGCGCGACGTTTTGAAAACGTCGCCCCCATAAGCGGCGCAGCATGCAAAGCTCCATGGAAGGCGCTAGCCACGCACCCCCCCCCCCCTGCGGGGGTGACAGGTGACAGCAGGTTGCACAAACTTTGGTGTATACGCGCGCGCGTGAGGAGCGGTGTTTTTTTTACACATTACACACGTGCTCATTTACTCATTTGTACATTCGCGAAGTTTCTCATCATTCCTTAGGCATAAATGCTTACTTTTGTCAACACGAAACGAAAATTAATCATTAACAGTCCAATCCAATACCCTTTTCCGCTTATGTCAAAAACACGACTCTCTCTCTCAGGTCTTTTCGCCGCGACACTCTTCGTTGCCGCTGGCGTGAGCAGTTGCTCCGACGACAACGGGCTTGCTTCCCGCGACCTCAACGTTCAAACGAACGGCACGGACTACACCGTCGTCAAGTGTCCCATTAGCCGTTCGCAGGTCGTTACGCTCAACGGCGAAAAGACCACCGAAGCCAATCACAACTACACCACTACTGCCGACTTGCGCGAAGGCTTCAAGCAAGACTACAGTTCCATCATGACCACGCTCGAGGTCACCGTGAGTCGCGACGCCACAGACAACGCCAACAGTCTGTGCTCTGTAACCGGTCTGCAAGTCATCGCCTCCGTGCCTGAAGAAACTGCCAACGCAGACTATTTCTATTATAAAGTGCCCGCCGCTGGCGCTGACGCTGAAGCCGGTCTTTGTGACGAGGCGGGCAATCTCAAGAACAACACATCGTCCACTTGCACCGCCACCACTACGACATTTGTGAACATCCACACCGCTAACGACTCTACCAACTGCGTGGACCTCGAACCCGGTCAGAGCGTGACGATGAGCGTGAGCCTCCCTCCCACGGTGAACATGAACAACGTGCAGTTCCGTGTGGCAGCTGCCGGCAGCACGAAGAACCTAACGGTCAGCGTGGGCAACGACGGTGCAGCTCGTTCCAAGAAAGCGGTTCGCTCCCGCACCGTCAAAAGCGAGAACGAGGGCAACAACTGGATTACCACCCTCGACGACAACATCTACGTGCAGCAGCTCTCCATTCCCGGCACGCACGATGCCGCAGCAAGCAGCACATCAATGTCGAACATTGCCAAGACGCAGAGTTTGACGCTTGAAGAACAGTTCAACATGGGCATCCGTGCCTTCGACATCCGTCCGGCTTATCGTACCTCCAAGAAAGAGATGTGGGTGTGGCACGGCTTCACTATGACAAACTATAGCCTGGACAACGTACTCTCTATGTTCAAGACGAAGCTTGCCGCCAACCCTGGCGAGTTTGTCATCATGCAGCTCCGTCACGAAAGCGAAAAACTCCTTTTGACGGATAAGGATGCCGACAAGTGGGACGAAATAGCCGAAGCTTTGAAGAAGTACGACGACATCATCGTGCAGTGGCGTCCCGACCTGACCATCGGCGAGTGTCGCGGCAAGTTGATCATCTTCACACGCAACGACTACCCCGGTCGCAAGAAAGCCGCCCTCGTTCAGAGTTTCCCCTATTGCTCAAGCGGCGAAGCCTCGCTCAGCGCCAACGGGCAGACCTCCAAGTACTACGTGCAGGACTACTACAAATACACCGGCGACGGCGGAGCAGAGAAACTCAATCAGCTCAAGGCCCTCTACCAAACCACGAAAACCTTCGTCAACAGCACCAACGGCTTCCCTTGGGCAGCCAACTACACTTCGGGCTATAGCGGTTCGGTGGGTGCTGCATGGGAATACATTTACAATGCAGCCAACGTGAATCCTCCGTTCTACAACTACCTGTGCGAAAGCGAGAACGTCGGTCCTACGGGCATCGTGTTCATGGACTACGTAGGTTCACGCACCCAAAAAGCTGTGTTCTCATACACCGTCTACGGCGACCTCCTTCCCCAGGCCATCATCAACCAGAACTATCGCGCGCGTTTGCTGCGTAAGTAATGCGCCTTTTGTTTTGTGTCGTGTAGAGCGTGATGTTTTGAAAACAGTCTCACGGAGGCTTTTGCGTCACTTATGGGGGCGAGGTTTTCAAAACCTCGCACTCTACACGATAATAAACCGCCCATGAAGCGTGGTGAACAAACGTTCATTCCTCTTCATGGGCGGTTTTTGTACGTTCTTATGCATCCTTCATTCGCACATTTGCACATTTGCACATTTCCTTCCATTATTGCTTACGTTCTGTATACTCCCTTGGCGGGAAATGCGTACTTTTGTAATCACAAACCGAATATTCATCCAAAACAACAGACAAATCACACACACATTTCCGCTTATGCCACAAACACTACTCTCCCGTGCACTTCTCTCCGGCGCCCTCGTCCTTGCCATGCCCTTTGCCGCCTCAGCCCAGGGCGCATGGCTTCAGCACCGCGCAGCAAAAGCCGTTGCCGTGCCCATGACAGCACTCACTCCCGCCATTACCACCGGCGCCACCGCCGCTGAGAGCGCAGCCCGTCCCCTCGCAGCCCGCGCCACCAGCGTGGACGCTATCTCCATAGGCTACTGCAGCATTTCAGACTACATCTACGAAAGCGACGGCATCACCCCCGAAGCCGACTGCAACGTTGGCGCTGCCGTGCTCCTCACCAAAGACCAATTCGGCGACTACGTGGGCGGTGTGATCCGTTCGCTCCAAGTAGGTTGGAACAACCGTTCGTACAAACCCTCCGTCAAAGCCTTCGTTCGTGAGGATATCAACGGCACCGACCTCGCCTCCGCCAAGTTTACCCCCACCAACTCCGTGGGTTGGAACACCGTGAAGCTCGACAAAGGCATAGAAATTACTGCCGACATGGACAGCCTCTACCTCGGCCTAAGCCTTAAACTCACCACTGGCAACTACCTCCCCACACTCTATCCCCACAACGTGAAGAACTCCTGCCTCCTCTATCAGGAAGGCGACAACGACGCCAACGGCAACCCCATCTGGCGCGACCTGAACGAAATGGGTCAGCTCGCCCTCATGGCCACGGTGGAAGACGCCGAGGGCAAGTTCCACAACATTGTGAGCGTGCCCACTTTCCAGTACGATGTCCTCACCCGTGCCGACTCCACCTCCGCCACCCAAGTGCGCATCTACAACCGAGGCACCAACGACATTGGTTCCATCGGCATTCAGTGCACCCAGGGCGACTCCGTATGGAACGAAGAGTTTGAACTCCAAACTCCCATTGCTCCGGGCTACAGCGCCAAGTACAACATTCCCGTTCACTGCTTCAAGTCGGGTCCTGCCACCTACACGTTCAACTACGTCAACGGCGAAGTGCCCACCAAGCCCTTCTCTGCCACCATCGACCAGATTGGTGTGCCCAAAGACGTGGCTGCAAAATACGTGAAGCGTCCGCTCATTGAGTTCTACACCAACGAGAACAGCGTGTACGGACCTACTTACTTCGGTTACATCACCTCCGGCCTCACCGGTATGCGCGACCGCTTTACCGTCATCAGCGTGCACAACGAGGACCAGTTTATGACAGGTTCTGAGAGCGACGACGCCATCGCCATGCAACTCGCCCTTTTGGACAACGACAGTACGCTCGTTTACATCCCCGCCGAGAGCATTGACCGCAACACTTACTCCTATTCCGCATGGGGTTCACCCGGTCGCCTCGCCACCGTGGGCCATACCCTCTATACCGAAGCCGGCGCACAGGTCTACTCGCAGGTACTCAACACTCCCACCTTCGCTGCCGTCATCGCCTCGGGAAGCGTGAACGACGACGCCAAGGGCGTGAGCATCGACGTGGACGGCGAAATTGCCGACGACGTAATGCCCAAAGGCGAACCCCTCTACCTCAGCGTCTACCTCGTGGAGCACGACGTGAAGAGTACGAGCCAGAAGTTCTGGGACGAGTCGGAAGAAGAGAAATACGGTGGCGAATATACCCACGAGTGTGTGATTCGTCGTCGCCTTACGCCCCTCTTCGGTACGGAAATAACCACCACAGACGGTAAGTTCCACCAGCACTTCGACCAGCGCATCTCTTCCAAGTGGGCTGCCGACAAACTCGGTGTCATTGCCTTCATCAACCGTGGCGAGCAGAACGCTGCCGACCACCGTCAGGTCATCAACTCCACGGAATGTCTGCTCACTTCTCCCACGGGCATTGACAATGCCACCGCTTCGTCCACAGGTCGCGTAGTGGCAGTCTACACCACCTCAGGCGTGCAGCTTCCCCTCAACGAGAAGCCCGCTCCCGGCGTATATCTCGTAAAGCGCATTGTTAATGGCAAGAGCGTAGTGACGAAAGAAGTGCGATAAGGCCTCACGGAGGCTTTTGCGTGCTTCGCTTTAAAATGCCGTGTAGAGCGCGAGGTTTTGAAAACCTCGCCCCCATAGGCGTCTGCGTGCTTCGCTTTAAAATGCCGTGTAGAGCGCGAGGTTTTGAAAACCTCGCCCCCATAGGCGTCTGCGTGCTTCGCTTTAAAATGCCGTGTAGAGCGCGAGGTTTTGAAAACCTCGCCCCCATAGGCGTCCCTCATTCGCACATTTGCATATTTGCACATTTGCACATTCCTCCTCCCCATCATGAACATCAAGAAAACCCTCCTTACCCTCCTCTTTGCCGTGACCGCCCTGTGCGGAGCGGCACAGAGCGGCAAGGTCTACTACGGCTATTCGCCCGCCGCAACCCCCTACGGCAACGACGTGTCGGGACTCGGATCCGGCAAGAACGGATTCCTCAGTACCGCCGTGTGTCTCGACCCCTCCGTAGACCTCGCCCTGCAACGCCTCAAAGGCAAAAAGATTATCGGCGTGCGCTGCTGTCTGCGCACCGCCTACGAACAGGAATTTGAAGAGTGGAGTTACGTGCAGGTCATCCAAGGTGACCTCGCCACCGCCAAACCCATGCGTAAGTACACCGACTTCGCCGAAGGTTGGAACGACGTCTACTTCGACACCCCCGTCACCATCGGCACGGAGAAACTCTACGTCGGCTACGGCGTGAACGAACTGCGCGGCAGTGCCTACCCCGTGGTAGCTTACAACGCCGTCAGCGTGCCCGGTTCCTGCTGGATGAAGCTCGGTAGCGACGGCACGTGGACCGAATATACCGACCGCGGCACGCCCCTCATCCAGGCCATCCTCGAGGACGGCGCCGCTGCCGACCTCGACCGCACCGGATACGCCCTCGTCTCTAGCGCGCCCCTCACCGTGGAACCCTCCGTGCCCGTAAGCATGAAAGTCTATCTCCACAACCAGAGCGCACAGAGCGTGAGCAACCTCGTACTCTCCGTCAAAGGCGACGGCGACACCGAAGCCCACACCGTGGACGTCGCCCTCGCTTCGCCCCTCGCTGCCTACGACGGTCGTGTGGTAACCCTCTCTGTAGCCCCCGGTGCCGCAGAAGGTCCTGCGCAGCAACTCTCCCTCAGCGTTTCGCAGATGGACGGCGCAGCTGCCCAGGCAGGATGTCCGGGTACGACGACACACTACGTGACGCGCGACGCCTTTGTACGCATTCCTCTCATGGAAGAGTTCACCGAACAGAAGTGTCCCAACTGTCCCTACCTCGCCTACTACCTCGACCAGGCGCGTGAGGTATACGCCAAACCCAACCTCTACGTGGCGCACCACGCTGGTTACAACAACCGCGACGCCTTCACCATCCAGGCCGACAAGGACCTCCTCTACCTATTCGGCGACCAAGGCACGTTCAACCCCGCCATCACCTACAACCGTTCGTACCTTACGGGTCAGAACTACGCAGTGATGGCTGCCCACGGCGAACCCACCTACACCAACTACCTCAACGACATTGTGGAAGCTGCCAACCAGCCCGCTATGGCGAAGGTGCTTGTTGACGCCGACATGACCGACGGCAAACTCCGTTGCACGGTTCGTGGTGCGGTGAACCGCCAGATTGTGGCAAACGGTACGCCCGTTTATCTCACCGCCTATTTCGTGCAGGACAGCATCCCCACCACGGAGTACATCCAGGACGGCCTCGACGCTGACGATGCGCCCGCCGACCTCGTGGAGCGTTTCCGCCACAACGGCATAATCCGTAAGCAGCTCAACACTGCCAACCTCGGTGACCAACTCACGTTCACCAACGGCACGGAGTTCAGCGTGACGTATCCCGAAGTGGAGATTAACGACACATGGAAGACGGAGAACATGCAGGTCATTGCCTTCGTCCACTACTACGACGCTTCGAACCTCCGCAACAACTCCGTGCTCAATGCCGGCAGCAACCGCACGAACAGTTACGTGACAGGCATCCAGCAGACCCAAACGACCATTGGCGCAGACGCCTCGGTCATTGCTTTCAGCACCGCCGACCGCCGCTTGCACACCTCGTCCCGTGTGGACCGCATGGAAGCCTACACCGTAGGCGGCCAGCGCGTGAACACCGGCCTTCCCCTCGCTCCCGGCATCTACCTTGTCCAGCTCACCGTGGACGGAAAGACCCAGCGTGCACAGAAGGTGATGGTTAGGTAATGTGCAAATGTGGCCTCACGGAGGCTTTTGCGTGCTGCGCCTTCCATGGGGGTGACGTTTTCAAAACGTCACGCTCTACACGGCCATCATATTACAACATCCAAACGAACCTTTCGAATGTTAACGCTGTGACAAAAAGTTTACATTCGCCCTTCTCAAACTAGAAACGAACAAACGCTTTTTTACAGCGTCAACAGACATTTTAAAAACAGCAAGGCACGCCGTGAAAATTCCAAGGCATGGAATTTTTACGGCGTGCCTTGCAGTTTTTTTTATCTGCCCAAAAGTTTTGGCTCAAAACGGGGCAGATTTTAGAGCAAAAGAGGAATATATGCAATGGAAGGGTCGCTTCGGACGAATATATGCCAAAAACGAAGTAAAAACCGCATAATTATGCGCGCTGAGAATCGCGTATATTCGTCCAAGTGGACAGTCAGCCGTTTTTACGCGATTCTCAGTGTTAACAACACGTACAAAATGAGTGTCCCGCTTATGGGGGCGAGGTTTTCAAAACCTCGCGCTCTACACGTGTCATTCAAGGCGCAGCACGTAAAACCGTCCGTGACGGCGCAAAACCGTCCGTGACGGCGCAGCCGTTACGCGTTCTTCGCATCGTTGTAACACCTTTGTAACTCTTGTCCCGTACTTTTGCAGCGAAAATTAAAGCACTTGATAAAGAGAACAAAGAACCTATGCAACAATTCTCCGCAATGAACACTTTTCTTCGTCTTGCAAGGTGTAGCCAGAGCGCACTCCTTGGCCTCGTCCTTGCCGCAAACTTCGCGTCCACTTCCCTTCATGCCCAAAACGCGGCAGAAGTACGTCCCGATGCCGTAGCCTCCTCTGCTGTGAGCCAAGAGATTGCTCCCCTCGCAGAATGGAAGCAAATGAAAGCCGACATCACCATGTACATGGCCAACGACCTCGGTCGCAACGGTTACTACGACCAGAAACCCATAGCCGAACTCATGGGTTGGATGGCAGGAACCGTCGACCCTGAATGCGTGCTCGCCGTGGGCGACATCCATCACTTCAACGGCGTTGTCTCTACCGCCGATCCCCTCTGGACCACCAACTACGAACGCATCTATTCCCACCCCGACTTGATGATAGACTGGTTTCCCGTGTGCGGCAACCACGAATATCGCGGCAATACCCAGGCCGTGCTCGACTACGCCAAAGTGAGCCGCCGCTGGATGATGCCCTCGCGCTACTACACTCGCACCTTCACGAAGAAAGGCGTCAGCGTGCGCATCGTATTCCTCGACACCACACCCCTCATCAATAAGTATCGCACCGACTCCGACGTCTATCCCGACGCCGTGAAGCAGGACGACGAAGCCCAGCTCGCCTGGCTCGACGCCACCCTCAAGGCTGCCAAGGAAGACTGGGTGGTCGTTGTGGGTCATCACCCCATCTATGCCGACACCGGCAAGAGCGCAGACGAGCGACTCGACATGCAGCGCCGCGTCATGCCCGTGCTTCATCGCTACGGCAACGTGAGCATCTACGCTTGCGGCCACATCCACAACTTCCAGCACATCCGCATGAAGAACGACCCCATCGACTACGTGGTCAACTCTTCTGCCTCACTCTCGCGTAAGGTCAATCCAGTGGAAGGCACCGTGTTCTGCAGCAGCGACGACGGTTACTCCGTGTTCTCCTTTACCAAAACAGAACTTCACATGTACATGGTCAACAAAGAAGGCCACATCATCCACACCATAGATAAAAAGAAATGAGGAAATCTACACTCCTGGCTTCCGCCCTTCTCTTCGGTCTCTCCGCCACCGCCACGGCGCGCGACGTAGAAGGCGTGGTGCGCGACAAAGCCACCGGCGAACCCCTCATCGGTTCCACCGTTCGCGTGAAAGGCGCCACCACCGTGACCACCTCCGGACTCGACGGCTCCTTCTCCCTCAAAGGCCTTCCCGACGAGGGCAAAGTGACCCTCGTGGTCAGCTACCTCGCCTACACCCCCTGCGAAGTGGAAGTCAATCTCTCTGCCACAGAACCCCTCGACGTCGTTCTTGAAGAAGCCAGCACATCGCTTGGCGAAGCCGTAGTAAGCGCCCACCGCAACCAGCGCACCGAACTCGGCGCCATAGCCACCGTGCGCAACGCCGCCCAGGTCATGAATGTCATGAGCGCCCAGAGCATCATGCTCTCGCCCGACGTCAACGTGGCCAACGTGCTCCAGCGCGTGTCCGGCGTCACCATGGAGCGCGACGCTTCAGGCGAAGCCTCCTATGCCATACTTCGCGGTATGGACAAACGCTACAACTACACCCTCGTCAACGGCACGAAGATACCCAGTCCCGACGACAAGAACCGTTACATACCGCTCAACATCTTCCCCTCCGACCTCATGGACCGCCTCGTTGTGAGTAAGTCGCTCACCCCCGACATGGAAGGCGATGCCACCGGCGGTGTGGTCAACATGGTCATGAAAGACGCTCCCTCGCGTTTTCAGCTTCAGGCCAATGCCGCAGTAGGCGCGTCGGACTTCTTCCTCGGCAGTCAGAACTACCACTCCTCCAACCGCAGCAACTACACCCACACCGCTCCCTACGAAGCCTTCGGCGCAGACTACAAAGCCTCCACCGCCGACTTCCGCAACGGTCCTACGCAAGTAACGTCCCACTCCATGCCCGCACCCAACTTCGTGGGCGGACTCTCCGTGGGCAACCGTTTCCTCGACGGACGCCTCGGCGTGATTGTGGCAGGAAGCGTGCAGAACACCTTCCGCGGCACTGAGCGCACGTACAACTCCGTGATGATGGCACACGGCGAACAGGCTATGTACATCACCAAACTTCAAAAGCGCACCTATTCCATTCACGACTTCAACGCCGGTGCTCACGCCAAGGTCGACTTCACCCTCGACCGCCACAAGTTTGAGTGGTACAACCTCTACATCAACCAGCAGCAGCGCGGCGTGCGTTACAACCAGACCGTAGGTACGGAATATGGTTACGACGCAGAGAAAGGCAACTACACGCAGGACGACGAGACCCGTTCGTTGGCGCAGACCCAGACCGTGCTCGCCACCAACCTCAAAGGCACGCACCGCTTTACGGACGATTTCACCGTAGACTGGAGTGGCATCTACTCCCGCGCCACAGAGAAAGATCCCGACCGCACTTACCTCACCCTCACCAACACCGTGGAGGGCAACGCCATCGTAAAGACTGCGCCCAAGAGCATGGAACGCCGTTTCCAGCACAACACCGACAAGGACTGGGCGGGCGCTTTCAACGCTGCCTACACCTCCCACTTCGCCCACCTCGACGCTACGTGGAAAGCCGGTGCACAGTATCGCCGCAAGGAGCGCGCCAACCGCTACTACTCTTACCAGTTCTCTCCCGAGAACATCTCGCAGAAACTCGACGGCAACGGTTTTGACCAGTTTGGCGAAATCAGTTGGACTTGTGCCACTCCTTACAGCCAGGCTTCGCAGCTCAACTACGACTCCAAGGAGCACATTGGCGGCGTGTATGCCATGGCAACCCTCCAGGCCGACTGGGGCGAGATAGTGGGCGGTTTCCGTGCCGAACACACCAACCAAATCTACACCATGCTCACCAAATTCAAGGGCATGGGCCAGGTAGGCGAACAGAGTTATTGGGACTATCTCCCCTCGCTCTCCGTGAAGTGGAAAGCCACTCACGACATGAACGTGCGCCTCTCTTACTACCGCTCCATCAACCGTCCCGGCTTCTACGAAATAGTGCCTTATCAGATTATGGGCGACGACTACATGGAACGCGGTAATCCCGACCTCAAGCGTGCTCGCATAGACAACGTAGACCTTCGCTGGGAATGGTTCCCCTCGGCCAACGAACAGGTGCTCGTGGGCGTGTTCTACAAACATCTGCAAGACCCCATTGAGCAAGTGTTCGTAGCCCCCGACGGTAAGATCGGTAGCGGAACCGACGCCTACTACATGCCCCAAAACCTCGGCAACGCCACCAACTACGGAATAGAACTCGACGTGGTGAAGTACATCCGCCACTTCGGCGTGAAGGCCAACTACACCTACACCCGTTCGCGTATCACCACCACCAAGCGCCAATACGACCTCGGTGGAGCCGAACCCAAGCAGGTGAGCCAGACGCGTCCGCTCGTCAACCAGGCTCCTCACACCGCCAACGTCTCGCTCCTCTACCGCGACACCGACCACGGATGGAACGCACAGCTCGCCGCCTCGTTCACCGGCAACCGCCTTGCCCTCGTTTCCCCCTATAAAGACGCCGACCAGTGGGACCGCGCACAGTTCTCGCTCGACCTCAGCGCCGAGAAACGCTTCGGCAACGGCATCGCCATCTTCCTCAAGGCCAACAACCTCACCGACGCCAAACGCGAACGCTACCTGAAGACCGTCAACGAGTCGAACCTTTCGTACGGCGGACAGCGTTCGGACCGCACCGTGGTGGGTACCTACCGCTACGGACGTACCTTCCTCCTCGGCGTGCGCTATAGCCTCTGATTTTCCCCAAAAACAAAACACTCAGCAATGAAAACGCTTCACACAGTGGCCGCCACGCTGGCCCTCGCAGCAGCCGCACTCGGCGCAACGTCGTGCGAAAACGACAATATCAATCCCTACGACTACAACTCCAATACCTCCGACGACACCAACAAGGGCAGCACGGAGGTGGTGAGCACGCAGCTCGCCGAATATCCCATCGGTTCGCTCGTTTGGACCAAAGACACGCTCCTCAGCGAGTCGGTCGAGATTCCCGAAGGCACGTCGCTCTACATCGAACCCGGTGTGACCGTCACTTGCAGCTCGTCGAGCAAAGTGCCCGTGGAACTCGTTGTTCTCGGTAACCTCTACTGCATGGGAACAGCCGACAAACCCGTCTCTTTCGTTTCCGACACGAAGAAACCTAACGACTGGGGCGGCATCATATGCGGTTACAACGCATCGGAAGTGGTGCTTAGCTACACAGAACTTGCCTACGGCGGCGCCACTCCCACCGAGTCGTCTTTCTCCTTCCAAAACAAACTCTTCAAGACGACCATCGACGGCGGCGTGCCCGTCTTCCACTTCTGCAACGTTAGCGGACGTTTCGTCATGGACCACTGTTATCTCCACGACAACTACAACGACCAGGTTTACTTCACGGGCGGTAACGGCATCATTGCCAATTCCGTGTTTGCCGACAACGGTAACGCCTCCGACGGCGGCGACGCCATCAACGTGAAGAGCGGTTGCCGTCTCGACGTGGCGTACAACCTCGTCTACAACGCTTGCACCAATGCGTTCAAACTCTCCAACAGCGGTAACGACGAGACCCATCCGCTCACCGAAATGAACGTCTACAACAACACGATGGTCAACTGCGGATGGCGCAGAAGTAAGAACAAGAAGGGTGGTTCCATCTGGTTGGAGAAGTCCATCTTCCCCACCTTCGTCAACAACCTCGTCTACGACTGTCGCTACGGCATGAAGCAGCCGAAGAAGGACGGTTGCCTCGTGGACCAAAGCCGCCTCACGCCCAACTATTTCTTCGCTTCAACAGCCACTGGCTTGGAGCAGATGAGCGAAGGGGCTGACCTCATCATGATTTTCGACCAGGACATCCGCAGCACCGCAGCGGGCGACAAGAATCCGCTCTTCACAACCTTCACGCAGAATCCGCTCATGAACGTGAACTGCGAGGTGGACGACACCGCCCAAGGCGCTCCTTTGGCTTACGACAAGACGTGGAATTTCGCTCCTCAAGCGGGTAGCCTCGCCCTCGCTGGTGGTGTGACGGACTTCACCCGTATGTTCCCCAACGGCCTTGCTTTCTTCGGCGTGAAGAAGATTAACTGGCTCGACTCCTCCAACGACCGCAACTACTACTTCACCGCTCCTGCACCTCAGGCTAAGTTTGGAGCGTACTAATATAAACTCGTGCGCTACGCGTTGGTAAAGCAATAAAAGCGAACCGCTCGCTAAAAGATGATTTCATCCTTTAGCGAGCGGTTCGTTTTTGTTTCGTATAGCGCGGTGACGTTTTGAAAACGTCACCCCATATATGCTGTGCAGCATACAGCATCAGAACCTCTGCAGCAATTCCTCAAAGAGCGCTTTGCGGTGGGGTGGAAGCGAGGTTTGTGCGTTCCATTGTTTGAGAAACCACTGGTGAAGCGCCAATTCTGCGGTGGAGTGGGGGATGCCCCTTTGTGAAAGAATCAGTGTGGCGTAAGCTTCGCACTTCTTTAGGAATGCCACGTCGCCCTTAGTGAGTGTGCCATCCTCCTGCCATTCTACAGCTACGCTTCCTTGGGGAATGTCAACGGTGGGAACGGTCTCTTGCGCAGACGCTGCCGCCTCCCAACGGCTCTGCCACGAGCCCTCTTCCGTCGGAGCCGTCGCGCTCTCCTCCAGTTGCGCATTTGTCAGTGCCAAGCGACCGTAAGCCTCCTTGATGAGCGTGTTCAGTTCGCGCCGCGTTTGTTTGCCGCATCCCGCAAGCGTGAGGTAGCGCGGGTCGTCGCGGTGGTAGAGCGCCACGTCGCGCACCGTCTGCAACCGCGCCAACCGGCAGCATTTCAGCGCACGCTGGCTCAGCCGCCCTTCCACAAAAAGCTGTTCGAGAGATGATTGGGAGTTCATATGCTATTAGTGAGTTTGCCCACCACAGGGAGTTTTTTCGGTTTTTGTCTAAAAGGCAGACTTGCTTTACACCAACTTCAACTGCTCAATGGCTTCGCCGCTGAGTGTGCGGAGCGAGAGCGTGCCGTTCTCGTAGGTGGCAAAAGTGGGCACGTTGCCGCCCTTGGGGAAGGTGGGCGAACCCGTGTTGAGGATGGCAGGACGGCCCTCTTCGGGACGTGCCGCCTGAAGCGTGAAGAGATGCGTGTGGCCGTAGACAAAGACGTCGCACGAGGGAGCCTTCGGCAGGTTCTTCTCGTTGTAGACATGACCGTGGGTGATGAAGAAACGCAGCCCGTCGTTCACCACGAGCGAGTAGGTGCTCTGGATGGGGAACGAGAGGAGCATTTGGTCCACCTCCGAGTCGCAGTTGCCGCGTACGCAAACAATGTTTGCCGCACGTGCGTTGAGTCGTTCTGCTACAGTTTGCGGATCGAGTCCCTTGCTCAGCCCGTTGCGCGGACCGTAGTTGAGAATGTCGCCGAGAAGAACGAGAAGGTCGTAGTGGTGGGCATCGTAAAAGGAAAGCACCGCATCGAGCGCGGGAAGTGAGCCGTGGATGTCGGAAAGGAAAAGAATGTTCATAGGGGAATAAGTTTGAAGGGTGGTTCTATAAATTAGCTTTGTTAGATTTCAGTGCTATTTTTTGTCCCTTTTGTTTGTGAACGAAGGAGCATAAGCAAGGCAAAGTTACGTCAAAGGGAAAAACCAAAATGTTTTATGCGTAACTTATTTTCTTGCCGCTACTAAAATAGTACTTTTGCAGTAGACTCCGAAAAAGTCTTAACCCAAAAGTATGGAATTTCGAACCCCCGTAAAACTATCAGAAACAACTCCTCTGCTCGACGTCAACACCCGCGTGCTCTCCCTCGGCTCTTGCTTTGCCGACCACATAGGCGAACGGCTGCAGACGGCATTGCCCCAAGGGCACGTCTTGACCAATCCCTTCGGCGTGCTCTACAATCCGCTCTCCATAGCCCGCGTGCTCGAGACCGTCAGCGCCGAAACGTTTGAAGCTTCCGGGCTCGACGCCCATACTTTCTGCACCGCCGACGGCGCTTGGAGCAACTGGATGTGTTCGACGAAACTCTCGGCAGATAGTCGCGACACCCTCCATGAATCACTCGTCCAGACTTGGCAACAAGCCCACGCCTTGTGGCAAGAGACCGACCTGCTCGTGGTGACCTTCAGCACCGACAGCGTGTACCTCCTCAAGAACGACCGCCATAGCACCATAGTGGCAAATTGCCACAAGCAGCCCGCCGCTCTCTTCGAAGAGCAGACTGCCGACACGGAAGAAACTTTCGGCCACTGGAACGCACTCCTCGCCTCGCTCAAGCAGCAGCGCAACAGTTTGCGCGTGGTGTTCACCCTCAGTCCGTACCGCTACGCCAAGTGCGGCATGCATCGCAACGCGCTCATCAAAGCCCGTTTGCTGTTGCTCATAGACCGCCTCTGCACAGCCCACCCCACGTGGACCGCCTACTTCCCCGCTTTTGAGATACTGAACGACGAACTCCGCGACTACCGCTTCTACGAGGCCGACATGCTCCACCCCTCGGCGCAGGCCGTAGACTACGTGTGGCAGACATTCCGCACCTGGGCATTCACGCCACGACTGGCCAACTACGCCCGGGAGAAGGAAGCCCTCATGCGCATGGAAGCCCACCGCCCCATACGCAAGTGCGGAGCAGAATACGAAAAGTTTGAAGCACGAAAGGCCGAGCGCTTGGCTACCTTCCGCTGCCTTGAAGCCCAATTGGGAATAGAATGAAAGCTAAAAGCATATCCAAATGCATTACACAATAGAAAACATAACCGCCCTCATCGGCGCACGCCGTTTCGGTTCGAACGCAACCGAAATTGACTGGCTGCTCACTGACAGCCGTTCGCTGGCATTTCCCGAAACCACACTCTTCTTCGCCCTCCGCACCAAACTTGGCGACGGCCATCGCTACATTGCCGACCTCTACCGTCGCGGGGTGCGCAACTTCGTGGTAGGCAAAGTGCCCGAAGAGCGCGAAACGGCCTACCCCGATGCCAATTTCCTCCTCGTGGTAAGTCCGCTCAAAGCCTTGCAACGCCTCGCAGAACGCCACAGGGAAGAGTTTGAACTTCCCGTCATCGGCGTGACAGGTTCCAATGGCAAAACCGTGGTGAAGGAATGGCTTTACCAATTGCTCAGTCCGTCGCTCCACGTCACTCGTTCGCCCCGCTCCTACAACTCGCAGGTGGGTGTGCCCCTCTCCGTCTGCTTGCTCGACGAACACAGTCAGGTAGGCGTGTTCGAAGCCGGCATTTCGCAACCTGGAGAGATGCAGGCGCTCCGTGCCATCATCCAGCCCACCATAGGCGTGATGACCAACATTGGTCCGGCACACCAAGAGAACTTTGCCACGGTGGAAGAGAAATGTCAGGAAAAACTCAGTCTCTTCCAGGATGCCGACGTCATTGTGTACTGCGCCGACGACGCCACCATACGCGAGTGTGTGGCAAACTCCCTGTTCAAGGGCGACCAACTCGCATGGTCCGAAGCTGACCCCAACTGCCCCTTATATATAAAGAGTATAGAGCCATGTGACGATTCCACCCGCATCCACTACGCCTACCTCGGCACCGACGGCGAGATGCGCATACCCTTCACCGACAGCGCGTCCGCAGCCAACACCATACACTGCCTTGCCGTTTGCCTCTTCCTCCACATCCCTGCCGAAGAGATAGCACGCCGCATGTTGCGCCTTGAACCCGTGGCCATGCGCCTCGAAGTGATGCAAGGCGTGAGAGGATGTAGCGTGGTAAACGACACGTACAACTCCGACGTAGCTTCGCTCGACATCGCTCTCGACTTTGTGAACCGCCGTCCCGAACAGGAAGGAAAGGCGCGCACGCTCATCCTTTCCGACATACTCCAAAGCGGCATACCGACCGACGAACTCTACGCCAAAGTGGCGGACATGATAGCCCATCGCGGCATAGACCGACTCATCGGCGTAGGTCCCGACATCTCTGCCGCCCACAGTCTCTTCAGTGTGAAGAAGACGTTCTTCCCCACCAGTCAGGCATTGCTCGAGAGCGGACTCCTCGACACGCTGAGCAACGAGATGGTGCTCGTGAAAGGCGCACGCTCGTTCGGCTTTGAACAAATCACCGCAGCGCTCTCGCTGAAAGTGCACGAAACGACGCTCCACGTCAACCTCGAAGCCATAGCCGAGAACCTCAACTTTTACCGCTCTTTCATGAAGCCCGAAACGAAGATTACCTGCATGGTGAAAGCTTCGGCCTACGGTGCAGGATCTGTGGAAGTGGCAAAGACGCTGCAGGACCGCGGCGTGGACTATCTTGCAGTGGCTGTGGCCGACGAGGGCGCAGACCTCCGACGCGCCGGCATCACGTGCGGCATCATCGTGATGAACCCCGAAATGTCGGCTTTCAACACGCTCTTCGAGTATGACCTCGAGCCCGAAGTGTACAGCTTCAAACTCCTCGAAGCCCTCATCCGCGCCGCAGAGAAACAAGGCATTCAGGGATTCCCCGTACACGTGAAACTCGACACCGGCATGCACCGCCTCGGCTTCAATCCGAAGACCGACATGCCCGTGCTCATAGACCGCTTGCAGCACCAGACGGCAGTCATCCCGCGTTCCGTGTTCTCTCACTTCGTAGGTTCCGACTCGCCCGACTTCGACGACTTCTCTGCTCGACAGTTCCGTCTCTTCGACGAAGCTTCGAAGACCCTTCAGGCTGCATTCCCCCACAAGATTCTCCGTCACATCTGCAACAGTGCCGGCATAGAGCGTTTTCCGGAACGCCACCTCGACATGGTGCGCCTCGGCCTCGGCCTCTACGGCATAGACCCCATAGACAACCGACGGCTGACGAACGTCACGTCGTTACGCACTACGATACTCGAGATACGTGACGTGCCCGCTGGCGACAGCGTGGGCTATTCGCGACGCACCTTCGTGGAACGCGATTCGCGCGTGGCTGCCATACCCATTGGTTATGCCGACGGACTCAACCGTCACCTCGGAAACCGCAAGGGCTACTGTCTCGTGAACGGACACAAAGCGTCCTATCTTGGCAACATCTGCATGGACGTGTGCATGATAGACGTGACGGACATTCCTTGCCAGGAAGGCGACAGCGTGGAAATATTCGGCGACAACCTCCCCGTTACGGTTCTTTCCGACTTGCTCGGCACCATTCCCTACGAAGTGCTCACAACCGTCAGCACCCGTGTGAAGAGAGTCTACTTTAAGGAATGACAACGCACTGCCGAAGCACCTTCTCACCCCAAAATTGAAACGCATAAAAACTATGGAACGATATCTTGATCCGAAGGCAGACCTGACCTTCAAGAAAATATTCGGCACGCACCCAGACCTGCTCATGAGTCTGCTCAACGCACTCCTCCCTCTTGACGACGGTCAACTTGTGGAAAGTGTAGAGTATCTTCCCGGCGAACTATACCCTGTGAACCCGTTGCTGAAGAACACCATCGTTGACGTGCGTTGCAAGGACAACCGCGGACGACAGTTTGTGGTGGAGATGCAGATGGAGTGGACCACGGCGTTCAAGCAGCGCGTGCTCTTCAACGCATCGAAAGCCTACGTCACGCAGATTGGCAATGGGCAAAACTACAAATTACTGCAACCCGTCTATTCGCTCAACTTTGTGAACGCTATATTTGAACCCGACGTGCCCGACTTCCGTCACGACTACGCCATTGTGCACGACAAGTATAGCGACAAAAAAATAGATGGTCTGCATTTGACGTTTTTCGAACTTCCCAAGTTCCGCCCCGACACGATGACCGAAAAGCGTATGGCCGTATTGTGGCTCCGTTTCCTCACGGAAATAGACAACAAAACGCAGAAAGTGCCGCGCGAACTTGAGGACAATCCCGAAATACATAAAGCTTTGACGCAGGTGCGGGAGTCGGCCTTTACGGCTTCGGAACTCTACTCTTACGACAAGTTCTGGGACGCTGTAAGTTCGCAGATTACGCTTCAGGACGGCCGCTACGCAGAAGGCTTAGCAGAAGGACGCGAAGAAGGCCTAGCTGAAGGACGCGAAGAAGGCCTGGCTGAAGGGCTTGAAAAAGGTCGTGCCGAAGAGCGCTTGGCCAATGCCCGCGCACTGCTCGCCGCAGGAATGGACCGCACAATGGTTTGCAAAGCATTAGCACTGAGCGAGGACGAAATGGCGCAACTGCGCTGATTATGCTCCATTACATCACAACAGAAAATATATGACTACATACACCTACGATGAAGCCTATAAGGCCTCATTGGCTTATTTCAATGGCGACGAACTCGCAGCACGCGTGTGGGTGAACAAATATGCCATGAAGGACTCGTTCGGTCACATCTACGAACAAAGTCCTGCGGACATGCACCGACGCATAGCGCGTGAACTGGCACGCATTGAGACGAAATATCCCAATCCTTTGAGCGAAGAGGAAATATTCTCTCTCCTCGACCATTTCCGTTATCTCGTTCCAGCAGGTTCGCCGATGACCGGAATAGGCAACGACTATCAGGTAGCTTCCCTCTCCAACTGCTTCGTGATAGGTGTGGAAGGCGACGGCGACTCCTACGGTGCCATCATGAAGCAGGACGAGGAGCAAGTGCAACTCATGAAGCGCCGTGGCGGCGTGGGACACGACCTCACAGGACTTCGTCCGAAGGGAACTCCCGTGAAAAACTCTGCGCTGACGTCCACAGGCATCGTCCCCTTCATGGAACGTTACAGCAATTCCACACGCGAAGTGGCACAAGACGGTCGACGCGGTGCGCTCATGCTGAGCATCAGCATACGCCATCCTGAAGCGGAGGACTTCATTGATGCCAAGATGGAAACGGGAAAGATTACCGGTGCAAACGTGAGCGTGAAGATTGACGACGCGTTTATGAACAGCGCCATAGCCGGCGATACCTATCATCAGCAATTTCCCGTAGACAGTCAAAGTCCTTTCGTGAAAAAGGACATTGACGCAGCCGCTCTTTGGAAAAAGATTGTTCACAACGCTTGGAAGAGTGCCGAACCCGGTGTGCTCTTCTGGGACACCATACTGCGCGAAAGCATCCCCGACTGCTATGCCGACCTCGGCTTCCGCACCGTGAGCACCAATCCCTGTGGCGAAATTCCTCTCTGTCCTTACGACAGTTGCCGACTGATGGCGGTGAACCTCTATTCCTACGTGAAAAATCCGTTCACGCCCGAAGCTTCTTTCGACTTCGAACTTTTCAAGACGCACATCCGTGTGGCGCAACGGCTGATGGACGACCTCATAGATCTTGAGGAGGAGAAGATTAACGAAATACTTCAAAAAATAGATTCCGACCCGCAAAGTGAAGACGTGAAACACACCGAGCGTCACTTGTGGGAAAAGATACAACACAAGACCGCACAGGGCAGACGCACCGGACTCGGCATCACGGCCGAGGGCGACATGCTTGCCGCCTTGGGACTGCGCTACGGCACGCAGGAGGCTACGGACTTTGCCGTCAACGTGCAGCGCACGCTTGCCCTCACAGCCTATGGTAGCTCTGTTGAAATGGCACAAGAGCGCGGCGCATTCCCCATCTACAGCACGGAGCGCGAAGAGAATAACCCCTTTATCCTCCGACTGAAGGAAGCCGATGCTGCGCTTTACGACAAAATGAAGCAATACGGGCGACGCAACATCGCCTGCCTCACCATTGCTCCCACCGGTACCACAAGTTTGATGACGCAGACCACATCGGGCATTGAGCCCGTGTTCCTCCCCGTCTACAAGCGCCGCCGTAAGGTAAACCCCAACGACCCCGATGTGCACGTCGATTTCACTGACGAAAACGGTGACAACTTCGAAGAGTACATCGTCTATCACCACAAGTTCCTCGAATGGATGCGCATCAACGGCATCGACACCACTTGCCGCTATTCGCAGGAAGAGATTGACGAACTCGTAGGTAGTTCTCCTTACTATAAGGCCACGGCCAACGACGTGGATTGGCTCATGAAGGTGCGTATGCAAGGCGCCATGCAAAAGTGGGTGGACCATAGCATCAGCGTCACAGTGAACTTGCCGAACAACGTGGACGAAGAACTCGTGGACCGACTCTACAAGGAAGCTTGGCGTAGCGGCTGCAAAGGTTGCACCATCTATCGCGACGGGTCGCGTGCGGGTGTACTCGTCAGTACACAAAAGACGGAGAAGAAGCAGAAAGAACAGGAAAAGACACCCGACGAAACTCCATCCGTTCTTGCCATGCCGGCAGTGACCGAACGCCGTCCGGAAGTGTTGGAATGCGACGTGGTGCGTTTTCAGAACAACAAAGAAAAATGGGTGGCTTTCGTCGGTTTGCTCGACGGACGTCCTTATGAAATCTTCACCGGACTCCAGGACGACGAAGAAGGCATCGTGTTGCCCAAGAGCGTGAACCGCGGTCGCATCATCAAGACCATTTGCTCCGACGGCTCAAAACGCTACGACTTCCAGTTCGAAAACAAACGCGGTTACAAGATGACCGTAGAAGGACTTTCCGAAAAGTTCAACAAGGAATATTGGAACTACGCGAAACTCATCTCCGGCGTGTTGCGTTACCGCATGCCCATAGAGAATGTCATCAAACTCGTCAATTCTCTTCAGCTCGAGAGCGAAAACATCAACACCTGGAAGGTCGGCGTAAGTCGCGCCTTGAAGAAATACGTGGTGGACGGCACCGTGGCGCAGGGCCAGAAGTGTCCCAACTGCGGCCACGAGGCACTCGTCTACCAAGAGGGTTGCCTCATCTGCAAACACTGCGGCTCAAGCCGCTGCGGATAACGAAAGCATAAACTACGAGAAGGGAGCCGACGAAGCTCCCTTCTCGCATAATAGACAAAAATACGAAATGGATATATCTTTGAAAAAGCTCCGCTTCCATGCCTACCACGGCGTGATGCCGCAGGAACGGGAAGTGGGGCAGGACTACGAAGTGGACGTCACGCTGCATCTTTTGGATGCCGCCGCCGTCGGCGCATTGCTCCACGACCAATTGGACGCTACGGTCAACTATGCTGAGGCTCACGAGGAGATACGCCGCGAAATGGCTCAGCCCTCAGCGTTGCTTGAACACGTAGCCTTTCGCATAGCGCACAGCTTGTTGACGCGCTTTTCAAAAACGGAAAGCGTGGACGTAAGTATCACAAAAATATGCCCGCCCATCGAGGGCTTTGACGGAAAAGGCGCTTGCGTACGCTTCGCCTTGTCGCGCAAACTCATAATCCTCGATTTCGACGGCACATTGGCCGACACCTCACGTGGCATAGTCCGCACCATGACGGCCACTTTCCAGCAATGCGGCTATGCCGTACCTTCCGATGCAGCCATTTGTCGCACCATAGGTCTTCCCCTAGTGCAGAGCATTGCCGAACTGGCAGGAATAGAGGGCAACGAACTACGGAAAGCCGTGGACACTTATCGCGAACTCTTTGAAACAATAGGCAACAAGGGCGTGACACTATTCCCCGAAGTGAAGGAAACGCTTCGCACGCTCCACGAGATGGGCTACACGCTGTGCATCGCCACAAGCCGCGGTCACGAAAGCGTGAAGAGTATGTGCCACGAACTCGGCATTCTTCCCTATATGTCGCACATCGTAGCTTGTGAAGACGTGGAGAAGGCCAAGCCCCATCCCGAAGCTGTCCTCACCCTTATGCAGAAGACAGCAATGACGCCTTCACAAACGTGGGTCATTGGTGACACCACGTTCGACATCGGCATGGGCCGAGGCGCACAGTGCCGCACCATCGGCGTGACCTACGGCAACCATTCGCGCGAAGAACTCCTCAGCGCCCATGCCACAAAAGTCATAGACCGCTTCGGCGACGTGCTGAAGTGTGTGATGTAATAGTAGTTGCCCAATACGCAAAAAAGCGCCATAAAATACTTGTAGCGCATGAGCGAAGACTCTCGTCTCCGTCCATGCGCTACAAGTATTTTATGGCGCTTTTCGCGTATTGATTTTCGCCTTCCATGGGGGCGAGGTTTTCAAAACCTCGCGCTCTACACGGCCGTCACGGACGGTTTTGCGTGCTGCGCCTCCTGTCTCGTGTAGAACGTGACGTTTTGAAAACGTCACCCCCATAGAGGGCGAAGCCATGCAAAAGCCTCAAAGAATCCGCAGAAAGACTTTCAAATCAACAATAGTAGAAATTAGAAAAGGGGATTAGCCTTTGATGGATCGTCCTGTTCATATATTACATCTACAATAGTAGAAATTAGAAAAGGGGATTAGCCATTCTCACTTGCCATGATTCCGCGCAAAATCTACAATAGTAGAAATTAGAAAAGGGGATTAGCCTTTCGGCGTAGTCGTTGTCTATCTGCCCAATCTACAATAGTAGAAATTAGAAAAGGGGATTAGCCCGGCGGCAAGGGTGCGGACGGCAACATAATCTACAATAGTAGAAATTAGAAAAGGGGATTAGCCGTGTGTACCCTCCAAGTAAATCGGTACAATCTACAATAGTAGAAATTAGAAAAGGGGATTAGCCAGCCATCAAGGCCACCGACCTATTTTATAAATCTACAATAGTAGAAATTAGAAAAGGGGATTAGCCAGCGACAACGGGACAATTCACGACCGAATATCTACAATAGTAGAAATTAGAAAAGGGGATTAGCCAGCCGAGGCGTAAGGGGGGGGCGCATAAATCTACAATAGTAGAAATTAGAAAAGGGGATTAGCCTCTTTCGTTCTGCATAGTTACGAAAAAACTTTGATAATAAGTACGTTACAAAGATTGTTTTTAAGAGAAAAAATGCCCCCTTCTTTGTGCTTATGATGGAGGGAACTTTGTAATATGCTGAATTTGAGCAAACTAAGTGTGTACGGATAAAATTATAAAGACCGAGGTTTGTACAAGGAATGCGTTCATCGTTGTTTACTCGCCTCGCTAGTGGGCAGAAGTCCTTACAAGCAGATAGTTCAAGGCAAGCGAAGCGATGCCGTGGACTATCTGCTTGTAAGGACTTCTGCCCACTACTCAAAATTTATATTTCAGTTCAACAATAGTTTGTGCGTTTCTAAAAATAGACAATAGGTTGGTCGCGGTGTATGGCGTTGCCATATTTGGTGAGGTTGTCTGAATTGACGTCAAAGATAATCACACTGTCGTCAAAGGTGAAATGTTTGGCGAAAGCCTCAATTTTAGCAACGAGATTGTCTATTACCCTCTTGGTGTTTGCCACTTCATATACAGATAGCTGCAACCGGATGGCACCATGCTTTTGTAGCATTTTGGAGAATTTGGTACGCATCTTATCGTCCGCAATGTCGTAACTTACTATGATCATACCGTTGTCAAAATTCAAATTTTGGATAATCAGTAACCGATTTTCGGCCCATAAAGCATCTGTAGTATTGCTGTACGAAGAGAAAGAAGTCGGTCTTGTAAGATATAAGCGCATCGTAAAACACCTTGTAATAGTCCGCGCATTTCTCGTATTTCAGTCTGTACTCCTGTTTGACCAACGTGAAGTCCTTGTCCGAAAACTGTTTGCGGTTGAAAGCCAACAGAGTGGTATGGTCTATGATGCAACGAAATGGTTCAATAAGATCGCACACCAACGACTTCCTTTTGAACCATAAACGGTGGTAGACACCTACGTACAAGTCGAATCCAAACAAGCGTATGAAGCTTTCCATAAAGTTGAACAAAACGGTATAGCCAATGTCCAGCGTAACGTTCATTACGTCGGTTTTCATCCTTGGGTGTCTGCCGTGCCAGTTTAAGTTTTGGAAGTAAGCAGCAAAGAACTTTTTGGCTGTTGCACCCTCAAGCCCCATTAGCTGGTTGTAGTCGCTGATGCAGGGAATGGATTCTATTGCGTATGCGCATTGTTCCAAGGCCTCGATGGTGACTTCGTCTTTCCTTCGCGTCTTAAGCAGTGCTGCTCTTTGATTTTCCGCCTTATTCTGTACG
Organism: bacterium; assembly: GCA_963656685.1. Classification (GTDB taxonomy): domain Bacteria; phylum Bacteroidota; class Bacteroidia; order Bacteroidales; family Bacteroidaceae; genus Alloprevotella. Next base: position 6,181 of record CAVKJJ010000002.1, on the reverse strand, counting down.
ATGGCTTTGGCCACGGTCAAATCGTCGGGTTTGAACTCATACTGCCGCCTGCGTAGCAGATAATTGGCTTCAGCCGAATTGGCCCAAAAGAAAACGGGACGCAAGTTGGGCTTCATGACCACAAGGGCAACTCCGTATTTCTTGCACTTTTCTATAAGAGGCGTAGTGACGGTGATGTGGCCAATGACAAACAATGCCAAGAGCTTCTGGAACGGGAACTTGGTGAGCGTTTTATTCTTGTCGTCATCAGTTTCCTGCAACAAGAGTTCACCATTGCTCACTCTGAGGCACCTGTTGTGCTCTATACAGTTCACAACAAAAATGGTGCGCGATGCGATGTCTTTATGTGTAAACATTGTTTGTATCTGTTTTGTCGCAAAGATTGCAATAAACGCAATGGATGCATTTGTTTGGATTCATGGTGAATGGAGAGGTTTCAGGGTCGTATCGCTTGAACTTCTCTATAAAGTGGATGAGTTCTTGCTTACCTTGTTCGCCGGGCAATTCCACGGTAGTCATCTTGTTAGTAGATATTTCGTAAAAGGCGAGGTGTTCCACATCGTAGCCCATTTCCCTCATGCAGAAGTACTGCCCCCACAGTTGGTAAATCTGTCCGCGGAAGATGCGTTTAAGGTTGTTTTTTCGTTCAATGAGCAGGTGCTTGTCCTGCTTGTAGAGGTCTATCTTACCGGATATACCCAACTCGTCGCAAAAGACGGGTAGAGCCATGATGTCGTTGCGGCGTGTGCTTCCGCTCTTGTTGTCGATGCCTTGGTGGGCAATGGTTCCCTTGATTTGCGGCGTAGCTTTGTATATCTCCTCGTCCGCCTCCATATACACACTGTGCAGGTATATGGAGTACGGACAGAAGATGAAGTCGTTGAGGATGGAAAGCGAGATGTAGTCAATCATCCAAGTAGGGCTTTTGCTGTGCGAAATTGAGCCAATCCTTGTTCTTTATTGCAAGATTGGGTTGTTCGCCCTCTTGGCTGTTTTGTATTTGCCGAATGGCCCATAGTCCTTTTCTTGCTATGTTGTACGCCCCGTTCGCATCGGCATCGCACGGTAGGCTCTCTCCGCAGTTACGGCTGTCATAGAAGTGGCCGTTCTCGTCCGCTACAGGTGAAAGCAGATAGTCTACGTCGGAGTTCGTAATGCTATTGCGCATTTGCAGCAAGAGTTTCATGAGATGCATCAGAGGCTCAAGATACTTCTTGTCGTTTAAGGCGCATATGGCCTCTTTCAGGTTGCCATGAATGTCTATGCCAGCTTCTGCAAATTTTTCCTTGAATTTTTCAGTCAGTAACACTTCCTCGCTCTCCCATTGGTTGAGCTTTTGGGGATTACGGGATGTGCGAATGCGCGTGCCATGGGTGCAGAGCGTCCACTGGGTGCGTGTACCTTCCGCCTTGTTGGTGAAGTCTTTGTAGTCGAAAGCAAACTCAAACCAGTCTTTGTCGGCATTGTAGCGAATGGATTCAAACTTGGCGAAGAACTGACGGGCTTTGTCGACATTGGTGTACCTCGTGTCAAAGAGGTTGACAAAACCTGTTACAGGGTCAATCTTACTTGTGTTCCAAGCAGGAATGTAGAAAAGACATCCGCTTTGTTTGCCGATTTCCTTGAAGCTCTTGAACTTGTTCGTCAGCTGGAGGGCATGGAGCACTCCGCCAGGTTCGTCTGCCGCTTTTTGTTTGTCTACAAGATAGTTCAGTTTGTCAATGAGCATCTTTTCGAACTGCTCATATACGCTGCGTTCTATTTTCTGTCTGCTGCGCATAAAGCCCATATTTAGGTCTTCCAGTACAACGATGGCGTCGTTCTCCACCATCATTTTGCTGATGACGTGAACCACTTGGCTCAGGTATCCTTGCTTGAGGTCCTTGATGTTTTCTATCGTCTTCCAACTTTTGCGTGCTTCTGTGCGGTTACTTTCTCGCTCAGCCAGCAAATCTTTGTAGTTTGTGGGATGACTGTTGCCCTTATATTCATTCACAATCTTGTTAAGCGTCAATGGCTTTCCTACTATGTTACCCTTAAGGTCAATAAGGACCAAATAGAGCAGATGGCGTTCTCCGCGGTCTATGCCAATAATGTGCTTGATGCCTCCGTTGCGGATGATGTCGCGAACTTGTTCGTTGACGCTGTCGTGTTTTGTTGCCTTGAACTTGAAGTTGATGGTAATTGGTACATGAAATTGGAATTTGTCTACCGTATACCGACGATTTTTGATGATATCGTAGTTGAAGGTGCTTTGTTTCTTGTCGTTCAGACTGTTCTTATTGGCAATGGAATGATTGGCCGGGTGCACAGTAGTGTCTGCAATGTCAAGACTTTTCTTGCGGAAAAACACTTGGGCATTCCCACAGAGCTTATAGACAACATCTGCAAGGTTGCGTTTGTCGAAGAGCATTTTCCAGTACATCGTGTGCATATTGGGCGTGCCTTTACTGCACGCAGAGAAGTCTTTGTTCCATATTTTGAATAGGTAAAGCTTGCCCTCGTCAACGAGTTTCATAAGATAACTCTTAGAGAAAGGAACAAATTTTAGTTGATACGCTTGTTGGTCTATATGGTTCGTAAAGTCTGGAAAGGTGTTGTATTCCGAAGAATCCTTAAAAGTGAATTCATAAGACGAATAGTATTCGCAGACGAGTGGCTTGTAAAACTCGATGAATTTTGCTAAATCCTGTCGATTAAAGTTTGGATTAGATTTAGGATTAGAATAAGTACCTCCTTTTCGGATTCGGTTTATTTCTGCCGGTAGATGTTCCATTTTTAACTCTTCCAAGCGGATGTTTTGATCAGCAAAGGGGCCTGTCTTTTCTTTCTTTCCATTTTTTTTCTGAACTTTACCGTTGATACGCATCAGGTTCTGTACATTCTTGCCCATGTCACCTCCTTGCAAATACTGCATGAGGCCAATTTCGTCATTGCTGTCCGTAGGCATTGGATATTCTCTCAAAAGAGAACGACTCTTGTTGTCAAGTATTGCCAAGTAGTATAAATTATCTCCTTCTTTGAAAATTACACTAGAATTAGCTTCAGAATCAGACCACCCGCTCAATAGTATGGGATTCTCAAAGTTGAGTTTCACTTTTTCCGTGCTGTAAGGTTTTCGGGTGAGCCAGTTGCGTACCTTGTTGTAGAGCGGAGTTATAGCATCGAGGGCGTCCCATGCTTCGCGAAGTTTAGCGTAGAACTCGTTGTCCTTTTCTGCCTCGTCGCCGTTGCCGAGCAAGGGCTTGACGAAATGTTGCAACGCCTTGTAGGCATCAAGAAGGTTCTTGACAAGTGTGGTTTCGGTGTCAGACTTCCCAATGTTGGTGTGTTCACGTTGAAGAATGTCTGATGCTGCTTTGTATGCAATCTCAATTTGCGCAAAAAGGTTTATCCGTTGTTCCCCGTTGCGGTCGTATGCTCCAAGTTGTTTGAAATAGTTTTGTATGCTATGGTCTGCATCGGCAAAAGAATTGAGTTTTGCAATGGAATAGCTCTTAGTTGACTTGAAAAGTTTGTTGATGCGGTCTTCATACAGCTCCGGCTCTCTGCGTTCTTTAGGTGTTTGCCGCACATTATCGCGCAATGTTTGCTTCATGGCGGTAGAATATACGTCGTATTGTCCGAAAATCTGTTGGGAAATGTCTGTAAGTCCCAAGTCGTTGGCAATAAAGATGTGCTCCATGTCGTAAGAGTCGATGTGGAGCAAAAGGTTCTTAAGGTTGTTGCCATCGTTGCCGACCAGCACTTCCTGAAGTTGTTTGTGCGTTTCAATAAGGGCTTGCTTCATCTGTTCGTCGCTGGAAAACTCTTCAGGCAACCATGAAACGGCAACTCTGTCGCTCAAGATCATTTTGTAGAGCGGCTTCAAAAGCGGTAGGCGGGTTTCCTTGTGTTGCTGGTTGTACAGGTTGACAAACTCGTTAATGCCCTGCAGTTTGGTGCCATCTTCCAAAGTCCTGCCACCTATGATGCTGTTGTAGACGGCTATCTGCTCCTGCGTCATGGTGTCGCTGAAATAGTCGAGCTGGAACATATCGTCCAATTGCGCCACATTGAGATATTCTTCAAATACGTTTGTTATGTGAGGAAATTGCTGACTTACTTCACTTTCCTTTATCTTTCCGAACGACTTCATGTTGTCAAGGAATACAGGTAGATTTTCATGAACTATTCTGTAGGCGATAGCCGTGGATTTGGCTTCGTCGGAGTACATGTTCTTTCTGTTTTCGTGGAAGCCGCTGAAATAGGTGGTGAAATTTTGAAATCGCTCCACCATAGCTTTTTTATCAGCGTCGTCTGCCACAAATTCGGGAAGATGTTTCTGAATGAGATCTTTTTTGAACAACTCGGCAAACGATTTTTCTTTCTTGAATGCTTGCACAATTTGTTTGCGCAAAGTTTCTTTGGCCTTGTCAAAGGCTGCTTCGTTGCGTTGGGGATTGTCTGCCAAAGAAACATACTCCTCCAAGTCTTTGATGTTGAGCGTCAATTTGCCCAAACACATGGAGATGACTTTCTTGTGGTACTCGTCGATGATTTCCTTTATTGCTTTGTATTCTTCAGCTCTCATTTCGTCTTGAGCTATCAGACCTTTGCGCTGAATGTTTTCCAACGTTTTGCCTACAGGCATCAATTCAAATCTGAGCGTCTTGCTGAGAGAGTAAATTCCGGTGAGTTCGTTGATTTGTTTCATTTCTTTAGATTTTTATAGGTTGACAAATTTTGTATGTATTGCTTTACTCTATTCCCCCTTCGCCACAAGTTCCCAGAACGTTACGGCAGCGGCTGCAGCAACGTTGAGCGAGTCGACGTGGTGAGACATGGGGATGCGCACCACGTAGTCGGCCGAGGCTATGACGTCGTGCGCCAAGCCGTCGCCTTCCGTACCCATCACGACGGCCAGTTTGTCGATGGTGTGGAGCACGGGGTCGGCGAGCGAGATGGAATTGTCCGTCAGCGCCATGGCTGCCGTGCGGAATCCGTAGTCGTGGAGCGAGGGTAGGGGAGCGTCGAGCCAGGTCCATGGAACGAGAAACACGGTGCCCATGGACACACGGATGGAACGACGGTTAAGCGGATCGCACGAGGTGGGCGTGAGCAGTACGGCATCCACGCCGAGCGCAGCGGCGGAGCGGAATATGGCGCCGATGTTCGTCGTGTCGACCACGCCGTCAATGACGACAATGCGTTTTGCTTCGCGACAGACTTCCTCCACGCTTGGCGGAAGCGGGCGGCGCATGGCGCAAAGCACACCGCGTGTCAGCGCATAGCCCGTCAGCGCAGAGAGCAGTTCGCGCGAACCGGTGTAGACCGGCATGGACGGACATTTGCTTATGATGTCGGCTGCGTCGCCTTCGATGTGCTTCTCTTCGCAGAGCAGTGCCAGAGGTTCGTAGCCCGCCTGGAGGGCCACACGGATTACCTTGGGGCTTTCTGCAATGAATATTCCCTTCTCGGGGTCGAGGCGGTTACGGAGTTGGGCTTCGGTGAGCGAACAAAAAATGTTTACGCGTTCGTCGTGGAGATTGTCGATATGTACGATGGGCATGGCTATGGTTTTTCTGTGATAAAAAAGATTAGGCAAATATACTAATTTCGTGCGAAAGGGCACACCACTTACTCCAAGGCATGGGGCTTCGCTAATGTGCAAATGTGCAAATGTGCAAATGAATTATGCCTGTCAATGCTCTTGCGTGCGCAAAGCGTTTTTCTTTTTGGGCAGCAAATTTAAATTTGCGCCTTACTCAACACGTTGAGCTCGTAGAAAGTTGTTCACAGATGTTTACACATGGGGTGTGACGCATAGGGGGTAACGCATAGGGGTGCAACGCATGGAGGTCACGTCTCCGACGTGACGCTCTACACGGCCGTCACGGACGGTTCTTCGTGCTTCCCTTTAATTCTTCGCGCTCATCAGTCACGTCGGAGACGTGACCCCCACGCGCTAACGCACGCAAAAACCTTCAATTCCCCAGCACCATGTAAAAATTCCAAGGCACGGTGTAAAAATTCCAAGGCAGCAAATTCAAATTTGCTACTAGCCCAACACGTTGGCCTCGTAGCCCAAAATTTAGAAACGTTTGCAGTTTATTCTTTCATGATATTTCGGTACAAGCACCCTTTTCGCGCGCACGCGTACGCGCGCGCTTCACCGAAGTTTGTACATTCTACCTTCATC
>CAVKJJ010000001.1:0-134858 GCA_963656685.1 bacterium | reverse complement strand
CCCCCACCATCCCCCTCCATCACCCCTAAATCCCCCGCCTCCGAAAAAAATACGAAAAAAAACGCCCAAACATTTGCCACCCAAAGAAAAATCCCTACCTTTGCACCCCGAAAGTAGTAAACGCAAGATAACTGCTTTGTTTATAGCAGCTTAAAGCTGCGGTTAGAAATAACCCTCCGCCCCGAGCTTGAAACACCAGTAAGGGCTACGGAACCCAAAACAAAATTTTTTATACATAACATAATACTGAAATGCCAGGATTATTAGGAAAAAAGATCGGAATGACATCCGTATTCAGTGCCGAGGGCAAGAACGTGCCATGCACTGTTATCGAAGTTGGTCCTTGCGTCGTGACGCAGATTAAAACCGTCGAGAAAGACGGCTATGCCGCCGTGCAGGTAGGCTTCCAGGACGCCAAGGAGAAAAACGTCTCCGCACCCCTCATGGGTCACTTCAAGAAAGCAGGCGTCACCCCCAAGCGTCACTTGGCTGAATTCAAGGGATTTGACAAAGAATTCAACCTCGGCGACACCATCGGTGTAGACCTCTTCGAAGGAACCGAATTCGTAGACGTAATCGGTACCTCCAAAGGTAAAGGCTTCCAGGGCGTTGTGAAGCGCCACGGCTTCGGCGGTGTAGGTCAGAGCACACACGGTCAGGACGACCGTCTCCGCAAGCCCGGTTCAATCGGTGCCTGCTCCTATCCCGCAAAGGTTTTCAAAGGCATGCGCATGGGCGGCCAGATGGGCGGCGACCGCGTGACTACGCAAAACCTCAAAGTGTTAAAGGTAATCCCCGAACACAACCTCCTTCTTATCAAGGGTTCTGTTCCCGGATGCAAAGGTTCAATCGTAATTGTCGAGAAATAAGCAATGGAAGTAAGCGTATTCAATATCAAAGGTGAAGACACCGGCCGCAAGGTAAACCTCAGCGACAGCGTCTTCGGCATCGAACCCAACGACCACGCTATCTACCTCGATGTAAAGCAGTACCTCGCCGCACAGCGCCAGGGTACAGCCAAGGCAAAGGAAAGAAGCGAAATGAGCGGTTCTACCCGCAAACTCGGACGCCAGAAAGGCGGCGGCGGTGCACGTCGTGGTGACATCAACTCACCCGTACTCGTAGGCGGTGCTCGCGTTTTCGGTCCCCGTCCCCGCAACTACAGCTTCAAGCTCAACCGCAAAATCAAGCAGCTCGCTCGTCGAAGCGCACTCTCCTACAAAGCACAGGAAAACGCACTCGTCGTAGTAGAAAACTTCGATTTCGAAGCTCCTAAGACCAAGAACTTCGTCGAAATCGTAAATAATCTTAAGATTTCCGGCAAAAAAGTACTTTTGGTAACAGCAGAAGCAAACAAAAACGTATATTTGTCTGCTCGCAACATCCAAAATGCTAAGGTGGCCATCGCCTCCGACATCAACACCTACGGCGTACTCGACGCTGCAGTCATGGTAGTGACAGAAGGTGCAATTGCCCAAATCGAAAACGTACTCAACAAGTAAAGCACGAAAAGAAATGGCATACATCATCAAACCCATCGTCACCGAAAAGATGACCGGCATCAGCGAGAAGCAGAACAAGTTCGGCTTCGTCGTGCGCCCCGAAGCAAACAAGCTTCAGATCAAGGCAGAAATTGAAGCCACCTACGGCGTAAGCGTTACGGGCATCAGCACCATGAAATACGCCGGCAAAAACAAGGCACGCTACACCAAGGCCGGACTCGTGCGCGGTCGCAGCAACGCCTACAAAAAAGCCATCGTTTCACTCAAGGAAGGCGAAACCATCGATTTCTACAGCAATATCTAAATAAATAATGGCAGTACGTAAATTCAAGCCCACTACACCGGGGCAGAGACACAAAATTATTGGTACGTTCGAAGAAATTACTGCATCCGTACCAGAAAAATCTCTCGTTTACGGTAAGCGCGTTTCCGGCGGTCGCAACAACACCGGTAAGATGACCATGCGTTATCTCGGCGGCGGCCACAAGAGAAAATTCCGCTTCATCGACTTCAAGCGTGAGAAAGACGGTGTACCCGCAGTCGTAAAGACCATCGAATACGACCCCAACCGTTCGGCTCGTATCGCCCTGCTCTACTACGCTGACGGCGAAAAGCGATACATCATCGCTCCCAATGGATTGAAGGTTGGCGACCAGCTCATGAGCGGCGCCGAAGCCGCACCCGAAGTCGGCAACGCACTCCCCCTGCAGAACATCCCCGTGGGTACCGTTATCCACAACATCGAGCTCCGTCCCGGACAGGGCGCACTCCTCGTTCGTTCAGCAGGTAACTTCGCACAGCTCACCTCACGCGAAGGAAAATACTGCGTCATCAAACTCCCCTCAGGAGAAACTCGTCAAATCCTCAGTGCTTGCAAAGCAACCATCGGCTCAGTTGGTAACTCCGACCACGCACTCGAGTCATCCGGTAAAGCCGGTCGCTCACGCTGGATGGGTCGTCGCCCCCACAACCGTGGTGTTGTTATGAACCCTGTCGATCACCCCATGGGTGGTGGTGAAGGACGCCAGAGCGGTGGACACCCCCGTTCACGTACAGGTTTGTATGCTAAGGGTCTCAAGACACGTGCACCCAAGAAGCAGTCAAACAAGTACATCATCGAAAGACGTAAAAAGTAACAAGCACTAAAAACAAGAAGAATTTATGAGTCGTTCTCTTAAAAAAGGCCCGTACATCGCTGTCTCGCTCGAAAAGAAAATTCTCGCCATGAACGAATCTGGCAAGAAAAACGTAGTCAAGACCTGGGCTAGAGCTTCAATGATATCGCCCGACTTCGTCGGACATACCGTTGCAGTTCACAACGGAAACAAATTCATCCCTGTTTACGTTACTGAAAACATGGTCGGCCACAAGCTCGGTGAATTCGCACCCACACGCAAGTTCGGCGGCCACGCTGGTAACAAGAAAAAGTAAGCAGCCCCTTTCAATCCAAAAAAATTAAAAGCAAAACCAAATAATGGGAGCAAGAAAAAGATTAGCGGCTGAAGCAAGAAAAGAAGCCCTGAAGACCCAGTATTTTGCCAAACTGCAAAATGTGCCCTCTTCCCCCCGAAAAATGCGCTACGTCGTAGACCTCGTTCGAGGAATGGAAGTAAACCGCGCACTCGGTACCCTCAAGTTCTCTAAGAAAGCAGCCTCGCAGCAAGTCGAAAAACTCCTCCTCTCAGCAATCGCTAACTGGGAACAGAAAAACGACCGCAAGGCAGAAGAAGGCGAACTCTACATCACCAAAATCTTCGTGGACGAAGGCGTCACGCTCAAGCGCATGCGCCCCGCACCCCAAGGCCGAGGTTACAGAATTCGCAAACGTTCAAACCACGTCACCCTCTTCGTGGGTACTAAAAACAATGACTAAGCAAATATGGGACAAAAAGTAAATCCGATTAGCAACCGTCTCGGCATCATCCGCGGTTGGGACTCTAACTGGTTCGGCGGCCGCAACTTCGGCGACAACATCCTCGAAGACAGCAAAATCCGCAAGTACCTCGACGCACGCCTCGCTAAGGCATCCGTTTCCCGCATCGTCATTGAACGCACACCCAAGCTCATCACAATCACCGTTTGCACCTCACGCCCCGGTATCATCATCGGCAAAGGCGGTCAGGAAGTAGACAAACTCAAAGAAGAGCTTAAGAAAATCACCGACAAAGACGTTCAGATCAACATCTTCGAAGTAAAGAAGCCCGACCTCGACGCAAACATCGTAGGTAAGAGCATCGCACGCCAGGTAGAAGGCAAAATCGCCTACCGTCGTGCCATCAAGATGGCCATCGCAAACGCAATGCGCATGGGTGCTGAAGGCATCAAAGTGCAAATCTGCGGTCGACTCAACGGAGCCGAAATGGCACGCAAGGAAATGTTCAAGGAAGGACGTACCCCCCTCCACACACTCCGCGCCGACATCGACTACTGCCAGACCGAAGCACTCACCAAAGTAGGTATCCTCGGCATCAAAGTATGGATCTGCCGCGGTGAAGTTTACGGCAAGCGCGACCTCGCACCCAACTTCACACAGGAAAAGGAAACTCGCGGAAACGGAAACAACGGCGGCCGCAAGTTCCGTAACAAGAGAAACAACAACCGCTAATCAGCACTTTTCACTAGAGTATCATGTTACAACCGAAAAGAACAAAATACAGAAGACCGCAAAAAGGCCGTTGCAAAGGTAACGCACAGCGTGGCAACCAGCTCGCCTTCGGTAGCTTCGGCATCAAGAGCCTCGACACACACTGGCTCACCGGACGTCAAATCGAAGCAGCACGTATCGCCATGACACGCTACATGCAGCGCGAAGGACAAAGCTGGATTCGAATCTTCCCCGACAAACCCATCACCAAAAAACCTGCCGACGTACGTATGGGTAAAGGTAAAGGTGACCCCGTTGGTTACGTATTCCCCATCACACCCGGACGAATCATCTTCGAAATCGAAGGTGTACCCTTCGAAGTGGCCAAGGAAGCACTCCGACTCGCCGCTCAGAAACTTCCGGTAACAACCAAATTCGTTGTCCGTCACGATTACGACAAAAACGCCTAAGCATGAAAATTTCAGAAATTCGCCAAATCCCCGCAGCTGAACTCCAGCAGCGCCTGGCCGACGAGGTAGCTAAATACAACACCATGCTGCTCAACCACAGCATCTCCCCTCTGGAAAATACTGCATCGATCAAGGACGCTCGTCGTACCATCGCTAAGATCAAGACAGTGTTGAGAGAAAACGAACTTAACAAATAACTATTGTCCAGATGGAAGCCAGAAACTTAAGAAAAACAAGACAGGGTGTAGTCATCAGCAACAAAATGGACAAAACCATCGTCGTTGCTGCAAAGTTCAAGGAAAAGCACCCCATTTACGGTAAATTCGTCTCCAAGACCAAAAAGTACCACGCTCACGACGAGAAGAACGACTGCAATGTCGGCGACACCGTCCTCATCATGGAAACCCGCCCCCTGAGCAAAACAAAGCGCTGGAGAGTTGTTGAAATCGTAGAAAGAGCTAAATAATTATGATACAGACAGAATCAAGACTGACAGTCGCCGACAACAGCGGCGCACGCGAGGCTCTCTGCATCCGAGTTCTCGGTGGAACAAAGCGCCGCTACGCTTCTGTAGGCGACGTCATCGTAGTCACCGTAAAGAACGTAATTCCCTCCTCCGACATCAAAAAGGGCACAGTTTCCAAAGCACTCATCGTACGCACCAAGAAAGAAATTCGTCGCGCCGACGGTTCATACATCCGCTTCGATGACAACGCCTGCGTACTGCTCAACAACGCCGGAGAACTCCGCGGTAGCCGTATCTTCGGTCCCGTTGCACGCGAACTTCGCGCAGTAAACATGAAGGTCGTTTCACTCGCACCTGAAGTACTTTAATCCACACACTGCAAAATAAAGCAATGAGCAAGTTACATATCAAAAAAGGCGACACCGTCTATGTAAACGCTGGTAACAGCAAAGGACAGACCGGTAAGGTCACCAAAGTCCTCGTTGACAAGCAGCGTGCTATCGTTGAAGGTGTCAACATCGTCTCCAAGGCCCAAAAGCCCAGCGCTCAGAACCCCCAGGGCGGAATCGTCAAGATGGAGGCTCCTATTCACATTTCCAATTTGAACGTGGTAGACCCCAAGACCGGTAAGCCCACACGCATCGGACGAAAGCTCAACGAAAACGGCAAACTCGTCCGCTACGCTAAAAAATCAGGAGAGGAGATTAAGTAAATGAGTAATACAGCACAACTTAAGAAGGAATACGCCGAGCGCATCGCTCCGGCTCTGATGAAGCAGTTCAACTACTCTTCCTCAATGCAGATTCCCGTACTCAAGAAGATCGTGATCAACCAGGGTCTCGGTATGGCAACTGCCGACAAGAAAATCATCGACGTAGCCATCAACGAGCTCACCGCCATCACCGGTCAGAAAGCCGTAGCTACCGTTTCACGCAAGGACGTCGCACAGTTCAAGCTCCGTAAAAACATGCCCATCGGCGTAATGGTAACACTCCGCCGCGAGCGCATGTACGAGTTCCTCGAAAAGCTCGTCCGCGTTGCCCTCCCCCGTATCCGCGACTTCAAGGGTATCGAAAGCAAGTTCGATGGCCGTGGCAACTACACCCTCGGTATCCAGGAACAGATCATCTTCCCTGAAATCAACATCGACACCATCGACCGCATCCTCGGTATGAACATCACCTTCGTCACCTCTGCACCCACCGACGAAGAAGGATACGCACTCCTCAAGGAATTCGGTCTCCCCTTCAAAAACGCTAAAAAGTAATTCGAAACTATGGCAAAAGAGTCAATGAAGGCACGCGAAGTAAAGCGCGCCAAACTCGTAGCAAAGTACGCTGCAAAGCGCGCTGCGCTCAAGGAAATTGTCAACAAGTCGGATGATCCCGTTGAAGCTTACGAAGCAGCTCGCAAGCTCCAGAAGATTCCCCGCAATGCTAACCCCATCCGTCTCCACAACCGTTGCAAAATCACCGGTCGTCCCAAGGGTTACATTCGCCTCTTCGGCCTCTCACGTATCCAATTCCGTGAAATGGCTTCAAACGGTCTCATCCCCGGCGTAAAGAAGGCAAGCTGGTAATCAAAACCACATCCCACACTGAAATTCATCTTTAATATTGTCGGGATAGTCCCGATTAATTAAACATCAATCTCAATGACTGATCCAATAGCAGATTTTTTGACGCGTCTCCGCAACGCCATCCAGGCAAAGCACCGCGTGGTTGAAGTGCCCGCGTCAAATTTGAAGAAGGACATCACCAAAATCCTCTTCGACCAGGGCTACATCCTCAACTACAAGTTCGAGGAAGACGGTCCCCAGGGAACCATCAAAATCGCCCTCAAGTACAACCCCCAGAGCAAGGTGAACGCCATCAAGAGCCTCACGCGCGTTTCTAAGCCCGGTATGCGTAAGTACACCGGCTACCGCGAAATGCCCCGCGTCATCAACGGACTCGGTATCGCCATCATCTCTACCTCTAAGGGCGTAATGACAAACAAAGAGGCTGCCGAACTCAAAATCGGTGGTGAAGTACTTTGCTACGTATATTAATTCAGGAGGAACAAAATGTCTAGAATAGGTAAATTGCCGATTAACATCCCCTCAGGTGTCACTGTCACACTGAAGGATAATGTAGTGTCCGTAAAAGGACCGAAGGGTGAGCTCAGCCAGGCTGTTGATCCTTCCATCATCGTCACAATCGAAAACAACGAAATCACTTTCGCCATCGACGAAGCTAACGATACCGTTGAAACTAAGCAGAAGCAGGCTTTCCACGGCCTCTACCGCTCACTCGTAAACAACATGGTCGTTGGTGTTAGCCAGGGTTACAAGAAAGAGATGGAACTCGTTGGTGTAGGTTACCGCGTCAGCAACCAGGGAAACCTCGTTGAATTCGCACTCGGTTACACACACAGCATCTTCCTCCAGCTCCCGCCCGAAATCAAGGTTGAGACGAAGTCCGAAAGAAACAAAAACCCGTATATCAGCCTCGAATCTGCTGACAAGCAGCTTCTCGGCCTCGTATGCGCTAAAATCCGTTCTTTCCGCAAGCCTGAACCCTACAAGGGCAAGGGTATCCTTTATATCGGCGAACAGATCCGTCGCAAGTCTGGTAAGTCCGCTGGTGCTAAGTAATTTTAAATCTCTAAGATTATGACTACGAAAAAAGAACAGAGACGCGTAAAAATCAAATATCGGGTTCGCAATAAGATCTCAGGAACAGCTTCACGCCCCCGCATGTCGGTTTTCAGAAGCAACAAGCAGATCTACGTTCAGGTTATCAACGACGAAACCTCCACAACACTCGTTTCAGCATCCTCACTCGGACTCGAAGCCATGCCCAAGAAAGAGCAGGCCGCCAAAGTAGGAGAAGCACTTGCCGCTAAGGCAATCGCCGCAGGTATCACCGAAGTCGTCTTCGACCGTAACGGATACCTCTACCACGGACGAGTAAAAGAAGTTGCAGACGGCGCCCGCAAAGGCGGACTTAAATTCTAATTGAGATTATGGCAAACAGAATAAACGTAAATACAGAAGAGTTAAAGGATAGACTGGTTGCTATCAATCGCGTTGTCAAAGTAACCAAAGGTGGTCGCACCTTCACCTTCGCCGCTATCGTTGTAGTAGGCGACGGAAAGGGAGTCATCGGTTACGGCCTTGGTAAGGCTGGCGAAGTTACCGCCGCCATCGCCAAAGGCGTAGAGGCAGCCAAGAAGAATCTCGTCAAGGTGCCCGTACTCAAAGGTACTGTACCCCACGAGCAAGCCGCACGCTTCGGCGGTGCTGAGGTTCTCATCCTCCCCGCATCTGAAGGTACCGGTGTCGTAGCCGGCGGCGCTATGCGCGCCGTTCTCGAAAGCGTTGGTGTTAAGGACGTCCTCGCAAAGTCTAAGGGCTCCTCTAACCCCCACAACCTCGTAAAGGCTACAATCCTGGCACTTAGTGAAATGCGCGATGCACGCACCGTTGCTCAGCAGCGTGGCGTATCGCTCGAAAAAGTATTCAGAGGATAAAGAACTATGGCAACGATAAAGATTCAACAGACACGGAGCCGCATCCACGCTCCCAAGGACCAGAAGCGCACCCTCGATGCACTGGGTCTCACCAAACTCAACCACATCGTGGAGAAGGAAGATTCACCCGTCCTCCGCGGAATGATCCGCAAGGTTCACCACTTGGTTACGGTCGTAGAATAATTTTCAAAATACAGATCATTTATGAAATTACATACATTAAAACCTGCTTGTGGCGCAACCCACTCTTCAAAGCGCATCGGTCGCGGTCCCGGCTCCGGCAAGGGAGGCACCTCTACGCGCGGTCACAAGGGTGCCAAGGCACGCTCTGGCTATAGCAAGAAAATCGGTTTCGAAGGTGGTCAGATGCCTTTGCAGCGTCGTCTTCCCAAATTCGGTTTCAAGAACATCAACCGCGTTGAGTACAAAGCAATCAACCTTTCCACACTCCAGGCACTCGCAGAAAGCAAGAACCTCGAGAAGATTGGAGTTGCTGAACTCGTAGCCGCAGGTTTCATTTCTTCAAGCCAGTTGGTGAAGATTCTTGGTAACGGCGAACTCAAGGCCAAATTGGCCGTTGAAGCTCACGCCTTCTCCAAGACAGCCGAAGCAGCCATCACTGCTGCTGGAGGCACCGCTACAAAAATCTAACTAAACCACTTCGATGAAAAAAATAATCGAGACCATCAAGAACATTTGGAGGGTTGAGGACCTGCGCACGCGCGTCCTCATCACCATCCTCTTTGTTGCTATATACCGCTTCGGCTCGTTCATCGTGCTTCCCGGCATTGACCCTGCACGTCTGCAGGCACTGCAGAGCCAGACGAGTGAAGGCTTGATGTCTTTGCTGAACATGTTCTCCGGTGGCGCATTCTCAAACGCTTCTGTTTTCGCCTTGGGAATCATGCCCTACATCTCAGCATCGATTGTCATCCAGCTTCTTGCCATGGCTGTACCTTACTTCCAGAAGATGCAGCGCGAAGGCGAGAGCGGACGCAGAAAAATCAATCAGTACACGCGTTGGTTGACAATAGCAATCCTGCTCTTCCAAGCTCCGTCGTACCTCATCAACCTCAAGGCCCAGACCGCAGGGTCCGGCGCCTTCCTCGTCGGAGACGGATTCTGGTTCATGTTGTCGTCTACGATTATCCTTGCGGCAGGCAGTATGTTCATCCTGTGGCTTGGCGAACGCATTACAGACAAAGGCGTCGGCAATGGTGTTTCACTCATCATCATGATCGGTATCATCGCACGAATGCCGACAGCCATCACACAAGAGTTCGTCACCGCACTTAGCGGTGCCGAAGGAGGTGGACTCATCAAGTTCCTCTTCGAGATCGTAGCTCTCCTCTTCGTCATGGCACTCGCCATCATGCTTGTTAAGGCAACCCGTAAGGTGCCCGTACAGTATGCTAAGCGAGTTGAAGGCAAAACAGCCGTCGGAGGTGCACGTCAGTACATCCCCCTCAAGCTCTTCGCCGCCAACGTAATGCCTATCATCTTCGCACAGGCCATCATGTTCATCCCCCTGACTCTCGCTCAGACTATGACCAAAGGAGGTCCTAGCTGGTGGATGAGTCAGTTCCTGGACCACACGAGCGTTCTTTACAACTTAGTGTTTGTCATTCTGATCATCGCATTCACCTACTTCTACACAGCCATCACACTCAACCCCGTTCAGATGGCTGAAGACATGAAGCGCAACAACGGTTTCATCCCCGGCGTAAAGCCCGGTAAACCGACTGCCGACTACCTCGACACCGTGATGTCACGCATCACGTTCCCCGGTTCGCTCTTCATCGCACTCATCGCCATCCTTCCCGCTTTCGCAGGAATCTTCGGCGTGAAGCAGGAGTTTGCACAGTTCTTCGGTGGCACGTCGCTCCTCATCCTCGTAGGTGTGGTGCTCGACACGCTCCAGCAGATTGAAAGCCACCTCTTGGTGCGCCACTATGACGGATTGCTCAACTCAGGACACGTCCGCACGCGTTCAACGAAGGTAGCTGCCTACTAATTCCGCTCCGAATGATTTATCTCAAAACTGATGACGAGATAGAGCTCCTGCGCAAGGCCAACCTCTTGGTCAGCGCAACGCTCACCGAAATCGCAAAGACTATTCAGCCGGGTGTCACAACCCGCCAGTTGGACACCCTGGCTGAACAGTTTATTCGCGACCACGGCGCAGAGCCCACCTTCAAAGGATTCCCCAATCCCTACGGTGGACCTTTCCCCGCCTCCATCTGCACCTCCGTCAACAACGTTGTGGTGCACGGCATCCCCAACGACGAACCCCTCCGCGACGGCGACATCGTCTCCGTCGACTGCGGAACGTTCATCGACGGTTTCTGCGGCGACTCCTGCTACACCTTCTGTGTAGGCGAAGTCAGTCCCGAAGTCAAGCAACTCCTTAAAACTACTAAGGAAGCACTCTACAAGGGAATCGAAGCCGCACTTCCCGGTCACCGACTTGGAGACATCGGATATGCCGTACAGTCGCACTGCGAAGCCCAAGGTTACGGCGTAGTTCGTGAATTTGTCGGTCACGGCATAGGACACGAAATGCACGAAGACCCCCAAGTGCCCAACTACGGGCGCCAAGGCACTGGAAAGCAAATCAAAAACGGCCTTTGCATCGCCATTGAGCCAATGATTACGCAAGGCTCTCACGAGCTCGCCATGCTTCCCGACCGCTGGGGAGTTGTCACACTCGACGGCAAACCCGCGGCACACTTCGAGCACACCATCGCCATACACCACGGCAAACCGGAACTCATGTCATCGTTCAAGGAAATCGAAGAAGCAGAAAACAACAAGCATTGATATGGCAAAAGAAGCAGCTATTGAACAAGACGGGACAATCGTTGAGGCATTGAGCAATGCCATGTTCCGTGTAGAATTAGAGAACGGACACGAAATCACCGCTCACATCTCTGGTAAGATGCGTATGCACTACATCAAAATTCTTCCCGGCGACAAAGTAAAGGTAGAAATGAGTCCGTACGATCTTTCGAAAGGAAGAATAGTGTTCAGATACAAATAAAAAAGACATATGAAAACTAGAGCATCATTGAAGAAGCGCTCTGCAGACTGCAAGATTGTACGTCGTAAGGGCCGTCTGTTTGTGATTAACAAGAAGAACCCTAAGTTCAAAATGCGTCAGGGTTAACAACCAAGTTCCGCAAAAAAACAAAACAACTATATGGCAATAAGAATTGTTGGTGTAGACCTCCCTCAGAACAAGCGAGGTGAGATCGCCCTGACCTACATCTACGGTATAGGTCGTAGTAGCTCGGCTAAAATCTTGGACAAGGCCGGCATTGACAGAGACGTAAAGGTAAAGGACTGGACCGACGACCAGGCTGGTAAGATCCGTGAGATCATCGCAGCCGAGTTCAAGGTAGAGGGTGACCTCCGCTCTGAAATCCAGCTCAACATCAAGCGCCTCATGGACATCGGTTGCTACCGTGGTGTCCGTCACCGCAACGGACTCCCCGTTCGCGGCCAGAGCACGAAAAACAATGCCCGCACCCGCAAGGGTCGCAAGAAGACTGTTGCTAACAAGAAGAAAGCTACTAAATAATAAATAGATATGGCAAAGAAAACAGTTGCAGCAAAGAAGAGAAACGTGAAAGTTGACGCTATGGGTCAGCTCCACGTTCACAGCTCTTTCAACAATATCATCGTATCGCTTGCTAACAGCGAGGGTCAGATTATTTCTTGGTCTTCAGCCGGTAAGATGGGCTTCCGCGGTTCTAAGAAGAACACTCCTTACGCTGCCCAGATGGCCGCTCAGGATTGCGCCAAAGTAGCTTACGACCTCGGCCTCCGCAAGGTGAAGGCTTATGTAAAGGGTCCCGGCAACGGCCGTGAGTCTGCCATCCGTGCCATCCACGGTGCAGGCATCGCAGTTACCGAAATCGTAGACGTTACTCCGCTTCCCCACAACGGTTGCCGTCCTCCGAAGAGAAGAAGAGTATAATCAACGTCCGCTAATTTTTAATCAGTAAAAAATAATCTGAACAATGGCAAGATATATTGGCCCTAAGTCTCGTATCGCACGTCGATTTGGTGAGGCTATCTTCGGTGCTGACAAGGTGTTGGCAAAGCGCAACTTCCCTCCCGGCCAGCACGGCAACAACCGCCGTCGCAAGACTTCTGAATACGGCATCATGCTCGCTGAGAAGCAGAAGGCTAAGTACACTTACGGTGTGCTCGAAAAGCAGTTCCGCAATCTCTTCGACAAAGCTGCTTCCGCTTCTGGCATTACTGGTGAAATCCTTCTCCAGAGCCTCGAGTGCCGCCTCGACAACGTGGTTTACCGTCTCGGCATCGCACCCACTCGTGCTGCTGCCCGTCAGCTCGTTAACCACAAGCACATCACAGTTGATGGTAAGGTCGTTGGCATCGCTTCTTACAGCGTGAAGCCCGGTCAGATCGTAGCCGTACGCGAAAAGTCTAAGTCACTCGAAGTCATCGCCGATTCACTGGCAGGTTTCAACCACAGCAAGTATCCTTGGATTGAATGGGATGAGAACACGAAGAGCGGCAAGCTCCTTCACAAACCCGAACGTGCTGACATCCCTGAGAACATCAAGGAACAGCTCATCGTCGAGTTGTACTCTAAAAACTAATCAATAATTCCCTTACATTCATGGCGATATTAGCATTTCAAAAACCTGACAAAGTAATAATGTTGGAAAACGACTCCAAGTTCGGAAAGTTTGAATTCCGTCCCTTGGAGCCCGGTTTCGGCACGACTGTCGGAAATGCATTGCGTCGCATTCTGCTTTCCTCTCTCGAGGGTTATGCCATCAACGTCATCAAGATTGAGGGCGTTGAGCATGAGTTCGCTTCGATTGAAGGCGTGCGTGAGGACGTGACCAACATTATACTCAACTTGAAGCAAGTGCGCTTCAAGAAGACTGTAGAAGACAACGACGCCGAGAAGGCTACCATCACCATCTCGAACTCTACGGAGTTCAAGGCTGGCGACATGAGCAAGTTTCTCAACGGATTTGAAGTGTTAAATCCTGAATTGGTGATTTGTCACTTAGATTCTAAAGCCACGATGCAGATAACTGTTTCGATCAATAAGGGCCGCGGCTACGTTCCCGCCGACGAGAACCGCCAGTTCTGCTCTGACATTCACGAAATAGCTATCGACTCTATTTACACCCCCATCCGTAACGTCAAGTGTACTGTAGAACCCTTCCGTGTTGAACAGAAGACGGACTACGACAAACTTACGCTTGAAGTTTCTACGGACGGTTCCATCGAACCGAAGGACGCTCTCAAAGAGGCTGCCCGCATACTCATCTACCACTTCATGCTCTTCTCCGACGAGAAGATCACGATGGAAGACAAGGCGGACACCGAAAACGAAGAGTTCGACGAGGAAATCCTCCACATGCGTCAGCTTCTCAAGACCAAGCTCGTGGACATGAGCCTTTCCGTTCGTGCCCTCAACTGCTTGAAGGCTGCAAATGTTGAGACACTCGGTGAACTTGTGCAGTTCAACAAGAACGACCTGCTCAAGTTCCGCAACTTCGGTAAGAAATCGCTAACGGAGCTTGATGATTTGCTCGAGAGTCTGAATCTGTCGTTTGGAACCGATATCACAAAGTACAAATTAGATAAAGATTAAAATCTAAAATGAGACACGCAAAAAAATTCAACCATCTGAGCCGTACTGCTTCTCACCGTTCGGCCATGCTCGCCAACATGGCTTGTTCGTTGATCAAGCACAAAAGAATCACTACGACTCTCGCCAAGGCCAAGGCGCTCAAGAAGTATGTTGAGCCCCTCGTGACCAAGAGCAAGGAAGACACGATGAACTCTCGTCGCGTTGTCTTCAGCTACCTTCAGGACAAGGTGGCCGTTACCGAGCTCTTCCGTGAGGTTCGTGCCAAGGTGCTTGACCGTCCCGGTGGTTACACACGTATCATCAAGACTGGTTTCCGTCCTAGCGATGCTGCTGAGATGTGCTTCATCGAGTTCGTTGACTTCGACGAAAACATGGCTAAGACCAAGAAGAAGGCTACCCGCACCCGTCGCAGCAAGAAGGCCGCTGCTGCCGAAGCACCCGCTGCTGAAGCTACTGAGGCTCCCGCTGCTGAAGCTCCTGCTGAAGAAGCTAAGGGCGAGTAATAAAGCCATGCCGCTTGGGGCGCGAAGTTTCCAAGGCTTTCTTCCCCTTGCTGCAAGATATACTTATTGAAGGCTGTGCACTTTGGTGCACAGCCTTTTTTCGTAAGTTGCATTATAAACGTATTTTGCGTGTGTTGGCGCAGCACACAAGAGATTCTGCTAGGCCGTGTAGACCGTGACGTTTTGAAAACGTCACCCCCATGGAAGGCGCAGCACGCAAAAGCCTCCGTGAGGCCACATTTGCACATTAATATTCTCGCCTATGTCCCACTTTACCAAACAATTCCTTGCCGCCCTTGCGGCACCTGCCTTTGCCGTGTGTGCACAGGCGCAAGTTACGACGTCTGCCATTGGCGGAGCCGTCGTCGACGCGAGCGGAGAGCCTATTGTTGGCGCTGCCGTCCATGCCGTGCACGTGCCTACTGGCACGCACTATCGCACCATTACTAACAGCGACGGACGATTCACTATTCAAGGCATGCGCAACGGCGGACCCTATACCGTCAGCGTCAGTTGCCTCGGTTACGATACGCGAAACTACGAGAAACTCACCCTCTCCCTCGGCGAGACCCTTCCCCTTGATGTCAAACTTGCAGAAAAGGAGAGTAATCTTGCAGAAGCCACTGTTACCGCCACACGCAAGCAGAAAGGCGGCGGTTCGGTCAACTACAGCAACCAGAGCGTGAAGGATGCGCCCACTGTGGACCGTTCCCTTTTTGACATCGTGCGCAACAGTGCGCTGACCAACGTTTCAAAAAGCGGCGGACTCTCTTTTGCCGGCACAAACAACCGCTACAATTCCTTTCAGATAGACGGAACCGTTGCCAACGACGTATTCGGACTCTCTGCCGGAGGAACTAATGGAGGTTTGACCAAAGCAAATCCCGTTTCGCTCGATGCCATTGAGGAAATACAAGTCGTTGTTGCCCCCTTTGACGTGCGTCAGAGCGGCTTCACCGGCGGCGCCATCAATGCCGTCACCAAGCAAGGCACCAATACCACCCATGGTTCCGGTTACGCCTATTTCAACAACGAGAATATGTACGGTCGCTACAGCCACACGCTGCGCCAGACCTCGCCGCTCTCGTCCCAGACCGAGCGCACCTTTGGCGGTACACTCGGCGGAGCCATCGTCAAGGAAAAACTCTTCTACTTTGCCAGCGTCGAGGCCCGCAAGAAAAGCACGCCCGTGACTTATTATGCCGGTTACAGCAGCGACTACCTCTCTGCCGAGACCGCCCAGCAGATTGCCGACCGCTACGCCCAACTTACTGGCATCAACGAGAGCTACGGACCGTGTAACCAGGAGAGCAAAAGCCTCGCCCTGCTCGCCCGCCTTGACTGGAACATCAGCGAAGCCCACCATCTCGCCCTGCGCTATCAGCACAACGGCGCTTATGCCGATGCCAACGAGACCTCTTCGTGGAAATATTACTTTGCCAATTCTTCTTTCCGTTACGTCAACCGCACCAATAATGTGGTAGCCGAACTCAATTCTCACTTTTCTCCTACGCTTTATAATGAGTTGCGAGCTGGTGCCACCTTCGTGCGCGACCACCGCGAGGCGCCTTACGACGGTCCGTGCGTCAACATTCAGAGCGTAGATGCCGCCAACGGCACGTCCCACAGTGAGGCATATATAGGTACGGAATATTCCTCAGGCCGCAACAAGGTGGACCAGGACGTCTACACCCTTTCCGATAATCTCTCCTTCTATCACGGCGCACACACCTTTACTTTCGGTACGCACAACGAGTTCTACCGCATGCACAACCTTTTCCTACAGGGAGCTTTCGGTGAATGGCGCTATGCTACCCTCAACGATTTCCTCAACGACAAGCCCAACCGTTACCGCTTTGCCTATACCGACCCTGCCGTCGTGGGCACAAGTTCCTACGCCCCCGTGCTTCGTGCCGGCCAGTTTGGTTTTTATGTGCAGGACAAATACGCCCTCTCTTCCGCCCTTAGCCTCACGCTGGGCTTGCGTGTGGACATCCCCACGTTCTTCAACCATCCCATGGAGAACGAGGCGTTCAATGCTTTTGCCAAGGAGCGCGACTTTAGCGTGCGTGTAGGAGAGATGCCCGCCGCGCGTCCCCTCTTCTCGCCCCGTTTCGGTTTTAACTGGTACGTCGACGCTGAGCGCAACACGCTTCTGCGCGGAGGTGCCGGCGTCTTCACCGGTCGCATCCCCTTCGCTTGGCTCAACAACGCCTTCCTCAACACGGGTATGGACGTGAAGAAATATACCATTACGAGCAACGTGCCTTCGCTCACCGACTATAAGGACAATCCCCTCGGTGCCGCTCAGAGCGGTACGGCAGGTAGCAGCGACATCGTCACCATAGCCCACAACTTCAAACTTCCTCAGACCTTCCGCGCCAATCTTGCCCTCGAGCAGCGTTTGCCCGGCGATGTCCAGCTCACTTTGGAGGGAATTTATTCGAAGACGTACCATAACGTGTTCTTCGAGAATCTCGCCTTAGAGCAGACCGGCTCTGTCTATGCCGTGGAAGGCGTCGAAGCTGCTGCAGCGCCTTACTACACCACCGTGCGCGGCAACTACAACTCCATTATTAACTTGCGCAACACCAACAAGGGCCATTCCTACTCGCTCACCGCTCAGCTGCGCAAGCGTTTTGCCTTTGGTCTTGACGCTTCGGCTGCCTACACCTTTGGGCACAGCCGTTCCGTGAACGACGGACTCTTCTCCGTGGCTTACACCAATTGGATGAACAACTTCTCGCGCTCATTCAATTCCGCAAGCGAGGTGGGTTATTCGCGTTTCGACGTGCCTCACCGCCTCGTTGTGCAGTTGTCGTATACTTCCCCGCGCTATTGGAACGGATTCATGAGTACTACCGTGGGACTTGTCTACAACGGATTCTCTGGCAGCCGTTATAGCGTGACGATGTACGACGTGGCGGACTATAACGGCGATGGGTCCTATGGTACTACGTTGCTTTACATTCCTACCGACGAGGAACTTGCGAAGATGAACTTTGTGGACACCAAGACGCTCACTGCCGAAGAGAGTCGCCAGCGCTTTGGCGAGTGGATTGCAAACGATGCCTACGCCAGCAAGCACCGCGGAGAGTACGTGGAGCGCAATTCCAACCGTACGGCATGGGAACACGAGGTGAACCTTCACCTCGAGCAGACGCTCCATAACGTGAAGGGTTTGGGCCGTGTGTCGTTCACGGTGGACATTATGAACTTTGCCAATATGCTTAATCGCCACTGGGGCGCATCGTATACCATGACCTACGCCATTCAGCCGCTTTCTGTGCAGCGCGTGACGCAGGGCGCCGATGGCAACCGCGTGGCAGCCTTCTCGTACAATTCCTACACGTCGCCGGTGAAAGCCGACGTGGCTTCGCGCTGGCATTGCCAGGTGGGCTTCCGCGTGGCTTTTTGAGGCCTAAGCCCCTTAGAAAACTAAAAGAGCCTGAACGTCCACAAGCGGATGTTCAGGCTCTTATTGTTGTTTATGTGGCGAGAGGATTTATTCCTCTACGTCGTAATCTTCGTCGGCGCCGGACCAGTCGTCGCTGTTCCAGCCGTGCTTTTCGCTGAGCTGTTCAATGGCTCCGTCGCCTTTGGAGAAGCTGGCGCAGATGGGCATCTGCACGTCGCAGAGATCCTGCGTGCGGAGCGTGGGGGTTGAATATGTTTTCTTCATAATGTGTGTTCGGTTTTAGGGATGTGTTACGCTTCGTTTTATTTTACCAGGATCTTCTTGCCGCCCTTGATGTAGAGGCCCTTTGTGGCTTTAAGTACGCGGCGTCCGCTGAGGTCGTAGATGGGAGCGTCGGCAGCGGGAGTGTCGATGGTTGTGGCGTCGATGCCGTCCGTGTTGCCGTTGAAGCTGAGCACGAGCTTGGCAGCTGTGGTGTTGGCAGAGCTTTCGGTGATGAACGCCTTGTTGGCAGCGAGCGTGGTGAGGGAAGAAGCGGGCGTGTTGAAGCCCAGCGTTGTGGCGTCGTCAGCCGAGGTGCGTCCGAACACGCGGTACTGCGAACGAGTCTCGTCCGTGAGCGTCAGTGCGGTGAGCGTACCAGTGAGGATGTTGTCCGTCTCGGTGAGTTCATCAGCGGTGATGGTGAGTTTGGCTGTAGCGCTGGGTTCGCCAACGAGGAGGTAACCGTTCTCGGCGGCGAGCTGCGAAACTTCCGTCATGTCTACGCGAGTTTCGTCGGCAGAGTTAGCGCCCTTGTAGGCCGTAGCGTCAGTAACGGCGCTGACAGCGAAGGGAAGGTAAACGGTGGCATAAGCCTTGTCGCCCACGGTGGTGAGGTCCACGTCGAGCGAAGTGGCGATGGTTACGTACCAGAATGCGCGTGCGCCAGCGTTCCATTGGTTGATGTTGCCGTTTGTTTCGCAATACATCTGACCGCCGTTGCCGTCTTTGATGGCGAAGCCGCCTTTGAAGTCGCCGCTTGTCTGCTTGGTGAAGGTGTATGTGGCGCCGTTTTCAAGGGATTGCATTGAGGCTGTAGAACCCGAACCGTTCGATACGGTGCTGAGACATTTGCCCGTGTTGAGGTTGAGGAGCTTGGTAACGACTGAGTTGTATGTGCAGTCGTAAAGTGGGTAGACTAGTTGCCAAATAAGTCCAGCGTTGCTTTCGCTGTAGTCCCATGACTGTCCTTTAGTGCCGTCTGTGCTTGTGCCGAGCGTGTTGGAAGTCTGGCCCGAAGTAGTGCTTGTGTGCATGCTCTTTATGCGGATGTAAGAGCAGGTTTTAATGGCGCTTTTGAGCGCTGCAAGGTTTTCGGCTGTTGCGTTTTCGTTGTAGGCTGCAAGTGCGGTGGTGTAAGCATCGTTCGTTACGGGAAGAGCTGCTCCCCACGCTTTGTATGCTGTAGCTTCGTCGACCGTCACTTCTTCAGTTGCGGTGAGGTTGTTGTAGTCATCGTCGCTCACTTCGATGAAGTACCAGCTAGAAGCTGCAGCCGTTTCCCAAGCTACGAGATTGTTGCTAGCATCGAGGTGCATTTTGCCGAAGGCGGGTCCGTGGCCGATGGCAGTCGTGCCGTAGAGTTTGTCGTTGCTGTCGTCAAATGGATAGAGTGTGTAGGCAGTTCCTTCGTCGCTGTAGCCGAAAGCTCCGCTCCAAGTGGCAGTACCGCTCAGTTTCTTGTTAAACTCGTCGTTCTTGATGTAGAACTTACCATTGCTCTCTTCAACGGTCCATATTTGGCTTTTCAGTGTAAGGTCGGCTTTTGCGTGGAGTTTGCCGTCATGAATAAAAATGAAATTGTCAGGGCCCGAAATCTTTTGTGCCGGCATATAAAGATAGGTGTTGTAGAGGGCGTTCTTCAGCGCATAGTGTTTGCCGGCTTCGGGCATAACAAAAGAAGAAGCGTTGAAGGTTATCAATGCAGCCTTCATCTTATTTACGGCGCTGAACTTTTCGTCGTTGGTGGAAGGTTCTGTGGTGGGAATGGAGGCTTTCAGCGTGTTAATCTGTTCTGTGGTGTGGCCGAGGGCTTTGTCTGCATAAGTGGTCCAACCACTAACAGTTGAGTTTACGTCGCTTGTGTAGTAAGTGTATAAGTTGGAAACGGCATTAGCGAGCGTCTCGCTGCTCACTTCGGTGAAGAGGAAGCCAGATCCAGCGCCACTTGTGGCTGCACCGTTATTCCAAAAGGCGAGGTAGGGGGAACGGAAGTTCCAGTAGTTGGTACCAGTGGATGCTGTGCGGAAGCAGTTGGTAGCTGTACCGTTATCGGTGTAGGACGATGCGACATAGTAAAAAACGGTAGTCACGCCGTCGGGCACGTTGTCTTTGTCGTACATATTTGCGCGACCGTTGGCTTCAGAGCCTGTCATACCGAGCACCTTGGTGGTGCCTTCGCAGTAGTTGTAGAACTGTACGCCATCGCCCGAAGCCACTACGCACCAATAGCCTTCAGGTGTGGTGATGGCTGCGGTGTTGGTGAGTTTGATGTTGCCGCTGCCGTCGGTGTACGCTGCGTTGGTGGAGAGATAGGAGGCACTGTTACCATTCTTGATGGTGTACCACGTGGTGTTTTCGGCCCACGCTCCGTCGGTGGGAGCATCGGAGACCGTGTAGGTCTGTGCCGAAAGCTTACCCCCCCCCGACTATGGCGAAGAGAGTAAGAAGAAGTAGAGAAATTTTTCGCATAAGCTTTATATATTGTTTATATGTGATGTCAAAGAATATGACGCTTGCTGCGCAGTCGCTACGGCGCAGAGGGTGTTGGGAGGGGGTGAATTAAGGCTTTAAAGCGTTGTGTTTCTACGCTTTTTGTTAGTCAAGGGCAAAAGTAAACATTTGACGAGAGTTGTAATAGGTTTTTAACGAAAAAATTAGTTTTTCGTGGCCTCACGGAGGCTTTTGCATGCTGCGCTTTATAACCTTGTGTAGAGCGTGACGTTTTGAAAACGTCACCCCCATGAGCGGTTGGTCACCCCTATGATCGGTTATCGCGCCGCCATTTCGCGTTCTGCTTTTTTGAAATGATATTTGAAGAGGGTGGCGGCGGTGAAGAGGCCAACGGAGAAGGAGAGGAAGATGCCCTTTGCGCCCCATCCGCAGACGAAGGCGAAGATGTAGGCTACGGGGAGGTTGATGAGGATGTAGCTGACGAGCGCCACGCGCATGACGGGACGCACGCGGCCTGTGCCGCGCAGGGCGTTGGAGTAGCACACCTGCATGGCGTCGCCCAGTTGGTAGACGACGAGGGGGAGGATGACGGTGCCTACGACGGCGAGTACTGCCTCGTCGGTGGTGAAGAGGCGTGCCATGGGCATGCCGAGGAAGGCGAAGACGAGGCTCACTACGGCGCAGAGGGCGAGAAGCACGTGGCTACCGGCTCGCCAGGCGCGGTGGATGGCTTGGAGGTCGCGCTGTCCGTAGGCGGTGGCAATGCGGATGCTCATGCTCGAGCCGAAGCTGTAGTAGACGAGGAAGCCGAGGGTGCTCATGGTTACTGCCACCTGGTAGGCAGCGAGTTGCAGGGCGCCGAGCCAGCCTGCCATGATGCCGCTGATGGCGAAGGCGGCGGACTCCATGCCCATCTGCAGCGACACGGGGAGGGAGCGCGCGTTGACAATGGCGAGGAGCGTGCGGCGCACTCTTCCGGCGGTGAGTCCGGTGCGGTAGGGGGCGTAGCGGGGTAGGGCGCAGATGGCGACGAGCACGAACATCATCATTACGGCGCGTGAGAAGGTGGTGCTGATGCCTGCGCCGAGGAGTCCGAGTTCGGGGAAGGGGCCTATGCCGTAGATGAGCAACCAGTTGCCCACGATGTTGAGTACGTTGCTGAGGAGTATGGCGTACATGCCGACCTTTGTGTCGGTGACGGCGTCGGTGAACTGTCGGAGGGCGTTGAAGAGCGCCACGAAGACTACGCTGACGGTGAGGCACACGAAGTAGGGGCGCACGAGGGGGAGTATTTCTTCGGGTTGCCCCATGTAGGGGAGGAGGAAGTAGAGCGCGGTGAGGATGGCCATGATGAGTGCGCCGAAGAGGAAGTTGGCGGCGATGCCGGTTTTGAGCATGGTGCCTGCTTGGCGGCATTTCTGCTGTCCGTAGAGTGCGCCGATGAGGGGGGTGAGTCCGTAGCTGTAGCCGAGGAGGAGGTAGGTGATGAGGTTGAAGACGGAGTTGACAAAGGAGGCTGCGGCGAGGGAGGCGGTGCTGTAGTGACCGACCATCATGGTGTCGGCAAATCCCATGATGATGACGCCCACTTGCCCGATGGCAATGGGGAGTCCGAGTTTTATGGTGGCTTTGTATTCGTTGAGCATGGGGGGAGCTTAAATGGGCATTGTGGGCATAATGGGCATGGTGGGCATAATGGGCATGGTGGGCATAATGGGCATAATGGGCATGGTGGGCATAATGGGCATAATGGGCATGGTGGGTATGGTGGGCATTAGGGCATGGTGGGCGCTGGCTTATGCTTTTCTGCAAAGAAAGACCCTCGCTTGCAGCGCGTGGTTGCAAGCGAGGGTAGGGGTGCGGTTGTTTCGAGGGGGTTGTTAGTTGATGGTCTGCACGTTGAACTGCCTTGCTGTTACGCTTTGCTTGCCGGAACCGAATTTTACGGTGAAGGTGACGGTGCCTGTCTTCAGGTGGCGCGGGGCGCGGAGGGCTGTCTTGTAATGGATGCCCTGGCCTGAGGCGATGGAGGCAATGGTGGCAGGTGCGGAGAAGAGTACGCGGCTGTTGGAACAGCTGACCACGGGCGTGACGTTGTAGAGCGTGCGGGCGGAGCGGTTGTAGAGGTCCATCTCGATGAAGGCGCTCTCGTCGGCGTCCATGGCGTGGTTGTTGTTGGCGTCGAGGAAGCGCACGTTGGTCACTTCTATGGCGTCGAGGTCGGTGTGGGAGGAGGTGGTGCGTCCGCTGTAGGAGGGGGAGTTGTATGTGCCGTATTCTACGTCGCCGTAGGCTGCGTGGCGGTCGGCGGCTTCGTAGCGACGTTCTTGGTCGGTCTTTGCGCCGCTGTTTGCTGCGGCGTTGACGGCTGCGCTGACGGCTCCGCCGAGCACCATGCCAGCGACGGTGCCTTTGTCTGCGCCACGGGGTCCGCCCATGAGTCCGCCTATGCTTGAGCCGAAGAGGCCGCCGAGGGAACTCCCGGTGGCAATGGCGCTGAACTCGCGGTAGGAACACGAGGTGGGTATGAGAAGGGTGGCAGCGAGGAGGGCTGCGCAGGGGAAAGTTTTGCGGGGCATAATGGGCGCTATATGGGCTTGATGGGCATGGTGGGCATAATGGGCACTGTGGGCATGATGGGCATTGTGGGCCTAATGGGCATAATGGGCATTATGGGCACTGTGGGCCTAATGGGCATTGTGGGCCTAATGGGCATGGTGGGCACCATGCTATCTTTTGCTAGGATTTTACTTCACCGAAATCACCAAATATTTGCTGACACTCCAGAAGGATTGGGGGTTGGTGATGCGCAGGGTGTACTGTCCCTGTGCGTCCTTGTCGAGGGAGTAGGAGCTGGAGGGGTGGTTGGTGAGGAGTTTTGCGCTCTTGGAGTAGAGGCGTATGGTCTTCGTGACGCGGAGGTCGATGCGTGTGAAGTAGTCTTTGTTGAAGTCGTTGGTTTTGAGGACGTCGCCGTTTTGGAGAATGCGCTGCTCGCGGAGTTCCTTCTTCGTGCCGAACACGTAGTAGGCGGTGTTGAGTTCCGTGTCCTGAGCGGCTACGGTGCGTGCTTTCTCTTCGTTCTGCTGGGAGAGGGAGTTTACGTTGTCGTTGAGCGAAGCGATCTGTTCGCCCTGTTCGGCAATCTGTATGTCCTTCTTGGCGAGGTCTTCGCGGAGGCTCTCAATCTCTTTGTTTTTCTCCTCGAGCTGACGGTTGAAGTTGGCAATCATCTCTTCGAGTTTGGCGCGTGTGCGCTGGTCGCTCTGCGAGGTGTTGCGGAGTTGCTGCTGGAGGTTGGAGATGAGTTCGCGGTTGAGCTTGAGTGTGCGTTGGATGAACGCCATGTTCTCTTTGATGCTCTCCTTGTTGGCGTGTTCGCCCTGGCGGTTCTCCACGGTGACGCGTCCTTCGGCTTCGTTGATTTGGTCAAAGCCGTCTTGGATTTGCGAGAGCGTTTCGATCAAGTCGCTCGACTCGTTTTGCGACTGCGTGAGTGCCTGTCGCAGGGAGTCTATGGTGGCTGCGTTGAGGTCGCGTGCCTGTTCTTTTTCCTTCTTGGTGTCGCAAGCGGTGGCGAAGGCGAGCACGGCGGCAAGAATAAGGACTATCTTTTTCATAATTCGTTAGTTTTTGTCTGTTGTGAGTATTTTTCGCGTCGGCTGCGCTTGGGCGGTTCGTACCCTTCTACGATGATGACGAACTCGCCGCGCGGTTCTGTTTCGGTGAAGTGTGCGAGCACTTCCTGGAGCGTGCCTCGTGTGCTTTCTTCGTGAATCTTGCTTATCTCGCGGCAGGCGGAGCAGCGGCGCTCCGGTCCGAAGGTCTCGACGAACTGTGTGAGCGTCTTTACCACGCGGTAGGGCGACTCGTAGAAGATCATGGTGCGCTCTTCTTCTTTGAGTGCTTCGAGTCGTGAGGCGCGTCCTTTCTTCTGCGGCAGGAATCCTTCGAAGGTGAAGCGTTCGCAGGGCAGTCCGGAGGCAACGAGTGCGGGCACGAAGGCGGTGGGGCCGGGTAGGCACTGCACCGTGACGCCATGTGCCACGCAGGCGCGTACGAGCATGAAGCCGGGGTCGGAAATGCCGGGCGTACCGGCGTCGGAGATGAGAGCCATCACCTCGCCGGCTGCCATTCGTGCGGCGAAGCCTTCGGCGGTCTGGTGCTCGTTGAACTTGTGGTGCGGCACGAGTTGGTTCTTTATGTCGAAATGTTTGAGGAGCATGCCCGAGGTGCGCGTGTCTTCGGCCAGCACGAGGTCGGCTTCGCGGAGAATGCGCAGTGCGCGGAGCGTGATGTCCTCCAGGTTTCCTACGGGTGTAGGCACCAAATAGAGTGTTCCCATGGTGCAAATATATATCTATTTTTGTTGTCGTAGCAAACAAACCTATCTCTTTTCCTCTTTTTTCAAAACATAATGGATACTTTTGCACACGAGGCCCTAAAGTGCGAAATGAAAGGCGGTAGTTTTTCGTAGGCGCTTGGGGCGGGATTTTAGATTTTAGAAATAAAAGCTGTGTTGCCGTGTAGAGCGTGACGTTTTGAAAACGTCACCCCCATGGAGGGCGCAGCACGCAAAAGCCTCCCTGCGACTTCATTTGCACATTTGCACATTCGCACATTTGCACATTAGAAAATATGTCTTCTCCCATTACTTTCGACCGCTTCATTCGCGGTCTTGTAGGTCTTTTGGTCCTTGCGGCCCTTGTAGCGCTCGTCTATTGGCTGAGCGGTGTGTTGCTGCCCTTCTTTGTGGCTTGGGTGGTGGCTTATCTGCTCTACCCCGTGGTGCGCTTTTTTCAGTATCGTTGCCGTTTGCGCAGCCGCATAGCCGCCATCTTTGTCACGCTGTTGCTCACGTGCGGTGTGGTCGTTGGTTTCGGCTACCTCGTTGTGCCGCCCATGATCAGCGAGTGCACCCACTTGAAGGACGTGGCGCTCCAGTACGTGCAGAAAGGTTCCGACTCGGGCGCCGTGCCCCATGCCGTGCAACACTTCTTGCAGAAACACGCCGACGAGTATAACGTGGAGCATCTTCTCCAACAGAAAGACGTGCTCAGCGCCATCAAAGGCACGGTGCCCAAGGTGTGGAGCGTGTTGTGGAGTACTGCTGGTGTCATTGTCAACATTGTGGCGTCGCTCATCGGGCTTCTTTATCTCCTCTTCTTGCTTACGGACTACGAGAAGTATGCCAACGGCTGGATACGCTTCGTGCCGCACAACCGCCGACGCTTTGCCTCGCAACTCGTCTCGGACATTGAGCATGGCATGGCGGGTTACTTCCGCGGCCAGGCGCTTGTGGCGCTGAGCAACTGTTTTATGTTTTCCATAGGTTTTGCCTTGATAGGTTTCCCGATGCCCGTAGCGCTCGGTTGCCTCATTGGCGTAATTAGTTTTGTGCCTTATCTTCAGGTGGTGGGCTTTGTTCCCGCCACGCTTCTCGCCCTTCTCAAAGCTGTTGAGACGGGTCAGAACTTCTGGGTGCTCATGGGGCTCGTGCTCTTGGTCTACCTCGTGGTGCAGGTCCTGCAGGACACCATCTTCACGCCGCGCATCATGGGTAAGATAATGGGTCTTCCCCCTGCCATCATCCTCCTCTCGCTCTCCGTTTGGGGTTATGCGCTCGGCATTGTGGGTCTCATCGTGGCGCTTCCCGTCACTACGCTCATCATCTCCTACTACCGCCGCTACGTGGTGGGCAACGAGCCTGTAAGCGAGGAGTGAATGTAATGTGCAAATGTGGACTCACGGAGGCTTTTGCGTGGCCTCACGGAGGCTTTTGCGTGCTGCGCTTGGAGTGCTAACGCATGGAGGTCAAGTCTCTGACTTGACAGGCGAGCGCGGCAGAGCCATCACCGTATTATGTTATCAACTTTAAATTTTGGGCTCGTATCCCAAAGATTTGGGCTCGTAGCAAATTTCAACAAGTTGCCCAAAAGTTTTTAGGGCGTGCTGAAAGTGAAGCATTGCCCATGGGTATACAATACGAAAGCCGGGACAAGAGGGTTCTTGTCTCGGCTTTTGTGGGTTTTGTGAAAATCTCTTTTTTGAACTTTGCATAGAAAGTCAAACTATAGGGCGTAGTCTTGACGAATAATTTGTACATTTGCCATTGTACGTCGTGCTTTAACACAAAAAGCCGTTTCTGCGCCTCATGTCCTAGCGTCGTTTGCTGGGCATGTGCCGGCCGCGCACGACGCAACGAAAAGTTACGAAACTGAAAATTTGAGCTCGTAGCTCAACGTGTTGAGTTGCTAGCAAATTTCGATTTTCTGCCCAACAGTTTCGGGGCTGAAATCCATATTCCTCCCCACCGCCATGGCTACACAGTTTTTCGCCTTCATCTCCTACAACAGTCACGACGCTGCTTGGGGCAAACGCCTCCAGCAGAAGCTCGAGCACTACCGCATGCCCGCCACCCTCTGCTCGCAGCGCGGATGGACCAAGCGCAAACCCATCTCGCCCGTCTTCTTTGCTCCTACCGACATTCAACCCGGCGACCTCAGCGAAGAACTCAAAGGCCGCCTGCGCAGTGCGCGCCACCTCATCGTGATCTGTTCGCCCCGTTCCGCACGCTCCCAGTGGGTGGGCCGCGAAATAAGTTACTTCGCCTCCCTCGGCCACCCCGAACGCATCCACCTCTTCATCGTGGACGGCGTGCCCCACAGCGGCGACCCCGAAACGGAGTGTTTCAATCCCGCCCTCGCCGAAGCCGGACTGGGCGACGTGCTCGGTGCCAACGTCCACGAGCGCGTAAGTCGTCTGCCGTGGATCAACCGCGAGCGCGCCTACGTGCAACTCGTCACCAAACTCCTCGACGTGGAGTTCGACACCCTCTGGCAGCGCCACAAACGTCAGCTCCGTCGCCGCTTCGCCGCCTACGTCGTTGCGCTTTTGACCGTCGTGGCAGCCCTCGTCGGCGTGTGGCGCACGAACCAGCCCTTCGATGCCGAGTACCGCCTGACGGACGACTCCGGCGCCACCGCACTTCCGCCGCTCCACGACGCCACGCTCACCCTCCGCCTCGACAACGAAGAGAAGACCGACACCCTCGTCCTCGCCTCGGACGGCGGCACGTTTCGCAACATTCCCCATCGCTACCTTGGCCGCACGGTGAGCCTCACCGTCCAAGCCCCCGACTTCGTGCAACTCGACACCACGCTCACCCTCTCCCGTTCGCTCGCCATCACGCTCCACCGCGATGCCGACGTCTACGGCCATGTGCAGTTCACCCTCATCAGCGCCAAGACCGGAGCGCCCTTGCCCTCGGAGCAACTCAGCGTGAGCGGCACGTCAGTCCGCACCGACGCCGAAGGCCGCGTCAGCGTCCACATGCCCTTTTCCGAGCAGCGCACCGCCTATGCCATCGCCGCCCCCTTCCCCCTCGTCAGCGACACGCTCGCCATGCCCTGCACGGAGAGCACGGTCGTTGAGGCTGAACGATGAGTGCGTGATAGCTGTATTCTACTTTATTGTTCTTGATTCTTCGCGCTCAACAGTCACGTCGGAGACGTGACCCCCATGCGTTTCACCCCCATGCGTTTCACCCCCATGTTCCCTCCCCAAACGCACCATACCCCTTCCAAACTATGTTTCGCACCCTCCTCTCCCTCCTCTTCTTCCTCTCTGCCGCCCTCTCCGCCCAGACCCTGACGCAGAGCGGCTACGTACGCACGGCAGGCCGCCCGGGAAATCTCAAAGGCACACGCCTTGCCGGCGCCGTCATCGCCGTGGAAGGCAAAAACGCTGTGCAGAGTCAGAAGGACGGTGCTTTCTCCCTGGCCTTCACCAACGCCAAGGCCGGCTCCACCTCCTTCTGCATCAAGTCCGTAAAACTCGGCGGCTACTCCGCCCTCGATCCCGCCTCGCTCTCCGCGCCCCATCCCATCTCGCCGCTCATTCCCTTCGAGATAGTCCTCGTTTCGGAAAAGGAAAAAGCCGCCATCCGCGCGAACGTGGAACGCACCGTCAAGGCTCGCTACGATGCCGAACTCGCCCGCGTGAAACGCGAAAAGGACCAGCTCGGCACGCGCTACCAGGCAGAGCTCGACCGCGTGAACGAAAAGTACAAAAACTGCGACGTCTACGTGGCCAATGCCGTGGAGCGCTACGCCAACCTCGACTACGCCACCCTGTCGTTTGCCCAAGCCACGTACTACTCCGCCATGGAGCAGGGCGACGAAGCCACAGCCGAACAAGTGCTTAGCCAATATAACATCCCCAAACTCCAGGCCGACCGCAACGCCATTGTAGGCCACATTGCTAAGGAGCAACAGGCACTCGAAAACATCGACGCACAACTCCGTTTCGGCTACGAAGGACGCTACGAACTCTTCGCCTCCCGCTTCGAAGGCGACTCCGCCATCCATTACCTCGACCTCCTCGTAGCCCTCGACACCACCAACGTGGAAAACCTCAAGAAAGCCGGCGACTACGCCCTGTACAGTCTCAGCGACTTCTCCCGCGCGCATTCTTATTACGTTCGTGCCACCCGTCAAGCCCAGAAACAATATGGTCTGAACGACGGACGAACGGCCGAAAGCCTCAAAGACCTTGCTTTCCTTCTCAACAATATGCGTCGCACCGAAGAAGCGCACGCCACTATGCTTAAGTCCAACGAAATGGCGCGCCGCTGTTATGGCGACGCCTCGCTCAAGACAGCTCAGAGCTATGGATTTGTGGCTACGTGCTACGACGACATAAAGGACTCCACCGAGGTGCTCAAATGGATGGGCAAGGCACTTGCCATAGTGAAAGCCCATCCCGCCATCACCGACCACGACTCCCTCCTCATTGCGTCTGTACTCTATGGCAATATGGGCACTTATTATTATGCAAACAACGCACAGACAAAAGCCGACTACTACTACCAGCTTGCTGTTCAAGCGTCCATCGCGGCAGGTGAAAAGCCGACGTGTTACTCCAATCTTTGTGCGCTGCGCCGTACTCAGGGAAAATACGACGAAGCCCTGAACTATGGCAATCTTGCACTGGAGAGCATCAAAAGCGACCCGCTGCATTCTGCCGAAAGTGAAGGGTGGGTTTATTCTTTAATTGCTGAAACTTACAACTGCATGAAGGATGAGGCCAACACAACGAAATACGAGAATATGGCGCGCGACGTACTCGTTCGCCAATACGGCGAAATGGGTGCGCCTTTGGAACACTTTTACCAAAGGCGAGCTTCTAGACTCTCTGACAAAGGGGAATACGCTGAAGCGCTACCGCTCTACGAAAAGATGCTCGAGATGGAGCAACGCACCTACGGCAACAACGCCGACACGCTCTGGCTCTACCAGAACATAGCCGTCTGCAATTTCCAATGTCATAAAAACGCAGAGGCCATCCGTTGGTACAAAAAGGCCCTCTACGCTTCTGAGCATGTAAACGGAGTGAACCATGTTAAAAATGTAGGTTATATTTCAGCTATAGTGGACTCCTACATAAAACTCGGTGCCTACGACGAGGCCCTCGATTGGGACAAAGAAGCCGAAAAGCGTGCAGAAGCGGTGAACGGCGCGTTCGACTACTTCCACCGCTACGTGATTTTGTCCAAGACAACGCCAAAGGACGATTGGGAAAAGACGAACAAAAAGTTCATGGCCGACAAAAGCTTCTTCTTGTTCAAAGTAGGCTACTCTCCTTTGGAATTTTTGCAATATGGCGTATGGGATCGCAAGGTATACCACAAAAGTCTGATTGACTACATTGAAGATTATGCCGGAAAGACCGTTGGAGCCACCTTGTTCCTGCAAGGCAATTACTTTCGTCCCAAAATATACATCACGCCGTATGACTACTCCGTAACCCTTGACGAAACTGACGAAAAATTATCCATCGTCCTTTTCAAAGTAGGAAAGGCCGCTGCGAGAGCAGCAAAAATTCTTACCACTATACAGAGGCACCTCTAACCGCCCTCATAGTTTCCCCAAATCCCCAACACCACACCCCAATGCAACAAACAAAACGATTCGTCTCGCTCGACGTGCTCCGCGGACTAACCGTCGTTGGAATGATCATGGCCAACACACAAGGCGAAGGAGAGAAGTACGCCTTCCTCAACCACTGCGCCTGGGACGGCTGCCACCTCGCCGACATGGTCTACCCCTTCTTCCTCTTCATCGTGGGAGCAGCCATCTACTTCGTGTTCAAAAAGTCGAACTTCCAACTCAGCGCCCCCGTCGTGACGAAAATACTCAAACGCGGCGCCCTCATCTTCCTCATCGGCTTCCTCCTCAACATCTTCCCCTTCACCGGTGACCCCGCATACTGGCGCATACCCGGCGTCATGCAGCGCATAGCCCTCGTCTACGTCGCAGCATCGTTTCTCACCCTCTGGCTCAAAGACCTCAAGCGCATAGCCGCGCTCACGGCCGTCATCCTTCTGGGCTACTGGGCGCTGCTCGCCATTCCCGGCTACACGTTGGAGAGCAACGTGGTGCTCACCGTGGACCGCTTCCTTTTCGGCGAGCAACATCTATTCACCGGCTACGGCATCTACTTCGACCCCGAAGGACTCCTGAGCACCGTGCCCTCCGTGGCCAACGCCCTGCTCGGTTTCCTCACCGCCGCCCTGCTCCTCAAGGACCACAAGGCCAACCTCCTCCCCTGGCGCACGGCTCTGATGGGCGTGGCATTGATTCTCGTAGGCTGCCTGTGGAACCTCGTCTTTCCCTTCAACAAACCCCTTTGGACCAGTTCGTTCGTACTCTACACCTGCGGTTGGGCCGTTGTGCTGTGGGTTGCCGCCTTCGCCATGATAGACCTCAAAGGCTGGAAGCGCTGGACGGGATTCTTCCTCGTGTTCGGCACCAACGCCCTCTTCACCTACATCCTCTCCGAACTCCTTTTGATTCTCAACTACATGTTCCCCTTCACCCTCGGCGACGAGACTTACTACGTGAGCACGTGGCTCGACGAGCATCTCTTCTGTCCCCTCACCACCACACCCCTCCGTGCTGCCCTCTGGGGCGTGACCATGGTGCTCGTCTGCTTCCTCGCCACCTGGCCCTTGTACAGGCGCAAGATCTTCATCAAGCTCTGACACCGCCCTCCATGGGGCAATGCATGAGTGTACAAAAGCGCATGGGGGTACAACGCATGGGGGTGCAACGCATGGGGGTCACGTCTCCGACGTGACGCTCTACACGGCGTGCGCCCTCCATGGGGGTGACGTTTTCAAAACGTCACGCTCTACACGGCCGTCACGGAGGCTTTTGCGTGCTGCGCCTTGTTAAGTCGCGCTTAACGTCACGTCGGAGACGTGACCTCCATACGCTACGCTCTCCATACGTTGCGCCCGCTCCCCTCAAACCTCCCCGCCCATGACACCACGACTTATCCTTCCCGCCCTCTTCTTCTCCTTCGCCGCCCTCTCCGCCCAGACCGTTACGCAGAGCGGATACGTGCGCACCGTGGGACGCCCCGACAACCTTAAAGGCACCCGCCTCAAAGGCGCCGTGCTCCGTGTGAGCGGTCTGCAAAACGCCGTGCAAAGCGGCGCCGACGGCACCTTCAGCATAGCCTTTAGCGGCAAGCGCGTGGGCGTAGACTCCTACGCATTCTCCAGCGTGCGACTCGCCGGTTACGACCTCTGCGACAACTCCTTCATCGGACGTCGGCAAGCGCTCTCAGCCACCGTGCCCGTCGAAGTGGTCATGGTGCCGCAACAACTCAAAATAGAACTCGAAGAGCGCGTGCGCCAACAAGTCGCCGCGCGCTACCAAAAGAAACTCCAAAAACTCCAACGCGAAAAGGCGCGCCTCGGCACACAGTACGAAGAACAACTCGCGCGCCTCGAGAAAGAATACGAACAGCGCGACCAAATGGTCAGCGAAATGGTGGAACGCTACGCCTCGACCGACTATGCCCACCTCGACGACTTCACCGCTCGCCTCAACGCCTTCATAGAACAAGGCGAACTGGAGCGCGCCGACTCGCTCCTCAACACCTTCGACGTCGCCAAACTCCAGAGCGAGCACCGCCAACTCCAGGAACGCAACGCCACACTCCGCGACGCCCTCGCAAAAGGCGAGACGGCCGAAACGAACGCCGCCGAGCAACTGAGTATTTACTACAGTAAGAAGTCCGAAATATTCATCGCACAGTTCGAGAACGACTCCGCTGCCGTCTACCTCCAGCGCGCCGCCGACCTCGACAGTACCAACGTAGTGCTCCAGCTCAAGACCGCCAACCACTTACAGAACTTCAGCGCCAATTATTCCCGCGCCTTCGCATACATGAAGCGCGCACTGCGTCAAGCCAAAGAGCAGGAAGGGCCACTGGGAAGCACAGTAGCCATCACGTGCAACAACCTCGCCACACTTGCCCTCGCCCTAGACCAGACCGAAACTGCGCGTAAGTTTCTCAACACCGCACTCAACATCCTCCAGCAGACTTACGGAACCGACTGTGAGACGGGTGCACTTGTCTACAACAACTTCTCGCAAGTGGATACCAACCTCGGCAACTACGACGACGCCATTGCCAACCTCACGAAGAGTCTTGAGATAAATCGTAAGATTTATGGCGAAGAAAGCGAACAAGTGGCTCTCGTTTACAGCAATCTCGGTTTAGACTATGTCAACAAAG
The DNA here is from genome assembly GCA_963656685.1 of bacterium. Lineage (GTDB taxonomy): Bacteria > Bacteroidota > Bacteroidia > Bacteroidales > Bacteroidaceae > Alloprevotella. Next base: position 101,452 of record CAVKJJ010000001.1, on the reverse strand, counting down.
GTGACTACACCACCGCCATAGACTTCTACCAACGTTCGCTCACCATCCGCGAGAAACTTCTCCCCGAAGGACATGCCGACTTCTGTGCAATATACAACAACATGGGGCATGTCCTACAACTCATGGCGCGTTACAGCGAGGCTCGCCCGTGGTACGACAAGTGTCTTGCCGTGGCGCTTCGTAACTTCGGCGCGAACCATCCCAACGTGGCGCAAACGTACAACAACATGGGGGTCCTTGCAACAGATATGGGACAATACGACGAAGCCATCACCTACTATGCCAAGGCTATTGCCATCATGCAGAGCAAGCGCGGAACGACCTCCGACTTGCTCGCACGCCTTTACAACAACGTCGCCTATGTCTACGACATGCAGAGCCGCTACGGCAAGGCTGTCGACTACTACAACCGCTCCCTCGACATTCAGCGTAAGCTCAAGGGAGAAAAACACGTCGACATCGCACTCCTGTTGAACAACATCGGACAGGTACAGATTAAACTAGGTAAAGTAGAAGAAGGCTTGCAACAAGTGCTCAACGCAGTGGCTATGGATGAAGAACTCCTCGGCGAGAACCATCCCGATCTCATTCAGTTTTACGTCAACGTGAACAATGCCTACGCCACTATGGGACGCTATGCCGAATCACGCCAGTGGTCCGAAAAGGCACTGCAGCTAGCCATCGCCACCAAAGGCGAAACGCACGACGATGTGGCAACCGCCTACAGTTGCCTCGCTCAGGCAGAGTACGGGCTGGGACATTACGATGAGGCCCTGCGCAACGGGCTGAAGGCCCTACAGATTCTAGAGCAAATTATGGGCAAGGATAACATTTCGTTGGTCACTCCTCTCAGCCTCCTCACTTCTTGCGAACAGGCTCTCGGTCATTACGACCAAGCACTCGCTTATGTGGAGCGCGCCATGCAGATTCAGCAAGCATGCAACGGCGAAAAACACCAAGAGACGGCAGAACTACTGAACAAAAAAGCACAACTTGAACTTTTGCAAGAAAAACAAACGCTTGCTCTGTCACACTTTATGAAAGCCCGCGACATTTACGTCTCGTGCTTGGGAAAAGACCACTTCAAAGTCGGCGCCATACTCAACAACATTGCTACGACATACATTCACATGGGCAACTTTGAGCGTGCGCAGACCTTCTACGCCGAAGCACTCAGCATTTATCACGCCACCTTGGGCGAGGAACACGTAGAAGTGGCAACCACCCTATCTAATATAGCCTATTGTTATGTCCAGTCGCAGCAGTATGACGAAGCGGTGCCCTATTACGACCAAGCGCTCGCCATGGAGCGCAAACTCCTCGGCGATAATCATCCCACAGTAGGCACCACGCTCAACAACATCGGATTGCTCTACTACAATTCCGCCCGTTACGACAAAGCCGCCCGCTACTTCGCCGACGCCCTCGCCATCTCCCGCAAAGCCTTCGGTGACAATCATCCGCTGACCGCCACCGAAATGCTCAACCTCGCCTTCGCCTACGACAACCTCGGCGAAAAGAAAAAGGCCATCGCCGCCTACCGCGAAGCCCTCGCCGCTTGTCAAGCCCTCGGCGCAAGCTACGAGCAGAGCGTAACACTCATTGAAGAAAAGCTCGCCGCGCTCCAAAGCGCTCAACAATAAAAAAGTGTCCAACTCAATAAGGCAGCACTGAAGCACTTAGAGCCTATTGATGTTGGACACCTTTTTATTGTGTCGGATATTACGTATGTTTCACCTAACCATCCTCTTCTTCCCATTCACAATAAACACACCGTGACTGGCTTTAGAAACCCTACGGCCTTGCAGGTCGTAGATGGTGTTGCACGTCTCCTTGTTAATATAAGCCTTTTGTTCTTCTACGCCGCTGGGCTTCCCGTCTGGATTGTAATTGACGCTCTGCACACTCACTACGAAGTCCGTCAGCACAACAGGCTCGTTGTTTCCGCTTAGCGTAAACGAGGCTGTCTGCGCATTTAGGTTTTCCACGCTTAGCGTTTGTGCCGTGCTTGAAGTCTGATGGGCTTTGCCCGCCACCGTGATGGTCTTGGCATTGCTTGTGCCCTTGGTCGAAGAGTTCGCATATTTAAAGGTGTAGCCCGTAACGACGTAACCCGAACCGGCATCGATGGTATATGTGCTCGATAGGGCCGTTCCCGAATAGAGCACAAGATTGTTGCCCTCTTTAGCCATGTTGTTGGCAGGACAAGAGAAGGTAATCTGCGGGTCGGTATGGCTGCTCGTCCAAAGTTTGTTGAACGTGGCCGAAGCGTTGGCGTAAGTTCCCGTCTCCATTGATATGGTCAAATCGCCTTTGAAGTTTGGCGCTTCTTCTACCTCCGGAGCGTCCACAATGGCAAACTGACAACCCGTATCGTCGCGGTCCGTACCGTCTTTACCGCTGCTCCAATTGTAGATGGCCGTGTTGTTCGTCTGGTTGAGCTGGACCGTGCCGCTCGCGATGATAAAAGTGCCTGTGGCATTGGCGTAGCTCAAAGTCCAACCTTTAGAGGGGGCTTTTGCCGTAGTGGAAATGGCCGTGTTGTACGAGGCGGTGGGACTAATAAAGGAATTGTCCGCACGGTTTACAATATCGTAAGTATTGTCGCTGCGCTTGACAAACTTCCACATCGTTGCGGCATATTTCGTGTTAGCACCTCCCTGCAACTCCTTCCCCGCGCCTTGCGAAGTCATGTACTTGCTGCCACGATTGGGCGTGTAGAGCTGATACCAGTGCTCCGCATCGTCAGTCGAAGCAAGCGGCATATTGATTTGGGGCAGCACTTCGTCGACGGCAGCTTGGTAAGTAGCGGCCTTAGCCTTCAGTTCGGCATCCGTCACGTCGGCTTTGGCGAGCAACTCATAGCCTTCGTCGATCGTAGCGAGCAGACTCGCCACTTTCTCCTTCGCATATTGTCCCACGCCGGAGCCAATGGGCAAACTTTCTGCGCTTTGAATGGCCGAAGCGAGCGCCGCGCGGGCTTCGAAGGTGGCAATGCGTGCGGCAGCTTCCGCATCGGTAGTGCCCACCGTGCCGTTGCCGATAGCTTCGGCAAAAGCCTGCGAGAGTTTGGCGTAACCCTTGCCCGTCATGTAGCTGTTCGCAAAATAGTCGCCCTTAATCGCACCGTTCTCTACCATTGTCGTGTAGGAAGTCTCCACAAAGTCTACGTTCGTCATCGACGCTGCCAACTCTTTCAGTCCTGCATTATACTTCGTGGTGTACGACGTGTTGATTTCTGTAGAGTTAGAAGGATAGACGGCAAAGAGTTTGATGGCTGTGTGGGGCGCCAGCGAACGGATGGACGAAATCACCGATTTGTACGAAGTTATAAAAGCGGCAGAGTCGGTCTTGCTCGCAGCTTCTTTATAGCCTAGAGTGACGCATACCATCTTGGGCTCTTGATTGTCCGAACGTCCTTTAAAGATATTGTTCAACATCGACTTCATCGTGCTCAAATCGATGCCTTGATAGCCCCAACTTCCGCCGCGCTGCTTCACGTGCGCCGAATGGAGCAGTTCGTGCCAATCGTTTCCGTCGTCGCCCAGCACCACGATGTCGTCGGCCGTAATGGGATAGCCGGCAAAGTAAGTGTTGCGCATACCAGCAATGCCGCCCAAACCTCCGTTCTGGTCCGTCGCGTTGTCGGGATAGACACACTTGGCGTCGGCGCCGATGTACTGCGCTATCTTCTTGCACCAAATGCGATAGCCCGTCATCGTGAGGTGAGTTCCGTCGTAAGATATCTTCTGAGTGGCTATGCCTTTAAGGTCGTCGTAAAGGTCGATGTACGTAACGCCGTCAAACTCGCTGCATATCTTCTTCAAACTGTCGTTTGTCACGGGCACGTCGTTGGCGTTCTTAATGGCCGAACCTACGCAGGGCAAAATGCTCTGCACGTACACCTCCGTCGTGGGACTTTCCTTTCTGAGACGTTTCACGGCCTGGCGCACATTCTTGGCCACAAAAGCCGGATTGTTCATTCCGCTGGTGCCAAGATCGTTCGTGCCCATCATAAGGAACACTTTGGCTGGACGGCCAGCAAGGATAGTTTCGAGATGTTCGAGCATAATGGGCGTTTCGGCACCGTTTACGCCGCGGTTCACGATGTGCGCGTTGCCGAAGGCTTCCCACCATTCGTGCATATTGGTGATGCTATTGCCGAAAAACACGATGCTTTCGGAATTAATCTCGTGGGTCTTGAACCCATCGTAACGGTGCAAGCGAAAGGGAAGGTCCGCAAACGCTGCGGTCGACACGATGAACGACGCTAAAGCTACAAGTAAAGTTCTACGCATGGCTTTAAAAATTTCAGGGTAATAAGTGGCGGTCCGCAAATCGGACTCATCATATTCTTTGCAAAGTTAAGCGTTCGTTAGCAACAGCGCCATAAATAAAACTATGTTCTATAACCTACGCGGTAAATGCTGCGTCTCGCTCTGGAGTCTTCTTCTTGCGGCAAGAAACGGAGGATTATTGTGTAAAAGTGGCATTTTCTTGCCGACAACGGCAAGAAAATGGCTACCTTCGCTGAAAGTAATCATTTTTTATGCCGATAAGATATGGAACTCGTATCAACAAAAATGTATGCCGAAGCACACGGGTTGGCTGAAAGAACTGTGCGAAATTATTGCATTCAAGGTAAAATTGCCGGTGCGGTATTGATTGGGAAGAATTGGAGTATTCCAGCCGACGCTCCATTACCGGCAAGGAAGAATGCAAGGGTGACAATATCGCCTCTCTTGCAAACATTGAGGGAACAAAAAGAGTGCAAACTCAAAGGGGGAATTTATCATCGTACACAAATTGACCTTACATACAACTCAAATCATATTGAGGGTAGCAGACTTACAAAGGAACAGACTCGATATATCTTTGAGACGAATACCATCGGCATTTCCGATGATGCGATTAAGGTTGATGACATTATCGAAACGACAAACCACTTCCGCTGCATTGACTTCATTATTGACCATGCGAAAGAACCTCTTACCGAAGCGATGATTAAACAACTGCATGGATTGTTGAAATCGGGGACTACCGATGCGTCAAAGTCATGGTTCGCCGTAGGTGATTACAAACGACTGCCAAATGAGGTTGGTGGTATCGAAACCGTAGAGCCACAAATGGTTGGTAAGGCTATCAGAGAATTGCTTAAAGACTATAAGGGGAAAAACAAAGTTTCCTTTGAGGACATTCTTGACTTCCATCAGCGTTTTGAAACGATACACCCTTTTCAAGACGGAAACGGACGTGTGGGGCGTTTGCTTATGTTCAAGGAGTGTCTCAATCACGGCATTGTGCCCTTTATTATCACCGACGAACTGAAAATGTTCTATTATCGTGGCCTACACGAGTGGAAACGCCTGCCGGGCTATCTTACCGACACTTGCCTAACAGCGCAGGACCATTACAAGGCTTTGCTCGATTATTTCAAGATAAAGTACTAATAATGTGTAGGCGGTTAGTATGGCTTTAAGGAGAACCTCTTAGTTTGGAAAGTAGTGGTGAGACGCAGTGCCTATGGCATCCTTTCTTCGTTTCATAGTTTTGCATGTTGTGCGCGAGGAGCGGGCTGAAAGCTCAGTAAGCTATAGCCCGCTCCTTGCGCATTACATTTCTGCGCAAGTTATTTTTTGCATGATACTAACGGAAAATCCATTTCTTGATAGGGAGTAAACTCGGGTTATCACTCGTTAAAGATTTCAACGACAGGTACGGTTTTATCATCGTCCTTCTTTGTGATATAATGATAAGTTCCAATCTGCTTAAAACATTTTCCTTTCGGAAGTTTAATGATTTGATCATCGAAATAGGAATGATCATCATTTGCTTGAAACAATACAACCGTTCCATATTCAAGCATACCTTCTCCTGAATAGAGTTCGTTGGATGTTGCCAATGCGCTTCCGTCAGACAATACTGCAGAACTTTGAACGTCTTGGCATTTATAACTTGTTTAGGGCTATCAAACAACTTCAAGTCCTTATTTTCTGTTATTTCGGTATTGCCATTAGAATTGGCAGACTTCGTTACAAAGAAGCCTAATGCAAAGAAGAATCCAAGGATTAGTCCTGTTGCAGCCCCGCCCAAAAAGGTGAGTATTGAATTCGATTGTGTACTCATAGCTTTATGTTTTAATGGTTTTGTTTATGCGTCCAAAGTATCGATACTCGCAAATTGTGAGTCGTATCTCGTTGTCTGTGTAAAGGCTTTCTTCGAGCATTTCACTTGACTCGCATCTAATTCTTCTCCAAGCCCAACGGCAACGTACATCTCCGTGGTCTTTACATTGGGATAAAGGTCGCCAAGTTCTTCCTTACCTATCACTTTACATTCGCCTTGAACGGAGAAGAGGTGCTGGTCGTTGTCGTTGCGGTGGTGGAACAATACAAAACCGATGGTTTGCAAGTGTTCCACTATCTCCATGCTATCCTTAGAGTATTTGATGCCAACGGCAATTTTCCCGTCTGCCAAGAACGTTGCGCTCTTCGCGATGTAGTTCTCCATCATCACCATCAGCACGCCATTCTTTTCGGGGTTACCGACAATGCCCTTTGTCGTGGCTTTTGCCTCGGCAATCTTCGGCTCGGGGTCTTCGCCAAGACCGCACTCGTGTACGAAGAAACTCTTGCGCAATTCTGCCAATAGTTTCTCGTTGTCGGTTTTTGATTCTTTATCCTTATCCAACGCCAACGAGAGGATGGAGTGGTTGCTGAACGGAGCGTAGACCTTTCCGATAACTTCCTTGAAATGGCTATGGACGTATTGCTTGGCGTCAACGCCCTCATGCGCTTGCAAGGCGTAGAAGGTGAACTCCTCTTGCAACCATTGTTGGATAGTCTTGCGGAACTTCTCTCGGACTTTGCCTTTCCACCGCTGTATCTCCTGACGGTTGTTCTTGCCATACATGGAGAGGACGTATAGGAAATTCACGTCGTAGTGGAAGAGCAACATGGTATCACGGTCGAACAAGCGGTTCTTGAATTGGCACATCTTGTGGCGTGTCGTATTCCTCTCGCTCTCTTTGATGCCGTCCTCTCTGTAACTATACGATTCGTCAAGACGTGCGGAGATGAAGAAGTTGGGGATGACGTTGTAGCCCTCGGTGTCGTCGTCACGGAGTTTCACTTCCGACGTTTTCACCTTGTCGTTCTTGCCATTGAATATGTCCAAGTTCCATTGGATAACGTTACGGGCGTAGGTGTATTGCTTGTAAACGGATGTGTCGCCCACGTCACCGCTCAACTTATAATACTTGCTATCGCCTATGTAGTACGTCTTGCCCTGGTTCTCTATAAGGCTCTTGGCGGTATAGAGGTGGTCCACAATCTTGCCGTCGCGCTGCTGCTTGTCCATGCCGTCGGGCAACGGATTGTCTCCGATAAGGGCATCGATGATGGCTTCAAAAACGATATTGAAGTTCTTCACAAGCAAGAACTCGATCTTGTCCGTATTGACAAATATCTGCCGTGTTTGGTCGAAGAAAGCGTAGCACAACTCCCAAAGTTGGAGTGCCTTGTCCGAGTAGTACTTATACTTAATCTGTCGCAGTCGTCTTACACCAAGTCCTTGCAAGTATCTATCAAATTGTTTGCCGGTAATCAACTCGAAGTTTACGTTGATGCTCATAGGAAATCCATACTGCTCGTGCAGATGGTGGAGGATGCTGAAGAAGATAATGAGCAACTCTTCGTCGAAATTGATAGTCCGTTTCTTGTTGACGGGGTTCAAGTAGCTCACGTCTTGCCGTTCGCCACGACCATTGTTTTGCACCATGGCTTGGCTTTTCGAGATGGTGCGCGTCCAATTGATTTTGTTGTAACAGCTATGAAGATTCTTCAAGATGAACATGAAGAAGTTTTGGTTGTCGCGGTTAAACTGCAACAGGGCAAGCAAAATATCGAGGAAGGTGTCGCTCTGCTTGCGTTTACCACGTCCCACTTGCGCAACCTTCTCTTCATAGACGATGCTGGAGTCATTGTTTGTGTCGTTTTTGAACACCACAATGGCTCGGTATATCCACACGCTCAGCGTATAGATGAGTTGCTCTTCGTCCTTAGCTTTGGACGTTTCGCTATCCACGAACGTGCCGTTCTCCCGAAAATTGATAATGGCTTCGGGAGCATACTTGCCGAACACCTTGTCGTTGGCATCGAGCAACACCTTAGGCAAGACAAACACACAGTCCGCCAACCTCTGATTATAGAAATATCCCACGTAAGGCATGAGCACGTTCTTCTCAACCTTGCCCCACACATCATCAAGGGGAACAAGGTCTTTCACGAGCTCATACGGATAGGGATAGCCTTCTATTAGGATGCGCATGGGTTATTCGATTGGAGTTATTTCACCCCAATTGTTTGCTTTTACAACTGAAATGAACTGCATAAAGTGGTCATTGGGCTTTCTCCGTCGCTATCGTCCTCCAGACCTTTGTCAGGTTTTCTTCGCCCACAACGTTCACAAGGAACTTGCGAACGTTCTCCACGTTCACCGTGTTGTCGTCGTTGTAGAACGCCTCGAAGGTGGCCGTCCTGTTCGGGTCGCTGCTCACGTTGAAGTTGTCGGTGCTGCCGTCCTTGAACACGTCGTTCCAAAGGTAGAACATCACCTTGCCGACAAACCGCTCCGCACTGATAGGCTCGCCCTTCGGGGGCTTGCAGAAGAAGTATCCGAGCTTCTTGTCGTCGCTGCTCGTCTCCGCGGCAATCTTCTCATTCATTGCGCTGATGAAAGTCCACCAGTCGCACGTTTCGTCACCGCACTTTATCTTGAACTCAATGTCCTCACCCGTTTCCTTATCTTTCGCCTTGGTAATCTTCACATATTTCCAATCCCAGCGACGTTTGAACGCCGAGTCTATCGGAAACAAACTTTGGTCGCTCGTGTTCATCGTCGCCCAAATGTAGAGGTTGCTGGGGAGCAACAGTTTGCGTCCGCTCTGAACGTCGTCCGCTAAGTTGCCTTTGTAGTCCTTCACCACGTCGCCAAGTTCCAATCCGCCCTCGGGCAACTGATACTCACCGTCCTCATCGGCAAACGCCTCGGCAATCTCACGTTGCAAGTCAGCATCGGCTTCGATGGGATAAGATGAGAACCCATTGTCCTGCCGATCGAGCAACTGGAACAAGTCGCCAAATATTTGGGCGCAGTTGCCACGATTGATTTCCTCTATTATAAGGAACTGCGGTTGCGCGCTGTCCTCATCGCGCTCGGCATATTTCTTCCACGCCGCGAGATAGGCTTTGAGGAATGCTTGCTTCACAAACTTGTAGGTGATGCGGTCTTCTTTTACGGTATCGTTACCCTCAACAACCACGTGCCCCGCCACGTCGCGCAATTCCACCTTTACCATTGTCGGCTTATAAGCCCCTACAAACGTAGAATAGTCGCTATCGGGGTGGAACGTCGTGCGTATTGTGTCGTATCTCTTCGTTATTGTGTCAATTTCAAACGACTTGCCCGTGCCCGGTGCGCCGTAGTAGATTTGCTGGATAGGAGCGTCAAGCTTATTTGTCTTCGTTGAAGAGTTTTCTGCAAAAGAATCTTTGCGTATACATTGGGTTTGTGGATAGAGAATCATCTTGGCAAGTCTCGTGAGCGTGGCTGCATATCCGTATTCAAACTTGTCCAAGTCAGATTTGCCCGTAAGTTCCTCTCGTGCATCATTAGCACTCTTGTTCGGGTTTTTCTTAAAATAATCCACGAATTCCTGCAGTAAGCGCTTTGCTATAGTTCGTACTCCATAAGAGCCACGTGTTTCAGTCTTTACCAAGTAACAAAGTCTGTCTTTGTCGACAATTTCAACCTGATGGTCTGCTGATTTGTCACCTATATTCAGAATGTTACATTCTTCTGATGTTCCCTTGTATACGTTCATTCTATGTTCGTTTCGATATGTGGTTGCCAGTAAATCTTCTCTCAAAAACTAAAGTTTATAGCGACATCCTCAATGCGAATGGATAATTGGGCGAAAGTGTAACGCACTTCGCATTCGGTGTAACGCAAAGTGTAACACAAATCCGTTGTTTTATATCCCTTCGTGGCAAATCCGTGCAGCTAAGGACGTGCTGCGCAAGATTACCTTTTGCGCACTTAAGCGCTTGAATAAAAAGCATTTGAGGAGAGCATTACTTGCGTAATACTCTCCTCAAATCTTGTTAGGTGGTGATCCGCTTGGGGTTCGAACCCAAGACCCCAACATTAAAAGTGTTGTGCTCTACCAGCTGAGCTAGCGGATCTCCCTTTGTGCCGTTAAGCGAGTGCAAATTTAGGGAGTTCGTGCGAATGTGCCAAATGTTTTGCGAAGTTTTTTGCATTTGTGGGGCAAAAAAGGCGATTCGGCTGGCATAGCGAGGGATTTTGCGGCGAGGATTGCGGCTTACGCTATGTAGAGGCGGTTATTTTTGAGAGGTCGATTCCTTATATATAATATGTGTGTGCCACCTTTGGGCGGCTATTATTCGGGGTGTACTTCGCCCTTGTCGGGGAGTTGCTTCCAGCCTTCGCCGAAGGTGTCGTAGGCGTCGGTCACTACGACGAAGGCGCGGGGGTCGGCTTGCTTGATGCAGAGTTTCACGCCCGTCACTTCTTTCTCGCTGACCACGAGGAAAATCATTTCTTTGTCGTTGCCCGTGTAGAGTCCGTGGCTCTTGATGCACGTGGCGGTGCGGTCGAGGTCTTTGAGGATGTAGTTGTGGAGTTCTGCCAGGCGTTTGTCGCTGATGATGAAGAGCAGTTTGTCGTTCTTTGCGCCGCTGATGACGCGCGAGATGATGCGTGAGAGCACGTAGATGGCAATGAGCGAATAGAGCGAGAGAATCCACGAGCCTGTGCCGGCGCCGTTGGCGGAGCCTAAGCCGAAGCCGATGACGAGCAGTCCGGCAGTCACTACCGTGCCGTCTACGAGGAGAATGGCGTTGGAGAACTTGATGTGGGCATATTTCTGTAACATCATGGCTATGATGTCTGAACCTCCCGTGGTGGCTTGCTGACGGATGACGATGCCTTCGCCCACGCCGATGACGAGCGCACCGATGAGTGTGGTGAGCATGAGGTCGTTGCTCATGTCAAGGGTGCCGCCGAGCAGCAGTGCGGGGTCGAGCGAGGCGCGTGCGGCTGCGGTGGGGTAGGCGAGCCAGGTGACGAGGTTCATGATGAACGGCGTGGTCAGTGCTGCCACGAGGGTGCGGCTACCGATTTTCGAACCGAGCAAGAGCACGGAAAGGATGAGCAGGGGAATGTCGAGAATGTAGCCGAACGTACCTACCTGAATGTTTGGAAAGAGGTTGTGCATCACGATGCTTGCACCGTAGATGCCACCGGGCACGATGTTGTAGGGGTTGATGAAGAACACGAAGCCAACGGCCATAATGACGCAACCCACGATGATGAGTATCCAGGAGAAAATTGTTTCTTTCATAGAAGAAAGGACGTTTTTAATGGTTTGTCTTAGCCTTGTTTATACATTTATATTGCTGCTAGAGAGCGTGCTGAGGCTAAGTGATGTATAATTATGCACAAAAGTACGAAAAAGAGATGAGCGGAGCAAGTTGCTTCGCGTTGCGAAGCAAATGTGCAAATGTGCAAATGTGCGAATGTGCAAATGAAGGATGCAAAATGAATTTATATGCGCAACATCGTATTAGCACATGCAAAATCCGTAATTTTGCACGTATTAAAAACTAAATGCTTGGGACTTTCGTTTGCAAAGCGGCTTATTGCCGCATTAGCACACCCCATTTGCACATTCGCACATTTGCATATTTGCGAAGCATATCATCCTCCATTTGCACATTCGCACATTTGCACATTCGCACATTGACTTATGTCTCAACCCCTTGTCTTACTCAGCGGCGCCGTGGCGCGCCATCCCGAGCGCCGGTTGGCAGCTCCCGTCAGTCTTTCCATAGAGAAAGGGCGCAGTGTGGCCATCTGTGGTCCGAACGGTGCGGGGAAGTCGCTCCTTGTGGGACTTCTCACGGGTTCGCTCCCTGCACTGGGCGACACCGTGCGCTATAGTTTGGGAACGGACGGCAAGGGACGTCCTTCTGAGCGCATCCGTTTGGTTTCGTTCCGCGATGCTTATGGCGGCAACGAGCCTGCCTACTACCAGCAGCGTTGGAATCGTGCCGACGAGCAGCAGTTTCCAAGCGTGGGCGAAGAACTAGCCCGTGCCCGTGCCCTTGCTGCGGCAAACGGTGCGGAGGGCGACGACTACGAGACGTGGCTTCACGGCATTTTGGACCAGATGGGCATACTTGTCCATAAGGAAAAGGCGGTAAACCTCCTTTCCAGCGGCGAACTACGTAGGCTTCAGACAGCGCGCACGCTCATGACCCGTCCCGAGGTGCTCATTGTGGACAATCCCTACGTCGGTCTCGACCCCGAAGCGCGCCGAATGTTCACTTCCGTGCTCGAAATGTTGGCCGCGCGGCTGACCCTCGTGCTCGTGGTGAGCCAAACCGCCGACATCCCCGAGTTCGTGTCCACCATAATCCCCGTAGACCATCTTACCGTGGGCGCTCCGCTCACGGCAGACCAAGTGCGGGAGGCTGAAGCCGAGGCAATGCGGCTCGTTGCCGAACAAAATATAGAACTTCCTTGCGTGCCGTCGATCAACGACGGCGAGCGCGCTCCCGTGGTGGACCTCGACGACGTGACTGTGCGCTACGGCGCGCGCACCATACTCAACAGTCTTGACTGGCACGTGCGCCAGGGCGAGCGTTGGGCGCTTACGGGCGAGAACGGTGCCGGAAAGAGCACGCTGCTGTCCCTCGTCTGTGCCGACAATCCGCAGAGCTACGCTTGCCGCGTGAGTCTTTTCGGCTGCCGACGGGGTAGGGGCGAGAGCATCTGGGACGTGAAGCGCCGCATAGGCTACGTCTCGCCCGAGATGTACGCAGCTTACCGCAAGCCTCTCCCTGCCATTGACATTGTGGCAAGCGGACTGCGCGACACCGTGGGGCTTTACCACCGTCCCTCGGTCGAAGAGCGCGAAGTGTGTATGCAATGGTTGCGCGCCTTCCGTGCCGAAGGTCTTGCCGACCGTCCCTACCTGCAATTGTCCACGGGCGAGCAACACCTTGTGCTCCTTGTGCGTGCCTTCGTCAAGCAACCGGAACTCCTCGTGCTCGACGAACCCTTCCATGCCCTCGATGCGGTGCGCACGCTCATTGCCCGACGCATCATAGACCAGTACATGGCGCAGCCCGGCCGCACACTTATCATTGTGTCGCACTACGAAGAGCAACTTCCCGCGTGCATCGATCACCGCTTGCACCTCAAGCGACATTTTTCTTGAACACGAATGGTTTTTGTTTAAGAACACGAATCACACGAATCAAACGAATCAGCGAATGCCGCTAAATGTTTTGCGCCGCATTCGTGTGTTTCGTGTGATTCGTGTTGAAAAAAAATGTGTTCGAAGAACAATTCGTGTTCAGTAAGACTTCGTGTTTTTACTAAAGTAGAGAATCAACCAAACAAACCATAATGAACAAACAGACTTTGGCGCTCCACACGCCCTATCCGCGCGAGGACGCCTACCATGCCCTCAGCATGCCCGTTTATCATGCGGCAGCTTACGAATTTGACAATGCCGACGTGATGAGCGACGCTTTCTGCGGACGCATCGACCTCCCCGACTATTCCCGCTGCGGCAATCCCACCGTTACCCATTTCGAAAACAAGGTAGCCTCGCTCACCGGTGCCAGCAGCGTGCTTGCTTTCTCCTCCGGCATGGCAGCCATTAGCAACACCCTCCTTGCCCTTGCCGCACAGGGGAAGAACATCGTCACTTCGCGCCATATGTTTGGCAACACGTTCGACCTCATCACCCGCACGCTCCGCCGTTTCGGCGTGGAAGCCCGCCTTTGCGACCTGACGAACCTCGAAGAAGTGGAACGCGCCGTCGACGCCGACACTTGCTGCGTGTTTCTCGAGATTGTGACCAATCCGCAACTTGAAGTGGCCGACCTTGCTGCGCTTGCCCGAATTGCCCATGCCAAGGGCGCTCCCCTCGTGGCCGACACCACCGTCATTCCTTTTACGGAATTCTCTTCGCACAGCATGGGCGTGGACATCGAAATCGTTTCCAGCACAAAATACCTTTCCGGCGGCGCCACCTCCCTTGGCGGCTTGGTCATCGACTACGGCACGGTGAAGGACTTTGGCCATTGCATGCGTTACGAAATGGTGTTCAACCTCGGCGCTTACATGACGCCCCACGTGGCTTACATGCAGACGCTCGGACTCGAAACGCTCCATGCGCGCTATGCCATGCAGTCCGCTGCCACGCTTGCTCTCGCGCAACGCCTCCAGGGCCTCAAGGGCATTGACAAAGTGGGCTACGTGGGTTTGGAGGACAATCCCTACCACGACCTCGCCGTGCGTCAGTTCGGTCCTACGGCAGGCTGCATGATCACTCTCGACCTCCCCTCACGCGAAGCTTGCTACTCCTTTATTAATAAGCTGCAACTCATTCACCGCGCCACGAACCTCTTTGACAACAAGAGCCTTGCCATCCATCCCGCCAGCACCATATTCGGTAACTTCACCGCCGAGGAGCGTGCCGCAATGGACGTGCTCGACACCACCATCCGCCTCAGTGTGGGTCTTGAATGCGTTGACGACCTCTATGAGGACATCCGTCAGGCGCTTGCGTAACACAATAGAATTTCCATCATGCCCCAATACAATTTTGACCAAGTTATAGACCGTCACCACACGGGCGCCCTCAAGACCGACGTGCTTGAGGAGCGTTACGGCGACGCCAACCTTCTGCCGCTTTGGGTGGCCGACATGGACTTTGCCACACCGCCCTTCATCGTCGACGCACTGCGTCGCCGCTTGGAGCACCCCATTTTCGGCTATACCGTGGAACCTGCCGACTACTGGCCTTCCGTCATCGACTGGATACGCACGCATCACCAGTGGGACGTGCAGCGCGAGTGGCTTTCGTTCATCCCCGGCATTGTCAAAGGCATTGGCTTTGCCGTCAACGTCTTTGTGCGTCCCGACGAGAAAGTCATCATCCAGCCCCCCGTGTACCATCCCTTCCGCCTCACCCCCGAGGGCAACAAGCGCGAAGTGGTGTTCAATCCGCTCCTGCGCCGCGAGGACGGCAGCTACGCCATGGACTTCGACGGCTTGGCATGCGTGGCCGACGAGAAGTGCCGCATGCTCATCCTCAGCAATCCTCACAACCCTGCGGGCATTGCTTGGGACGAAGAGACGCTGCGTCGGCTCGCCGCCTTCTGTCATGAGCGCGGCATCATTGTCATCTCCGACGAAATCCATGCCGACATGGCCATCTTCGGCCACAAGCACCACCCCTTTGCCTCGGTGAGCCCCGAAGCCGCCGCTTGTAGCATCACCTTCGGCGCACCGTCCAAGACGTTCAACATTGCCGGCATCGTTAGTTCCTACTCCGTAGTGCCCAACGAGAAGTTGCGTCGGCCGTTCTATGAGTGGCTGGCTGCCAACGAACTCAACGAACCCACGCTCTTCGCTCCTATAGCCACTGTGGCGGCTTTCCGCGAGGGCGAAGAGTGGCGCCGTCAGATGCTCGCCTATGTGGAGAGCAACGTGCGCTTTGTAGAGGACTATTGTCGCGAGCACATCCCCGCAGTGAAGCCGTTGCGCCCCGAGGCCTCTTTCCTTGTGTGGCTCGACTGCCGCGCTCTCGGTTTGAGCCACGACGCCCTTGTGGACCTCTTCGTGAAGCGTGCCCACTTGGCGCTCAACGACGGCGAGATGTTCGGTCCTGGCGGTGAGGGCTTCATGCGCATGAACGTCGGCACGCCGCAAAGTGTGCTCCGCACGGCACTCGACTCACTCGCCAAGGCGATTGGCGAGTGATTTAATATGGCCTCACGGAGGCTTTTGCGTGCTGCGCTTTGAGAGTAGAACATTTATTTTTTGACAAAAACAGAATAAAAACCCCGTCTTTTTTCTGAGCCTTCGGCTTGTCGTTAAGTCTTGCTCTGTCTTTATGAGAGCAAGCTCTCAACAGCCAGAGCAAGACTTACCGACAGTGGCTTGCGCCACTCAGAAAACAAGACGGCAAAAACCTCGCCTTCGGCTAAAAAACAGCAACTCCGCTAATGTTCGTTCACAAGGTCGTCTCTTACAGGTAAAGGCTTATGCGTTTTGTAAGGCGCAACGGTTTTTTAGCCGAAGGCGAGGTTTTTGCCCTGCGGTGGGCAAGTGCAGGAACGGCACTGATGGCGGTTGGCTGTGCAGCGCGTCGTAAGCTCGCTTACGTAAGCACTGGGCAGACAACCACCATCAAAACTCGAAGAGTTTGCCCACCACAGGGTGTTTTTCTGGTTTTTGTTTTTTCCTTTCAAAGAAAACTCGGATAAAGAACCTTTTAACCCAACCAGATGAAAGCCCAAAGGGACAATTTCCATTTCCTTACTGAAGCCCCCGTGCCGCGGGTGGTGCTCACGATGGCGGTGCCCACCATCATATCCATGCTCGTGACGAGTTTTTACAATATGGCGGACACCTACTTCGTGGGCCGCATCAACACGCAGTGTACCGCTGCCGTGGGTGTGGCTTTCTGTCTCATGTCGCTCATTCAGAGCATCGGTTTCTTCTTTGGTCACGGATCGGGCAACTACATATCGCGCCAACTCGGTGCGCGACGCATCGAAAATGCCGAGCGCATGGCAGCCACCGGCTTTTGTCTGAGCGTCACGGCAGGCATCGTCATTGCCCTCTGTGGCGAACTCGTTCTTTCCCATCTGGCACGCTGGCTCGGCAGTACGCCCACCATACAGCCCTATGCCGAAACCTATCTCGGCATACTCCTTTTGGGCACACCCTTTATGACCGGTTCGCTCACGCTCAACAATCAAATGCGTTTCCAGGGCAATGCCGCCTTTGCCATGGTGGGCATATTCTCCGGCGCACTGCTCAACGTGGTGCTCGACCCGCTGTTCATCTTCGGCTTCGGTATGGGCATAGCCGGTGCGGCGTGGGCCACCGTGGTGAGTCAGGTCCTGTGTTTCTTTCTGCTCCTGCGCATGACCCACCGTCCGGGCAACATCGGCATCCGTCCGCAGCTCTTTGCGCCCACCCGTGAGCGCTTGCGCGAAATTCTTGCCGGCGGCACACCCTCGCTCTCGCGTCAAGGACTTGCCGCCGTGTCGGTGCTTGCGCTCAACGTGAGTGCAGGCGCTTACGGCGACGCTGCCATAGCCGGCATGAGCATCGTGTCGCGTTTTTGCTTCTTCATCTTCGCCATCATCATCGGCCTGGGCCAGGGCTTCCAGCCCCTCTGCGGCTTTTGCTACGGCGCGCGCCTTTATTCCCGCGTGAAACGGGGCTATTGGTTCTGCATCCAACTCGGCACCTCGTTCCTTTTTCTTTGTGCCGTGCTCGGTTTCATCTTCGCCCCCGAGATTGTCCACCTCTTCCGCCACGACCCCGAAGTGGTAGCCATCGGCACGCGCGCCCTGCGCTGGCAACTTGTCACCTTCCCGCTGCTTTCCACCGTGGGCGTGTCGAACATGTATCTGCAGACCATCCGCAAACCCCTTCAGGCCAATCTTGCCGCTGCGGCGCGCAGTGGACTTTTCTTTGTGCCCCTCATCGTGGTGCTTCCCCACTTCTTAGGTCTCACAGGTGTGGAGATGTGTCAAGCCGTGAGCGACGTGTGCGCCTTTGCCCTTTGTGCTCCCATGGCGTGGACCGTGCTTCACCGCATGGGACGCGACGCCTGACGTGGCGGCGTGCGCAGCGTGAGCCTTCGCTTTGTGCTTCCCGAACCCTTCATGCGGCGGCTTTTTTTTGTGTGAACATATCTAAACAACTTGCTACGAGCCCAACGTTTTGGGCTCGTAGCAAATTTAAATTAGTTGCCTAAAAGTTTTTACGCGCTGTGCAGCGTGTGTGGAGCAACTGTTGTATGGCATTTATAGAACTACCTTTAGATGGCTTTGGGTGCTTTAGTATAGCAGTCCGAAAGCCCAGAGGGGGAGTACATTGGCATAGCCCGACTCGATGTCGTCTTTTACGATGTATCCGTTGTCAACTTCGGAAATCTGCTTCTGACCTTTTTTGCGTCCTCCTATTTCAAAAGTCATTCCGTTCACAAGAAAGTCCGAAACGGGCGATGACGCCACGTTACCCAACACTCGTAGTTGGTTCATGAAGAAGGTTTCGCGCACGTTGCCAATGTCGGCGCGTGCGGGAGAAAGCGCGTATATCAAGTTGGTGTTGTCAAGATAGAGTTTTTCCGTCTTTCCCAGTCCGCGCAGTCCTCCCACCGCATCGCGCAGTTGGGCTATCATGCCGGCGCGCTCCATGTACATCAGATAGTCTTGGATGTAGTTGCGGCTTATGCCTGTCACGTCCGCCAACTTTTGCATGACGGGTTTGAAAGGTACGCTTTCGGCTATAACCATAAGCAATTGCTTGAGTTTTCTGCCCACCGAGACATTTGCGTCCATATATAAAGGGATGTCGCTCTCCATTGTCTGCGTCACCACCTGTATGAGTTCCATGTTGTAAGCCTCGTCATTGCCAAACGGATAGTAGCCCCGTCGCAAATAGTCGTGAAACAGCGGCAGCGGATGCGCTATGTTTGGTATGTCATATTCGTGCCTCAAGAGAGCCTCCATGCTGATTGCCTCCATCCTTATTCCGTGGAACAAATGGAGGTATTCTCTGAACGAGAGTCCCTGCATCTCGTAGATTGGCACGCGGCGGCTGAGGTCTGCCATGCCTTTCGTGATGTCAAGAATGGACGATCCGGAGATAACGAGCTGCAAGTCGGAATAACTGTCGTATATTTGTTTCACCTCCACCGACCATCCTTCGTATTTGTGAATTTCGTCCACGAACAGGTGCTTGCCGCCCATTTTGTAGAAGTGGTCTGCAAGCTCCACTAAAGTGTGCGATGCGAAGTATAGGTTGTCTGCCGACACGTAGAGTGTGTCGTTCAAGTCCAAATGTGTCTTGATGTGTTGCAAGAGCATAGTAGACTTACCCACGCCGCGCGGTCCCACAAGACCAAAAGCGTGTCCTTTCCAAGCTATGCTGTTGTACTTGTAGCGTACGAGGTCGGTGGGAGTGTCGCGAAGTTTACGTTTGAAATTCTCAAATAGCTGTTCCATCGTTTCGTTGTGTTTTGATGCAAAGCTACCGATTTTGCATCAAATTGGTGCAGTTTCCGCTGAAAATTGCACGAATTTCGTGCAGTTTCGTGCGACAAGCGCGTAACTAAGTTAAAATACCCTTTCCATTGCCCCATAAAAAAAGAGGAAGCACCGCAACTGGTGCTTCCTCTTGCCGTAACGTGTGTTATCCGTATTCACGCGCTTGGGCCTTACGGCGTGGGCCGCAGCACGTGGAGCAATCTTTTACCTGTAAGGCGTTGCTGTCGTGTGGTGAGAGTCGCCGCTGCGTTTTGCCTTCTGCAGTGAGAGGGATGTGTGCAACGGAGTGAACCGAGCCTTGCTGAGGCTGGTTGGCAGTTGTCCGCGTGTGAGGTCTGCTTACGGCAGTTCACATTGCGGGCGCAATGGTGTCTAAGAGTGGCTTGTCTGGTATTTCAGGTTGTAGTCCCCGCGCTTCTCCTTCGGTTCAACAATGTCGGGGCGGATAATTAGCCTAATGTCTTAGTTCGTGTCTCGACCGCCGTGTGGGTGCAGAGCAACGTGTGCCCGTGCGCGGTCGTAAGTGCTTTTGTGTCTTGCGCAGCGTGGTTTTGTGCGCAGTGTTTGTTTTTGTACGCTGCAAATGTACGGCATAAATATGTTTTTGCCAAATCTTTGAGCATTTTTTCACAGAAACTTAATGCTTCGCACCGTTTTTCTTGCGCATTTGCAGCGCATGCCAGCCTATAGTTCAATCTTCATCGCAGCTCCAGCGAGCACCATACGCCCTTGTGGTCCGTGGGCCACGTGCCGAGCGGGGCAATGAAGCTGTCCTTGCCAGGGTTGCTGCGTCGTGCGCCGTAGACGATGCACCCTTCGGGGCCGAAGATGCGTGCGTCGCGGAGCTTCAGGCCCTCGCCGCGGAAGTGGATGAAGTCTATGCGGTCGCGCTCGTCGGCAAGCGGTGCCCACGTAAGGCGCGAGGGCGAGACGTCGGCATTGTCCGACGGGTAAGTAAAGCCCGGGTAGAGAAGTTCGTCCGGAAAGCGTGTGCGGTAAGCGTCGGTGAATCCCGCTTCGAGCAGCAGGCGGCTCACCGGCCAAGGACAAACCACACCGTGATGGTCGCGGATGAAACGTGTGCGCTCTGTCCAGTCGAGCAGTGAGGGTTCGTTGAAGTCGCCGCCTATAATCACCGCATAACCCTCCGCCTTGTCGCGCTCAGCCTGGCGGATGAAGGCGCCGATGGCCTCTTCGCGGCGCGAGCGTGCGTTGCGACGCAGAATCTCCGCCACGTCGGTGAGCGGACGCATGGGGCGCCACGTCGAGCCGTCGTAGCCGCGCACCTCATAGTAGGTGTCGTTCTGGTAGTCGAGGTGGGCGGTGTAGACCGCAAACTTCCTTCCGTGCGCCGTGCAGTGAAGGCCGTAGATGCTGCCGTGGTCGTTGCGGCAGGGATAGACCATGAGCGAGTCCGTGAAGGGATGGCGCGAGAGCACCCCCGTGTCGTAAGAGTAGAAACTGTAGTACGTCACGCCCTTTGCGGCAAGCGCGTCGGTCAGTCGGCGCGTGAAGTTCGTGTTGTGGTAGTTGCGCACCTCGCTCAGCGTGATGAAGTCCGGCTTGAGACGCACTATTTCGTCCACGATGGCCTCGTAGCCGCCTTTCACCTGCGTGCCTTCCTGCCACACGTTCCACTGCAGCACGCTCAGCGTGTCAGCACCGCGCACGATAGTCGAAACGACGAGAAAGAAGAAGAGAAGTATGGTCCGTGTCATATATATAATAAGGTATAGGGTGGGGGAGTTGGGCGTGCTCATACCACATTTTTTGTGCGCATGCACGTCCGTTGCAAAGTTAGGACAAAAAAACAGGAGTAAACCATTCGGCGCGTCCCATCTACACCCTTCGGCGATTTCTCTCGCCAACGATCTCCTTGTATTATGCCTTTTAACATAAAAACGCCCATTTCCCGCGTTGTTCATGACTAAAAAACACTCCAAACTGCATATTTATTCATCCTTCGTGCGCATTTGTCGGCAGAATCCTTAACTTTGCCGCAACACAACGCGGATATGTGCACAGCGTATGTGCATAAACCTTCCGTAACGAAGAACACCCCATTCTTTAACGACCTTAAGCAAGGCGCTGCGCCCACCTGCGGCGTGCCCTTGTCCTTAAATCTTTCTCTCCTTTCCCATGCACAAACCTTTCCACACCCTGAACCTCACCCTCCTCACCGCAGCGCTTGCCGGTGCAGCCTATGTCGGTGTGCCCGCCACGGCACATGCCGAAAGCACCGTCGTGCAGCAGCAAAACACCCTCAAGGGCATTGTAAAAGACAAGAACGGCGAGTCAGCCATCGGCGCCACTGTCCTCGTGGTTGGCACACGAAATATCACCACCACCAACATAGACGGTACGTTCGCCCTTAAAAACGTGCCCGAAGGCGCCACCATCCGCGTCAGCCTCATTGGCTACAACCGACAGGACGTCAAGTGGAAAGGCGGAAGCCTCAGCGTGGTCCTCGAAGAGTCTGGCAAAAGCCTCAACGAGGTAGTAGTCACCGCCATGGGCATCATGCGTAAGGAAAAGTCGCTCACCTACGCCACCCAGCAAATCAAAAGCGACGACCTCAACAAGGTGCAGGACATCAACCTCGTCAACGGACTCGAGGGCAAAGCCTCCGGCGTGACCATCACCCCCAGCGCGGGCGGTGCCGGCGGCGCTTCGAAAATTCAGCTCCGCGGCGCACAGTCCATCCTCGGCAACAACTCGCCCCTCATCGTAGTGGACGGAGTGCCCATGAGCAACGACACGCGTTCGCAAGCCAGTTCAGCCGAAAACCTCACCTACAGTTCCGTCACCGAAGGTTCCGACCCCCTCTCCATGTTCAACCCCGACGACATTGAGAACGTACAGGTGCTCAAGGGTGCCAACGCCGCCGCCCTCTACGGCTCGCGTGCCGCCAACGGCGTCATCATGATCACCACGAAGAAAGGTCGCGAAGGAAAAGTAGACGTAAGTTTCACCTCCAACATCACCTTCGACACCCCCCTCACCAAGCCCAAACTCCAGAACACCTACGGAGCCACCGTTAGCGACGCCGGCGGACTCAGCATCGACTCCTGGGGGCCCCGCATCAGCGACCGCGCCGACGCCGACCTCGTCATCTCAGCCCCCATGGGCAAGAACTTCACTGGCACCTCGCGCGAGGTTCATCTTCGCAACAAAGCCACCGACGACGTCAGCGACTTCTACCGCACCGGAGTGACCACCAACAACTCCATCTCCCTCTCCGGCGGCACAGAGAAGGTGAAGACCTACTTCTCCTTTGCCAACTCTCACAGCAACGGCATGATTGAGAGCAACACCTACAACCGCAACACCGTGGCGTTCCGTCAGACCTACAACCTCTTTAAGCGCGTACACATCGAGGCCTCCATCAACTACATGCAGACCAAGACGAAAAACCGTACCGGCGGCGGAACCGTGCTCAACCCCATCTACGACCTCTACACTATGCCGCGCAACATCGACCTTGCCTACTACCGCGAAAACTACACGCAGCAAGGCGAGTGGGTTGCCCCCAACCAACAGATTTATCAACTCGACCCCTCCACCGGAGGCTACAAATTTACCACAGTCGACGCACCCCTCAGCGGACTCTCCCAGCAGTGGGCCTACCAGGCCGCAGGGCAGAACAACCCCTACTGGTTGCTTCGTCAGAACCGCAGCGTGCAGAAAGAAGACCGCGTGTTCGGCTACGTCTCAGGTAAGGTCGACATCTACGACGGACTCGCTTTCCAAGCCCGTGTCAGCATAGACCACACAAAATACGACGGCGACAGCCGACGCTATGCCACAACCCAAGGACCCAACGCCAAGGACGACTTCGGCCACTACTGGAAAGACATCTACAAGACCGACGAAATCTACACCGACTACCTCCTTTCTTACAACAAAACCCTCCACGACTTCTCCCTCTCTGCCACCGCAGGCTGGGTGGGCCACGTCACGAAAAACTCCACGCAGAAAACCGACGTTAGCGCCACTTACATCGACTCCCGACTGCTGAAACTTCCCACCACCATCAACCAGTTCACCACTTCGGCCGGTGGAGTGGGAGCCACAAGCCTCTCCCTCACCAACGACTGGGACAAAGCCGCGCTCTTCACGGCACAAGTGGGGTGGAAAGACATCGTCTTCATCGACGGTTCCTATCGTCGCGACTGGTACTTCGCCTTCCGTCAGTTCAAGGACCGCGGCACGTCCGACAACTACGGCTACTTCTCCTTCGGCGGTAGCGCCATCCTTTCCCAACTCCTCAAAATGCCCGCTTGGGTCAACTATCTCAAGTACCGCATCAGCTACTCCGAAGTGGGTAACTCCATCCCCAACCGCTTCTACAGCACCTACCGCAGCAACTTCTCCTCCGGCGCAGCCAACGTGAGCAGCTACCTCATACTCCATCCCGAACCCGAAAAGACAAAGTCGTTCGAAATGGGTGTCGAATCGCAATTTCTCGACAACCGCTTGGGAGTAGACCTCACGTTCTACAACACTGGCATGCACAACTCCTACCTCGAGCGCAGCGTGGCGGGTAAGACCGAAGCCCTCAACTCCGGGTTCATCCGCAACCGCGGTTTCGAAGCCACCATCAGCTACAACTTCAGCTTTGGCGACGACTGGCGTTGGCGCACCTCCCTCAACGCTTCGTACAACAAGAACAAAATTGTGAAAACCGTGCGCAACGACGACGGCACCGAAGCACTCATTGCTACCGACGTGGCACAAGGCGCCGTGCGCGTACGCTACAACGAAGGCGGCAAGTACGGCGACATGTACGTCACCGACTTCAAGCGCTACACCGACGACGCTCCCGACGGCAGTTACAAGAAAGGATGGATCGTCACCAACGAAGACGGCACGCCCCGCATGGACGACACCACCGAAGGACGCTATGCCACCTACGCCGGCAACATGAACGCCGACTGGCAGCTCGGTTGGAGCAACACCATCAGCTACAAAAACTTCCAGCTCTTCTTCCTCATCAACGGACGCATAGGCGGCAAGGTCGTTTCGCTCACCGAATCGTACCTCGACAACCTCGGCGTTTCGGAGCGTGTGGGCAAAGCACGCGACTACGCCCAGGCCCACAACCTCTATATGCCCGACGGAAGCGAAGCCATGTACCTCCCCGACGGTAGCGGCCGACTCGTAGGCATCAAGTCCTACTACAAGTCAACCAGCACCGTAGGTTCCGGACTCTACGCACCGCAGTACATCTACAACGCCACCAACTTCCGCCTCCGCGAGCTCTCCCTCGGCTACACCTTCCGCAACCTCCTCGGCGAGAACAAGAACCTCACCGTCTCCTTCATCGGACGCAACCTCTTCTTCATATATAAGGATGCGCCCGTCGACCCCGACGTGTCACTCTCTACCGCCAACGGACTCGGAGCCTTCGAAATCTTTAATCTCCCCTCCGCACGCTCCTACGGATTCTCGCTCAAACTCAATTTCTAACCTTCTCTTTACGCACCACATGAAAACTCATGCCCTCATAGCCTCAGCCCTTCTCGCCTTCAGCTCCGTTGGGCTCAGTTCCTGCCTCGACTACATCGAGCCCGGACGACTTCTTAACCCCGATCAGAAGATAGGCGAAGACGTCATCTATCAAGGCAACGCCGACAAGCTCGACTATCGCCGCGAAATCACACAAGAAGGCTTCGCCGCCGCACAAAAGTCGCTCAACGACAATCTCAAGCAAGCCCTCGGCGGCGAGTATGCCATGCGCGGCGGCAAAAACGGCGACGTCCCCGGCGAACACGCCTACCAGCGTATGTTCTGTCTCGGTCCCGACCTCTACGCGCAGTACTTCGTAGTGCCTCACCACGACTTCATGTACGGCACGCTCACCTCCACCTACGCCGTCAGCCGCGAGTTCAACCCCGGTCCATTCTCGTCCTTCGAGATTGTCAAGGAAGCCATAGCGCCCCTCATCAACAATCCCGCTGCCGACTCCATTCCCGAGATCAAAGCCATAAACCTACTCCTCTACGACTTCACTTCGCAGGAGATGGCAGACCTTTATGGCCCGTTCCCCTACGTGGAATATAAGGACAATCGCCTCCAGAACCCTTACACTTACAACGACCTCCGCACCATTTACACCAACATCGAGGCAAACGTCGACAGCATCGTAGCCTGTCTGCGCTACTTCGAAGACAATCGCCCCGATTGGTACAAAGCCAACGTCAATGCGCTACTCATGGAAAACACGCGCATCACGCAGGACCAGACCAACGGCAAAGAGGGCTTCGACACCTGGATACGCTTTGCCAACAGCCTTAAGCTTCGCATGGCGATGCACATTGTGAAAGTCGATCCCCAACTGGCGCAGAAGTGGGCCGAAGAAGCCGTCGAGAGTGGAGTCATTGAGCAAGCCGACCAGCAGATTGTGCTCCAGCCCCTCATCATTGGTTTCACCAATCCCCTTCTCGGCATTGCCAACTCATGGGGCGACATCCGTCTCAGCGCTTCGTTCGAGAGTTTGCTCAAGAGTTTGAACCACCCCTACGTCAAGTATATCTTCGACAAGAACAACGCGCCGCTCACCAACGCCACCACGGGCGAAGTGACCCCCACCGGCACCCGCGTGGCAGGCATGCGCTCCGGAGTGGCTACGGGCATCGGACAAAGTGCCGACAACAACCCGCAGATTGGCTACTCCGACCTCGTGGCTGAAAACATTGCCATGGCTCCGCTCTACATCATGAAGTGGAGCGAAGTGGACTTCCTGCGTGCCGAAGGCGCACTGCGCGGATGGAACATGGGAGGCTCGGCAGAGTTCTTCTACAATCGTGGCATCGAAAACGGCGACATTCAGGATCCCCTCCTCACCCAGGGCCAGAGCTGGTACCAGGAAGCCATGCCCGACTATATGGCGCAGGAACAAGCTACGGACTTCACCTACGTAGATGCCCTCGGCACCACACCCGATATGCCAAGCGTCACAAAGATTGGCGTGAAGTGGAACGAAAGCGACAGTCGCGAAACGAAACTCGAGAAGATAATCACGCAGAAATACATTGCCCTCTTCCCTTACAGCTATGAGGCTTGGGTGGACCTCCGTCGCACTGGGTACCCGCGGCTCTTCCCCGTGCTCAATCCGCAGGACGGCGACGGCAGTCTTAAGGATGGCGACATCATTCGCCGCATGCCATTCCCCGGAACCGACGACGCCTCGCTCGTAGACATCCAGGAAACCGGACTCAACGCCCTCGGCGGACAAGACCTACAAGGCACGCGCCTCTGGTGGGACGTGGACCAGGCAAACTTCTAAGCATCCTAATTTCGCAAAGCATTATACGTTTGCCCATTTAGCCCATTGTGCCCATTATGCCCATCATGCCCACTGTGCCCATTATGCCCACAGTGTCCATAAATCCCAAGCACAGCACGCAAAAGCCTCCGTGAGGCCACATTTGCACATTAAAAATACAATCCTTCAACCTAACCAAAATAATCATGAACAAAACTACCCTCGCCGCACTGGCACTCGTTTGCTCCGGCCCGATGATCGTTCCCGCCACGCCCATGCTGGCACAGGAAACCTCGCCCACGGCAACCACCGACGTCTATAATTTCGACAAGTTCAGCCCTGTCACCCTCATGCACCTCTTCAAGAACGCGCTCGACCAAGGTCGCAAATATCCCACCGACGCTGAGTTCGAGGCCGAAGGCATTCTCCCCTCCGACATAGCCTTCATCCGTTCCCACGTGCGCAAAGGAAAACTCCTCGACACCACCGACCGCCTCGTCCAGAGCACCTACGAAAAGCGTAACCTGTGGTGCAACCTACCCATGGACATCGGCTCCGACGGACTTGCCGGCTACCCCGACGGTGACTTCGGTTCCGACGTATTCTCTATGTGGCAGTACACCAACCTCTTCGGTTCGTGGAACCACGGCTTCTTCCAGGCGCCCGGTGCTTGGGTCGACGCCGCACACAAGAACGGCTCCGACATCATGTCCGGCATCATGTTCTTCGACACTACGGGCGGCCGTGGCGAAGGCTCCGACAACTGGGTGGACATCGTGTCCGAAAAAAACTCTGACGGCACGTTCACCTACGTGAAGCCTATCATCAACTGCCTCATGTACTTCGGTGCCGACGGCATCAACTACAACTGGGAAGCTTCGGGCTACAACAACGCCGACGTCGTGGCTTTCCACAAAGCCCTCTACAAAGAAGCCGCTGCCCAGGGCTTTGACAATTTCCACCTTGGGCTTTACACTTCCATTTCCACCCTCACCGCTTCCAGCGCCAACGCACTCTACGGCGACGCCACCGGTCAGACTGCCGACCTCATGCTCAACTACGCCTCCGGCGACTTCTCCTACGGCATAGCAGCCTCGGTGAAAGCTGCCGAAGCAGCCACCGGATCGGCCGACCGACTCTACACCGGCGTATGGATTGTGGGAATGGACCGCGGATGGAACCGCCTCGACGTAGGCGACGCCCACCGCGCCGGCATTTGCCTTTGGGGCGAACACGGCCAGAGCCGCTTCATGAGTTACAACAAGGGCGCCGACGCACTCGAAACGCAGGAAAACTACCAACGTCTGCTCGAACGCGGATTCTCAGGCGGCAACCGCAACCCGGCAAGCCGTCCCGCCGTCAGCTCCACGGGCAACAACTGGGAAGAAACCGACGGAAAAGCACCACTCTCCACGTTCTGCGGCATTGCAGAGTTCATCCCCGAACGTTCCGCCATTCAGGGAAATCTTCCCTTCGCCACCCATTTCAACCTTGGTAACGGAAATCGCTACAACTACAAGGGAAAGAAAACCGGCGAACTGTGGTACAACATGGCCAACCAGGACATCGTGCCCACTTACCGCTGGCTTGTCTACAATGCAGGCACCGAAACCGTGAGCACCGACGTGCAACCCGAATTTTCCCATGCCGACGCCTACACGGGCGGCTCTTGTCTCTCCCTCACAGGCAAGGCCACGACGGCAGGCACCGACATCGTGCTCTACAAGACCGCTCTCAAAGTGGCCGACGGCAATGCAAAGGTGAAGATAGCCGTGAAGAACGGAAAAGAAGGCACCAACGCCTCCAACCTCAGCGTCATCGTGCGCAAACAAGGCACTACCAGCTGGATTGAAGTGCCCGTGGGCAACGTGGAAGGCGCAACGTGGCAGGAGAAGAGCCTCGACCTCAGCGCTCTCGCAGCTGGCGACGTCATTGACCGCATAGGTCTCCGCGTCAAGGGCGACGATGCTGCTTACAATCTCTATGTAGGTAAACTCGAAATCTCCGACAACACCAAGGCTACGCCCGCCAGCGTGAAGGACCTCGTAGCAGAAGTGAAGCAGGAGACTCGCGGCTCCATGTCGCTCAAGTTAAACTGGAAAGTCAACGCCAGCGCCACCGACCGCGCCGACTGGAATCTGCTCTACAACGACGAAGCCAACATCGACCACTTCGAAGTGCTCTACCGCAACGGCAAGGACGGCCGCGTGAGCGAAGTGGGTCGCACCACCCAATGGGCTACCTTCGTCAGCAACATTGTGTTCGACAGCACGGAGGACGATCCCTACATCGGCGTACGTGCCGTCTCCACCGACCTCAAGACTTATTCGCCCGTTGAGTGGCTTCACGTGGCTCGTGCCGACCAGTCTACGCTTCCCGTCTACGACTCCAACACCTATGGTGTGAGTCAGATGGATCCTGCCTGCGAAGGTGCCGACATTGCGCGTCAGCAGCGTTACGTGACCGACGTGACGACCACCGGCGCCGAAGGAAACTTGGACTACCACGCCACTTCGCCCGTGGCCGACGGAACGCAGTATGCCAACGCCCTCGACCAGACGCTCAAGGTGAAGCAAGGTCAGGAAGTGGAACTCTACATCAAGTGTTTCGACACCACTAACAACCACCCGGGCACATCCTCTGCCGACGGTCTGCGTTGGTGTTTCGCCGGTGGCTGGATGGATCTCGACGGCAGCGGTACGTTCAATCCCGACGACATTGCCACCAATCCTTCCGAAGGCGAGCGCCTCTTCTTCCTCGGCACTTTGCGCAAGGGTACCGACGCCTTCGAAACCGAAGGCATTCGCCACAAGTTCACCGTGCCCGCTGATGCCCGCACCGGTAAGAGCCGTCTGCGCATTGTCTTCTCCGACGCATGGTTTGAAGGCATGTTCCAGCCCACGGGACTTCACGCCAAAGGTTTCACCATCGACTTCAACGTCGAGATTACTGGCGACAACGCCCAGCGTCCTGTTCCTGCCGACACCCACGACACGGGCGTTGCCGACGAGCCCGAAGGTCTCATCAATGGCAGCGATGGCATTGACCAGGCCACAAGCAGCGAGATGTCCGCAGTCGACGTCAACGGCGGCGTAGTTACGTTCACCAACACCGACAAGGCTTGGATTTACGGCAGCGACGGCAAGCTCGTCCGCTTCGTCAACAGCGCCCAGGGCAGTGCCACGGGGCTCTTCCCCGGCACCTACGTGGTGAAGATGCAGCGCAACAACGTGATCCGCGCTCAGAAGCTCATCGTTCGCTAACGCAGCCTGCGCTTTTTTGAACATCTGACAGCAACCCATGTTGCGGTGTACACCATCGCAGCATGGGTTGCCTTTTGTTTTGCTGCCGTTTCCTATGGCGCGCGAGGTTCGAAACGTTGCGCGCATAGACATTTGCACATATTCAAATTCGCACATTTGCACATTTATATATAACTTTGCTCACTATGAACGAAACAAGCGAACAGAAGACACGCGTTTCCGTCGTGATGTGCACCTACAACGGGCGACGCTTCCTACGTGAGCAGATGGACTCCATCCTTGCGCAGGACTTGAAGCCCTATGAGATTATTGTGCAGGACGACCTTTCGACCGACGACACTTGGGACCTCCTCGAAGCCTACCAGCGCGACCATCCCGGCCTTGTGAAGATTCACCGCAACGCCGAGCGTCTTGGTTTCAACCGCAACTTCCACACCGCCATGCTCCGCGCCACGGGCGACTTCATAGCCATTTCCGACCAGGACGACATATGGTTCCCGCAGAAGCTCCGCCGCCAGGTCGAAGCCATAGGAGAGGCCGACTGTTGCGTCAGCGAGTACTACACCGACCCCACCTACGACCTCCCCCTTCACCATCGCGTCACGCCGAAGCTTACGTTCGAACACGTTCTCTTCTACGATCCTACGCCAGGCCACGTGATGCTTCTCCGCACAAGCTTCGTACGCCACATTCCGGAGTGGAACTACCGCATTTACTACGACTGGTGGCTCGCCGTCCACGCCCTCATGGGTCGTGGCATCGCTTTGGCCCGCGAACCCCTCAATTGGCACCGCCACTACGTGGGTTCTGCCACCACGCAGGTGTTTCGCAAAGGCTTCTTCGAACCCGTTGAGCATCCCACGTGGCAACCTTACGTCGTCGGGTTGCTCAACCGCTACCGCTTGCAGCGCAACGCGCAGTGGAAAGCCTTCTATTCCTATCTCGCTTCCCACATAGACCGTAGCGCCCATCCGCTCGCCGCCACCATAGCGCGGTTGCAGACGCGCCGCTGCCCCTTCGCCTTGCTGAGGCTCTGCATGATATGTGCCCGTCACTACAAACTTGTCTATCCGCGCAACCCCGAAGGATGGAAAGGACGGCTCCACGGATTTTTCTATCCCATGATATCGGCCTACGGCAACGCACTCTTTAAACTTTAGTGTCCCCTCTGTCGGATTTTGTGGGGAAACTTTCTTATCACGTACAATATGCAACAACCTTTACGCCATGTGGCCGTCGTTCTCGCCGGCGGAGTGGGCAGTCGGGCAGGGTTCGACAAGCCCAAGCAGTTTCTTGAACTCGCAGGACGCACGGTGCTCGAGCACAGCGTGGACGCCTTTGAGCGCAACGCGCACATCGACGACATCGTCATTGTGTCCAACCCCCACTTCGTGGACGACGTGAAAGCCCTTGCGCAGCGAAACAACTGGACGAAGCTTGTGGCCATCCTCGAGGGCGGCAAAGAGCGTTACGACTCGTCGCTCCAGGCCATTCGCTACTGTCAGAACGCCGGCCGTGACGCCAATCTGCTGTTTCACGACGCGGTGCGTCCGCTCGTCTCGCAGCGCATCATCAACGACGTGTGCGAAGCTCTTCGCTTACACTGTGCGGTCAACGTGAGCGTACCCGTGACGGATACCATCATCTTTCAGCGTAAAGGTTACATAGCCGCCATTCCCGACCGCTCGCAGTACCACCGCAGCCAGACGCCTCAGGCTTTCCGCCTCAGCATCATTGCAGAAGCTTACCGCCGTGCGCTGCTCGACCCCAAGTTCAAGGTGACCGACGACTGTGGTGTGGTGAAGAAATATTACCCCGACGAACCCATCTTCCTCGTCGACGGCGACGAGAGCAACATGAAACTCACCTACCGCGACGACCTTTTCCTCCTCGAACG
The DNA here is from genome assembly GCA_963656685.1 of bacterium. Taxonomy (GTDB): domain Bacteria; phylum Bacteroidota; class Bacteroidia; order Bacteroidales; family Bacteroidaceae; genus Alloprevotella. The sequence goes on along the minus strand of CAVKJJ010000001.1, from coordinate 69,853 downwards.
CCTCATTGCGTTGCGCGGAAAGGAATAAACGCGCCCATTAACAAAGCCATGCCCCTCAAAGAATATCTTGCGAACCACCGCCGTGCTGTCCAGCTCAAGGAACTCGGCATACTCAAGGAAATAGACGCCATCTGCCAGCGCAACCACATAGACTACTGGCTCGACGGAGGCACCATCCTCGGCGCCGTACGCCACGGCGGCTTCATCCCTTGGGACGACGACATAGACATAGCCATGCGCCTCGAGGACCTTCCGCGCTTCGTTGAAGCTGCGCGCCGCGAGTTGCCCCCTTCGCTCGAGATGCAAAGCCCCGACACCGACTCCTCCGTGCGCCAACCCATCTACAAAGTGCGCGACCGCGAGTCGTTCATCGTGGAAGCCGACGACGACTTCGCTCGGCCCTACGCCAAAGGACTCTTCGTGGACATCTTCCCCATGATTCCCTATCCTGCCGCGTCGCGCAAGTTCATCCGCCGCATCACCCGCGGTTACTGCCGTGCCAACGGCATACTCCAGAGTCAGCACTACTACTCCGTGCGCTCCTTTGCCGAGTTTTTCTACTTCGGCCTTAAGCGCGCTGCCTGCAAACTCCTTTGGCACGCCACCTGTCTGCTCCACAAGCCTGGCGCCTACACCTCCAACGTGCTCCGCAACAATGGCTACGGCGTGATGCACCGCACCGACAGCATCTTCCCTACGCGCCGCATCCGCTTCGAGGACGCAGAGTTTAACGCCCCTGCCAATCCCGACGCCTACCTCACCGACCTTTTCCACGACTACATGAAGCTCCCGCCCGAGGACAAGCGCGGCGGCCACGCCGTGTTCTACGCTGAAACGCTGGACGCTTAATATAATGTGCAAATATGCAAATGTGCAAATGTGCAAATGATGGTCGCCTTTTGCAACGATGTACGTTCGCACTTTAAGCCCGCATCATCATACCCCACATTTGCACATTTGCACATTCGCACATTCGCACATTAACCACCATGGACATCTCCGTACTCATCCTCTTCTTCAATCGTCCCGACAGCCTCGCCAAGGTCTTCGAAGCCGTGCGCGAGGCACGTCCCGCACGCCTTTTTCTTTATCAGGACGGACCGCGCGGCGAGCGCGACCTGCCTGGCATCGAAGCCTGCCGTCGCGTGGTGGAGCGTGTGGACTGGCCGTGCCACGTGGAGCGACTTTACCAGGAGCGCAACTACGGCTGCGACCCTTCCGAGTTCATCTCCCAGCGCTGGGCCTTCTCGCAGACCGACAAATGCATTGTGCTTGAAGACGACGACGTGCCCTCGCCCTCCTTCTTCCCTTTCTGCAAGGAAATGCTCGACCGCTACGCCGACGACGAGCGAATAGGCATGATAGCCGGCTTCAACACCGACGAACGCACCGCCGACTGCGGCACCGACTCCTACTTCTTTACCACCAACTTCAGCATATGGGGTTGGGCGTCGTGGGCGCGTGTGGTCAACGCGTGGGACGAACACTACACCTGGCTCGACTCTCCCCAAGCCGTCAGCCGCATAGAAGCCCTCACCGCCGAGCGTCGCCTGCGCACCGACTTCCTTCCCATGTGTCGCGCCCACCGCGCGAGCGGAAAAGCTTTCTACGAAACCATCTTCCACGCCCATCTCCTCCTCAACTCCCAGCTCGCCATCGTTCCCGCGGTCAACATGGTTTCGAACCTCGGCGTGAGCACCGACTCCACCCACTTTGCCGGATCCGTGCAGACGTTGCCGCGCGGTTACCGACGCATCTTCACCATGGGCCGGCACGACCTCGCGTTCCCCCTCCGTCACCCTGCCAACGTGGTGGACCACGTGGCCTATCGCCAGCGTGTGTATCGCATCATGGCGTGGCGTCATCCCTTCATCAAGGCTTGCCGGAGCATGGAAGAGCTTTTCATCAACCTTCGCCACGGCCAGTGGAAGCGCATCTTCGGCGCTGTCGCCAACCGCCTGTCCATCATCTTCCGCGGGCGGCGCTTCCATTGATTTTTTCCTATTGTCCTGTTCTCCAATCTCGTTGAACAGGATTTTTTTTGTTCTTCTGCGTTGAACTTTCTCTCGTAAATAGCTGAAAGCCAACGTCTTTTTCCTTACCTTTGCCGAGAGAAAATGAATTACTCAATGCATTGAGTAATTTTACTCAGTCCATTGAGTAATTCATTTGTTTGTTCATTAAGGTCTTGTGGATTTGCACCTTCCATGGGGGTGACGTTTTCAAAACGTCACGCTCTACACGAGATATGAGGCGCAACACGCAGAACCGTCCGCGACGGCGTGTAGAGCGCGAGGTTTTGAAAACCTCGCCCCCATGGAAGGCGCAAATCGTCCATACGTTTGCTTCCTCGCGACGTACTACAAATTAGATGTGAAACATCCGCCCTTAACAAAAATCCACACCTCCTGCCAAAACCCATTTGCAGCGTTAACACGGAGAATCGCGTAGAATTTTTCGTCCGCCGTTCAGCCGAATCTATGCCAGCCACAGCGTGCATAATTATACACTTTTCTGTCCATATTAGACATATATACCCGCTTTTGCTGCATATCAGTGCATAAAAGCAGCGCAGCTTCCCAAAACGACCTACTTCCTCGCTCAAACTCCAAGGCAGCAAATAAAAATTCCAAGGCTTGGAATTTTTATTTGCTGCCTTGGAATTTTTATTTGCTACTTGAAAGTGGATTGCCCATGCTCGAAAAGCGAATTTTCCGCCCTTCGCCCCTCTACTTTCTCCCTCCTGAGCCACAAAATCTCCCTCCATCGGTTAACAAACTAAAGGTTCGTTAACGCGACAGCTATGTGTTGTTGTCACTCCGCGTTAATTATCGTCCGCTTCGTAATGACTTTTGCGTGCGCAGCGCATGGGGGTCACGTCTCCGACGTGACAATTAAGCAAAAAAATAATACGCGTGGATTTAAAATCACCCCTACTTCGCACTATATATGTACGTAAGAATGTTTAACCCGAACAAAGTTCCTTACGAACCGAGTTCCTTAAAAGTTTAGTGTTATGATTAAAGTAAATTGCTTGTGTACTAGTGACATCAAGAAGATTATTTTGGACGAGTTCGAGCGCTTGGAAATGAAGAATTACCGAAGGATTTGCGAACCTGAGGCAGGTTTCGTGTTGACATTCCAGTGGGGTAACCCAATACTGCAAGATGTGGTAAAAGACAAGGAAAGTCTCGCCGCCTGTCTAGCTGCTTGTTGGATGACTATGCACATGAGTGAAGATGAAGTAAGAAAAGCAGCCGCCGAAATCTTTGAATATTACGATGACAGTGATATAGTTCCCGACTGGCGTGATGAAGATGGGTATTGACGAATCATTGTTTGATTTACGATGAAGTCAATCAGCAAGTTAGGGTGTCTAAAATGTGAGAATATCTACGTGTGACCCTAAAAACTCCCGCCTACTTTCAATGGCAATGTTTGCGCGAGGAGCGTGCGTAACAATCGCAACGACTCTTTCGGTCACACCCAAAGCAGAACTTAATTCGTTATCACATCACTCTAATTTTTTTTGTAACTATTCAGCGAAATATACCGGAATAAAGTTAATAAGTAAAGTTTAAAAATACAACTTGCGCAGAATTGTAATGCGCGAGGAGCGGACTGAAAGCTCACCACGTCAATCGCCACAAACCGCAAGCGGGCCGCTCCCCTGTGGGGAGCAGCCCGCTGTGTGTTTCGTAGCAGTCTATGACCGCGACAATGCGTTAAGCTTCAGCTTCGGGAGTTACCGAAACGACGCTGCGATCGCGCTGGCCGCGGTGGAAAGTTACCACGCCGTCAACGAGAGCGAAGAGCGTGTGGTCCTTGCCCATGCCTACGTTCTTACCGGGATAGTGAACCGTTCCGCGCTGACGAACGATGATGTTGCCAGCTACGCAGGTCTGACCACCCCAAATCTTAACGCCTAATCTCTGTGAAGCCGATTCGCGGCCGTTCTTAGAACTACCTACACCTTTCTTGTGTGCCATTTCTTCTAAACTTTAAAGGATTAAGCAATTACGTTCTTGATTGTCACTTCAGTGAACTGATGACGATAGCCGTTGAGCTTGCGATAGCCCTTACGACGCTTCTTGTGGAACACAAGCACCTTGTCGCCCTTTACGAGTGAGGATACTACCTCGCATACGACCTTGGCACCGTCAACTGTGGGAGCACCCACTTTCACTTCGCCGTTGTTGTCAACCAACAACACGTTCTCAAATTCAACAGTCTGGCCGTTTTCGGCGCCGCAGATGTGGTTTACGAAGAGCTTCTTGCCTTCTTCTGCTTTGAACTGCTGACCGTTAATCTCTACGATTGCGTACATTTAAATAAATTGTATAAACGGGTTTTTCCGGGAGGCGAACCGCAACCGCGGCTACTTGTCTGGCCCCAACGGACTCTAAATCGGCTGCAAATGTACACCTTTTTTCTGACGCACAGCACCTTCGCTCCAATTTTTCGCCCTTTTTTCCTCACATTTCTCCTTCCTGCGGGAGAAAACACCATAGATTCGTAGAAATTTCCCCAAAGATTACCTACTTTTGCAACGATGCGCGACACACGTTCTGACGCGCTGCTACACATTATTATATATGCTACTGCCGCACGGCTACTATATATAATAATGGGTAACCTTCTCACTCACCGAAAACCTACCCAACATGAACAGATACCTCTTCGCCGTGGCGCTTGCTATGGCTACCACGGGCGCCGTGGCACAAACGTCGGCGCAGATACACCAGGATTTCACCGCACGACAGGTGGAAATGAAATCCGCCGGCATTGAAGACCAATTGGCCCAGGCCGAAATGAGCGCCGAATGTCGCAACGCTTTGGAGTTCCTCTACGCCTACATGCCTTGGCCCGACGTGGCAGACTATTCTACGGACTTCTATACCGCACAGGTCGAGTGCGCCCTGCAGGCACGCAAAGAAATGCCGTGGGGGGCGAAAGTGCCCGAACGCGAATGGCTACACTTCGTGCTTCCCCTACGCGTGAACAACGAAAACCTTGACGAATTCCGCACCACGTGTTACGACGAACTCAAAGAGCGCGTGAAAGGACTCTCCATGGCCGAAGCCGTGATGGAAGTGAACCACTGGTGTCACGAACACGTCACCTACAAACCCTCCGACGCACGCACGTCGTCGCCTCTGGCGAGCATGAAGACCGCCACGGGCCGATGCGGCGAAGAGTCCACGTTCACCGTAGCCGCACTGCGCGCTGTGGGCATCCCGGCACGCCAAGTATACACGCCGCGCTGGGCACACACCGACGACAACCACGCGTGGGTGGAAGCCTGGGTGGACGGAAAGTGGTATTTCCTCGGAGCTTGTGAGCCCGAAGCCGTGCTAAACCTCGGCTGGTTCAATCAGCCGGCTTCGCGCGGTATGTTGATGCACACCAAGGTGTTCGGTCGCTACGATGGTCCCGAAGATGTGATAGACCGCACGGACTGCTACACGGAGATTAACGTCACCGCCAACTACGCACGCACTGCACGCACCACCGTCACCGTGCTCGATGCCTCGGGCAAACCCGCTGCTGGCGCAGAAGTGGCTTTCAAAATTTACAACTACGGCGAACTCTACACCGTGCAGAGCGCCAAGGCCGACGATGCCGGTAAGGCTTCTATCCTCACCGGCTTGGGCGACATGGTGGTGTGGGCCTCGAAGGACGGCAGCTACGGCGTAGCGCAGTTTACGGGTGGACGCAACGCAGAGGTGAGTCTGCAACTCAAATATAAAGCGGGCGACACCTTCTCGCAAGAACTGACGCTCGTGCCGCCTGCCGCTACGGACAACGTGCCCACGGTGACTGCCGAAGCTGCTGCTCGCAACAAGGTGCGCCTTGCCGAGGAAGACTCCATCCGCACGGCCTACGTTCACACCTTCGCCACGCAGGAAATGACGGACAGCGTCTGCGCCGAACTGGGTGTCGACGACGCAGCCCGCGTGAACGCCCTTGTGAAGAAGGCTTGCGGAAACTGGCAGAGCGTCTACGACGTGCTGGAGAGTTTTCCGCGCACGGAGACGCTCGACTTGCTCGAGTCGCTCACCGATAAGGACCTCCGCGACTTCGCCCCCGAAGTGATTCAGGACCACCTCCAGTTCGTCATCCCTGAGGACGGTGACGGTGGCGAGATAGTAGAAGGCGAACTCGACGAGAACGGCAATCCCATCGATGGCGGCGAGGCCACCGAAACCGTCGCGCAGCCCAAGTCCGAGGACCTCAACGCAGAACAGCGCGAGTTCCAAATCCGTTACGTGCAGTGCCCGCGCATTGCCAACGAGATGCTCACGGGTTGGCGTTCCTACTTCTCCGGTGCTTTCAAGCCCAGCGAACTGAAGGATTACCGCAAGGATCCGGCGAAGTTCGTCAAATGGATTGACAAGAACATTACGAGCAATCCCGAGCGCAATCCGCAGGGCTACTGCCTCTCACCGGCGCAAGCTATGGAAACGCGCCGCGCCGACGTGCGCAACAAGGGCATTCTCTTCGTAGCTGCCATGCGCTCCATCGGAGTGCCCGCGCGCATTGACGAAGTGACGGGCAAGGTGCAGTACGCTAAGTTGGACGCCGCACAGACCATGCCTACGGAGAAATCCGTGCAGTGGCAGACCGTCCATTTTGCGGGCGAGAAAGAAGAGAGTCGCAACGCCGACGCTACCGCCACGCTAAAGCTCGACTACACGCCGCGCGAACACATGGAGAACCCGGGCTACTACTACCACTTCACGCTGAGCCGCTTGGCCAACGCGCAGCCCGTGCTTCAGAACTATCCCGAGACCGCCACTTGGACGTCTACTTTCAAGAACGGCACACAGGTCGACGCAGGTAGCTACGTTTTGACTTCCGGCACGCGCCTTGCCGACGGCACGGTGCTCGCCAACGTGAGCGTGTTCCCCGTGGCTGCGGGCGCAACCGTTACGCAGAAACTTGTGATGCGTGAGGACAAGGAAGCGCCCACGGTGATCGGTTCTTTCAACGCCGAGAACCTCTACACGGACTGCGCTTCGGGTAAGACGAAGAGCGTGCTTTCGACCACCGGCCGTGGTTACTACGCACTGGCGCTGGCTCGCGCCAACCACGAGCCTACGAACCACGTGCTCCACGACATGGAGAAGGTGCGCAAGGAACTCGAAGCGTGGGGCCGTCCCATCCTCGTGGTGTTCCCCTCGCAGGACGAATATGAGCGTTTCCAGAAGAACAGCGCAGAGTTTACGAACCTTCCTTCCACGCTCTCCTTCGGTGTCGACACGGAAGGCCAGGTAAAGGCCGACCTCTTCGGTGGCGCGCTGACGAAGTCGGAGGAAATGCCCATGGTGGTGCTTGCCGACACGTTCAACCGCGTGGTGTTCACCTCTCAGGGCTACACCATTGGTCTTGGCGAGCGCCTCGTGAAGACGGCTGCTAAACTGAAATAAAAGCTTCCGCCACTGGCGGAGAAAGAAATACAAAGTGCCCCGGCTCTGCGAAGAGTCGGGGCACTTTGTGTGTATATGCGTTTTCTTATGCCAAAGCAGTGGTAACGACCTTGTCGACGGCAGCTTCGAGGCCTGAAGCGTCCTTTCCGCCTGCGGTGGCGAAGTGGGGAGCGCCGCCGCCACCGCCCTTGATGAGTTTGGCAGCCTCGCGAACGAGAGCACCAGCGTTCAAGCCGCGGGCCTCAACGAGGTTCTTGCTGATCATGACGGTGAGAAGGGGCTTGCCTTCGTGGGTGGAACCGAACACGCAGAGCGTGTCGTTGGGGAGCATGCCGCTCACCTGGAAGGCGAGGTCCTTGACGGCATCGGGGGCGATGGCCGTGGGGATGACGCACTTCACGAGACGCACGCCGTCGGTTTCCTTGGCGTTGTTGACGAGTTTGTCGCGGAGCGAAGCGAGTTGCTGCTTGACGTGAGCTTCCACCTGCTTTTTGAGTCCGTCGTTCTCCTCGATGGTCTTGCGGATGACGGCGGTGATGTCCTTGGCGTTGTTGAAGAAGCTCTTGAGGTCGGTGAGAACCTGCTGCTGAGTGTAGACGCTCTCTTCAGCGGCTTCGCCGGTGATGGCTTCGATGCGGCGCACGCCAGCGGCTACGCTGCTCTCGCTGACAATGCGGAACAGACCGATGCGGCCTGTGCTCTGAGCGTGGCAACCGCCGCAGAACTCAACGCTCTTGTCGAACTGCACAACGCGCACTTTGTCGCCGTACTTTTCGCCGAAGAGGGCAATGGCGCCGAGCTTCTTGGCTTCTTCCATGGGCACGTCGCGGTGGTCCTGGAGAGGAATGTCCTCGCGGATGCGACGGTTCACGATGCGTTCAACTTCGCGGAGTTCCTCGGGAGTAACCTTCTGGAAGTGTGAGAAGTCGAAGCGGAGATAGTCGGGGGTGCAGAGCGAACCTTTCTGTTCGACGTGCGTACCGAGCACTTCGCGGAGAGCTTGGTCGAGGAGGTGCGTGGCGGTGTGGTTAGCCTCGCTGCCGCGACGGAGTTTCTCGTTTACTTCAGCGTGGAAGGCGTGTTCGGGATGAGCGGGAAGTTTCTTAGTGAGGTGGATGGGGAGATTGTTCTCGCGCTTTGTGTCGAAGATTTCTACGTGTTCTTCGCCGTCGACGAGTTGACCTTTATCGCCAACCTGTCCACCCATTTCGGCGTAGAACGGAGTCTGGTCGAGCACGAGTTCGTAGAACGTCTGCTTCTTCTGTTCCACGCGGCGGTAGCGTAGAATGTGGCAGTCGCACGCTGTCTCGTCCCAACCGCGGAATTGCGTTTCGCCCTCAGTGAGTACAACCCAGTCACCGGCCGAAACGGCTGCGGCGTTGCGGGCGCGTTCCTTCTGCTTCTGCATTTCTGCGTTGAAAGCATCTTCGTCCACTTCGAGTCCGTTCTCGTGGCAGATGAGTTCGGTGAGGTCGAGGGGGAAACCGTAGGTGTCGAAGAGGGTGAAAGCCTTCTCGCCGCTCACCGTCTTGCTACCGGCCTTGATGGTTTCGGCAACGACGCCTTCGAGCATGCTGATACCCGTGGAGAGGGTGCGGAGGAAGCTTTCCTCCTCTTCCTGCATGACGCGGCCGATGAGCGTCTGCTGAGCGCGGAGTTCGGGATAAGCGTCGCCCATTTCGCTGACGAGGGTAGGCACAAGGCGGCAAAGGAAGGCTTCGCGCTGACCGAGGAAGGTGTAAGCGTAACGTACGGCGCGGCGGAGGATGCGGCGGATGACGTAACCTGCTTTAGCGTTGGACGGAAGTTGTCCGTCGGCAATGCTGAAGGAGATGGCACGGAGGTGGTCGGCGATGACGCGCATGGCGACGTCGACTTTCTCTTCTTTGCCGTATTCGTAACCGGAGAGTTCGCCAATCTTACGGATGATGGGCTGGAAGATGTCGGTGTCGTAGTTCGACGTCTTGCCCTGGATGGCGCGTACGAGGCGTTCGAAGCCCATACCGGTATCGATGACGTTCATTGAGAGAGGCTCGAGTGAACCATTGGCCTTGCGGTTGAACTGCATGAACACGATGTTCCAGATTTCGATGACCTGGGGATCGTCTTTGTTTACGAGTTCGCGTCCGGGCACTTTGGCTTTCTCTTCTGCCGTGCGGCTGTCGAGGTGAATTTCGGAACAAGGACCGCAGGGACCCGTGTCGCCCATTTCCCAGAAGTTGTCGTGCTTGTTGCCGTTGATGATGTGGTCGGCGGGCACGTGCTTGAGCCAGTAGGAAGCGGCTTCGTCGTCGCGGCTGAGGTTTTCTTCCTCAGAACCTTCGAAGACAGTGACGTAGAGGTCAGCGGGATTGAGGTGGAGCACATCGACGAGGTATTCCCATGCATAGTCGATGGCGCCTTCCTTGAAGTAGTCGCCGAAGCTCCAGTTGCCGAGCATTTCGAACATGGTGTGGTGGTAGGTGTCGTGACCTACTTCCTCGAGGTCGTTGTGCTTACCGCTCACGCGGAGACATTTTTGGGAGTCGGCGCGGCGACGGGGTTCGGGGTCGCGCTGACCGAGTATGATGTCCTTCCACTGGTTCATGCCTGCGTTGGTGAACATGAGTGTGGGGTCATCCTTGATGACCATCGGTGCGGAAGGCACGATGGTGTGTCCTTTCGACTCAAAGAAGTGTTTGTAAGAGTCGCGGATTTCGTTGGCTGTCATCATATGGTGTTGTTTGTTAATTTCGTGTGCAAAATTACTGCAAGGAGCGTGATGGGCAAAGGCTACGGTGCGGTTTTTCCTTGCGATGTAGACTGAATGTCAGTTTCGGTTGGTGCGTTTTGGGGCTTCTCCATCACGTAGTCGTTGTCGAAGCACTTTACGCCTTTGTCGCGGACGATGTGCTCAATGGCGGCGTCGTGCACGCGGCTGGAGAAGTCGGTGTGGACGAGTTCGCGCTCGGAGTGGGGACGGCCGTCGGCGAGGATGTGGAGGTAGCGCTTGGAGAGTTCGTCCACTTCCTCGGGCGTGGGAGGCGTGCCGGTTTGTGCCAAACAGATGTCGCAGTGTCCGCAGTCTTTGTCTTCGTCGGAGAAATAGTGGAGCAACGTACGCGCGCGGCAAATTTTCTGCTGCGTGACGTAGTGGACCATGGCGTTGACGCGGTGGGCATAGCTTTCGCGGCGCGTTTCGAAGACACGCTCGGGGATGATGATGCGTTCGGCGTCGAAGCGCGGGAGGAGATAGGTGATGCGCGGCATGTCGCGCGGCGGGATGTAGCTGACAATGCGTTTGCGGCCGAGCGTGCGGAGCGCTTCGTGGAGCTGGTCGCGCGAGAGACCACTGTCGCGTGCCACGACGGAGTAGTCCACGTAGACGTAGTCCGCAAAGAGTCCGCCGTAGTTGCGGAGCAGACCGTCGATGGCGGCTTCTTCCTGTGGGGAGAGGTCGTTGTAGTGGTAAAGGTCGTCGCGCCGGCAGAGAAAGCGTATGCGCGGGTTCTCTTCTACGCCTTCGGTGAAGTGGATGTAGCCCGACTGCTCGAGCAGACTGAAGGCGCTTCGCAGTTGGATGTCGAAGTGATGGAACACTTTGCAGAAGCGGAAGAGGTCGATGTTGTACGTATGCCCTTCTCCGGCTCCCTCTGCCACTTGAAAGAAGTTGCTGAGGTCTTGATAGACTTTCTTGATGTATGCGCGGTCGGGGAACGATGTGGCGAGACGTCGACTCAGGTTTGCAGCGTCCGACGGGCCTACGAGGAGCACGCACCAAGCCGGCTGTCCGTCGCGCCCGGCGCGTCCGGCTTCTTGGAAGTAAGCTTCGACAGAGTCGGGCACGTTCATGTGGACCACGGTGCGCACGTCGGGTTTGTCGATGCCCATGCCGAAGGCGTTGGTAGCCACCATGACGCGTGTGTCGCCCGTTTGCCAGGCGCGCTGGCGTGCGTCTTTGTCGGCGCTGCCCACGAGGGCGTGGAAGTGGAGGGCGGAGATGCCTTGCTGGTTGAGCTGCTTGGCAAAGTCCACGGTGTCTTCGCGGTTGCGGGTGTAGGCGATGGAACTTCCGGGTATGTGGTTGAGAATGCGGAGGAGCGTTTCGAACTTGTCGGTCGTTTGGAGTACGATGTAGCGCAGGTTGGGACGCGAGAAACTCATGCGGAACACGCGTTTCTCGCGGAAGTCAAGGCGCAGCATGATGTCGTCCGCCACTGCGGGCGTGGCGGTGGCGGTGAGGGCGAGCACGGGAGCCTCGGGCATGAACTGGCGTATTTTGGCAATCTCGAGGTAAGGCGGACGAAAGTCGTAGCCCCATTGTGAGATGCAGTGCGCCTCGTCGATGGCGAGGAGGGTGATGTGCATGCGGCGCACTTTGGCGCGGAAGATGTCGGTGGTCAGGCGTTCGGGCGAGACGTAGAGAAATTTGTAGGCGCCGAAGACCGCGTTGTCGAGGTGGCGCGCTATTTCCTCGCGGCTCATGCCGGAATAGATGGCAGCGGCACGAATGCCCCGTTGGCAGAGGTGTTCCACCTGGTCTTTCATGAGGGCAATGAGGGGCGAGACCACGAGGCACATGCCGTCGCGTGCGAGCGCGGGCACTTGGAAGGCTATGCTCTTTCCGCCTCCGGTGGGCATGAGGCCTAGGGTGTCGTGTCCCTCGCCGATGCTGCGGATGATGTCGGCCTGTATGCCGCGGAAGTCGTCGTAGCCCCAATATTCGCGGAGTATTTTCCTGTATTTGTCCATGACCGGGGGGAGGTTTTACTTCAGTTCGTCTTCAGCGGCCGGATGTCGTCTATTTGGAGTTGCACTTCGCCGCGTTTGTGGGTGTTTTCTTCTATGGTGTAGCAGATGTCGAAGGCGCCGCGGGTCTTGATGTAGCGTGCCTGCGAACTTTGTCCGAAGGCGATGCCGTTCATCACGTTGTTTGACTTGTTGTCCACGAGTTCGAGTTTGATGTGCTCCTGTCCGCGCCCCACCACCTTGCTCGTGCCGTAGTCGTAGACGCGGTGCGTGCAGAATACGGGCTTCGGATTGAGTGGTCCGAAGGGAGCGAAGCGCTTGAGCTGCTTGTAGAAGTTGAAGGTGACGTCCTTGAAGTCTATTTCGGCGTCGATGTCGATGCTCGCTTGCGTCTGCGCGTCGAGGATGTGGTCGGTGACGTACTGCTCGAAGCGGCGACTGAACTCTTCGATGTGTTCCACCTTGAGGGTGAGGCCGGCGGCATAGGTGTGGCCGCCGAAGTTTTCGAGCAAGTCGGCACAACTCTGCACCGCTTTGTAGACGTCGAACCCCGTGACGGAACGTGCAGAACCTGTGGCGTAGCCCTCGGAGCGGGTGAGCACCACAGCGGGACGGTAGTATTGCTCGGTGAGGCGTGATGCCACGATGCCGATTACGCCTTTGTGCCACTCTTCGTTGTAGATCACTATGCTGCGACGCTCGTCGAGGTGTGGAAGGTCTTTTACCTGTTCTACGGCCTGTTCGGTGGTCTGCTTGTCGAGGTCTTTACGCGCTTCGTTGTAGAGGTTGATGCGTCCGGCTTTCTCGAGAGCCGCGGGGTAGTCGCGTTCCACGAGGAGTTCCACCGCCTCCTTGCCGTTTTGGATGCGTCCGGAGGCATTGATGCGGGGACCTATTTTGAAGATGATGTCGTTCATCGTCAGTTCGCGTCCGGAGAGTCCGCACACCTCTACGATGGCTTGCAGACCGATGCTGGGATTGGAGTTGAGGCAACGCAGACCGTGGTAAGCGAGCACGCGGTTCTCGCCTGTGACGGGGACGATGTCGGAGGCGATGCTCACGGCGCAGAGGTCGAGTAGGGGAGAGAGTTTGTTGAACTCAATGCCGTTGTTGTTGGCGAAGGCTTGCATAAACTTGAAACCTACGCCACATCCGCTGAGGTTCGTGTCCGGGTAACGATTGTCGTGGCGTTTGGGGTTGAGGATGGCAACGGCGCAAGGCAGTTCGCTGTCGGGCACGTGGTGGTCGCAGATGATGAAGTCTATGCCGAGCGTCTTTGCATAGGCAATTTCCTCGATGGCTTTGATGCCGCAGTCGAGCACGATGATAAGTTTCACGCCCGTGGCGGCGGCGAATTCAATGCCTTTGCGACTGATGCCGTAGCCTTCCTCGTAGCGGTCTGGGATGTAGTAGTCAACGTTGGAGTAGTACTGCTGGATGAATTTGTAGACCAGTGCCACCGCGGTACAGCCGTCCACGTCGTAGTCGCCGAACACGAGTATGCGTTCCTTGCGTCCCATGGCAGCGTTGAGTCGCTCCACCGCCACGTCCATGTCGTTCATGAGGTAGGGGTCGTGGAGTTCGGAGAGCTGGGGGCGGAAGAAGTGCTTGGCCTGTTGGGCAGAGGTGATGCCACGGTCTATGAGCAGTTTTCCGAGAACGGGGTGGATGCCCAGTTCCTTGGCCAGCTCGCGCGCCTGTGTGGCTGCAGTGGACGAAGGAGCTACGTAGTTCCATTTGTAGTTCATCGTATATTGTCATTTTTTATTGTTTTCTGAGGGAGATAATATATTCAAGTTTCGGATTGGGGTTTAAAGAAGTTATGCACGGTAATCTGGCTGTAAGCCAGACACGTAAATAGCCCACGGTGTTAACCGTGGGTAAGTTTTGCGCGAGGATGTTGGGCTGTCGGCTCAGCACAAGAGCGGAATTCGTGCGTGAAAGGAGTTTCTCATTCTTGGTTGTGCTGAGCCTACAGCCCAGCATTTCCACACTTTACACCAACCCACGGTTGTCACCGTGGGCTATTTACGTGTCGTGCCTACAGCACGATTTCCGTTCAAGATTCAACGCAAAACCTAAATCCGAAAGTTTTGTATATAAATGTGTGGTTTACACGTTAGCCACGCGCATGATGTCGGCGAAGACGCCGGCGGCGGTGACGGCAGCGCCTGCTCCGTAGCCTTGGATGAGCATGGGGTAGTCTTTGTAGCGCTCGGTGGTGAGCAACACAATGTTGTTGGAGCCTTCAAGGTCGTAGAGCGGGTGGCCGGCGGCAAACTCTTTCAGACCTACGCGGCCTTTGCCGTTTTCCCATTCTGCGACGAAGCGCCAGCGCTTGCCTTCGCTCTCGAGTCGGCGTCGTTCCGTTTCGAAGTGCGCGTCGAGTGTGGGGAGCTGTGCCCAGAAGTTTTCCAACGTGCCGGCAAAGAGTTCGTCGGGGATAAAGAGGTGGCTTTCTATGTGGTCGATGTCCACGCGGTAACCGCTCTCGCGGGCGAGGATAACGAGTTTGCGCATCACGTCCTTGCCCGAGAGGTCAATGCGAGGGTCGGGTTCGCTGTAGCCGTTCTCCTGCGCCATGCGTACGGCGCGACTGAGGGGGATGTCGGCAGAGAGCGTGTTGAACACGTAGTTGAGCGTGCCGCTCAGCACGGCCTCGATGCGCAGCACGCGGTCGCCTGTGGCGCGGAGGTCGTTGATGGTGTTGATGATGGGCAGACCTGCGCCCACGTTGGTCTCAAAGAGGTATTTCACGCCGCGGTCGCGCGCCGTGCTTTTAAGCAGTTCGTAGTTTTCGTAGGCGGACGAGGCTGCAATCTTGTTGGCAGCCACGATGTTCACGTTGTGGCGGAGCAGACGCAGATACTGGGAAGCCACTTCCTCGCTTGCCGTGCAGTCCACGAAGACGGAGTTGAAAATGTTCATTTGCTCAATCTCCTCCATCATACGCTCCACGCCGCCGGCAGGAGCCGAGGCGAGTTGTTCGCGATAGGTTGCGGGATCGATGCCGTCGCGGTTGAAGATGGCGTGGCTGCGTCCGCCTATGCCCACGAGGTTAATTTTCAGTCCGCGCTCCTTGAGCAGTTTGTCCCTTTGCGCAGCGATTTGTTCGAGCAAGCTTCCGCCCACCGTTCCTGTGCCGCACACGAAGAGGTTGAGTTCTTCGTGTTCAGAGAGAAAAAAACTGTCGTGCAACACGTTGAGCGTCTTTTTCAACTGTGTGCGTTCCACAACGAACGAGAGGTTCATCTCCTTTCCGCCCATGGCTACGGCGGCTATGCTGATGCCGTTACGTCCGAGCACGCTGAAGAGTTGTCCGGCGATGCCCGGTTTGTGGTACATGCGTTCGCCCACAACCGCCACGCTCGCCTGACCTTCGAGCAGCAAGGCGTGATTCATGGCGCCGTCGGCTATTTCGGAGGCAAACTCGGTGTCGAGGAGTTGGCAGGCATGGCGCCCGTCGGCGGACGAGACGCAGAGCGAGGTACTCGTCTCGGAGGAGTTTTGTGCCACCATGAACACGCTGACGCCGCCTCGTGCGAGGGTGTCGAAGATGCGGCGGTTCACACCGATTACGCCTACCATCGTAGGACCGCTCACGGTGACCATACTCGTTTCGCTCACGGAGGTGATGCCTCGTATGGGGCGTTCGCTCTGTGCAGCGTCGCGGCGAATGACGCTTCCGCGGTGTTCGGGGTGGAACGTGTTCTTAACGAATATGGGGATGTTCTTTTGGCAGACGGGGTAGATGGTGGGTGGGTAGACCACCTTCGCGCCGAAGTTGCAAAGTTCCATGGCTTCGGCATAGGAGAGTTGGTCTATGGTGAAGGCATTGGGAATGAGACGCGGGTCGGCGGTGAGAAATCCGTTCACGTCGGTCCATATTTCCAAAGCGTCGGCATCGAGCGCAGCGGCAATGAGTGCTGCCGTGTAGTCCGAGCCACCTCGTCCCAGGTTGGTGGTCACTCCGCTCTCGGCGTCGGCGGCGATGAATCCGCCCATCACTGCTACTTCGGGTTGTGAGGCGAAGGTTTCGCGGACGAGGCGGTTGGTCGTGTCGAAGTCCACGAGGTGACGGTCCGTGTGGGGCACGGTCTTGATGAAGGCGCGCGAGTCGTAGTGGCGTGCGCCGTCAATGAGTTCGCTCACGATGAGCGAGGAGAGGCGTTCGCCGTAGGCCACGATGGCATCGGCCGTCTTGGGCGTGAGGTCTTGTATGAGACACACGCCGTGGAGAATGCTGCGGAGTTCGGCAATGTGTGCGTCGAGTTTTGCCACGAGTCGTTCCTGTCGTGCTTCGGGAATCACGTCGCTAACCATCTGCTGGTGGCGCTGTGCGAGGTTACCGAGTTCTACGGCGTAGGACTTGTCGCCCTTTGCTGCGGCTTGCGTGATGCGCAGAAGTTGGTCGGTGACGCCGCCGAGGGCTGAAACGACCACGATGACGGGTTTCTCCGTCTCTTCAACGATGTGTTTGAGATTGAGTATGGGGGCGACGGTGCCTACTGACGAACCGCCGAATTTGAGTACTTTCATTTTTCTTCGCGTCGGGTTTTGCGTGAAAGGAAATGGGGAAAAGGTTTCCCGTCAGAGTTTTACGTTCGTCTTTACGGGTTTCGACTCGTTCTGCAGACGGTCGAGGGCGGTGACGACGTAGGTATATTTTGTGGTGCCACCGTTGAATGGCAGTTTGTACATGGTCTGCGGGGTGATGGCCACGATGTGGGCGGAGGAGTGGAGGTCTATGCGTTCACCTTTGGCAAAGCGGTATACCACGTAGTTGCGGGCCTCGTCGAGGGGCTGCTTGGCGGCGGGTTCTGTCCAGAAGAGGTAGTAGCCATCGGGCATCCATTCGGCCTTCAGCTTGCGTGCCTTTTTTGGCGCTTTGCTGTCGAGGAAGGGGAAAAGGGGCTGAAGGGCGGGCGTGCGGAAGTAGTTCTGCTTCAGTGCGGTGGCGTAGTTGCCTTCGTTGCGTACCACGGCGGCGGAGTACCACAAGCACGAACCTTGGATGCCGCGGAGCGAACGCTGAAGGCGGAACTTCTCCGCCATCTGGTTCTGCTGCGGATTTTTAAGGTCGGCGGCACGCACGGTGCGCTCCACGTCCTGACCGATGAAGAGCGGTCGTCCGCCGGCAAAGCGGCTCCACCACTGCACGAGTTCGGCGTAGTCGGCGGCTTTGTGACCTATTTCCCAGTAGAGTTGCGGCACGGTGTAGTCGACCCATCCTTTGTTAATCCAGTAGAGCACATCGGCGTAGAGGTCGTCGTAGTTCTGCGTGCCGTTGGTCTTCGAACCGGGCAAGTTGCTGCCGGCTTTAGCGTTGTGGTAGATGCCGAAGGGGCTTACGCCGAACTTCACCCAGGGCTTGGCGTGGTGGATGGAGTCGGAGAGCATTTCGATGAAGAGGTTCACGTTGTAGCGTCGCCAGTCGCCGATGTCGTTGATGGCGTTGCGGTATTGGGCGTAAGTCTGCTGGTCGGGGATGGGGAGTCCTGCCACGGGGTAGGGATAGAAGTAGTCGTCGATGTGGAGTCCGTCCACGTCGTAGCGGCGCACGATGTCGGCTGCTACGGAGCAGATGTAGGTGCGGTTTTCGTGGAGTCCCGGGTCGAAGAGGTAGAGTCCGTCGTACTCAAAGAAGCGGCCTGGGTTTTTCATGTAGGGGTGAGTGACGGCAAGTTCCTTCGTGCCTTTCGTCTTGGCGCGGAAGGGGTTAATCCAGGCGTGGAGTTCCATGCCGCGTCGGTGACATTCGGTCACCATCCAAGCCAGAGGGTCCCAATAGGGCTTCGGCGCGCGTCCTTGCTGACCGGTGAGGTAGCGGCTCCACGGCTCGTAGGGCGAGGCGTAGAAGGCGTCGGCCTCACCGCGCACTTGGAAGATGACGGCGTTCACTCCGCAGCGCTGCAGTTCGTTGAGCTGGTTGGTGAGGTTGTCCTGCATCTGCTGGGTTGTCATACCTTGGAACTGTCCGTTGATGAACTGGATCCAAGCACCGCGAAACTCTCGTTTGGGTGCTTCGCTCTGCGCCGTGGCGGTGAGGGCAAAGGTGAGCAGTAGAAGGATGAGTTGTAGGGTTTTCTTCATCATGGAGTAGGGGAGTCGGGGATGTATGTACATTTAGGTAGCAAAGTTAGTTAATTTTTCTGTGTTGCTAAGCATGAATTTCATAGAAGTATTTGGAAATATGCTTACGCGCGCGTGCTCGCGCATATACACCGAACTTTGTGCAAGCTGCCGTCACCTGTCACCGGCCTCACGGAGGCTTTTGCGTGCTGCGCCATCTATGAGAGGCTTTAGCGTGCTGCGTCTTCTATGGGGCGAGGTTTTCAAAACCTCGCGCTCTACACGACATATTAAGTGCCAGCACGCAGAAGTCTCCGTGAGGCCGGTGACAGCAACAATAATCGCTTACAAAAGTTTTGTTCTATTAAGAATCTGCCGTCATTTTTTTCGGTAAAAAGCCTGTGACCGATTTTTATATGCTTATGACGAAAAATTGGTGGTGCTTGAAGTTTTGCAATCACTCTCAGAAACAAACTAAACGACATGAAAATCAGTAAATTATGTCATTTCTATGGCGAAGCGTGGGTGACGGGTGACAGCAAGATGTAAAAACTTCGGTGGAATGCGCGCGTGCGCGCACGCGCGAGAGACGTGTTTGTACCGAAATGTTGTGAGCTGATTAGTTGTGAACGTTTCCAAAATTTGGGCTACGTCCCCAACGTGTTGGGCTAGGAGCAAAAAGAGATTTTCTACTAGCTCGTTGAAACTTTTGCGTGGCGCCTTTTTGGGGCGTAGCGCATGGGGGTCACGTTTCCGACGTGACTGTTGAGCGCGAAGAATTAAGGGTGGTTCTATAAATTACCGCCGAACAATAAGCAAATGCGCTCACGTGGCGTTTTGTCAGATTTCGGGTTCTTTTTCGCCCCTTTTGCTTGTTCGTTCAGTCGCATAGCCCGCTATGCTCCTTTACTCACAAACAAAATGGACGAAAAATAACACCGAAATCTGACAAAGCTAATTTATAGAACCACCCTAAAGCGAAGCATGCAAAACCGTCCGTGACGCCGCAGCACCGTGTAGAACGTCACGTCGGAGACGTGCCCCCCATGCGTTGCACCCTCATGCGTCGCACACTATGCGTTGCATCCATCAATTGTGAACGTTTATAAACAACTTTCTACAAGCTCAACACGTTGAGTACGTAGATAATTTCAATTTGCTGCCCTATAATTTTTAGCACTGCATCATGTAGCGGTTATGTATGTGGTAATGTTCAAAACAAAACTGTCCAACTTATTTTTCGAAGTTCGGCAAACTCTAAAAAATTATGATTACATTTGCGCCACGTTGTGGGCAGACATACCTCTTCTGCGAGCAGATTAATGTTCTGTGCCGCATTCGCATGAAAAACTTATCATACTGCAGTAATGGTCAATCTTTTGTGAAATGCAAGTATTGCCCGTTTTCTGCTGTGGTATAATCAGAATAAAATCTTTAATACAACCATACCCTAACACCTATCTATTCTATGGATTGGATACAATCACTTTTCACGACGACCGATTCGGTGGCGCACATTGTGCTTCTCTTCTCGCTCGTTATCGCCGTGGGCGTAGTGCTGGGCAAGATAAAGTTCGGCAGTGTGTCGCTCGGCGTGACCTTCGTGCTCTTCGCCGGCATCGTCGTGGGCCACATCTACCACCACATGGGCATCACCGATGCTGACGGCGGATATGCTTGTCCGGCCAAGGTGCTGAACTTCATTCAGGACTTCGGACTCATCCTCTTCGTCTACTGCATTGGTCTGCAAGTAGGTCCGAGTTTCTTCCAGTCGTTCAAGAAGGACGGCGTGCAGATGAACATTATGGCCGTCGGCATAGTCCTCCTCAACGTCATCACGCTCCTTGGACTTTACTACCTTGTCTTCGACACTTCCGACGCCAAGAGCCTCCCCATGGCCGTCGGCGTGCTCTACGGTGCCGTGACCAACACCCCAGGTCTTGGTGCCGCGCAAGAAGCCATCAACACCCTTGGCATCGATATGGGCGGACAGAACATCGCCTCCGGTTACGCTTGCGCCTACCCCTTGGGTGTGCTCGGCATCATCGGTGCTACGATAGCCTTGCGTTACATCTGCCGCATCAAACTCGACAAAGAAGAAGAGCAGATTCGCGAGCAGCAGGAAGACAACCCCCACGCCAAACCCCACCACCTATCGCTGCGCGTGGAGAATGTGTCGCTTGAAGGAAAGTCGTATGCCCAGCTCACGCAGTTCCTCGGTCGTACGTTTATCTGTACACACTACATGCACAACGGCGAAGTCCTTTCGCCAACCAAAGACACCGTGCTCCACGTGGGCGACGAAATGAACGCCGTCTGCGCACAGGACGATGCCGAAGCCGCCATCGCCTTCATCGGTAAAGAAGTGGAGGTTGACTGGAAAGCTGAAAACGCTCCCGTCGTTTCGCGCCGCATCCTCGTGACCCAGGCCGAAGTGAACGGTAAGACTTTTGGCGAAATGCACTTCAGTTCCATGTATGGTGTGAACGTGACGCGTATCACCCGTCAGGGCATGAACCTCTTTGCCGATCGTTCACTCCGCATCCAGATTGGCGACCGCCTCATGGTGGCTGGTCCTGAGGACAACGTGACCCGCGTGGAACGCCTCCTCGGCAACTCCGTGAAGCGTCTCGACCACCCCAACGTGGGCGCCATCTTCCTTGGCATCCTCGTCGGCATCATCTTCGGTAGCATCCCCTTCCAGATTCCTGGTATGAGCACACCGCTCAAACTCGGTCTCGCTGGCGGTCCGCTCGTCATCGCCATCCTTGCCGGTGCTTATGGCTACAAGTTCCACCTTGTGACCTACACCACCACCTCCGCCAACCTTCTGCTCCGCGAGATAGGTCTCATCCTCTTCCTCGCTGCCGTCGGCATCAAGGCGGGAAGCAACTTCTGGGACACCGTGGTGCAGGGCGACGGACTTACCTACGTATGGGTAGGATTTATTGTCACCGTAGTGCCCATCCTCATCATGGGAGCCGTCGGAAGGTTCTACTACAAGATGAACTACTTCACCATAATGGGTATCGTGGCAGGTTCAAACACCGACCCTCCCGCACTCGGTTACGCCAACCAGACGGCCAACAACGACGCACCCTCTGTAGGTTACTCCACGGTCTATCCTTTGACCATGTTCCTGCGCATCCTCTTTGCTCAAGCCATCATACTCTTTATGTGCGGATAGCACATGGCTAGCATAGCTTAGCTGTCCACACCACCTTAACGCATAAGCCCCCGAAAGCCAATGTCGGTTTTCGGGGGCTTTTTGCGTTGTGTGATATTCAAAAAAGAATCTCTAGAATTGTAAAGCGTGAGGAGCGGGCTGAAAGCCCATCATTCGCTCAAAATTTCTTTTGAAATAATGCGCAACTTATTTTTTGCAGGTTACTTACTTCCAAGAATCTCCCTTCCTCGCCCCTTTTTGCCCCTTTTCTGCAAAAAAACGCATCACGTATACAAACATTAACTATGTGGGACTTGGTGGTGACGTAGTCTGTCACACTTTCTCCTTTCCTTTGCAGCGTGTTCAGGACGAAAGCCGCAGCGCATGACGTTCCCTTCGGGACGAAACGCCCAACTGCCGAAAACGTTCCGACACGCAGTCAATCCAAACGTAGAATTCCATACAAAACAAAAAATCCACAAAGTCATGATGAAAAACGAAACCACCCTCCGCAAGCAGTGCACCGCCACGTTCTCTCTCGCCGCTCTCTTCCACACCTTCACGCTCTTCCTCGCCTCGCAACGACTCTTCGTCGCTGCCGCGCGCCTCTACTCGTTCCTCCTCAGTCGCCCGGTACACGCCGTGAAAGCCGTGCAGATCTTCTACGCCCAGCTTGCCGCTTTAGCAGTGTTGTTCCCCGTAGCCTACGGTCCCGGATGGCGCATGTGTTTCCTCATCCTCTTCCTCCTCGCAGCCCGCAGCGCCATGGACGGCCTCAATCTGCCCGACGACGAAGCCTGACAGTGTCTACACTCTAAGTGCGTTTCGCCTTCCATGGGGGTGACGTTTTCAAAACGTCACGCTCTACACGGCTGACAAGGGCTACTGGCATGCGTTGCACCTTCAACGCGATGCACTTCCTTAGTAACTGGCGCATTTATCCCTTTTGCATAGGTTATCGTGTTGCGAATTTCTCAGAAACGTGTAAAATTATCGTGTTGAATTTCTCAGAAACGTGCGAAATCGTGCTTCTGAATTTCTCAGAAACGTGTAAATTTGCCGTGTAGAATTTCTCAGAAACGTGAAATACGAAAGCCGATGAAAAGAAAAATCTATCAGCAACTGCTTGATTGGAAGCAAAATAGGCACGGAGAAGTGTCGCTTCTCATTGAAGGCGCACGACGCATTGGTAAAAGCTATATTGTGGAAGACTTTGCGCAACACGAATACGAGTCCTATCTCTTGTTGGACTTCAGCAGAGTTCCCCCTATGGTAAAAGAGTTTTTTGACCTATATCTCGACGACATCGACATGCTTCTCTCCAGTTTGGAACTCTATGGCAAGAAGAAGCTTACGCCCCGAAAACAGAAAGGCGAGGAAGCAAAGTCGTTGGTAGTATTTGACGAAATTCAGTTTTGTCCCCGAGCACGTGCGGCCATCAAGTATCTTGTAGCCGACGGCCGCTACGATTACATCGAGACTGGTTCGCTCGTATCTATAAAACGTAACGTAAAAGACATTATGCTCCCTTCGGAAGAGCATGCCATAGAAATGTTTCCCATGGACTTCGAAGAGTTCCTTTGGGCCATGGGCGACGAAACGCTCATGCCTTTCATAAGGAACCAGTTCGCCAAAGCGCAGCCCATGGGCGCTTTTCATCGCCGCGCTTTGGACTATTTTCGTCAATACATGATAGTGGGCGGTATGCCGCAAGCCGTAGAATGCTACGCTCAAACCCGCGATTTTCAAAAAGTTGACGAAAAGAAACGCGACATTCTCGCCATCTACCGTAATGACATACGGAAATATGCCGAGTCGCAGGAAACCAAAGTAGCAGCTATCTTTGAAGAGATTCCTGAACAGCTGCAAAAGCACGAGAAGAAGTTTCGCTTGGCCGACCTGCAGTCGCATGCGCGTATGCGCGACTACTCCGAAGCCTTCTTTTGGCTTTCCGATGCGAAGATTGTCAACTGTTGTTTCAACTCTACAGAACCGAGCATTGGGTTAAAGCTCAACGAAGAGCGTTCCACGTTGAAGTGTTATATGGGCGATACGGGTTTGCTTATAAGTCACGCCTTTGACGAGCGCGGACTCGTTTCGACCGAGCTTTACCAGAAGTTGATGTTCGGCAAACTCGAAGTGAACGAAGGAATGCTTGTAGAGAACATTGTGTCACAGATGCTTCGCGCTGCAGGTCATCGACTCTATTTTTTCAGCAAGTATTCGGCCGAAAAAGCCGACGACCGGATGGAAATAGACTTCCTCATTTCCAAGCCCACCATAACGAGTCGTCACAACATCTCGCCAATAGAAGTGAAGTCCGGGAAGCAGTATACCATCACCTCGTTGAATAAATGCATCAAGAAGTACGGCAGTCAGCTTGCCGTACCTTATGTAATCCACGATAAGGATTTCAAGGTTGAGGATGGCATACATTACATACCTTTATATATGACACCGTTGCTTTAGCGTGGAGCGTGGTGTATTTTGTGGTATGCATTCGTTACCTGTTGGTCACAAACCAAGGAGGCAAAGCACCCTAATGGGCGCTTTGCCTCCTTGACTTTTATTTTGCAGCCGCAAAAACGATGCGTGTCAGCTTTTCAGTTCGTCGATGTCTACAATCTTGTTTACGATGGCGTAGATCGTCAGGCCCGCTACGGAGTGGATGTTCAGTTTTCGGGCAATATTTTTGCGATGCGTAAGCACCGTGTTGAGCGAAATGAAGAGTTGGGCGGCAATCTCCTTGTTCGACAGTCCGCACACCACGAGGTGAACAATTTCCCGCTCGCGATCGGAAAGCAAGTCCTGCTGCGCTTCGGCGTCCGCGCTTTTCTGCGCCTCGCCCGAAGCCACCTTGTTTTCCAAAATCTCCACGGCGGGCACGAAGATGTCCTCCTCCACCTGGCAGTGCATGCGGAGGTCGTACTCGCAGGTGAAAATGTTCAGCAACACGTTGTTGAGCATCTCCGCCTTGTCCGTCGGCGTGTAGTACTTGATGATGATGTTCTTCAGTTCCTGGAGCTTCGTGTCGATGTTGCCGTGTCCGCGCGCAAACTGCTTGATGCTGTAGTCGCTCGTGCGGCGGCCCTGGAGAAGTTCTTCCACATAACTGAACACCTTGCGGTTCTCGTACTGCATGTGCTTGCGCACTTCGCCCATATATTCGTCGTAGAATTTTACGATGAGGAAACTCACCTCGTTGCTCTGCGAACAGTCTATCGCCTCGAGCAGTTTGCGGCGGATGGCCGGCAGCTGGAAGTCGAGGAAGTACGTGTGCGCTTGCTTCAGATAGTCCGTCAGGCAGCGCACGGAGAGTTCGCCGAGCTGGTCGGCGGCACCCTTTGCCCCGTTCTTCGTAAAGTTCGCTACGGCAAGGAATGTCGTCGTGTCCACGTTGTTCGCCTCGCACACCTGTGCGACGCTCTGTTCGCCAAAGCCGAGCGAGATGCCAAAACGCGACATCATCTGAAGCAGCGAAGGCTCGTCGCTGATCACGTCGCTCATGCGGTCCGTCGGTTTGTAGTTCGTGTATAACTTCATACCGTTTCTGTTGTCATTTTGTAGCGCAAACCCGTCACCTTTGGCCCTTTTTCCACCGAAAAGTGGGTATGCCGTGCTGAAAGTCGCGCTTTCATGTGGCAAAATTACGGATAAATGCGCACCATGCAAAGGCGCACCGATACCCAAATATGGGTATCGCTACCCCTCGGTGGGGGCAAAACGTGCACAAAAAGGTAAAAAAACGTGTCATAATGCCCCAACTTTGTGATTGTGCACCCCTCAGAGCCGCCGTACCTTTGCACCGTAAAAATTATACAACGAAACGATGAAAGGCTTAAAGACGAAAACGTTTCTCGCAGCTTCGCTCCTCGTTCTCACTGGCGCCTCGGCAGCAGACACTGCGGTCGTAGGCGCAGAAAGTGCAGCCGAAACAGCCGTTGTAGACGCCATCACGAGCGCCACACCCCCTGTAAAGCCCGCCAAGAAGGACACCACAAAGACCAAGAGCGAAAAGCCGCATAAGAACAAAAAGGCAAAGAAAAGCCAGAAGAAAGACAGCAAGCAGAAAAGCGACGCAAGTCTTTCCGCACAAAACTAAACATCAGTTCATCACCGAAAGATCAACGGACTTAAACGCACGTGCAGACCTCTTCCTATATATATAATAGGGAGTAGGCACAGCGCCACGGTCCAACCAAAAGATACAGACAAGACATACAATGAAAAGAAGTGTTGCAATGCTTAGCCTCGCCGCCCTCATGGGAGCAGGCACGGCACAAGCCGCCGAAACTGAAAACACCCTCGCTGTAGACAGTGTGGCTTCAGTTCAGAAAAAAGAAAAGAAACTCAAGTCCATCACCTCCGACGACGACTACCAGAAGTTTCGCTTTGGCGGTTACGGCGAAATGGTAGCCAGCTTCAAGGACTACGGAATAAACCGCTTCTACGGCGGACGCGACGGCAACCGCAAGGACGGCCGCAACACCATCTCCATTCCCCGTTTCGTTTTCGCCCTCGACTATAAGTTCAGTCCCAAATGGATTCTCGGTGCTGAAATCGAGTTCGAGTCTGGCGGCGTAGGAACGGCCTACGAGATTGAAAACTCCGAAAACGGCGAGTACGAAACCGAAGTTGAAAAGGGCGGTGAAGTAGCTCTCGAGCAGTTCCACATCACCCGTCTCATTCACCCCGCTTTCAACGTACGTGTTGGTCACATGATTCTCCCTGTGGGTCTCACCAACGAGCACCACGAACCCATCAACTTCTTCGGTACCACACGCCCCGAAGGCGAAACAACCATGATTCCCTCCACTTGGCACGAGACCGGTATTGAACTCTTCGGTCAGTTCGGCAAAGGTTACGCCAACTTCAACTACGAAGTGCTCGTCACCTCAGGTCTCAACGCTTGCGGCTTCGACCGTAACAACTGGGTACAGGGTGGCAAGCAGGGCATCTTCGAAGAAGACAACTTCACCTCACCCGCCTACACCTTCCGCCTCAACTACAACGGCGTGCCCGGACTCCGCGTGGGCGCATCCTTCTACTACTGCGCCAACACCGCAGCAAACTCCGACAAGCTCACCGAATATTCCTTCCGTGCTCCCGTCCGCATCTACACCGCCGACGCACAGTACAAAAACAACATTGTCACCGCACGCGCCAACTTCATGTGGGGTAGCTTGACCAATGCCGGCAAAGTCTCTGCCGTCAACACCAAACTCTCCAACAACTCTCCCTACACCCGTGTGGTACCCGTGGCAAACCGTTCCGTAAGCTACGGCGCCGAAGTAGGTCTCAACCTCGCCGGCATCTTCGAGGGAACAAAATGTCCCGTCATCTATCCATTCGCCCGCTTCGATTACTACAACACGCAGAAGAAGTGCGCCAGCCTCTACACCGAGGACAAGCGCTGCGAAGTGCGCAAGTGGTCAGCCGGTCTCAACTGGTTTGCACTCCCCAACCTCGTAGTGAAAGCCGACTACGCTACGCGCCAAATCGGTACGGGCAAAATCTTCGGAAAAGGCAAGTACAACAGCGAGAACGAGTTCTCCATCGGCGTAGCCTACGTAGGCTGGTTTACAAAACGCTAAAACTTCCCACCGCGCCGCAGCTCCTTGCGACGGCAGGCCCGAACCTTCAGACAATAAACACAAACTCACAATAAACAAAACCACAAGCAAAAATGAAAAAGACCTATTTGCTCGGTTCCTTGTTCGCTCTTGTGTTCGCCTTCTTCGGCGCAACCTCCTGCAGCGACAACGACAGTTCTGATCCCTACAGCGGCGACTCAGCAGAGCTCAACTACAACTCTGGCAACGCCAAGGCTTGGGGCAACTACATGAAGAATGTAGCCATTCTCCTCAACAACGACGCCGCAAACCTCCACTCACAGTGGACCAGCAACTACAACAACACCGGCACCTCCTTCGCCGATCTCTTCAAGGCCCACTCTTCAGTAGCTGGCTACACCAGCGTGCAGAGCTGCGCTCAGGAAATGGTCGAGAAGATGGCCGAAATTGCCAACGAAGTAGGTTCTTCAAAGATTGGCGACCCCTACGACAAGTGGACCTCTGGCAAGCAGACCGCTGCCCTCTACGCCGTTGAGTCATGGTACAGCTGGCACTCACGTGACGACTATACCAACAACATCATCTCCATCGAGAACGCTTACTACGGCAACCGCAATCACGCCACTACCGGCGCCATTGCCGACGCTTCTTTGGCTAAACTCCTCGAAGGCACTGCCATCGACGTGAAGGTACGTAAGGGTATCGAAGATGCCAAGACTGCCATCCAGGCCATCACCCAGCCCTTCCGCAACCACATCGGAAGCGCAGAAGCAAAGGCTGCAATGGAAGCTTGCTCTGACCTTCAGAAGATGCTCTCCGAAGTGAAGAACGACGAAGGCGAAGTTGAAGCAGAAGGCGACGCAGTGAACCTCCGCGACGTTGTAGCTTCAAAGTCTGCCGAAGAACTCCAGCCCATCATCGACAACTATGTTGACAACGTAGTCGTTCCCACCTACGCCGACCTCAAGACTCAGAACGCTGCCCTCCTCGCTGCTGTCAACAGCTTCGTAGCAAATCCCTCTAACGAAGGTTTCGAAGCTTGCTGCAACGCTTGGCTCACCGCACGTGCTCCTTGGGAAACCAGCGAAGCCTTCCTCTTCGGCCCCGTAGCTACCTTCGGTCTCGACCCCAACATGGACTCTTGGCCCCTCGACCAGGACGCCATCGTACAGATCATGAAGTCTTCAAAGTGGTCTGACCTCGAATGGGCCGACGGCGACGACGACGCAAAGGTCGAATCCGCTCAGAATGTACGTGGTTTCCACACGCTCGAATTCCTCATCTTCAAGGACGGTAAACCCCGTACTGTAAAATAAAAACCAAACCCTGCAAAGCGGCAGCAAGCTTGGCTGTCAACACTTTAAGCCACCCCGTTGCCCTTAGCAAGGTACGCCAACAATAATGGGAGTAAAGCGCTCTTCCTCCATAGGAGAGCCTTTGCTCTCTTTTGTGCGTTAAAAAAGGAATGTTTACAACACTTTAAAAATGGCCAACCATTTATCCAAATATTCACTCATTCTCGGCGCTCTTCTGGCATTTACCGCCTGTAGCGACGACGATGAAGGAATTGTGGCAAGCGACCTGAAAGTGCCCGACGGTTATGCCCTCTCCGCCGACATTTCCACCATCTTCCTCAACTCCTCCACCGCCTACGACGTCGAAGCAAATTGGGTCTCCGGCAAATATCTCACACGTTTCAACTCCGGCAACAAACTCTACGACAACGCCATACCGAGCGGCACCGACGGAGAGGCAGGCGGTTTAGGTCCCGTCTATGCCGGATTCTCGTGCCGTAGCTGCCATATGACCACCGGTCGCACCAAGCCCTCCATCTGGAGCAACTACGACGAAAGCAAGTGCGACGCCGAAGGCTACTGCCTCGTTTCCGGCGGCACAGGTTTCACCTCCGGACTCATCTACATCACTCGCAAGAACGGTTCCTTCTTCCCCGACTACGGACGTGTGCTCCACGACCAGTGCATTCAGGGCACTTACGTAGCTGCCGACGGCACCGAGTACGAAATGAAAGCCGAAGGCAAACTGAAAGTCAAGTGGAACAAGCAGACCTTCTCCTTCCCCGACGGCGAAACCTACGAACTGGCTTATCCGCAGTACAAGATTACCGAGTGGTACACCGACGGTATGAAAAACTACGGCACCGCCACACCCGAGGCCGTCAAGCCCGAAGACCTCTTTATCACCTACCGTCAGCCGCTCCGCCACGTCGGCATGGGTGCCATGATGGCGCTCGATCCCACAGAACTTGAAGCACTCGCCGCCAAGAGCAACTATCCCGAGTACGGCATCAGCGGTCGCTGCAACTACATCACCGAGAAAGGCGTCACCGGCATCGGCGTTTCGGGCAACAAGGCCCAACATCTCGACCTCACCGTAGAACTTGGTTTCTCGAGCGATATGGGTGCTACCAACAGCCGTTACCCCGAGGAAATCTGCGCCGGACAAACGCAGGAGAAGTACGGTTCCATGATGGGCTTCGTCTATTCCAACCGCCTCGACGTCACAACCGAAGCCATGGAGGACGTAGACCTCTACATGCAGTGCCTCGGTGTGCCCGCGCGCCGACTCGGTTCCACGCAGACCATGGTACAGTATGGCGACCAGAAGATTACCGAACGCGAGATGGTCAGCATCGGTGAGCAGAACTTCTACAAAGCCAAGTGTCACCTCTGCCACGTCACCACGCTCCACACCAAGAAGTCAGGCTCTACGCTCCTCAACGGCACCCATCTGCCTTGGCTCGGCGGCCAGACCATACATCCCTACTCCGACTACCTCCTTCACGACATGGGATCCGAGATAATGGGCGTCGGTCTCAACGACAATTACGTCAGCGGACTTGCCCGTGGCAACGAGTGGCGCACCACTCCCCTCTGGGGCATCGGTCTGCAGCAGAAAGTCGACGGCCACACCTATTTCCTTCACGACGGTCGCGCCCGCAACTACGTCGAAGCCATCATGTGGCACGGCGGAGAAGGCGAAGCCTCCAAAAACATTTTCCGCAAAATGCAGAAGAAGGACCGCGATGCACTCATCATGTTCCTCGAATCACTCTAAAAATTACTACTTCAACTAAAACACAATGAACAACCGCATATTGAGCCTCGCCGCCCTTCTCGCTGCAAGCTCGCTCCCCGTTACGGCATTCGCCGACAACGCCAATGTGGCCGATGAGGCCGAAAAAGAAAACACCATCGTAGTGGCTGACGCCTCCACCGCCGATGCTTCCGATGCCGACAAGAAAGATAAGGACCACGGCTCACGCATCAAGTACGCCCCCGTTGACCTCGACACCGACAACGGCGTCGTTTCGCTCGCCGGCAGCAAAGGTTTCACCATTCAGACCAAGAAGGGCGACTTCGTCTTCAAGCCCTACATGCTTGTGCAGACTTCCGGCAACTTCAACTGGTACGACGACGAAGGTCTCGACAAAGCCTACAACCAGGACAACGTGGAGAACTCCGGCTTCGCCATTCCCAACGCCATTCTCGGTTTCACGGGTAAGGCCTTCAACAAAGTGAGCTTCAACCTCTCCATCAATGCCGCTAAGAGTGGTGGCAATCTGCTCCAGCAAGCATGGTTCGACGTGAAGTTCAAGGAAGCCCTCCAGCTCCGTGCCGGTAAGTTCAAGACCCCCTTCTCCCACGCTTACCTCACTACCATCGGCGAAACCCTCTTCCCGCAGATCCCCACGTCGCTGACCACTGCCACCATCATGCCCTACACGCTCAACGCCGTTACCCCCTCCATGAATACCGGTTTCGACCTCGGTATGGAACTCCACGGTGTGGTAAAGCAAAAGTTTGGCTATGAAGTGGGCCTCTTCAACGGTACCGGTTCGTCTGTCAACACCGCCACGAAGACCATCTCCGACGACTGGCACATTCCCTCCCTTCTTTACGCCGGCCGCATCACTTACATGCCGTGGGGCGTGATGCCTTCCACGCAGGGTAACCCCAATCTCCTGAAGGAGAAGAAGATGCTCATCGGTCTTAGCGGCTCTTTGAACGTGGAGAGCGAGAACGAGAGCACCAACGACGGACGCATGGGCGTTGAGTTCGCCATGATTTACAACCGCCTCTACCTTGCTGCCGAGGGTTACTGGATGCATGTCGGCTTCACCGACCGTCAGAAAATCTCCGACAAGTTCAATTACTGGGGCGCCTATGTACAGGCCGGCTACTTCGTAGCTCCCCGTTTCCAGGTAGCCGCGCGTTACGACTTCATGGACCGCAACAGTTCCTCTAAGGACGGTCTGCTCAACATGCCCGCCGTAGGTTTCAACTACTTCTTCAAAGGTTGCAACCTCAAGCTCCAGGCCATGTACCAGTACACCGGACGCACCGGCCACGACACCCAGCTCGACCGCGACAACGACAACCTCGGCCTCGCTACCCACTCCGCCACCGTGCAACTCCAGTACTATTTCTAACATACTCTACGGAAGAACGGCGCAGCACGCCTTGATGCGCTTTTCCCACTGAGCCGTTCTTCCGTTTCCTTCCTATCCGAAAGCGGACAAACATGAAACGAAACATACTTTGCGCACTCCTCCTCGCTGCTGCCGCCTTCACCTCGTGCGACGAAGGCCGCATTGCTGAAAAAGAAGTAGACTTCTCTGAGGACGGACGTGTGGCTAAACTCGACGTCGACCTCACTGGCCTCGGCACCTATCCGCAGAACTACAGCGTGGTGCTTGCCGGCTTCAACGAGACCGACAACTACGCCGACATCATCAAAACCCTCACCGCCGACAGCACCGGCCACTGCCAAGTGGTGATGAAAGGCATACCCGAAAGCGTGAAAACCCTCGAGGTGTGCGTCATCAACAGCGTGCGTCGCCGCGTGGTAAGCTTCTACACGATGGAAGCCCCCTCAACGACCGACACCATACGCGTACAAGCCGGTTCGCTCAACGTGGGCATGTTTCACAGCATACAGGCCAACATCTTCGACAAGCAGTGTGCCTCCTGCCACAGCGGAAACTCCTGGGCAGCCTCGCTCAACCTCAACGAAGGCCACAGCTATGCCGACCTCGTCAACGCCGACTCCCATCTTGAACCCGGCAAGAAGCGCGTCGTGCCCGGAAGCTCTGCCGAAAGCGTACTCTACGACGCACTCAGCACCGACGTAAGCTCTGCATGGCGCCACGACCACCAAGGCATCATGCGCACCGACGCCGTTGGTCTCCAGCTCATCAAGGACTGGATAGACAACGGCGCAAAAGAGTAAGCCGCCAGGCGGAAAGGACCATGCGGCCTGCGGCAAACGGCCCAAAACCACCGCAGTCCTTTCCGCTTCGGCTTATAATGCCTAACTTTGCACTACTTATTATATAATAAGGTATACCTTACTAAAGAATTTAAGCGGACTCTCCGAGCCTTTTGCGCTTGCGCATTAAAAGACCGCACAATACAAAAACAACCTCCTCCGCTGCCCGCACGTTTTTCGGGCACACCCTTCCGCCCAAACCGATGAAGCGAATCGTTTACGCACTTTACATCCTTACCGTTGTGCTTCTCGGTGCCGCCACCTTTGTGGAGCACCAGAAAGGAAGCACTTTCGTGGCAACCCACGTGTACCACACGTGGTGGTTCACCGCGCTTTGGGCCGTTCTTTCCCTTCTCCTTCTTTACTTCATGGCCAAAGCACGCCTTTGGAAGCGTCTGTCCGTGGCCATGCTCCACTTCTCATTTGTCGTAATCCTTGCCGGCGGACTCACCACCTTCGTTACTTCACAGAAAGG
This sequence comes from bacterium, assembly GCA_963656685.1. GTDB lineage: Bacteria > Bacteroidota > Bacteroidia > Bacteroidales > Bacteroidaceae > Alloprevotella. The sequence goes on along the minus strand of CAVKJJ010000001.1, from coordinate 37,120 downwards.
CTACGTCCACCTCACTCCCGGCTCTTCAGCTGCCTCCTTCACGGACCAGGACGACGCCACAGCCGTCCATCCTCTTCCGTTCCGCATAACCCTCGAACGCTTCAGCGTGAAATGCTATCCCGGCACCGACGCTCCGCAGGACTACATCAGTCGCGTTCGTCTCTCCGACGCTTCCGGTTCGACTGAACACGTCGACATTTCCATGAACCGCATCTATACCCGTCAGGGCTACCGCTTCTATCAGTCGTCCTACGATGCCGACGGAAAAGGCTCTTGGCTTTCCGTCAACTACGACCCTTGGGGCACCGGCCTTAGCTACTTCGGCTATGCCCTCCTTGCCCTTTCCATGCTCGGCGTGCTCTTCTCGCGCAAGGAAGAGTTCGTGCGCCTCTTGCGCCATCCCTCGTTGCGCAAGTCGTCGCTCGTCCTCTTGCTCCTTCTCGGCACTTCGTTTCAGGCCCAAGCAGTACGCAGTTTGCCCGCCTATAGCCGCGAACGCGCCGACAGCCTTGCACCAAAACAGATTATCTACAACGACCGCGTGGCGCCGTTCAACACCATGGCGCGCGACTTCCTCCTCAAACTCACCGGCCGCACCTCCTACGGCGGACTCTCGCCCGAACAAGTAGTCACCGGTTGGCTCTTCCGTCCCGACGTTTGGCAATACGAACCCATGATACGAGTGAAAAACGCCGAACTCCGACAGCGACTCGGACTGAGCGGCGAGAAAGCCCGCTTTGTCGACTTCTTCGACGCTGAAGGAAACTACCGCCTCATGGGTCTTGTGGACAACCAAGGCGGCATGGGCTCCGCACAGTCGCCGTTCCAGAAAGCCGTCGAAGAGACCGACGAGAAAGTAGGCATCATCCTCATGCTCCAGAATGCCACCCTCTTCCGCCCCCTTCCCAAGGACGGCAGCGTGGAACGCCTCTCCGAAGCCCGCGTGAGCGCCGAACTCCTCTACAACCGCCTACCGCTCACGAAAATACTCTTCATGGCAAACCTCCTCTTCGGCTTCCTCTCCTTCGGTCTGCTCCTCTATAGCGGACGCCAAGGGCGGCGCACTGCGAAGAGCGAAACCGTGGTGCGACGTCTCACCCTCGCTTCACGCCTCGCCATGTGGCTCTCCTTTGCAGCCATGGCGTTCACCTACGGACTGCGTTGGTACATAGCAGGTCGCGTACCTTTGAGCAACGGTTACGAAACGATGCTCTTCCTCGCCCTCGCCACCATCGTCTTTGCCCTCGTTCTGCATCGCCGCTTCCCTGTGATGATGCCTTTCGGCTTCCTCCTTTGCGGCTTTGCCCTCCTCGTGTCGCATCTTGGGCAGATGAATCCGCAAATCACGCCCCTCGTGCCTGTGCTCCTCTCGCCGTGGCTCTCTGTCCACGTCTCGTTTGTCATGATGAGCTACGCCCTCCTGGCTTTCATCATGCTTAACGGCATCACGGGCCTCTGCCTTCCGCGCGAAAGCGAGCGACTCATGCTCCTCAGCCGCCTACTGCTCTATCCTGCCGTGTTCGCCCTCGGCATTGGCATCTTCCTTGGTGCCGTGTGGGCCAACCAGTCGTGGGGAAGCTATTGGAGTTGGGACAGCAAGGAAGTGTGGGCGCTCATCACCTTCATGGTCTACGCCGTAGCGTTCCACTCGCAGAGCATCCCGGCACTGCGCCGCCCACGCACGTTCCACGCCTTTGCCGTGATAGCTTTCCTTGCCGTGCTCATGACCTACATCGGCGTCAACTACTTCCTCACCGGCATGCACTCCTATGCCTAAGGGTGGTTCTATAAATTACCACCGTAATATGTACAAAATCGGGTGACTACCGTTTTGTCAGCTTTCGGGCTCTTTTTCGCCCCTTTTGCTTGTTCGCTCAGTCGCATAGCCCGCTATGCTCCTTTGCTCACAAACAAAATGGACGAAAAATAGCTCCGAAATCTAACAAAGCTAATTTATAGAACCACCCTTATCTGAAAAAAATACAAAACGACATATGACTTCCGAATTTTGCAATATCTTCACCCCGCGCTGCAGCGGCGGCATAGTTCCCGAAACCACCGACCTTCAGGTTCAGCTTCAGGAATACCTCACGCGCAACGGCCTCTCCTTTGAGCAAGTCATCATGGCCCGCTTCTACCTCTCCGATGCCATCAACCAGTGGCCCGAGGTGAAGGGCCACGAACTCTACCTCGCCCTCCAGCAGCAAGGAGCTTGTACCTTCATCGAGCAGCCGCCCCTCTGCGGCGCCAAGGTAGCCCTCCTCGTGTGGTTCACCGGCGAGAAGGACGTTGAGCGCACCGTACGCCCCGACGGATATACCCTCAAGGCCGGCGGAGTGACCTACGTGTTCCAGACCGTACGCTTCACCAAGGACGAAGCCTTCGAGACCGACTCCTACGCGCAGACCATGGAAGCCTTTGCGCGCCACGTCACCACACTCCGTGCCGAAGGCATGAACCTCGAAGAGCACTGCCACCGCACGTGGATATATGTGCGCGACATAGACCCCAACTATCAGGGCCTCGTCGACGCCCGCAACGAGGTGTTCCTCCGTTCCGGCCTCACCGCCAGCACCCACTACATCGCCTCCACCGGCATTGGCGGTTATCCCGACAATCCTGCTGCCATCGTGAGCATCGACTTCTTCTCCGTCAAAGGCATAGAGCGTAAGGACGTGAAGTACCTCCAGGCCCTTGAGTACTTGAATCCCACCAGCGAGTATGGCGTCGCCTTTGAGCGTGCCACCGCCGTGGATCTTCCCACAGGCCGCCACATCTTCATGTCCGGTACGGCGAGCATCGACAAGCACGGTCAGGTGCTCCACCTCGGCAACGTCATCGAACAGACCAAGCGTCTTTTCCTCAACATTGAGAAACTCCTTGAAGACGGCAACGCCTCGCTCTCCAACATGAAGTATTTCCTCGTCTACCTTCGCGACATCTCCGACTACCGCGACGTGAAGAACTACCTCGAGGCCCACTATCCCCACATTCCCTTCGTCATCCTCGAAGCCCGCGTCTGTCGCCCCACCTGGCTCATTGAGGTCGAAGGCATGGCCATTTGCTGAGCCTCGCGGACTAGACAGCGCGACATTGCGCCATAGAAATGACAACGATTCTACATTTTGTGATATTCAGAAAATAACTCGCGCATTACAATTATGCGCAAGTTATTTTTTACACATCACTTAGTATTTTACAAAACAAGCTTCGTATCTGCTGCGAAGCTTGTTTTTTGTTTGGGCATTTGCTCTTTTCTTGCAATGTTATTCGTGTAGAGCGCGACGTTTTGAAAACGTCGCCCCCATAGGCGAAGCACGCAAAAGCCTCAGTGAGGCTGAGTACGCAAAAGACGGCACAAAACCCCAACGTTTTTTAAGATTTCGGCGGATTATGCTTAACTTTGCAAGCTCAAAGCTTAACCAAACACAAAACTTCTGATGAACCATTCCAACTTTGCTCCGCGTCTCTTCACCGAGCTCCGCCATTACAACAAAGCCAAGTTTGCCGCCGACCTCATGGCCGGACTCATCGTGGGCATCGTGGCGCTTCCCCTTGCCATAGCCTTCGGTATAGCCTCTGGCGTGTCGCCCTCACAGGGCATCCTCACAGCCATCATTGGCGGCTTCATTGTCAGCGCCCTTGGCGGCAGCCGCGTACAGATAGGCGGTCCCACCGGAGCGTTCATCGTCATCATCTACGGCATCGTAAGCAATCCGCAACTCGGACTCTCCGGTCTGATGATTGCCACCATGCTCGCCGGACTTTTCCTCATCCTTCTCGGCGTTTGCCGCTTGGGAACCATCATCAAGTTTATTCCCTATCCCATCGTTGTCGGCTTCACCAGCGGTATTGCCGTCACCATCTTCACCACGCAGATTAAAGACCTCTTCGGACTCACCATAGAAGGCAAAATGCCCGGTGACTTCCTTTCCAAGTGGGCCATTTATTTCCAGAATTTCGCTTCCATCGACCTCGTTACCACCCTTGTGGGCGTTCTGAGCATCCTCCTCATCGTACTCACCCCCAAAGTGTCGAAGAAAATACCCGGATCGCTCGTGGCAATCATCGTCATGACCATTGGCGGCTATTTCCTCAACGCCTACACCGACTACCACGTCACCACCATTGGCGACCAGTTTGGCGAAATAAAGGCCAGCATCCCCTCCCTTCAGGTGCCCGACATCACGTGGGAAGGCCTTAAGGGACTCTTCCCCACCGCCATGGTCATCGCCGTGCTTGGTGCCATCGAGTCGCTCCTCTCCGCCACCGTGGCCGACGGTGTGTGTGGCGACCACCACAACTCCAACCAGGAACTCATAGGCCAGGGCGTCGCCAACCTCTGCACGCCCCTCTTCGGCGGCATTCCCTGTACGGGAGCCATTGCCCGCACCATGACCAACATCAACAACGGTGGACGCACTCCCGTGGCGGGCATTGTCCATGCCGTCGTGCTCCTCGTCATCTTCCTCGTGCTCATGCCCCTTGCCGCCTACATCCCCATGTCGTGCCTCGCCGGCGTACTCGTCATCGTGTCGTACAACATGAGCGGTTGGCGCACGTTCCTCCAGTTGATGAAAAATCCGAAGAGCGACATCACCGTGCTCCTCATCACCTTCTTCCTCACCGTCATCTTCGACCTCACCGTAGCCATCGAAGTCGGTCTGCTCATTGCCTGCCTTCTTTTCATGCGCCGTATGGCCGAAAGCACACAGATCAAGGTCATTGCCGACGAGATAGACCCCAACGACGAAACCGACGCCGAGGTTCACGAAGAACACCTCATCATCCCCAAGGGCGTGGAGGTTTACGAAATCAACGGTCCCTACTTCTTCGGCATCGCCAACAAGTTTGAGGAACTCATGGCCGCCCTCGACGACCATCCCCGCGTACGCATCATCCGCATGCGTCGCGTTCCCTTCATCGACTCCACCGGTATCCACAACCTCCAGAACCTCTGCGAGATCAGTCACCGCGAAGGCACCCACATCGTCCTTTCCGGCGTAACCCCCAACGTCTACAACGTGCTCGAACACAACGGCTTCTGCCACCTCTTGGGCAAGGACCACATCTGTCCCAACATCAACGTGGCACTCGACCGCGCCAAGGCCATCGTGGCACGCCCCATCGACTGACGCTCCCCTTCGTCCCGATGTTCGTAAGCCCACCATCGTTACGAAACCTTTAGAGTGTTAAACGGCGTGACGTTTTATAGACAAACGGCAAGTTCAAACTAGCGCGAAGCAAGTGTTAAAACCCACCTCTTCCGCAGCAAATTCCCACACTAAGGCATCTAGTAAAAATTCCAAGGCAGCTCGTAAAAATTTGCTGCCTTGGAATTTTTCCTAGATGCCTTACAATTTTATCTCCCAACCACTGCGAAATCAGTGCAACGTAGCGATTTATGCGCATAACGGATGTATAAACCGTCAATATGTAGCAATTTGCTGCAAAATCTGCATAAATATGCGCGCTGAGAATCGCGCAGACGCAGCAGAGTAGGGGAGCAGTGAGTTTTACGGCCGTGGTGAGTGTTAAAATGGGGAGAGACTGGCTGAGTGTTCAGCATCTTTTCATAAGTTCTTTGCGTGCGTAGCGCATGGGGGTCACGTCTCTGACGTGACGCTCTACACGTTCATCACGGATGCTTTTGCGTGACGATGGCTTATAAAAGCCGTGTAGAGCGCGACGTTTTGAAAACGTCGCCCCATACGCATTCAAAAGCAGTCCGCTCCTCGTGTGCCTCTTCCCTTAACAAAAGTAAATCAAACACCCAAAAATCTTTCCGTTTTTCCATTTTCTGACTACCAATCCCGCATAAATAGTAGCAAAATGCCTACCTTTGCAAGCACATTGCGGACATCCTGCAGAACAATGCCGCAACGCTAGCCCTCAGGGCTTTATTCCACGAACTAAACAAAACCAAAATAACAGCGCTTATGAAGAATTTTACTTTCAAGCCCCTCACCCTTGCGGCCTTTGCCCTCCTTGCCACGGGCAGCCTCGCCGCACAAAACGCTCCCGGCATCCTCGCCGACGCAACCACTGCCAACCCCAACCACCTCATCGCCGAAGAAGAGCGCTGGGGTAGCTCCATGGGCGACGCCTCAGGCATCACGCAGCGCACCCTCTACTTCTACGACAACCAGAACCGCCTGGTCCGTAAGGCCGCCTATGGCAAGGACTATTCAACCGGCGAATATACCCTCAGCTACTACTACACCTACAACTACGACGAGAACGGACGCCTCGCCCTCACCTGCAGCCGCCAGTGGGGACTCTACGACGGCGACGAATACGGATTCAACACCGCACGCGACTCCGTAAAATACACCTACAACGACCTCGGTCAGGTGACGCGTAAGACAGAGACTTCCACCTTCTCCGACTATACCTACGACGCCGACGGCAACGTCGTCACCGAAGTCATCACCAACAAAGCCTCCAAGTGGGCTGCCGAGAGCGTACGTCAGACCATCACCTACAGCGGTTACGTAGCCCCCAACTGCCCCACCCATGTAGTGAGCGAGGCACGTTCTGAATACCTCTCCTACCAGAGCGACCAGAAGTACAACGCCAACAACCAGCTCATCTACACCGACAAGTACACCGAAACCGAAACAACCGGTGCCGACGGCAAACCCGAAATAACCAAAAACATCACCGCCCGCACCGAGTACGGCTACGACGAAACCACAGGTCGCCAGCTCTACAAGGTCAACTACAGCAAGGCTTACGAAAACGGTGACCTCATCCCCACCGACTCCATAGCCTACACCATCGACGGCGACGACCCCAACCGCATTCGCGAAACAAGCTACACCTGGGATTCCTGGGCTACTACACCCGCCTGGACGAGCTACAGCACCTACAACGTGGGCGTTTATCGCGACTTCGATCCCTCCGTCTCCGCCAAGCTCGCCGTAACGGCCGTAGAGAACCGCCTGAACAGCAACAAGCTCACCATCAGCCTTCCCGAGTGTGCAGCCGTGGGTGGTTATGAATTCAAAATCTACCGCGACGGCGTCCTCATCGGCAGCGTGGACTTCAACGACACCGAAGCCTTCAACGTCGACGACATGACTTACACCTTCACGGACAACGCACAGAAGAACGGCGAGCACGACTACTTCGTTGTCACCGTAGCCACCGACGAGATGGGCGAGACCGAAACCACGCTCAACTGCTCCAACCTCGTCACCGTGAACAACTACACCGAACTCCCCGCACCCACCAACGTGCGCGCCACCAATTACACCAAGAACGGCACCGACTACATCGTCACCGTGGCTTGGGACGCCCCCGCCTACACCGACGAGATGGGATTCCTCCGCTACAACGTAATCATGCAGAACGCCCGCACCGCCGACAACTTCGAGGCCGACGGTCAGGCCACCGAGTGGGACGTAAACTTCTACTCCTACTACGACCAGCGCACCTTCACCGTGCAGGCTGCCTACACCCTCGGCAAAGTGTCCAGCGAAAGCGTGACCATCGTGCTCAACGACGTCATCTCCGGCATCAGCCAGACCGCTGCCAACGGCACCACCGTAAGCTTCGACGGCACCACCTTCCACCTCGGCGCTAACGCCAACCTCAAGGTGTTCAACACTGCCGGTCAGGCCGTAGCCGCTGCCTCCAACGCCTCTTCCGTAAGCCTCCAGTCCCTCCCCAAGGGCGTCTACGTCATCTCCGCCGAAAACGGTGGTAAGGTGAGCGCCTACAAGGTGGTACGATAAATAAATGTGCAAATGTGCAAATGTGCAAATGTGCAAATATGCTGCGCTTTGTAAAATAAGCATATCCCATTTGCACATTTGCACATTCGCATATTCGCACATTAATTCCCTTTCTTCCAAAATAACATCACAACACAACCCCAATGAAAAGAGTCTATGCCTCTCTCTGTGCCGCCCTCCTCGGTGTGGGCTGCATGCAGGCAGAACGCGGTCCGCTCATCCTTAACAGCCTGGCCGAATATCACGTCAGCAATCTCTCCCCCAACGGCGAGTGGGCCTGCGGATGGTTCGAAAACTACAGCCTTCAGGCTTATGCCTTCCGTTGGAACCTCAAGACCAACAACGTAGAAATTCTCAGCAACGACGAAGTGGAAAGCTGCGCCTTCGACGTGTCCAACAACGGCGTGGTCTGCGGATGGTTCTACGACGCCAACGCCACCGCCAACGGAGCCAAAGCCCAGAGCGCCGGCTACTGGGACGGCACCTGGCACTCCCTCCCCAACGTCAACAACGAAGCCGCCTCGACCGTCGACGGCGTGACGCGCGCACGCGCCATCAGCCCCGACGGACACTACGTCGGCGGACTCGCCCAAAACTGGGGCGCAGCAGTAGTATGGAAAGACGGACAGATTTTCCAGTCGCAGTCCGTTGCCAACGCCATCGTGGGCAGCAGCAACGACGTCTATGCCGTATCCTCCGACGGCACCATGATGGCAGGCTGGGCCACACCTTCCACCTCTACCTACGACGGTGAACGCGTGCCCATCCTTTGGCGTCAGGGCAAGGACCCCATCTGGCTCGCCGATGCCGACGTGTCAAGTCCCTACACCTACGCACGCGCCTTCTCGTCCAACGACCGCTGGCTCCTCTTCTGGGGCGGCTACGTGGACGACGCTACCATGCCCTACGGCGTAGGTCTCTATGCCATCTACGACACACAGAACGACAAAAAAATTGCTGTGCCCTGCATGGCCGACGACGGCGCCGACCTCGAACTCTCCGACATCAACGCCAACGGAACAGCTGTAGGACGAGGCACATTCACCTATAAGTTCGACGGCGAAGAGTCCGACAGCGTGGTCAACACCCTCGTCATGTACAAAGACGGCAAGACCCTCGACCTCGTTGCCTACTTGAAAGAGCACGGCGTGGACATCACCAGCCTTCCCGGCTACGTAGAAGCCACTTCCGTTGCCGGCATCTCCGACGACGAGAAGACCTTTGCCATCTACTACACCGACGAGAACTACGGCACACGTTCGTCCATCATCAAACTCGACCAACAACTCTCCAACCTGCCTCCCGTACAGCTCGCCGCACGCACCCTTTCCGGCACGCAGAGCGTTCGTCTCACCTGGGAAGAACCCCTCTCCGGCGCCTCCGCAGTGCAGAGCTACGAAGTGTATCGCGGCAATGAGAAGGTAGGCACTTGTCAGCCCTCCGACCGCTTCTTCTTCGACGGTCCCTTGGCCAACGGCACGTACGACTACACCGTGAAGGCCGTCTACGCCGAAGGCACCAGCGAAAGCAGCGAAAAGGTGACGGCAGAAGTTTCGCCCAAAGCCCTCCAAGCCCCCACACGCCTCACCGCCCGTCAGGCTCGCCTCTCCGGTGCACGTATGCAGTGGGAACAGCCCCAGAGCAACCTCACGGTGAAGAACTTCTACACCTCCGACGACGAGATTACAGGCTTTGGCGCCACCAACGACTTTGAGTGCGCCCTCCGTTTCCCCGCCAGCGAAATGGCACTCTACACCACACAGCGTCTCAGCGCCGTCAGCTTCTACCCCATGAGCGAACAGAAGGCGTGGACCATCAACGTCTACACCAAGACCCCCAACGGCAACGACCTTACGCTCCTTGCCTCACAGCCCGTCAGTCAAAAGCTCTCTTACGGTAAGAAGAACACCGTGACTCTCGTCAACCCGCTCACCCTTCCCGCAGGTAAGGACATCTACGTGGCTGTCAAGGTCAGCGTCGACGAAACGAGCACCTCGGCTTCAAGCAACGCCATAGGTCAGGTCTACGGACTTTGCGAAATTGGTTTCTCAGACATGGTACGCCAGGCCACCGAAGCCGATTTCTATTCCATCTACGAATCGGCTCAGCAGAGCGGCTCGCTCTTCGCCGTCACTTGGGCCATGGACGCCATCTTCTCGCCCGAAGGAACGGCGGACAACGTCGACCTCATTGACCACTACGCCGTCAGCGTAGACGGTACGCCCGCCGGCACCACCTCCGACCTCTCCTACGAAGTCGGCGCTATGACAGAAGGCACACACGCCCTCGGCGTAGCTGCCGTATATGCTTCAGGCGAAACGTCCGCTCCCACTACAGTGAATCTCAATGTGACGCCCAACGCTGATTTCTACAAGGCTATCTCCGACGTCAACGTGACGAAGGTGGGCGACAAGAGCGTACGTGCCGACTGGGACGTACCCACCGATGCCGACAACACCGTCATCTCTTACGCCAAAGGCAACATGAAGCAGGGCGTGACGGGCAACTCCGACGTGAACTACAGCTACATGGCGGCTGCCGACTACACGCCTTCCTACCTCCACTCCTACGAGGGTTACAAGGTGACGGCTCTCCGCTACATGCCCCTCTGCGACGCCGTCTACACCCTTACGCTCCAGTGCGACGGAGTGGACGTGGCAGTGGCAGAACCCGAGAGCTACAACCTCAACTCTTGGAACAGCGTGAAGCTCTCTTCGCCTGTGACCATCGAAGCCGGTAAGACCTACCGACTCATTGTGGACTGCTACGACGTGGAAACAGAGAAATCGCCCCTTCCCATCGACGACATGCCCGAGTTCTCCGGCGTTTCAAACCTCCTCTCCACCGACAGCGGCAAGAACTTCTCCGCCCTCTACGACAACGCTTCGCTCCACGGCAACTGGATGATTGGCCTTGAAGTAGAGTCGGCCGACGAGCGCGCACTTCCCGTCACGGGCTACGACATCTACGTGGACCGCAAGAAGGTAAACACCGAGACGGTGACCACCAACACCTACGTACACGAACTCGACGAGGCCGACACGCGTTCCCACACGCTCCGCGTCGACGCCATCTACGACGTGAAAGGCACTGTGCGCGGCACCGCCGTGTTCTTCTCCCTCGCTACGTCGGGCATCAACGACGCCACCGTAGCTTCCATCGCCGTAGACCGCAAGGGTTCCGTGCTCAGCGTGAGCGGTGCTGAGGTGAAAGCCCTCACCCTCGTCAGCGCAGCAGGTCAGACGGTGAAGACGGCCAAGGGTTCCGAAATCGACGTTACCGCTCTTCCCGCCGGTGCTTACGTGCTCAGCGTACAGCTCGCCTCGGGCAAAGTGCTCACGCAGAAACTCCTCGTGAAGTAACGCCCCTCGTACCATAAACACATAAAAAATCCCCGAACGCCATCCAACTGGATGTGCGTTCGGGGATTTTTTTACGCCCGTTTGTATAAGAAATATAAGCGAAGTATGAGTAGCTTAAAGCCTAAAGCTTCGGTCACTTCAGTTCCCAGCCCTCTATCGTGCCAGTCTTTGAAGAAAAACTGCAGCCTATCTGATAGATCGTTCTGGCGTCTGTGGCATATTCCCGAGCATATCCTTTCTCTTCAATCTGCTTGAGTGCTTCTGCTGCCGAACCGTCGCGTTTGAACTCAAAGACGTAAACGAATTTCGGCGTCTCCACCACGCAATCCACGCGTCCCATGCTCTGCTCCTTTTCAACGAAAACCGTGAAGCAACTTATCATTCTCAACACAAGATAGAATGTGTACTGGAAATACCGCTCTTTCTCGCGCTCATCGTCCTTGCGCCGCTGACTGTAAGGTATGCTGGCAAAAAACGAGGTGAGCAAAGACTGCAGCTCATCGCAACGGCCGTTTTCCATCGCATTTGTCACTTGTAACACGAAAGCGTCTGTCGGCTCTTTAGGCTGAAGGTAATTTGTGGCTATCATGGTCAGAAAACCATTCTTTACCTCATCGTTCGGAAAATCCAAGAGGTAAGAATTGGTGCTCATGTTCCAATCCTTAATCGTTAGGTAGCCGCTTTGATAAATCATGGGCAATGGTGCTTCCACATCGGCTCGATAATCAACGAAACTGCTCGTCGGATAATATCTCCCCGTCAGCTCGTTCATATTTTCCTTGCAGTGCGAAAGCAAACGAACCAAATAACTTGGCGTGCCCGTAGCAAACCAATAGTCCGCCAATATCCGTTTGCTAAAAGCGTTCAAAAGGCTGAAAGGATTGTAGATGTCAAGCATGTTCGGACTGAAATGGTAGCCGTCGAACTTACGCTTCAACATCTGTTTCATTTCCTCCGCCGAAACCTTATACCTTACGGCCATGGCCTTGATGGGTTCGTCGAAGACTGCATAGAGTTCCTCTTCCGTAATGCCACAAAGCGCTTCGTAATGTTCGTCCATGCTGATGTCGTTGGGCTGGTTGAAACCGCTGAATACGCTCACCTGCGAAAACTTCGTCACACCCGTCAGCAATACAAACTGCAAATCGTCGTCGGCAGCCTTGAAAACGGAATAGAAACCTTTCAGCACTTCGCGGTTCCACTCTTCCAACTTTCGTTCTTGCCCTTTTATCGTGATTGTCAAACCTTGGTCCAGGACATCAAGCAAGGGCTTGTCGTATTCGTCAATCAACACCACGGCACGATGGCCCGTCTTCTCGTGCGCAGCCTTTAAAATAGCTTTGAAACGGCTTCCTAAAGTTTGTGCCAGTTCATCTCTTCCATAAAGACGTTCGCCAGAGGCTACAAATTCCTCTAACACGGACTCTAGTGTGCCGGCCTCGGTAAAGTTCGTGCCGTTGAAGTCTATGTGAAACACGGGATATTGCTTCCAGTCCTTCTCCAGATTGTCGATGGCAAGGCCCTTGAACAGTTCCTTCTTGCCCTCAAAATAACTCTTGAGCGTAGAAACGAGCAGTGACTTGCCGAATCGACGCGGACGACACAAAAAGTATATTTTCCCCGTGGTCACAAGGTCGTAGACCAGGGCTGTCTTGTCTACATATACGTAACCATCAGAGATAATCTGCGGAAAACTCTGTATGCCTATAGGATATTTCATATTGCTGCTTTGCTGAATGACGGTGGAAAATTACAAAAAATAAATGGAACCGCCCGAAGATCTCATTTCCCGCCCGTTCTTTTCTGGTAGAAGTTGAGTGCAATGCGGATGTCGTCGTAAGGCACTCTTTCGTTCAAGTCCTGGTAGATCGGAGTGAGCGTAGAGCTGTCTGTGATGGTGTGGGTGGAGAAGTATTGGCGCAGAATGGAAAGATTCTCTGCGCTGACAAAGTCTTCTATGCGGATGGACTTGTCGTCGGCGTAGCGAAGAAGATGCGACACGATGGTGCTGCGCTTCAGCGAACGGAGTTCGCAGATTTCAGCCACGCTGCGTCCGGCTTTGTAGAGTTCGTAGCTCTCCTCCCACGTCTTCTTTTTAGGCGGCTGGGCCTCGCGTTCGCGTTTGCGGAGTTCCTGCTTCGACAGGATGGGTTGCGCTTCGGCAGGTTCCTGCACACGGCCTTCAGCCACGTCGCTCTTGTAGCGGCTAATAAGCTCGAGAATCTCCGTGCCGTAACGCGTCATCGACTTTGTGCCGAAGTAAGGTACGCGCTTAAGCGCATCGAGACTGTCGGGAGCATAGTTGGCGAGGCTCAGCATGGCATTGTTAGATATGACGCTCGATGCCGTCACGAGTTCCTCTGCCATCTTCAGCTTTCGCCACGCACGCAGGCGGGTGTAAAGCTCGGGACGGACAATCTCGCTCGGCACTTGCGCGTGGGCTGTGGCTTCGCCGTTTTTCTTCACTGTCTTCATCTTGCCGCTTTCAGCCTCAAGCATATACTTCGCACGGTGGTCAAGGAAACTCTTTACCGAAAAACCATGGCGCGCCACGTAGTCGAGCAGACGGATGTGCACTTCGAGGTCTTTCTGCAGGTCTTCCTTTGCCGTTGCCATGCGTCGTGCCGCCACGGCATTGCCTATCTCCACGTCGAGGCGCGGCAAGAGTTGCTCCACGTCGAGGAGTTTTTCTCTGAAATACGTAGCTCCTTTCTGCAAGCGTGCCTGAAGGGCGGCCGAGGTGAAGTCCGCCTCACATTCGGTGAGCATCTGCTGGTACTGATACTGAAACTTCAGCGCCACGTCGGGCACGGCCTTTTTGTAAGCCTCCACATAGCTTTGCAACCCACGCGCCGTATCGCCATAAACGTTGTAGAGAAATTCCTGAAACACGCGGTTCATGCTTTCCAGCCCGTAGGTCTCGTGGTGGAACGTGTAGAGGTCTGTGAGGAGCGACACGCCGTAACTGTTTTTCAAGCTTAGAAGTTGGTCGTTGTCCACGCGGTGGGCGCGCATGTCGGCATTGAACGCATCGACGTGGCTGTCTGCAATGACAGCAGAGGGGGGAATGGGCGAGGTGAGCGTGATGCCTTCGAGCGTGCGGCAACGGCTGAGCGCCACGTAGGTTTGGCCGTGGGCAAAAGCACCGGCAGCGTTGATGACCACGCGGTCGAACGTCAGGCCCTGGCTCTTGTGGATGGTGATGGCCCAGGCCAGTTTCACGGGATACTGCTGGAACGTGCCTTCCGACACTTCTTCTATCTCTTGCGTCTTATCGTTGAGCACGTAGCGCGTGTTTTCCCACGTCTCGATGGGTACGTCAATGTCCGTGCCTCCTTCCTTCTCGGGACGCACGCGGAAACCTTTCTCCGTGATGAGCGTGACGTGACCAATCATGCCGTTGAAGTAGCGTTTCTCAGGGTCGTTCTTCACAAACATCACCTGAGCGCCCTTCTTCAGCACGAGCGTCTCGTCCGTAGGGTAGGAGAGTTCCGGAAACTTGCCTTTCACCTCGGCTTTGTAACTGAACGTGTCGCCCGGGAGCGCTTGAAGTTCGCTCTGGTTTATCTGATGCGCCTGCCAGTTGTGCGTGACGAGCTGAATGGTGCCGTCGTTGGGCGTAGGACGATAGTTCGGCACGTAACGCTCGTTGAGCTTTGCTAAAATATCGGCCGAAACGTGTCCCTCACGCACGCCGTTGAGCAACGTAAGGAAGGCTTCGTCCGTCTGGCGATAGACCCTCTGGAGTTCAATGGTGGCATAGTTCGTCTGCCGAAGGGCGCGCGAGGAAAAGAAATAGGGCGTTTCGTAGTAAGCCGAGAGCATTTTCCACTCTTCGTCCTTCACCACGGGCGCAAGCTGCTGAAGGTCACCGATAAGCAGGAGCTGCACACCGCCAAAAGGTTTGCCGTTGCGACGATAGCGCCGCAAAGCGTCGTCGACGGCATCGAGCAAGTCGGCGCGCACCATACTGATTTCGTCAATCACGAGAAGGTCAAGACTGCGAATGAGCTTGAGCTTCTGCTTGTTCATGGCAAAGCGCTTTTCCTGATTGCTGAACGAAGTGCCGGGCACGAAAGGCGAAAAGGGAAGTTGGAAAAACGAATGGAGCGTCACTCCGCCAGCATTGATGGCTGCAATGCCCGTGGGAGCAAGCACCACCATGCGCTTTGGCGACGCATCGCGAAGACGGCGAAGGAAGGTGGTCTTACCCGTACCAGCCCGTCCGGTAAGGAAAAGGCTAGTGTCGGTAAATTCTATGATTTGCCGTGCTGTTTCTATCTCGGGATTTTCCATAGAGGCGTGATAAGTCTTAAGGGTCAATAGCTTGTGGTATGTTGCTCCGCTAGTGCGTCACTTCCGCCCGTGCTCTCGTTTCCGTAAGCGTCGACAGCCGTCACCACGTAGCGACTGTGGCGAAGGGCAGGAAGTGAAAGTGTAGCTTGATAGCTCGTGGCGCTTTGCCTAACGGCCAATAGGCGCGTGCCACGCACGGAGTCAACGCGATACACGTTGTAGCGGACGGGCGATGAGGCTTTCACTTCGTCCCACGTGAGGCGTAGTTGCAGGCCGTTGAGTTGCTGCGTGACTTTCGGTGCTTCGAGTTTTTCTTTTGGCGCACCAGCCATGGGCGGCACAAGGGCGGGGAGGGCGTAGAAGTCGTCGCGCAGCCAGGAGTAAAGACCTTTCACGTCGTTAAGCAGGAACTTGGCGCGGAAGAATGCCTGTCCACTCAAACCTTGGCTTCGCGCCACGTTGAGTTGGCGTTCCACGGTGAGCAGCGGCCAGTTCTTTTCGCGTTCGCTGAGGAAATAAATGCCGAGGCCGGGCACCACGTCACGACCTTTATCGTGTTCGCGCCAGTCGGCAAGGAAGGGGTAGTAGTGGTCGCCGTCGAAATACATCATCGGAAAGAGCATGTCCATCCAACCTTCGCGAAGCCAGCGCTGCGCGTCCTGCGAAACGGCGTCGCGAGCGTTCCAGCCGCGTGAGGAATAGCGCGAGAGGTCGGCAAACTTACCCACGGGCGAACAACTGAGTTTCACCCACGGACGCTCGGCCTTAACAGCGTCGTGAACGGCTTTCACGCAGCGGTTCACATTGTCGGTGTGCCAACTCTTGCGGTTGGACCATCCCTTTCCGTAGCGCGAGTAGGTGCGGTCGTCGTTGAAAGCGATGCCGGGTTCGGGGTAGCGGATGTAGTCGAGGTGAATGCCGTCCACATCGTAGTGTTTCACAATCTCACGACAGAGGTCTGCCAAATAGTCTGCCGTGCCAGGCACGCCGGGATCCATCATCCATTGGTCGCCACAGCGTTGCACGAGTTCGGGGTGCGCAGCAGGGAGTGCGCGTTTGCCCAACTGCTTCACCACATTGGCTTTGCACACCGGAAAAGCTACCACCCAGGCGTGGCACTCCATGCCGCGGCGGTGACATTCTTCTACGGCAAAAGCGAGCGGATCGTAGGGAGGAGCCACGCCGGGCTTGCCGGAGAAAACACCGTCCCATGCCTCAATGGCGGAAGGGTAGGCCGTCGTGCCGCGAAGGCGCGCCTGGAAAAGTACCGTGTTGATGCCCACTTCTTGCAGGCGGTCAAGCATGCGGCAAAGGTTCTCTTTCTGCACGCGTGCCTCAGAAGCGTTGGCGGCAGGGCGCGAAGGCCAGTCGAGCCCCATGAGCGTAGTGAGCCACACGGCGCGCACTTCATAACGCACGTCGGGGGTGACGGGAGAAACGGTGGGGCGGTCGCCGCTTTCTGTTGCCGTGGCGCGCAGCGCGCAGAAAATCAGTGCGGCAAGGCAGAGCGTACGAACCAAACGGCTTGTTCCGGAAAATGTCATTGAGAATGTTGTTGGGGTAATACGTATGGCGATTTTTCTTTGCCGTAAAGCAGCGGCTTAGGGCCAGCAAGTCATCGCGTAAGGTTATAAAGCGCTTGCACCACACCGCGCGGCGTGCCTTGGCCAACAGCTTTGTCGAGGTCGCGGCGTGCTGCAGCTTTCTCGCCAAGGGCTATGAGCGAGCGGGCGCGTTCTATGAGCCAGTTGCTCTCCTCGGGCTGGAGTTTTACGAGCGTGTCGTAGTCGCCACGAGCTAGCGTGTAGAGTTCTTGGTCGTACTCCATCTGAGCGCGAGTGGACAAGGCGTCAACGTTGTCGGGATGAGCCGCCACGATGAAGTTAAGCCGGTTGAGGGCCTCCTTGGGTTGTCCCATTCTGCACAAGCACAAGGCTTCGAGCACCTGCGCATTTTCGTTTTCAGGGCATTTCCTCATCAGCTTCTCCGCGTTGGCTTTTGCGTCGGGGTAGCGCCGCAACTGGTAGAGCGCTGCCGCTTTGATGAAGAGGGCGCGGTTGGAAGTTTCGTCCGTAATGGTCGTGTAGCGCGTGTCGAGCGGCATGAGCGACTCGGCATCGCTGATGGCTTCGGAGGCTTTGCCGAGTTGCAGGTTCACCTCCGCGCGAGAGAGTCGGGCGTCGTAGTAGTCGGGATGCGTGTCGAGTATGTCGCTGAGGCTTTTCACGGCTTGCGACAACTGTCCGCGTGCCACTTCTATAAGGGCGAGGTTGTAACGGATCACGTGGTTGCCGGCAGCTTCGGGCCGCAGTTTCAGACAAGTCTTGAAAAGCGCTTCGGCTTCACTGAGCGAGTCGGTGCTGAGTGCGGCGAAGGCGCGACGCAGATTGTCGGTGTATTGTAAGGAATCGGCACGGTATTTTGCTTCGCTGCCATTCTCGCGCCGATAGTCGTCGGCGTTTTTGGAGCGAACCTTTGCGCCGCGGTTTAGTTCGATGATGGTTTGCGAATAGGCAGCAGAGGACACGAGGGTAAGGAGCAAAATGAAAATGTAACGCATCGTGCGGTGACAAGACATGGGCAAATTGTTTTTTCCTCAGAAAACAAAAAACGAAAAAGCCGAAGCTTTCATGCCAGCGGCGCGAACCGGGCATGAAGCTTCGGTGGAGTGGTTACGGAAAAGCTTATGTTGTAAAAGTTTTCCGTTTACTTCTGTTCTTTCTTCTTTTCAAGAACGATGGCATCGATTACAGCCACGGCGGTAACGTTGACAATGTCGCGCACGGAGCTTTCGAAGTCTGTGAAGTGGATAGGTTTCTTGAGTCCCATCTGTATCGGGCCCACCACTTCTTCGTCGTCCTGGAGCGACTTGACTATCTTGTACGAAGCGTTGGCAGCGGAAAGGTTGGGGAACACGAGGGTGTTCACGTCAAGTCCCTTGAGGCGGTTGAAGGGATACTTCTCGTCGCGAAGGTCGCGGTCCATGGCAAAGTTAAGCTGCATTTCGCCGTCGATGGCAAGGTCGGGCTTTTCTTCGTGAAGGCGCTCTATGACGTGCTGTACGCGTTCGGCGCTGCCTTCCTTGTCGGTGCCGAAGTTGGAGTAGCTCAACATGGCAATGGCGGGCGTGCGGTTGAAGAAGCGTACCGTCGAAGCGGAAAGGCGGGCTATGTCGTAGAGCGCTTCTTCGTCGGGATGACGATTGATGAGCGTGTCAGCAACAAAGAGTAAGCCGTTCTTTGAGTTGATGATGTGCATCGTGCCGAAATGGTTGTAGCCGTCACGGATTCCAACCACTTCTTTTGCCACTTTAATGGTGTTGGAATATTTTGTATAGAGTCCCGTGATGAAGGCATCGGCTTCGCCGGTTTCCACCATCATCATACCGAAGTAGTTTCTCTCGTACATTTTGTCCTCGGCCTCTTGGGGCGTGTAGCCCTTGCGCTCCATCTTTTTGGCGAAGAGCTGGGCGTAGCGGTGGCGACGCTCGTTCTGGTTATCGTTGCGCAGGTTGAGAATCTCAATGCCGTCGAGGTTGAGTTTGAGATCTTCGGCAATTTTGCGAATCTGCACGTCGTTGCCAAGAAGCACGGGGAAACAGATGCCTTCCTCCTTTGCACGAACGGCAGCCTCAAGCATAGTGGGGTGAGTGCCCTCGGCAAAGACAACGCGCTTGGGGTTCATGCGCGCAGTGTCGTAGAGATTCTGCGTAAACTTCGTTTCCTGACCCATCAATTCACGCAAGCGTTGGCGGTAGGCCTTCCAGTCGGTGATGGGGGTGCGTGCCACTCCGCTCTCCATCGCAGCTTTTGCTACGGCCATAGACACTTCGGTGATGAGTCGGGGGTCTACGGGCTTGGGGATGAAGTAGTCGGGGCCGAAGGTGAAGTTACGTACGTGGTAGGCGCGGTTCACGATGTCGGGCACCGGACGGCGTGCGAGGTCGGCAATAGCTTTTGCGGCGGCCATCTTCATTTCTTCGTTGATGGCGCTGGCTGCGGTGTCGAGTGCGCCGCGAAAAATGTAGGGGAAGCCGATTACGTTATTAATCTGATTGGGATAGTCCGTACGACCTGTGCTCATAAGCACGTCGGGACGAGCTGCCATGGCATCTTCGTAGGAGATTTCGGGCACGGGGTTGGCGAGTGCGAAGATGATGGGGTTGTTCGCCATGGAACGAACCATGTCCTGCGTGAGGACATTGCCTTTAGAAAGACCTACAAATACATCTGCGTCCTTTACGGCCTCTGCAAGGGTGTGGACGTCGGTGCGCGTGGTGGCGAACTCGCGTTTCTGTGCGTTCAAGTTGTCGCGGTCGGCGGTGATAACGCCTTTGGAGTCGAGCATCACCACGTTCTCTTTCTTTGCACCGAAGGCACAGTAAAGACGCGTGCAGGAAATGGCTGCGGCACCGGCACCGTTGACCACGATGCGTGCATCTTCTATTTTCTTTCCAGCCACTTCGAGAGCGTTGATGAGGCCAGCGGCAGAAATGATGGCGGTGCCGTGCTGGTCGTCGTGCATGACGGGAATGTCAAGCTCGGCCTTGAGGCGCTGTTCTATTTCGAAACACTCGGGAGCTTTAATGTCCTCGAGATTAATGCCGCCAAAGGTGGGGGCAATGGCTTTGACTGCGGCAATAAACTTCTCGGGGTCTTTCTCGTTGACTTCAATGTCGAAGGCATCTACTCCAGCGTAAATCTTGAAAAGCAAACTCTTGCCTTCCATTACGGGCTTGCCGCTCATGGCTCCTATGTCGCCCAGTCCAAGTACGGCGGTGCCGTTGGAGATGACGGCCACGAGGTTGCCTTTGTTGGTGTAACGGTAGGCGTCGTGGGGGTTCTTCTGAATTTCAAGGCACGGTTCTGCCACGCCAGGGGAGTAGGCGAGGGAGAGGTCGGTCTGCGTGCGGTAGGGCTTGGTGGGGGTAATTTCAATCTTGCCGGGCTTGCCCATTTCATGGTAGTGGAGGGCAGCCTCTTTTGTTATTTTGACCATAGGAAGCTTTGTATGTTGTTTTTGTTTTCGTTTAAGTCCGTTTTCGGGTGCTAAAGACGGAGCGGGAAGGTTGATGGTTGGGATAGTTGCCCCGTCTCTGCAAATTTACTGATTTGAAGTTAAGCCGATGACACGTGCGGTTGATATTTTGTGCCCGTGTAATCGATTTTTCAGATTGTAGGCAACGTTTTTACGGCTTTTTCAGAAAACGGGGAACGTGCCCGTCGCCGTTATTCGCCTTCGTCGGCTTCGTCGAGGAACTTGTCGAGCGCGGAGGCGGCTTTATCGAGGGCGCCGGAGGCTCGTTCTATGGTCGATGCGGCATGGCGTGCAGCCTTGCCCATTTCCTTTCCGCTTTCTTTGAGCGATTCGACGGTTTCGTCGTCAAGAAGGGCGGAGTCGGAGGCCGCTTCCTCCACTTGGTCAAGCACATCGTGGGCGGCTTTGAGCTTCGTGTCGGAATTATCGCTGTTCTCGTCGGCTTTTTCGCAGGCTTCGGCAGCATCGCTGGCGTTGAGTGTGTAAACGTGCCCAAGTATGCCGACGGAGAGCGTGTGGTCTTTTCCGTCGAAGTGTACACGGCCGAGGGAGAAGATGAAGTAGTTGTCCACGTGGACCATATTGTCGACGGCGACGGAGGCCAACTGTTGTGCGAAGAAGCCTCCGATGGCTGCGCCGAAGCCATTGCCTGCTGCGTCTTGGCGTCGGTCTATTTCTTCACTGACCGATTTTTTTATGGCGTCGCGGTGAGCGTCGGTGCCGGGACAGGTGATGACGAGCATGCAAAGCAGGGCGACGATTACACAAAGGACGATGAGTACGGCGTGACTATTGCGCTTGGGGGGATAAGGCGCGGGTTGCGGACCGTAAGGGGGCTGAGGCGTACCAGATTGAGGTTGCTGTGCTCCAAAAGGCTGCTGGGGAGCGCCGTAAGGCGGCTGCTGCGGAGCTGATGCGTTGGGCTGATTAGGGGTGGGGGTGTTGTTGAAGTTGTCCATAGGATGTGTTTTAAGGATACCTATATATATAATGGGTGTGGGCTGCTATTTCCAATTTCCCGTGAGGAGAGCGCTCCACTTTCCGCATCGGCTCACGAAGTAGTAGGTTACAAGCGAACCGACCACAGCGATGGCGAACGTTCCGACGTAGCAAAGAGTTTGCACCGCGAAGCTCAAATCGTTTCCAAGGCGCGGAAGAAAAGCGATGACGGGAAAAAGTACGATGGTGTGGAAGGCATAGATGAAGAACGTGGAGTCCGCAAGGAAACGGTTGGGTTCTCTGCGACGCGTACGGGCATCTGCCGCATGGATAAGGCAGATAATAGCGCTCATCGTGTAGACCACACGCAGGAAGTTGGAGGCAGGAACGCACACGTCGTGCAGACAAAAGGAGATAATGAAGCTAAGCGCGCACACAATGGCTGTTATGGTAACGTTACGGCCCATCGTGGCGAGAGGGTCCTTTCCGCCAATGGCGAACCATGCGCCAATTGAAAACCAAAAGGCTCCCGTGAGGCTCATCCCGCCATAGTTTGGCCAAAAGACGTAGTTGGCAATTCCGATGAGGGCGAGCCAAACGACTCCTGTGCGTTGAATGAGAAAATGGAGCACTTGCGAAACGACTACGAGCACCATCAGGTCGCGTACGAACCAGAGAGGCACTTGCAGCGGCGCGAAAGTTGGTCCGATGGGCTGTCCTAAGATGTTTACGCCGCTTGCTCCAAGCGGCCGAATGCCCCAGAAGAGGTCGGCACAAGGTGGAAACTGTAGCGGTTGCCCTGCTGCGAGGTCTTTTGCGGCATAGATGAGAAATGCCACCACGTTCCACACGAGGTAGGGCACGAGAAGTGTCTTCGCGCGGCGTCGGAGTTTTTCGCGGTAGTCGGCAAGGGTGAACGTTTGCTTTCCGAGGAAGAACAGATAGCCTGATATGGCGAAGAAGGCGGGTACTGCCATTGTGGCAATGCCTTTGGAAAAAATTTTGCAGAGGATTTCGACGAGGGCAAACTGTTCTGAGCCGGCTTCTACGCGTTCTGAGATGTCGCAGTGGATAAGTACGACGAGGAGGGCGAGGGGAAATCGCAGGGCGGTGATGTATCGTAGATTTTTCACAGGCTTTTCGCGTGAGGGGAGCGTATGAAAGTGGAACAAAGAAAAAAGGAGACGGAAAAAGTCCAAAGCAACGTGTTAGAAGTCCAGGCCAATGCAGAAGAAGTCCAAAGCAACGTACACCTCAATGTACAGAAAACGGCAACGCCCCAGTTCAACGCCCGTAGCGGGGAGGTTGAACCGGGGCGGCTGTCGGTTTGCGGTGTGAGGAGCACGGCGCAAATTCTGCTTTGCGCTTGTCCACTATAGCTTTTAGCTTATCCGATGTGGCTTCTAGCTTATGTGATGCGGCTTTTAGCTTATCCGATGTGGCTTTTAGCTTATCCGATGGTGAGGAGCGTGGTGCCTTCCATCACGCTGTCGCCTGCAGCAACGCAGATGCCGGTGACGTTGCCGTCGGCCTCGGCGGTGATGTTGTTTTCCATCTTCATGGCTTCAAGCACGAGCACGGTGTCGCCTTTCTTCACGGCTTGTCCAGCACTGACGAGCACTTTGGTGACCACGCCGGGGAGGGGAGCTTTGACGGGGGTGCCTGCTCCGGCTGCGCCCTTTGCTGCTGCAGGAGCGGCAGCGGGTGCTTCGGCTGCGGGAGCGGCAGCTGCGGGAGCGGCAGCGGGTGCGTCGGCGGCTACCGTGGGAAGATTGCCTTCAGTGAGGGCAGAACCTTGCATTTCCACGTCGAAGGGAATGCCGTTGACCTGTACTTTTGCTTTTTGGCCGGCGATGCTTTCGATTGTTACGTCGAACTGTGCACCGTTGATGGTATATTTGTATTGTTTCATTTCTCTTTGTGTATGGATGTGTGTGGGGAGAAAATCAGAGTTGGTTCATAAGTTCGGCGGGAGCGTTCCAGGGGCTTTCCGTACGGTTTACGGTGATGATTCCCGGCTCGTCGTCGTGAACAATCTCCACTTCGTGTTCGATGAGTGCGAGTGCGATGGCTGCTGCATAGGCGGGCATTTCGCTTTCAGCGGGCATGTGTTGCTTTCCGTCTACGAGAACTTCAGCCACTGTGCCGTTCTTGTCATCAACACGCAGTGTGAGCGTCTGACCTCCAAGGTTGTATTGAAATGTCTTCATTGGGAATGATTTTACAAGGGGATGTTGCCGTGTTTCTTTGCGGGACGCGTCTCACGCTTGTTGGCAAGCTGTGCGAGTGCGCGGCAAATGCGGAAACGAGTGTTGCGGGGCTCGATGACATCGTCGATGTAGCCGAACTCTGCAGCCTTGTAGGGATTGGTGAAGAGGTCGTTGTATTCCTTTTCCTTCTCTGCGAGGAAAGCTTTGGGGTCTTCTTTTGTTTTTGCTTCCTTGCCGTCGATGATGGCTACGGCACCGGCTGCACCCATAACGGCAATTTCGGAAGAAGGCCAAGCATAGTTGAGATCTGCTTTGAGCTGCTTGCAACCCATTACGATGTGGCTGCCGCCGTAGCTCTTACGGAGCGTGACGGTGACCTTGGGCACGGTGGCTTCGCCGTAGGCGTAGAGAAGTTTTGCGCCGTGATCGATGACGGCGTTGTATTCCTGTCCTGTTCCGGGGAGGAAACCGGGAACGTCAACGAGCGAAACGATGGGGATGTTGAAGCAGTCGCAGAAACGAACGAAGCGTGCGGCTTTGCGTGAGGCGTTGCAGTCGAGCACACCGGCATAAACGCTGGGTTGGTTGGCTACGATGCCGACGCTTTCGCCGTTGAAGCGTGCGAAGCCTACGATGATGTTGCGTGCGAAGTTGCGCTGCACTTCGAGGAACTCGCCGTTGTCGGTTACTGCGCCGATAACTTTGTACATGTCGTAGGGCATGTTGGGGTTGTCGGGGATAATTTCGTTCAGGAGGTCTTCCTTGCGGTCGATGGGGTCGTTACATTCCACGCGGGGTGCGCGTTCGCGGTTGTTCTGCGGCATGTAGGAGAGGAGCTTGCGCACGATGGCAGCGAAGTCCTCTTCGCTTTCAGCTACGAAGTGGCAAACGCCGCTCTTCGTGGAGTGAACTTTTGCACCGCCGAGGTCTTCCTGCGTTACGTCCTCGCCAGTGACGGTTTTCACCACCTTAGGACCAGTGAGGAACATGTAGCTGACGCCTTGGAGCATCACTACGAAGTCGGTGAGCGCAGGGGAGTAGACGGCGCCGCCGGCGCAGGGTCCGCAGATACCGCTGATTTGGGGCACTACGCCCGATGCTTCGATGTTTCTTTGGAATATTTCGCCGAATCCGGCGAGTGCGTTGATACCTTCTTGTATGCGTGCGCCACCTGAGTCGTTGATGCCGATGCAGGGTGCGCCCATCTTCATGCTCTGGTCCATGACTTTGCAGATTTTCTGCGCCATAGTTTCAGAGAGTGAGCCACCATTTACGGTGAAGTCCTGTGCGAAGACGTATACGAGGCGTCCGTTGATGGTTCCGCTGCCGGCTACTACGCCGTCGCCGAGGTATTGTTTTTTCTCCATGCCGAAGTTGTGGCAACGATGGAGTTTGAACATATCCATTTCCTCAAACGAACCTTTGTCGAGGAGGAGTTCAATGCGTTCGCGTGCAGTGGCTTTGCCTTTTGCATGCTGCTTTTCGATGGCTTTCTCGCCGCCGCCGAGGCGTGCCTTCTGGCGGAGCTCTACAAGCTGCTTGATTTTCTTCTGTTGTTCACTCATTGGATAGAATGGTGTTATGGGAAAGGACGTGCCTTGTGGCATAGTCCCGTGGTTTACGTGGGTAGTGCAGACGGGCTGCTAGTTCCTATTGTTTTGACGCGGCAAAGGTAGCAAAAAATGCGCACAAAGTGTGGCGGCATGTGCAAAACTTGTGGTTTTGAGGCTTGTAGGAAAGAGGCCGTGGCTTCCGCTAGAAATTTAGGGCGGAAGCCACGGCCGGGAAATAGTGTGCTTTATCAGAAAGAGAGATGTAAGGTCTTTAAGGTTGGTATATATATAAGGTGTGAGGTACTATATATAATGTACGTGCCACTATATATAAGGTGTATGCTACATGTCGTCATCGTCGTCGTCGGAAGCGACGTCTGCAAAGTTGTAACTTTCGCCGTGCTGGCTGATGTCGAGACCAATCTGTTCGCTGCGTCGGCTAACGCGCATGGGAATCATTTTGTTGACAATCCAGTAGAGGAGCATGCTCATGATAAATGTGTAGACAATCACGATTGCTACGGCGAGGAGGTGGTAGAGGAACACTACGAAGCCTTCCCATGTGCCAGCCATGAGACCTTCTTGTATGAAGATGCCGGTGAGTACGGTGCCGATGATACCGCCGGTGCCGTGAGTGGGGAACACGTCGAGCGCATCGTCGAGTCGGCCCGAGCGGTCGCTCCAGTGGCACGCCACGTTGCACACGAGGGTGGTGACGAAGGCTATGAAAAGCGACTGGCCTACGCTAACGTAGCCGGCGGAGGGGGTGATGGCCACGAGACCTACCACGGCGCCAACTGCAGCTCCCATGGCCGAAGCTTTGCGTCCCATGAGCGAGTCGAAGAAGAGCCAAGTGAGCATGGCGGTTGCGCATGCCGTGTTGGTATTAAGGAATGCTTTTACGGCTATCTCGTCAGCGTGGAGCGACGAACCGGCATTAAATCCGAACCAGCCCAACCAGAGCATGGCGGCGCCGAGCACCACGTAGGGCACATTGGCGGGTCCTTCGTTGTTGCCGGTCTTCACGCGTCGACCAAGGAAGATGGCGCCGGCGAGCGCTGCGATGCCCGAGGAAGCGTGAACCACGATGCCGCCGGCAAAGTCTACCACGCCCCACTGACGGAATATGCCGTCGGGATGCCATGTGCAGTGAGCGAGCGGACAGTAGATGAAAATGCAGAAGAGCACCATGAACACGAGATAAGCTGAGAACTTCACGCGTTCGGCAAAGGCGCCTGTGATGAGCGAGGGCGTGATGATGGCAAATTTCATCTGGAAAAGAGCGTAGAGCGCGAGGGGAATGGTGGGTGCGAGCAAGGCATTGGTTTGTGCGCCTACGCCTTTAAACATAAAAAAGGTGGCAGGCGAGCCGATGACGCCTCCGATGTTGTCGCCGAAGGCCAGACTGAATCCTACCACTACCCAAACCACGCTGATGACGCCCATGGCAATGAAACTCTGCAAGATGGTGGAGATGACGTTCTTTTTGTTGACCATACCTCCATAGAAAAACGCCAGACCGGGCGTCATCATCAGCACGAAGATGGTGGCCGTGATCATCCACGCCACATCTGCCGACGATACTGCCTCATCGGGTGTCCAGAGGTTCTTGGCTTCGGGTACGAAGGCACCGCCTATGCAAATCAGTGCCATAATGACGAAAAACGCCACCCATTTTGTCTTGAATCTTTTCATTTTGAGAAGTGTTTTGTTGAGTCGTTTTAGCGGCTTTCCGCTCACAAGTGCTTACGTCGTGCCGCGCGTTACTTAGTTTTTGGTTTACAGCTGCAAATTTAAACACATAAAACGGAACAAAAAGACACTTTGCATGGGTTTTTAAGGGCAAAGTGAATGGGAATGAGCTAAAAATGTTTCTTTGTGGGCAAGAATGCGAAGTTTGGTTTGCAAAGTGAAAGTATTTGTGGCGCAATCGTGCCTGCGTGAAGCTTTGCGTGAAAGAGCGCGCGCCGACGAGTCGGTTTTTGTACCGACACGCCGGCGCGTGATTTGTGGATGGTTCGTAGGAGGTTATTTGCAGCAGCTGCCGCCCGCCTTTCCGCAAGTAGTTTTGGCTTCAGCCTTTTCAGCTTTCTTGCCGCAGCCGCCCTGGCCTTTGCAGCAGCCAGCCTTCTTGGCGGTGTCGGCCTTCTCGGCCTTGCAGCAGCCGGCCTTCTGAGCCTGTTCGCCGCTCTTCTTGCAGCAGCTCTGCTTCTGTGCGCCGCAGGAGCCGGAGCAAGAGGCTTTCACTTCCTTGGCGGAGTAGTTGATTTTGGAGAAAGCAGCGTAGATGTCGTCGGCCGAAACCTTGTCGGCGTCGTACTTGATGGTCACGGTCTGTTTTTCTACGTTCGTCTGGATGTCTTTCACACCCTTCACGAACTTCAGTCCGTTCTTGATTTTCTTTTCGCAGTTTTCGCAGTGCATCTGCGGCGTGGTGGTCACCACGAGCGTCTTGATGTCCTTGGCAAAAGCCACGGAGAAACTCAGCACGAGGCCAAGGAGGAGAAAAAGATAACGTTTCATAGTGGTTTGTGATGTGTTAGTTTGATGTGTTCCGTTTGGAGAAAAATCGTGTTGCGCACAAGCGCTGCCACAGTGCGCTTTCAGAGGCGTTTACGTCCGGCGCGGAGCGAATTGCTCACCACGCTGACGCTACTCAGCGCCATGGCGGCGCCCGCAATCATGGGGTTGAGCATGAATCCGCAGAGCGGGTAGAGAATGCCGGCTGCAATGGGTACGCTCACCACGTTGTAGACGAACGCCCAAAAGAGGTTCTCGCGAATGGTGCGCGTAGTGATGCGCGAGAGTCGTAGCGTTTGCGCCACTTTGTGCAGATCTGGCGAGAGAAGCGTCACCTGCGCCGTTTCGATGGCTATGTCGCTTCCGCTTCCCATGGCGATGCTCAAGTCTGCTGCCGCCATGGCGGCACTGTCGTTGATGCCGTCGCCCACCATTGACACGTGGTGGCCCTCCGCTTGCAGCTTCCTTATATAAGCAGCCTTGTCGGCAGGGAGCGCACGTGACGTAACATGTGCGATGCCCGCTTCTGTGGCCACGGCATGGGCTGTGGTTTCGCTGTCGCCCGTGAGGAGATGAACGGCAATGCCCATCGCCTCGAGTTCTGCCACTGCGCTACGTGCACCCGCCTTTGTGCGGTCAGCAATAGCCATGGCCGAAACCACCGTGCCGTTTGCCGCAAGACATACGAGCGTCGCTGTTGTGGCGCTGTGCGTACGGACAAACGCGTCCACTTCGGGAAGGAGCGCGTAGGAGCGCAAGGCCATTTCCTCGGGCGAAGCTACGAGAAAATCCGTAGCTCCGATGCGTCCGCCGAGGCCTTTCCCCGGCAAATTTATGAAATTCGCCACGTACTCCGTAGCAGTACCTTTCAAATAATTGCTAACCGCCTCCGCCAAGGGGTGCTGGCTTGGCGCTTCGAGCGACGCCCAGGCGCGGCGCCAACGTTCGGCGTCGGCAGTAGAGCCGTCGGTAGGGGTGGCATATACGCTCGCCGTCACTGCAGGGTGCCCTTCCGTGAGCGTTCCCGTCTTGTCGAGCACCACGGTGTCGACGGTTCGTCCCGTTTCGAGGCTTGCCGCGTCCCTTACGAGAAGTCCGTGGCGCGCTCCCTGGCCAATGCCCACGATGATTGCCGTGGGCGTGGCGAGTCCGAGGGAGCAAGGACATGCCACAACGAGTACACTCACCATGGCAAGCAGTCCGCGCACCAGTCCGTCCGTTGGCGCAAGCAGTAGCCACGCAACAAGACTCAGCAGCGCCACGCCGATGATTACCGGCACAAACACCGCCGCTATGCGGTCCACTAGATTTTGTACGGGCACCTTGCTGCCTTGCGCTTCCTGCACCATGCGAACAATTTGTGCAAGGAGCGTGTCGCCGCCCACACGTTCGGCGCGCACGGTGAGCGCACCCTGTCCGTTGACCGTGCCGGCATGGACCTTTGTCCCCGTAGTCTTTACCACGGGAAGCGGTTCGCCGCTTATCATGCTCTCGTCCACGGCGCTCTCGCCGCTCACCACGCAGCCGTCTGCCGCTATGCGTTCGCCAGGGCGCACAAGGAGCGTGTCGCCTGGGGCGAGGAGGGAGAGCGGCACCGTTTGCTGCGTGCCGTCGGCGGCGAGTCGCACCACCTCCTTGGGTTGTAGTCCCATTAGCGAGCGCACTGCAGCCGACGCGCGACGCTTGGCGCGCGCCTCGAAGAGTCGGCCGGTGAGAATGAATGCGGTGACCACACCGGCTGAGTCGAAGTAAAGTTCAGGCTTCAGGCCGCGCGCCGTGAAGAATAGCGGGAAGAAGAGATTGAAACAACTGAAGAGGAACGCCACCCCCGTGCTGAGCGCCACGAGCGTGTCCATGTTCGACGTGCCGTGGCGTAGCAGGCGCCAGGCGTTGGCGAAAAATTCGCGTCCGAACTTCCAGAGCGAGAACGCGGCGAGGAGAAACAAGAGGAACTCCTGTCCGCTGAAGAGCTTAGGCACGATGCTCAGCACCAGCAGCGGCACTGCCACCGCCACTGCCCCTATGGCGCGTCGGCGCAGCGTGGCGTAACGTGCGGCAAAGGCACGGTCGGCCTCTTCCGCTGCGCTGGTAAACGAAGGAGCAGAAGTTGTGCGATCATTTGCGGTGGAAGTGTCGCTCTTCTCCCCGCAAGGCAACTCACGGTCCGTGCGGAGCGTAAAGCCCATGCGGCTCACGGCACTTTCGAGCATGGCAGGCGTGCAGCGCGCCTCGTCGAAGCGCACTTCGGCTGTGTTCATGGGCAGATTGACGTTCACGTCTTCCACGCCATCTACGCTGCGTAGCGCTTTCGTTACGTGAGCAGCGCACGAAGCGCAGCTCATGCCCTCAACGGGGTATTTGCGGTGCGCACTCATTGCTTCTTTGCCCACGCCCCTGTGACGCGGCCTATGTACTGCGTGTGGTACGCCCCGTTTGTGTTCGCGTAGACGCGGCGGGGTACGGAGTCGCAGAAGTTATCGTCGGCAAAAGTTGTCGCTGCCAGCTTGCGGCATTCAATGACGGTGTCGGCCTCGGCATAGTAAGGCGCGCCGTGCTTTGTATAATAGGTGTGGAGTCCCAGTTCTTTGGCCTTGTCTGCGTCGCGTCCGCTATGGCTTCCCATGTAGGCGAGCACTTTTTTGTCTTTGAACGACATGATGGTGAAGTACGGGCTCTCTTCCGTAAACTTGTGTGTGAATCGGTCCTCACGCACGTAGACCGTGGCCACGGGTTCGCCCCAAAGTTTTCCGAACGTGCCCCAACCGATGGTCATGGCGTTCGAAGCCTTGATGTCGCCGGCGGCAAGGAGCAGTCCGTCGCCTGCGAAGAAGCTGAACGGGTCCATCTGTGTGCCTTCGGCAAAGGAAATGGCGCGGAAGTCGCCCATGTCTTCGCCTTGGAAGGCGGGCGTTTCTGTTTTAGCCGTTTCGGCTTTGAAAGCCGTCACGCGGAGAAGGGCAATGCCCAGTGCCACGACGGCAACGGTGAGCACAATGAGAACGATGTTTGTCTTTTTCATATTTTTCCTAAGTTAAAACGTAATCCGGCATATATCATGGCGCCGTGAACAGGCCCCCAGACTTGCGTAGCGTCGAACCGGTCGCTCCAGGGGTTGTGGGCGTTGAGGATGGGAAGTTGCTGGCGGTAATTCGTGAGGTTCTCGCCGCCCACATATACCGAGCAGTGGCGGAACCATCGCGTCACCTGCGCGTTGAGTCCTGCATAGGCGGGAAAGCGTGCGTCGGTGGTTGTCTGGTCTGTACCTTCTATATAATGGAGCGGCAAGCGTCCGCCGCCGTTGAGCGTGGCGGTGACGTCGAACTGCCAGAGTTCGAGCGGCGTCTTGTATGTTGCGGTGAGTAGCGCCTTGTAGCGGCTCGTGAGCGGGCGTTCGCGTAGTTTTCCGCCCGAGGTTTGGCGCACGTAGTTGTAGCGATAAGCAGCGGTGAGCGTCATGCCGCGAAACAGCGTGTAGGTGGCTTCCAGTTGAGCCGTGTGGGAGAACGAGCGCCCCGCCACGTCGGCTATGCGGAACGCTGATACGTCGGCGTCCATGTCCACTGCCGTTTGGTGGAGGAAGTGCGTGTAGAAGTAGTCGGCGTTGAGGTCGAGGATATGGCCGAAGAGTCGAATTTTGAAGTTCGCGCTCGCACCGTAGTTCCACGCTTCTTCCTGCGATAGCGTACCCAGTTCCACGCGGCGGCCCGAAGCGAGGAGGTAGTTGTACTCTGCCATCGGGTGGACCGTACGGTAGCCTTTTCCTGCCGAGAGACGGAAACTCACGCTGCGGCTTGGTGCGTATTTGATGTGGAAACGCGGTGTGACGAACGTGCCGTAGAGCGAACTGTGGTCGGCTCGCACGCCGCCCATGAGTATGAGCGCGTCGTTGAGGTTGTATGTGTATTGCGCATATGCGCCCGGCACCGTCTCTTTCTCCTTGAGGGGAGTGAGCGGAGCGTCGTCGTGCGTGAGGCGATAGCTCTGGTCGAGATAGTCGTGGTTGAGGCTGAGGCCGGCTGAGAGACTGTGGCGCTTGGTGAAGTTCGTTTCGAAAAGAAGTGAGGCGTAGCCCTCCTTTTGCGTCACGTCGTAGGCGCGGTGACCGTAGGAGGCGTCGGCGTCGTGCCACGCTCCGGAGAGGATGAGCGCGAGATTGGTGCCGTGTTCGGGGTTCAGCACGAAAGCGTTCTTCATGAACGCGTCGTAGCGGTGCGTGTTGATGCCTATGAGGTAGCGTTCTGTGCCTTCGTGCAGTTGTGCGTGAGCCGTTTGGCCTCCGTTGCGCTTCTCGCCCAGTGCGTTTACCGCTGCTTGGAAGATGTAGCGCTCGCCCATCCATGCCCAGCGGTTCTGAAAGTGGTACTGCCGCACGTTCGCTTTGTCGAGAAATCCGTCGTGCGTCTCGTCATGGTGACCGAAGGCGTCCTCGTAGTGAGCGAGAACGGCTGTGGAGAGTTTTTCGCGCAGATGAACGTTGCCCGCCACGTTGGCCTCGATGCGGCTCTTGCTGTCGCCGTAGAGGTTGACCTCGAGCGAGGGATCGGCTTGCGGCTTGAGATACTCTACGTTGATTTGGCCGGTGATGCTCTCGTAACCGTTCTTCACGGATGCCGCACCCTTCGAAACTTGTATGCTCTGCATCCAGGGGCCGGGCACGTAGCCGAGCGAGTAGGGCGCCGCGGCGCCACGGAAGGCGGGTACGTTTTCGGTGAGCATCTGCACGTATGAACCCGAGAGGCCGAGGAGCTTGATTTGACGTGCGCCGGTGGCGGCGTCGGTGTAGCTCACGTCGACCGAGGGGTTCGTGGTGAAACTCTCGCCGAGGTTGCAGCACGCGGCTTTGAAGATTTCCTGACGGTTGAGGGTGAAACCGTTCACGGCACCGTCCAGTCGACTCACGGCTTTGCGCTTTGCGCTGACGCCAGCTTCGTGGAGATTTTGCTCCGTGCCTTCGGCCTGTAGGGAGTCGGGCAACTGCGCCTCGGGCGTTTGCGCGAGGAGCGGCGTGGTGCCGAGCAGGGCGGCGAGGGTGAGGAGTGCCGCGTGGCGGCTATGGGGTAGGGGATGTTTCATCGTAGGGTGAAAGAGAAGTGTTTGCATCTGTCGTTTACGGATGCAAAGGTACGGAAGGCGGGGGCTATGGGCGTTACACTATTCTGCGGGAGTGTTGCACAATGTGGTGTGAGTATAAAAGGTTGTGCTTCGTTCCATGGGGGCGAGGTTTTCAAAACCTCGCGCTCTACACGATTGTTACGGACGGTATAGTGTGTTGTAGACTCACAGAGGCTTTTGCGTGCTGCGTTTGGTTATTTGCGCACAACAGTCAACTCGGAGAGTTGACCTCCATGCGCTAGCGCACGCAAAAGCCTCCGTAAAGGCATATTTTTCACATCGTTACAACATCAGCTCCATGTCCACCACGTCGAGCCATCGGCCGAATTTGTTTCCGACCTCTGTGAAGTGGGACTTTTCCTCAAAGCCGAGCGAGCGGTGGAAGTCCATGCTCGCTGTGTTCTCGCCTGTGATGCAGGCAATGAGGGCGTGGGCGGGCGTTTCGCGGCAGGCAAGGATGAGACGGTCCATGAGTTGGCGGCCTATGTGGCGGTGTTGTGCTTCGGGTGCGAGGTAGATGGTGGTCTCGAGCGTGTGGCAGTAGGCCCGGCGCTCTTTCCAGGGGTGGGCGTAGCAGTAGCCGAGCACTTTCCCGTCCTCTTCGTAGACGAAGTAGAGGCCGTGGGCGGAGAAAGCCGCAATGCGTTGGCCCATTTCGGCTTCGCTGACGGCTTCGGTCTCGAAAGTGACGGTTGTGTGAAGGATGTATTCGCGGTAGATGGCGGCAATGTCGGCCGCATCGGTGGGAAGGACGGGACGTATCATAGTTAATGTGCGAATGCGTGGCTTTGCCAATGTGCTAATGTGCAAATGTGCGAATGTGCAAATGAGGATTGCCCAAATGCGTGGCTATGCCAATGTGCAAATACGGAATGCTTTGAGCGACTGCGGGCTGAAAGCCCAAGCCTTCAATTGAAATCTTGCGCAAGTAGCCCTTATTCTTTACTTAGTTAGTCTGTGTATTGTTCCGGTTGCACCTTTTGGTAACTCAAAGCTATCTACGTTTTTGTGCTAAATATTCTGTGGGCGTGATGCCCGCAACTTGTTTGAACTGTCGGGAGAAGTGGGCCACGCTGGAGTAGCCGAGGGCGAAGGCAAGCTCTTTTACGCTCGTTTCGCCGCTGTCCATCATGCGTCGGGCGCGTTCTATGCGTGCCGCCACGGCGTAGCTTTCGATGGTCTGCCCTTCGGCAGCGGAGAAGGTGCGCGAGAGGGTGGGGTAGTCCGCCGCGAGGCGTTCGGCAATGAATGCCGAGAGCGTGGAGTTGACCAGTTGTGGACGGTCGATGGCTTCGGCAATGGCCGACTTGATGCGCACCACGAGCTGCGATGCCGCGTCGCGCACCAGTTCGAAGCCTACCGTCTGGAGGTCGGCAGCGAGCGCTTGGAGCTGTGCTTCGGAGAGCGTTTCGGCGGTCTCGGCACGGCCGATGCTCACGCTTAGCGGCGTGAGCGAGCGTCGCTGCAGGATGTCGGTGACCACCATGACGCAGCGGGGGCATACCATGTTTTTGATGTGGAGCAGCATGTCAGAGTTGGGACGTTTGTTGTTCGTCAGTAGGACGTTGCGCCGCTTCGGGGGCGGCTTGTGAGAGGTTGTCGACGAAGGCCCGCACGTCGTCCTGTATGCGGAGGTAGAGCGGGCAGGTCATGTATTGCGTGTGTTTGCGGAGCATTTCTTCGATGGTCGCCGTAGCGTTTTGGTAGGCGGCGAGTTCGTTTTGCATCTGCACGGCGTGTTCCGCCAGTCGGCGTATCTCGTGTTCGCGTTCGCGCCGCAGCGTTTCGCAGATGCCCGCGAGCAAGGGCGAGACCACACCGTCGAAGAGGTCGTGACCGCGCATGAAGAGGTAGGTCGTTTCGGGCGAGAGGCCCAGGCGGAGGAGTTCGTCGCGCAAGGGGCGGTAGGTCTTCTTGCCTTCGGGAAAGGCGCGCTGCAAGCGGTTCACCTTGGCGTTGACGAGGTGGCGTATGCGCTCGAGGGTCTTTTCGGGGTGGAAGAAGTTGATGTCCTGTAAGCGCACCACGTGGTAGAAGTCGAGCATGGAGAACTGCTTGTACACACCGTAGCGGTAGCACCAGATGTTCCACACGAAGAGGGGCCAGATGGCTTCGGAGTAGGCTTTGAGGAAGTCTTCGAAGGCGAAGGTGCGGCGGTCGTTGAGCGTGACCATGACGCAGACGTCGTGGAGCGCGGGGGCGTAACACTGGAAGTTCTCAATGGCGTAGGCATAGGTGTGAAACACGTAGGGATTGGTGCACACCTCGCGCGATGTGGGCGTGGCGCCCTGCATGAGATAGTCGTAGTCGGCGTCGACGCAGGCAATCATGGCGCTGCCGAGCCTCTCGCCAAGGTCGTTGGCGAGCGCCGTTTTCTTTCCTTTGCAGAGTGTGGTGCGTGAGGGCAGCATCACTTCGAAGTAGCAGCGGTCCGTCTCGAGCGGACGCAGCAGGTTGCTCCAGAAGAAGACGTCGTCGTAGCTCTCCACGTAGACCACCACGCGTCGGCGCGCTTTTTTCCCGTTGAGCCGGTTCATGGCTTCGACGTAGGCCGAGTTGAGGTGTTGACTGAGTCGTTTCATGGCGTGACGTGTAAGGGTGGTTCAATAAAATTAGCTTTGTCAGATTTCGGTGCTATTTTTCGTTCATTTTGTTTGTGAGCAAAGAAGCATAGCGGGCTATGCGACTGAGCGAACAAGCAAAAGGGGCGGAAAAGAGCCCGAAAGGTGACAAAACGCCAAATGAACGAATTTGGACTTTATGCGGTGGTAATTTATAGAACCACCCTTAAACGGTGATTTCGCTCACTTCCGTCACGGCGCTTTCCCATCCGTCCATGATGAGTGCGGGGGAGTGGGTGGTGAGCACCACTTGCGCGTTGGGGTTGAGTTCGCGCACGAGGGCGATGAGCCGTTGCTGCCATTCGAAGTGCAGACTCGCTTCGGGTTCGTCCATGAAAAGGACGTAGGGCTGGCGGTCCTCGGTGAGCACGGTGAGTAGAATGAGTAGCATCTGCTTCTCGCCGCTGGAGAGAAGGTAGGGCGAGAGCGGTTCGTCGTACTGAACGAAACTCAGTTCGTTGCTGTCGCGGTCGATGTGCTTTCCCGTCTCGCGAAACAGTTCGTCGACCATGTCGAGGAAGCGTGCTTTCTGCTGTGCGGCCTCTGTGGCGCGGGCTTGCGCCTCGCTTCCGCCGGCGGTGAGGAGGCTGATCATGCGGTTCGCCACGTTCACCTGATAGTCGAGGTAGCGACGCTGCACGAGATAGAGTTGCCAGTCGAGTTCTGTCACGATGCGCGCGTCGGCGAGCGCGCCAGCGGGGTCGGAGTTGGCAATGCGGCGGTCGAAGCTGCGTATCACGTCGTAGCGTATGCCGGTGGAGTCGGAGGGGAGGAAGTCTATTTTCACCCCGAGCCGTGTGTTGCCCGAAATCTCTCCCGTGGAGGGCACGGTGCGCAGGTGCTGGATGAGTTTGTTGAGGATGGTGCTCTTGCCGGCGCCGTTCTTGCCGCTGAGCACGTTGACGTCGGCGTTGAGATTCCACACAATGTGTTTATGGCCGCTCCATAAACTGGAGATCTCTATGCTTTTTATGCGGTTGGCAAGTTTTATCATATGGCGGTGTGCTAGGTTTTACGCTTACGCACAAAAGTACTTATTTTCTTTTATCGTCCAACGCTCAGAGCCGTAAAAAGATGTTGAGCCTTCTATGGGGGTGACGTTTTCAAAACGTCACAGCTCTACACGGATTCACACATGTGCGCTTGCTAACTTCGTGTAGAGCGCGACGTTTTGAAAACGTCGCCCCCATAGCGCGCGCAACCGTTCAATGGCCACCTCTAGAGCTTCAATTACAACGTTTACTGCCCCAATGCCATCAAATGCACTATTTATAACCCCTATAAATTATGCACATCCCCTCCCCAAAATGTTAAACGCGTGACGAAATATAGACAATCTACACCTTTGAACTAGAAAAAAGAAACCCTTTTTTCACCCCTCGAATATTCCTCGCTCTAACTCCAAGGCAGCTCGTAAAAATTCCAAGGCAGCAAATTTAAATTCCAAGGCAGCAAATTTTTCCTAGATGCCTTGGAATTTTTACGAGAAACGCCCCGATTTTCGCCCTCTTTGGCTGCGCAAAGCCGAGAAGCGTGCAATATGTTTCTATATTTAAGAAAACGATTCAATATACCTCAATTCTCCGTGCGCTGAGAATCGCGTATTTTCCGCCGAGTGTGCAGTTGGTGATTTCTACGCCATTCTCGCGTGTTAAAATGCCTCCCCCTTGGTGCGACGAAACGAGAACGTGGCGGACAAATCGTGCTGTTTCGAACACCATGTACTGTAAA